>NZ_JBXWRP010000019.1:0-1105 GCF_059612945.1 Ruegeria sp. BHSC276 | reverse complement strand
ATGGCGAATACCAGATTGGCGAGGTGTAGGCGCGCTCCTGTTGGCCTGCGTCGATATAGTCGGGAAGAGGGATGCCGAAAAAGACGCTGTCGTAGGTCGTCCAGCGTGGCGTCGGGATTTCTATCACGCGGGCGTAGTAGAATGCGCGCTGCGTTGGGTCGAACTCGGGGTCCTGCCAGAAGGCTCCGAGTGCCGCCGCCCCGATCGCGTTGGTGTAGGTAGCCGTCTCTGCATCCACCGTGTCTCCCACGGGCGGCAGCTTTCCGTCAGCGTCCGGAACGCGATCGTCGGACCAGGCGACGTCGTAGACGCGTTCCTGTGGTCCGTCTGCCGTTGTCCAACCCTTGACGATCTGGATGCGGTCGAGGTTCGCGCCGTCGGGGTCACGCATCGCTCGGATGAGAAACGTAGGTGCGGCCCCCTCTGGCGCGGCACTTAGATCACCGCCCATCGGGACCCCGGTTTCGTAACCGTAGGCCGCGAAGTCTGATCGGTTCATGTCTTCGGTCGTAAAGTCCCACCCGCCGAAGACGCGCACCCTCAGGCGTGTCCCTGTGGTGGCATAGACCTCTTTACGCTCCATGGCATCAAACAGCGCTTCGCGCGTGTTCTCCCGCGCCCAGACAGCGGCAAGGCCAGATGCGAGTGCATCCGCATGGGTCAGGTCATCTGAGGGGTCTGCGGTCGCCCGTCCGGTGATGGTCTCTTCGTAGCGGATCGGATCGCCTGTTGGCTCGACCAGAGCGACCTTGCCAAAGAAGTTGTTCTCTGCGGCCGTCGAAAGACCGGTATGAGCGTCGGTCGAGCCCACAACACCGAACTTGAAAGGGTTGGTGCCGAGTTCGGTCTCGTACGCGAGGCCGCGTATCCAGGCAGACCGGGCGTACTCCTTTGGCAGCATGTCAGGCGTCTTGGGGTCGGGGCCGAAGCTGCCCTTGTCCCACGTGCCGTAGTCGGCGAAATCGTCATCCACCGAAAGCATGGGGTGCGTCTCGCCGTCTCCTTTCATCTGCGTGATCTCATAGAGGGGCTCGTACTGCATGCGCCGTTGCGCATAAGCTTCGGTAAGCGGCTCGCCTGAGAGCGTGATGTCGTCGAACATCAG
>NZ_JBXWRP010000018.1:0-1130 GCF_059612945.1 Ruegeria sp. BHSC276 | reverse complement strand
ATGGCAAAGGAAAAGTTTGAGCGTACAAAACCGCACGTCAACATCGGCACGATTGGCCACGTTGACCACGGCAAGACGACGCTGACCGCAGCGATCACCAAGTATTTCGGCGACTTCAAGGCGTATGACCAGATTGACGGCGCGCCGGAAGAGAAGGCGCGCGGCATCACCATCTCGACCGCCCACGTGGAATACGAGACCGACAACCGCCACTATGCGCACGTCGACTGCCCCGGCCACGCCGACTACGTCAAGAACATGATCACCGGTGCGGCGCAGATGGACGGCGCGATCCTGGTTGTGAACGCAGCTGACGGCCCGATGCCGCAGACCCGCGAGCACATCCTGCTGGGCCGTCAGGTTGGCATCCCGAAGATGGTCGTGTTCCTGAACAAGGTTGACCAGGTTGACGACGAAGAGCTGCTGGAACTGGTTGAGATGGAAGTCCGCGAACTGCTGTCCAGCTACGAATATCCTGGCGACGACATTCCGATCATCGCGGGTTCGGCTCTGGCCGCGATGGAAGGCCGCGACCCGGAGATCGGCGAGAACAAGATCCGCGAGCTGATGGCGGCCGTTGACGAGTACATCGACACGCCCGAGCGCGCCGTTGACCAGCCGTTCCTGATGCCGATCGAAGACGTGTTCTCGATCTCGGGCCGCGGCACCGTTGTGACCGGCCGCGTGGAGCGTGGCGTGATCAACGTCGGCGACGAAATCGAGATCGTCGGCATCCGCGACACGCAGAAGACCACCTGCACCGGTGTCGAGATGTTCCGCAAGCTGCTGGACCGCGGCGAAGCCGGCGACAACATCGGCGCGCTGCTGCGCGGCATCGACCGTGACGGCGTCGAGCGTGGCCAGGTTCTGGCCAAGCCGGGTTCGGTGACCCCGCACACCAAGTTCGAAGCCGAAGCCTACATCCTGACCAAGGAAGAGGGCGGCCGTCACACCCCGTTCTTCGCGAACTACCGTCCGCAGTTCTACTTCCGTACGACTGACGTGACCGGCACGGTTCAGCTGAAGGAAGGCACTGAGATGGTCATGCCGGGCGACAACGTCGGCTTCACCGTCGAACTGATCGCTCCGATCGCGATGGAAGACGGCCTGCGTTTCGCCATCCGCGAAGG
>NZ_JBXWRP010000017.1:0-1202 GCF_059612945.1 Ruegeria sp. BHSC276 | reverse complement strand
GAGCGAAGATGATACAGCCCATCGGGCGCATCCCCCAGCCGATAGAGCACGACGCCTCGGTCGACCTTCTTCTCCACGCAACGCGTCAGGATTCGGGCGCGATCCTCCTTGGGGAGAAGCGAAATCCAGCCGGCCGTCGTGACCTCCTGTACTCTCGCCTTGCCCGATACTCCCACAAATCAATCCTCCGGAATGACTGCCACCGGCATTCGTGTGTCCTACTGTCTGCTAGCGTCATAGCTACACGCCGCGGAATCGGTACCCACTGAAGATATTGATGCCATCAGAACGGAGAGACAACCATGGAAAGACGGAGCTACCGCATCGCGTTCGTACTTTGCCCCATTCTCGTGCCGCTCCCCGCCCTCGCGCAAGAACTTCCCGGTGTGCGACCTGGCATGGATGTCGAGTACTCGCCTTATCTGCAAGAGGACTTTCCAAACCAGGTTTTCTTCGGAGATACACATTTACATACCTCGTTCTCGGCGGATGCTGGCCTTGTGGGTGCCACAACGACACCAGATGACGCGTTCCGTTTTGCCAAGGGCGAGGAAGTGATTTCTTCGAACGGTATTCCGGCACGGCTTCGGCGGCCGCTAGATTGGCTTGTTGTCACTGACCACGCGGAGAACCTCGGCATTCCCGCTGCGTTGGCGGCGGAAGACCCGGTGCTAACCGACACGGAGTGGGGCGCGCAACTGGCCGAGATTGCCGCACCGGGCACCGAAGAGTCGATGATCGCGTCCTACGAATTCTGGATGCAGGCAACGTTCGCCGGGGAGGACCCGCTCGCTGGGACGCCCTTTGGTCAGACGATGTGGGAGGTTGCGACCGATGCCGCAGAACGGCACAACAACCCTGGTGCCTTCACTGCATTCATCGGGTTCGAGTGGACGTCGCAGCCCAACGGTTCGAATATGCACCGAAACATAATCTACCGGGACGGCAAGTATCTAGCCGACCAAAAAGTACCGATCAGTTCATATGATACGGATGATCCCGAGGTGCTCTGGGACTGGATGGCGGATTACGAGGCTGCCACCGGCGGGCGTATGCTAGCCATCCCCCATGGCGGCAACCTTTCGAACGGGCTGATGTTCGACGACATCACGCTCTCAGGCGAGCCGCTTACCGAAGCTTATGCGCAACGGCGCATGCAGTACGAGCCCCTCTATGAGATCACGCAGATGAAAGGAGACGGC
>NZ_JBXWRP010000016.1:0-1729 GCF_059612945.1 Ruegeria sp. BHSC276 | reverse complement strand
CCCTAAACCGACACAGGTGGACTGGTAGAGCATACCAAGGCGCTTGAGAGAACGATGTTGAAGGAACTCGGCAAAATACCTCCGTAAGTTCGCGAGAAGGAGGCCCGGTTCCTAGGCAACTAGGGGCTGGGGGCACAAACCAGGGGGTGGCGACTGTTTATTAAAAACACAGGGCTCTGCGAAGTCGCAAGACGACGTATAGGGTCTGACGCCTGCCCGGTGCCTGAAGGTTAAAAGGAGAGGTGAGAGCCTTGAATTGAAGCCCAGGTAAACGGCGGCCGTAACTATAACGGTCCTAAGGTAGCGAAATTCCTTGTCGGGTAAGTTCCGACCTGCACGAATGGCGTAACGACTTCCCCGCTGTCTCCAACATCGACTCAGCGAAATTGAATTGCCTGTCAAGATGCAGGCTTCCCGCGGTTAGACGGAAAGACCCCGTGCACCTTTACTACAGCTTCGCACTGGCATCAGGACTGCAATGTGCAGGATAGGTGGTAGGCTTCGAAGCAGGGACGCCAGTTCCTGTGGAGCCTCCCTTGAGATACCACCCTTTGCATTCTTGATGTCTAACCGCGGTCCGTCATCCGGATCCGGGACCCTGCGTGGCGGGTAGTTTGACTGGGGCGGTCGCCTCCTAAAGCGTAACGGAGGCGCGCGAAGGTTGGCTCAGAGCGGTCGGAAATCGCTCGTTGAGTGCAATGGCAGAAGCCAGCCTGACTGCGAGACTGACAAGTCGAGCAGAGTCGAAAGACGGCCATAGTGATCCGGTGGTCCCGAGTGGAAGGGCCATCGCTCAACGGATAAAAGGTACGCCGGGGATAACAGGCTGATACTGCCCAAGAGTCCATATCGACGGCAGTGTTTGGCACCTCGATGTCGGCTCATCTCATCCTGGGGCTGGAGCAGGTCCCAAGGGTACGGCTGTTCGCCGTTTAAAGAGGTACGTGAGCTGGGTTTAGAACGTCGTGAGACAGTTCGGTCCCTATCTGCCGTGGGTGTAGGAGACTTGAGAGGAGTTGCCCCTAGTACGAGAGGACCGGGGTGAACGATCCACTGGTGGACCTGTTGTCGTGCCAACGGCAGTGCAGGGTAGCTATGATCGGACAGGATAACCGCTGAAGGCATCTAAGCGGGAAGCCCCCCTCAAAACAAGGTCTCCCTGAGGGCCGTGGAAGACCACCACGTCAATAGGCCGGAGATGTAAGCGCAGCAATGCGTTCAGTTGACCGGTACTAATCGCCCGATAGGCTTGATTTGATCCAGTAACAGAAAGACAAATCAAACCAAAAGCATACACCGACCTTGACAATGGATAGCCTCGCAGCACCAAGCCGCGATATTGATTGATTATACAACCGAGTGGCAACGCGCCTTTTGCAAGCAAAAGACGCTGTCTGCCACCCGTCGCTTTCTTGCTCGCAAGAAAGTCGACGTGGGGATTTTCCTCGGTTTGGTGGTCATAGCGCAAGCAAAACACCCGGTCCCATCCCGAACCCGGAAGTTAAGTGCTGCAGCGCCAATGGTACTTGGGCTCAAGCCCCGGGAGAGTAGGTCACCGCCAAACCTAGAAAAATCCCCAAACTCTCTAAACGATCAAAAAATCAAAAAACGGCCTCAAAAAATCTCTGCAGGCCGAACGCCAAAAAAATGGCGCGGGGTGGAGCAGCCAGGTAGCTCGTCAGGCTCATAACCTGAAGGTCAGAGGTTCAAATCCTCTCCCCGCAACCAA
>NZ_JBXWRP010000015.1:0-13156 GCF_059612945.1 Ruegeria sp. BHSC276 | reverse complement strand
AAAATCTCTGCAGGCCGAACGCCAAAAAAATGGCGCGGGGTGGAGCAGCCAGGTAGCTCGTCAGGCTCATAACCTGAAGGTCAGAGGTTCAAATCCTCTCCCCGCAACCAAAATCCAACATATATTACAATACCCTCGCACCGCCCTCAGCGCGGCTTTCATATGCGACATGGCGCTGAAAGCGCGTCCCTCCGCTACCCAAAGATTAGACCTGCCCGTCGCAAAATCCTTCACTGTGATGTAAAGTCTGCTCAACCTTTCTAAGGTGCACACATAACGCGTAGCGACAGAGACATTCTAAGTCTGTATCGCCCGCAGAGCAGACTTTAAGTTGAATTCAAGCAACGACTGCACCGAGCCCTATCCAGACCTTGGTTTTTAATGCAGCACTGGTCGCTGTGCGCGGAAAGCGGACATCCATTTTGAATACTCAGGGTACACTCGCACCCTGAGTAAGAATTGGAATATTATAGCGCAGTTCGACCTCTTCCCGCATCACTTGGCTTTACTCGCATTTCAGGGGCTGGCCGGTAGGTTGGATCAGAGTGTGGCACAGTGGTGTTTTTGTACAATTCACCGTCTTTCATAATGAGCTGCAACTTATCCTCATCTTCAATAATTTTGATGTCCTTCGTCGGATCGTCGCTCCACAACAGGATATCAGCGTAAGCGCCCTCTTTTATTACGCCCAAAGGTCCTTCGCGATATGGGTTTCTGGCGGGTCCGGACATTTCAAGGACGATGCCTGCATTTCCCGTAGCATGGCGCAGCGCCTCAATCGGAGTGAACTCGAACAACTCCACCTCGATGGTGATGTTTTTCTTCGTGATGGGCCACTGCTCGGCGAACATGTCGGAACCGCTGACGATGAAGACATCATGCTCGCGCGCCCATTTCACCATTTGCAGGGTACCGGTATGAACCGACTTGGCCTTGCGGATCTGCTCAGGGGTGTACCACGGAACGCTTTCCGGGTTTGCAAAGGCAACTCCTGCCATATAGCCCTGTAGTGAAAGGATAATATCTTCTTCCGCCATCCGTTTTATCGTTTCTTCCGAAACCAGAAAGTTATGCTCTATGACTTTAACACCCGCATCAATCGCGCGGTTGACAGCGTCATCACGGTAGGCATGGGCAGCGACGTAGGTTTTGTTGTCTTCGGCGATGGCAACGGCCGCTTTCATCTCGTCCAACGTAAGACTGATGACTTCAAGAGGGTCAAACTCTGTTGATACGCCGCCACCTGGCATAACTTTCAGGAAAGCTGCGCCCTTTCGAAAGTTCCAACGCGCTTGCTTGATGACTTCATCAACCGTGCTTGTCGTCGCGAGGTTGCCCATCAAAACTGATTCATCCGGACCGAGGTGCTGGTTCCAACCGCCGACATCGCCATGGCCACCAAGAGGCCCGATCGGCGGACCCGCTGAATAAATCCGTGGACCTGTCATCCAGCCCATTCTCACACCCTTGGCAAGCCCGAGGGAATTACCACCGATATCTCTCACGGTCGTGATGCCTTTCATCAAAAGGTGGGCATACATGTTCTGGGCAGCGATGGCTCCGGCAGTGGCGAAATCGATATCTTCACCCGTCGAAAACAATCCGGATGGTCCGCCCAACATCAGGTGCTGGTGCATATCGATGAACCCAGGGGTCATTGTGCGACCAGTGCCATCGATCACGATCGCTTTGTCCCCAGCCGTCAAGCCGTTGCCGATTTGTTTAATCAGATTGCCTTCAACGAGCACATCCTGGGCTTCCGACACCGTTTCGCTGTGCCCATCGAAGATCCTGACATTCTTAATCAGGATGTGCGCCGTTTGGCTTTCTTCAGCAGCTACAAGCGATACCGTCAGCATCATCATTGATGCAGCAAGAACAGTACTTCTCAAGAATCCCATTTTCTTTTCCTTTCCTTTTTTGGCCCTTGCCAAGCGTAACTCGCACAGGGTCAGCATAATGCCTGTCCCACTGGCCACGTCGTGTGAGCATCACACCTATTTTTTTTAAATATGTCAGACGCTGAAACAGCTGGCGTGTCATTTGGAGTCGGCGCCAAGGATTTTTGCGCCAAAATGACACGTGAAAGCGTTATTTTGTTTCCAGCGCCTTGAACTGACCGACAGATGCCGCATCGTTCGAGGGCCGGTTGGCACAGGAGTCGACATGACCAAACGTCTTCCGCTCGCGAAGCTGAGCTTGTTGCGCCCCTTGATTGCTGCGCTTAGCGAACGCGGAGTCGACCCAGAAATCGTGCTCGAGAGAGTTGGCCTGACCGAAGACGCAGTGTTGCGCGGCGACGAGGCCGTGCACATAATGGTGGTCCACCAGTTTCTCGAGGCTTGTGCTGAGGCGGTGGAAGATTTGACTTTCTGCGCTTCTGTCGGCTCGCGTCTGGACCCAAGAGGCTGGCCAATGATCGAATATGCGCTCTCTGTTGGGGGCTCGTTGGCCGATTTTCTCTCGACCTTTGTCAGCCGAGCGAACGAGGTTACAAGCTCGGTGACGACATATCTGGAAATCAGAGGAGATCAGGCAATTTACGGTGAAACTCGTCTTTTTCGCCCAACAATTTTGCCGGCACAGAACGATGGCTTCATGGTGGGCCTCAGCCTGGGAATTCTCAGGCGTGCCGTGGGCGACCGGTTCGACTCCGGCGAAATGACCATTGTTCTCTGTAATCCAGACGTACTTCCTGCCAGTTTTTCGAAATTCAAACGGCTCAAGGGCGATGAGATGGGCTTCCGATTGAAGTTTCCCGCCAAATGGCTTGTCCATTCTGTCGATCACAAAGTCTTGGGAAACTCAGTTGGGACATGCGATCAAACAAACGACGTGAGCCGCTTCCTCGCCGATTTCCGAGCTGTAATCGCGCATAAGATCGGCCAGGGAGGTCTCAGCGCCAATGACGCGGCAACCCTCGTGTCAATGAGCCGAGCAACTTTGGCTCGACGTCTTGCCAAGGAAAGAACCAGCGTGTCGGATGAACTACGCCGGGCGAAGATTGCTTACGCCAAGGACCGTTTGCGAACGAGCGGCGACACCGTAGACGAAATAGCCGGCGCGCTCGGTTACTCCGATTGCTCGAACTTCTCACGCGCATTCCGAGAAGCCGTGGGACTCAGCCTTCGAGCTTTCCGATCACAGATCGACGTGAACAGAACTGGTCCAGAGACGTGAAGAAATCTTTCAGATCTTTGTTGTTATTACGAAGCAAATCTATTGACCTAGGCCTATCAGTGGCAACATCCCGACTAAGCTACGACCGCCAGAGCCGCGAACTGCAAACAGCAGCCATTTGAGCATTACCGCCAACTGGCAGAAAAGTCCGCATAGCGGAAGTTCGGCCAAAACTCAGGGAATGTCGGCTTGGTCTTGCTAACCGGAACACGCTATCAGAGCGGACTATGCCACTCTTGAAACCGGCTAAACCCAAAGAAGATAGATGCCCACTCGCAGGGGCGAGGCTTACGCCCCGCCCTTTGCTAGGTTGTCCCGCTTCCAAAGAGGTTGCAGGTTGCTGTAGTGGCAAAGTTCGACGAGGTGTTCCAAAGACCCTGCAGCTGAGAGAGGGGTAATGTGGTCCAACTCCAATTGACCATATCGATCCCATGTTATGCCGTCCTTGAACCAGGCCTCAATGTGCCGCTGTGATGCAGTAGGCCGTTTTACATTTGTTGCCATGGCCCATATCTCCTGTGTTGGAGACATCTTTTCTGTCTAAGTGCAGAGGAGGCGCAGCGGACACAGTTTCACATGCAGCACAGCAGTAAGTGTTCGTCTCGTAAGACCTTTATGCAGTGCGATGAAAGGATGGTGGGTGATGAGAGACTCGAACTCCCGACATCTTCGGTGTAAACGAAGCGCTCTACCAACTGAGCTAATCACCCGTGACGCGGGATTTAGCCAAGCCTGCGCTCCGGCGCAAGGGGGGACAGCCGAAAATCTCGGCCGATCCATTGGGTCAGGGCTTCATGTCCTGCATCGCCGCCAGAAACTGTGTCACCTCATGCTCGGAGTTGTAGTGGCACAGCGAAACCCGGATGCAGTCCGGCAGGCCCAGCGGACGCAGGATGTTGCCGCTGTAGTGGTCGTCCTTGCGCGTGTGGGTGCGGATGCCTTGCGCGTTCAGTCGCGAGACCGCCTCGGCCGAAGACATGTCGCGCACCACGATCGAGACCAGCCCTTCGCGTGCCGGGTTCTCAGCACCGGCAAGGATCGTGACATGGTCCATGTCCCGCAGACCGGGCAGGTTGCCGGTGCCGTTGATCATCGCATTGGTCAGATGCGTTTCATAGCTGTGGATCGCGCGCCCGGCGGCCTCGATCCGGGCGCGCCGGTCGGTGGCATCTGATACCTGCCCGCCCAGCCAGTCGAAATAGTCGACCACGTCGGACATTGTCGCATAGGCGCCTGTGTCGCGGGTGCCGAATTCCCAGCCCGCCTTGGGGGCGTCGATCAGCTGGTCATGGGACAGGGTGGTCAGCCGGTCCGAAATCCAGGCGACGCCATAACCGTGCCGCGAAAACACCTTGTAGGGGGAAATCGCATAGCCATCGACGCCATAGCCGTCGATGTCCAGCTGCCCGTGCGCGGCGTGCTGGATGCCGTCCACGATGATGAAACAGTCTGGCGAGACCGACCGGATCGCGCGGGCGATGGCGGCCACGTCCATTCCCATGCCGGTCACCGGAGAGGCATGTAGGATCGTGGCTACGGCCACATCCGGCGACATGCGCGCGGTATAGTCGGCCGCCGTGACCAGGCCGGTCGCATCGTCATGGGGCACATTCACATAATCGAGCCCGGCGATTCCGGCCCAGCGGCGCGCGGCGCTGCGGCTGGCCGGGTGTTCAATGCTGCTGCCGATCACCTTTGCCCCCTTGGGCGCGTTCACGCAGGCCGTACGGATCATGCGGAACAAAAGCTCGGTGCCGCTTTCGCCAACGAAGAATTGTCCCGAGGAGGCGTTCATGAACACCGCCAGATCGGCCTTGGCACGGTTGATGATGTCGACCAGGGCGTGGCTGGCCACGTTGTCCCGCCCCTGATTGTCCGGGATGGCCGCAAACCGGGCCGAGGTGTCGACCACCGATTTCAGCGTCAGTGCCCCCCCCGCGTTTTCGAAGAATATGCGTGGACCTTGAAACGGACAACTTTCCACATGGGCAAAGCGCGCTCGGATGGCGTCGAGCAATCCCGGTGTTTCGTGCAGCATGGCGGGTGTCCTGTCCTGTCGAATATGCCTGCCCAGCATCTATGGACGTCGGTGCGCCCGGGTCAATCGTTTCCGCGCCCTGTGGCGGTGGTGCCTGGCTTGCCGTGCCCACCGGCGACCGGCGGGCGGGCCTCTGTGGCTTTACTCGAAGGGCCCGCGCCTTATCATGAACGTCAGCGAGTTTCAGCTGACAGGTTTTCCGATGGCGCGTTTCCTTGTGTTCTTTCTGCTTTGCACGTCTCTTCTGGCGCCGCTCGCGGCGCAGGCGCGGGGCTTTGGCCTCAGCGTTCGCCCCACCTACCGCACCGAGATCCGCCCTGTCGGCGATAGTATCTACGAGGTAAAGGCGATCGGCTCGTCCGCAGCGGTCAATTACTGGTGCGGCATCGGAGACTATGCCATCCGCCAACTCGGCGTGCCGCGCGCGCAGCGGATCTATGTCTGGAAAGCCTACGAGAAAGGGGCCAGAACGGTCCAGTTTTCGCTGAAGCCGCCGCCGGGCGCGGACACCACGCCGGGATATTCGATCACCGTCAACCGGGTGGGCGAGAACATGTCGGCCTCGTCCGCGCAGAACTACTGCTATGACAACTTCATGGATTTCGGGTTCTGAACCTCAGACCCATTTGGCCAGCGGCGGCAAGCTCATCAGCACGGCGTCGGGGTCATGACCGGTTTCCAGGCCGAATTTCGTGCCCCGGTCATAGACCAGGTTGTATTCGGCATACAGCCCGCGATGTACCAGCTGCACATCCTTGTCGGCCTCGGTAAAGGGCTGCACGCGCCGCTTTTCCACCAGAGGCAGAAATGCCGGCAGGAAGGCCCGGCCGATGTCCTGGGTCAGCGCGAAATCCGCTTGCCAGTCGCCGGTGCAGTAGTCATCCATGAAGATCCCGCCGACGCCCCGTGCGCGCTTGCGGTGCGGGATGTAGAAATACTCGTCGGCCCACTCCTTGAGGCGCGGATAGTGCCCCGGTCCGTGCGGGTCCAGATGCGCCTTCTGCGTGGCGTGGAAATGCGCCGTGTCCTCAGGGTATTCGATGCAGGGGTTCAGGTCGGATCCGCCGCCGAACCACCAGGCATGAGGCGTCCAGAACATGCGGGTGTTCATGTGAACGGCCGGGACATGCGGGTTTTGCATATGCGCCACAAGGCTGATACCCGAGGCCCAGAACCGTGGGTCGTCGGCCATGCCAGGGATGCCCTTGCGCGCGGCCATCGCCTGTTGTGCCCGCTCGCCCAGTGTGCCGTAGACCGTCGAGACGTTGACGCCGACCTTCTCGAACACGCGGCCGCCGCGCATGACCGACATCAGCCCGCCGCCCGCGTCGGACCCATCTTCGGACTGGCGCCGGGTTTCCTTGACCTCGAAACGGCCGGGTTCGGCATCGCTGAAGGGGCCGGTGTCGTGGCTGTCCTCCAGCGCCTCGAAGGCGGTGACGATCTGATCGCGCAGGCTGCGGAACCAGGCAGAGGCGGTGGCTTTTTCGGTATCGAACATTGGGCTCAGTGGGCTGGGGCGGCGACCGGGTCCAGCAGGGTGCGGCCTCCGTCGATTGTCAGGATCTGGCCGGTCATGAAGCCGGAAGCCTCGGACGCCAGGTATTGCGCCGTGTCGGTCAGTTCGGTCGGGGCGGCGATGCGGGCCAGCGGTGTGTGCTTTTCGATGTCCTTGCGAAAGTCGCGGTTGTCTTTCAGGGTCGTCTGCAACGAGGCGCTCATGACCGAGCCGAGCGCGATCGCATTCACGCGGATGCGGTGCGGCGCCAGGGTCACGGCCAGCGACCGGGTCAGCTGATCCAGCGCCGCGCTGGCCACGGAATAGGCCAGCAGGTCGGGATGCGTACGGCGCCCGGCGATCGAGGACAGGTTGATGATCGAGCCGATCTGGGTGTCTTCGCTGCCGTCGGCCTGTTTGATCATCCGGTTGGCGACCATCTGGCTCAGCCGCAGGGTCGGCATCAGGTTCTGGTTCAGCAGTGCGCGCACCGAGTCGTCCTCGGGGTCCAGTGGGTCCGAGGGGATCACCTGCCGCGCGCCATTGACCAGGATATCCACCTGATCGAACGCGTCCAGCGTGGCGGACAGCAGGTTGGCTACGGTCAGTTTTTCACGCAGGTCTCCGGCAAAATACCTGATGTTGCCGTCGTCGACCTGTTCGCCCAATTCGTCGGCCAGGCCTTTTTCGTCGATGTCGGCGAACATCACGTTGGCGCCCGCGTCGGCGAAATGGCGGCCGATCGCCAGCCCGATGCCGTTTGCGCCTCCGGTCACGATGGCGGTCTTGCCAGCTATGGAAAATGACATGCGGTTCCTCCAGAATCTCGGCGCAGGTTAGACGGCTTCACCGCCGAGGGCGAGAGGCATGGAACACCTTGAAGCGGTTGTCTCCAGCCAGTTCCTCGACCCGCGCGAAGGTCTCGGACAGGGTGGTTTCGTAGGGCAGATGGCGGTTGGCCACCATCCACAGGCTGCCCGAGCGCGTCAGGTTGCGCGCTGCCGACGCGATGAAGCCCTGACCCAACGACGGGTCAGCGCTGCGCGCGGTGTGGAACGGCGGGTTCATGACCACGGTGTCCAACGGCTCGGGCGCGGTCCAGGTCACCGCATCGGCCCAGTGGAACAGGGCGCGCGGATCACTCACGTTGGCCCGGGCGCAGCTCAGTGCGGTGTGGTCGGCCTCGACCAGATGCAGGGTGGTCACCGAGGCGCGTTCGAGAACCCCTGCGGACAGGTACCCCCAGCCCGCACCCAGATCGGCCACTTTAGCCCCCAGCTTGGCCGGCAGGGACTTGCGCAGAAGGGCCGAGGCGGGGTCGATCCCGTCGGCCGAGAACACGCCCGGAGCGGTCCGGTATCCGTCGGCTCTCTGTTCCTGCGGCGCGGCCCAGTCGGCAAAGGTGTCGGCACTGGCCCGGAGCCAGAAGATCTTGCCATGTGCCTTGGAAATCGGTCCCTCGACCGCCACGCGTTTGCGGATGTCTTTCAGCAGGCTGTCGATTCCGTCGGTCTTGGCGCCGTCCACTACGATCGGACCACCGGTGCGCTGGCTGGCCTGATGGATCATCCCCCTCGCAAGCGCCTTGGCGCGCGGCAGAAACAGGATGACGCTGCCGCAGGGCACATCGGCCCGGGGCGTGGCGTCGAATCCCTGCGCCTGAAAATGGTCGTAAAACGGTTTGAACGGTTGGACGACCTGCGTGCCGCCTGGCAGCATTGAAAGGTCATGCTCCGGTGTCGGGCCGATCACCGAAACCGGCTCGGGCAGGGTCAGGCCCTGTTGCAGGGCAAGGTGAAGACGAGTGGACATGGGCTGTGGGACCGAGGCACGCGGCCCTACTCCTCTCTCTCCATGGTGCATTGCAGAGGGTGTTGGTGGCGGCGGGCGAAATCCATCACCTGCCCCACCTTGGTTTCGGCGATCTCATGGCTGAATACGCCCACCACAGCCACGCCCTTCTTGTGAACGGTCAGCATGATCTCGAACGCCTGCGCGTGCGACATGCCGAAGAACCGCTCGAGCACATGCACCACGAATTCCATGGGCGTGTAGTCGTCGTTCAGCAGCAGCACCTTGTACAGCGGCGGGCGCTTGGTCTTGGGCTTGGTCTGGACAAGGATGGACGTGTCGCCATCGTCCTCCGATTTGCCAGCCATCATCCAACGGGCAGTCAGCATTGTACCGAGATTTTCCGATTCACATTTCGGGTCGTTTCAGGGCTTATATAACGTCAGCGCGCCCAGAGGAAAGAGCAACCGGCGGAATCGGAATGCATGAAGACCTGACCCTCATCGCCTTCGATGCTGACGACACGCTCTGGCAAAACGAGCGGTTCTTTCGGTTGACCCAGGCCCGCTTTGCCGAGCTGCTGGCCGACCATGCCGATCATAACCACCTGATGGAGCGCCTTCTGGCGGCCGAAAGGCGCAACATCCGGCACTATGGCTACGGCATTAAGGGTTTCGTCTTGTCGATGATCGAGACCGCGCTGGACGTCACCGATGATCGGATTCCGGCCCGCGTCATCCGCGAGTTGATCGCGGCGGGGCAAGAGATGCTGGCCCATCCGATCGAGCTTCTGCCGCACGCCCGCACGGCGGTCGAGGCCGCGGCCGAAACGCATGCCATCGCGCTGATCACCAAGGGAGATCTGATCGACCAGGAGCGCAAGCTGGCTCAGTCGGGGCTGGGCGATCTGTTCGACGAGGTCGAGATCGTGTCTGAGAAGGACCCCGAAACCTATCGCGCCATATTCCAGCGTCTCGGTCATGCGCCGGACCGGGTGATGATGGTGGGCAACTCGATCAGATCGGATGTCGTTGCCCCGATTCAGACTGGTGCCTGGGGTGTGCATGTTCCACATGGGCTGGTCTGGGACATTGAGCGGGCCGAGATCCCATCCGGCCACCCCCGGTTTCTTGAGATCGAGCATCTGGGCCACCTTCCGGCGCTGATCGACCGTTTCACGTGACCTGTGTCCGATAGGGCGCACCGGATGATTACTTGACCGCTCCCTGGCCTTTATTTTGCCGCTTTGGCCTCCGTGGTGGCCCGCGCGATCGGGTGCCCAAGATCTAGCGGTGAAACGGAGCCCGAGGGACGACGGATTCGGACAGCTTTCGGTTTATTTCGTTGGGGGCCTGTGCTATCGTTAAGACAATCAACAAAAATGCCGACCGGAAAAATCCGGCGGCGCGAGGCAGACAGAGGCAAAGATCGTGCAGATTCGGCGGATGATTCCGGCCCGGGCGGGCTTGTTCCTCATTGCGGTGATTTGGATCGCTGCAGTAGCAGCGACTCAGGCGCTGGCCGCGCCTTACGCGGCGATGGTGATCGATGCGCGCACCGGAGAGGTTCTGCATTCGCGCAACGCCGATACCCGCCTCCACCCTGCGTCGCTGACCAAGATGATGACGCTGTATATCGCGTTCGAGGCCGTTCGGAACGGCGAGATCACCCTGGACACCCCCGTGACGATCACCAATCATGCGGCGGCCGAACCGCCGTCGAAACTTGGGCTCCGCGCCGGGCAGAAGATTGCGTTCCGCTATCTGATCCGGGCCGCGGCGGTGAAATCGGCCAATGATGCGGCAACCGCCATCGGCATCGCGCTCAGCGGGTCCGAAGCGGCCTTTGCGCGCCGCATGACCCGTACGGCCAAAGCCATGGGTATGACCCGCACCACCTTCAAGAATGCGCATGGTCTGACGGAGTCGGGCCACTTGTCCACCGCCCGTGACATGACCACGCTGGGCCGGCATCTCCTCTACGACTATCCCGAATACTACAACCTGTTCTCAC
The DNA here is from genome assembly GCF_059612945.1 of Ruegeria sp. BHSC276. Lineage (NCBI taxonomy): Bacteria > Pseudomonadati > Pseudomonadota > Alphaproteobacteria > Rhodobacterales > Roseobacteraceae > Ruegeria > Ruegeria sp. BHSC276. Next base: position 2,636 of record NZ_JBXWRP010000015.1, on the reverse strand, counting down.
GCCAATCGACCTATGCAGGCATCAAGACGGTTCCTAACACGAATCGCCGCCTGCTGGCCGCGTACAAGGGCGCTGACGGCATCAAGACAGGCTATACGCGCGCGGCCGGGTTCAACCTGGTGGCTTCGGCCAAGCGCGGAAACGAACGCATCATCGCCACGGTGTTCGGCGGCAAGTCCAGCGCCTGGCGCAACGCCAAGGTGGCCGAGTTGCTGGACCTTGGGTTCCGCCGCGCCCCGTCCCGTGCCCCGATCCGCAAGCCGTCCCGTCCGGCCTATGCCGGGAACGCAGGTCTAGGCGGCACCCAGGTGGCGCGCGCGATCGGTGCGCCGCAACAGAGTTTGCGCCCGGTCATGCGTCCGGGGGCCGGGGTCGCGGTTCAAGTCGCGAGCGTAGTTGCCGAAACAGCCGCCAAGAACGCGCCCCGCATCCAGGACAGCATCGCCCAGGCAATCGTCGCCGCCCAGACCACGCCCACGGCCCCGCCGGTCGAAACCGCCGACACGCGCCCGGCCCTGCGGCCCGACAACCTGGTGCTGGCCTCGACCGAACCGGCCGAGGCCGAACCCGAGCAGGAAATCGTCACGCGGCTGTCCACCTCGGGCGGCCATCTGTGGGGCGTCAATGTGGGCCGCTTCGCAACGCGGTACGAGGCCGAAAAGGTGCTGCTGAAGACGGCGCTGTCGGAAATGACCACGCTGGAAGGCTCGTTGCGTAAAGTGAACCAGAGCTCCAAGGGCTTCGAGGCCACATTCCAGGGCATGACCCGCGAGCAGGCCGATCTGGCCTGTCGTCGCCTCAAGGCGCGCAACGTCACCTGTTTCATGATCGGGCCATCATAAGGTTCGGCATTCTCTCCTGAAGGCATCGGCTGCGGAATTCCGCAGACTTTTTTAAATCGAAGACGTTTCCGTGCCGGTGCTGTTCGTCCTGACCCGCGGCGGCGGTCAGGGCGGCGACGTTGTCCTTGGCAAAAAAGCCCTCATAGTGGTGGCACCGCTCGATATACTCGGTGATCAGCAGCGTATGTTTCGAGAGTTTCGAGAAGATCTGCTTGAGGTTCGGGTCGTCTTTGCATTCCCCTAAAACATGGGCGAGAAACGGAACGCCTTTTTCCTTCAAGGTGTCGACCACGAAATATACGTTCTTTTCGCCGCCGGCATGGTCGCCGTCGCGTATCTCGACCGCCATGTGGTGCAGACGCCGGCCGAAATTGCGCACGACATCCTCGGTGGGTATCGGCAGCTTGGCAAACGAGTTCACGAAGGACGGGGTGTTGTTCGCGGTAAAGACGTTGGCCGGGGATTTCTTGTCGTCGTCCACGCCGGGGTGTCGGTTGACATTGGTCGACGAATTCATCGCGGCGATGTTGTAGGCGCCCCAGAGATACTAGGGCACCATGGTCAGAAACTCGAGGATCGGATCCTCGCGTTCGCCGGCAAGCACCCGCGTGGCCAGATGGTCCAGGCCCAGCATCAGCGGTGCGATCCCGCTGTCCGCGCCTAACTCGGCGGCCCTTGTCAAGCGGTCCTGCTCGACCGCGCTCAGGATCAGCCGGTCGCCCAGGCCCAGACTGTCGGCGTGTTTGAAGTCCAGCGCCGAATAGCCGGCCCGGTGGCAGGTGAAATCCGATGGGGTGGTGAACAGCATCCAGTCCAATGTGTAGAAGGGGTTTTCCGTGTCGCCGACATAGTCGAACCGGATGTTCTGATCCTCGAGGGTGTTGCGCAGATCATTCAGGTCGCGCGCGGAACAGACTTCGCCGGCATAGTGGGTCTGCGGTGTCGCCCGTGCCAGCGGGTACATGCGATTGAGGCGCGAGATATAGTCCTCGAGGCCGGCGCTGAGCGGGGCCATCAGGACCAGCGCCGGAAAGACCGGATGCGCGTGAAGAACGGAAAACCGATGCGTCGGCCCCAGATAGTTTGCGGTATGGCGATACGGGGTCATCACATAGAGTTCGACCAAAGTGTCAAAGATCGCCTCGGGTTCCACCTCGAGGATGGTGGCCGCCATCTGGCCGACTTGCTCTGTGACTCCCGAGGCTTGTCGGTGCTGATAGATTTTCGGCAGGTATTCATGGAAGAAGTCCGAGTTCCTCTTGTCCCCTCGCGGTTGGTAGGTCATCAGATCGAGAGACATGGACCCCTCCTTGCGCGGATGGGCGGTGTGATGAACTCAGGTCGAGCTTTTGCGGATCATGCTAGGCGGTGGTTGGCCCTTGGGCAACTTCTGCGGGCTATTCAAGCGCCGCAGCCGCCATCGCGCATGGCGGGGGGCTCCGAATCCAGCGCCGAGGCGTGGTGGAAGGGGCAGATGCCGCGCGATGCGAGTCGCTCTTCGTTGTGGCGTAGGGTGCGATGTGTACAATATATTGTGGGGCGCGAATCCTCCGGCTTGAGGGCCGCAGCTGAGCGCGCAGTGCCGCACTTCATTGATGTAGTTATGTCTGCCGCGGCCAGGCAATCAATTGTTTGATAATAAAAGATAAAATGTCGATCTGCAAAAAAATGCATCGAGATGCGATTTTCCCCTTGCGGCTTTGGTTGGATAATCTTAGAACCCCCTTCACCGGCGCTGGTGAGGCGTTGGTGACGGGCTGGAGAGGCGGCCTGACGGACTGGAAAGACGGTTGT
>NZ_JBXWRP010000014.1:0-24132 GCF_059612945.1 Ruegeria sp. BHSC276 | reverse complement strand
CCTGTTCAATTCGGAGCGCACGCTTTCCTCCAGACCAAACTTCAAATCGAACCGGGCCGCCGCACTTGCCGAGTGGCGGGGTCTCTGCGCCGATTAAGGGACAGCCATTCTATCCATGTGGAGACCGGTTAGCATTCGTCTGGCAGCACCCAGACGTTCGCTCAATTCCGCTCAATGACTACAATGCGGACTTTGCTGGCTTTTGCCTCATTGCGTTTGAATGGCGCATGGGCGGCCAAAAGAGAAGTTCGCTGGTTATGTTGTCCAACGTGAATTTAGAGTCGCGACGGGGTGTTCACCAAAGACCTCTTTGTAGAGCTTGCTGAATCGCCCGTGATGCTCGATGCCGCACATTGAGCAGACGTCCGACACCGTTTTCGGACCGTCGCGGTCGAGCAGCGCACGCCTTGCGCAATGCAGCCTTGCCTGTGCCAGCACTTGCATCGGCGTGGCTCCGCGAACCTTGCGAAAGGCGGCCTGAAGCGTTCGCTCGGACACGCCGACATGGAGGGCGATGTCCGGAAGCCCCTCGATCTCGTTGGGGCGCTTGTGTATCAGTTCTTCGGCCCTTCTGACGTGCCTGAGAGACGGGTTTTCCTTGGGGCCGGACGACTCATTCGCGCCGGTACCGAGGTGCGCGTCAACGCAGCGGTTGAGCTGGTCGAGCACTATCGTCCCCCATGCCTCGGCCAAGCGCATGTCCATTTCCATATCCGCGCAAAGGGACACCTCTGCAGCCAATGTGAGCGTAATGCGGGCCAGATGCAGATCGTCATCCCGGAACGCGTCTCCACAGAGCATGCCGCCCTGCGCTTCCATGCGTGCGAGGCGGTCACCAAGGACCTGGGGCGGCATGGACAGCACGAAGGCCTGGTAAGGTGCCTCCTGCGTGGGAAGGGTCGTCGTTTCGCGCGTCCCGCGGCCAAACAGGATCCATGGCTCGCTCTTGCGCTCGAACCGCATCTGTTCGTTTCGGCTGGCCAGCGTGCCGGTGACCGGGACCAGAAGGTTGGCCCGCTGCAGTTCCCGCACGACAACGTCATGTCCGGTCGATCTGACATAGGCGAGGCTCAATAATGCGATATCGCTGATCGCGACGGCTGCCTCGCCATCCGTCGGATCGCGCAGTTTGAGGGTGGATTTGCCCGTGAACTGGCGCCTCGACAGCTTGGACCGTTCGCCGCTGTAATAGGCGCTCAGCCGGAATCCCCCGAGCCCGGTCGGCAATTCATCATCCGCGGTCTGGCATAGTACGCGGGGACCGAGCCCAACAGGCGGATTTCGAGCATGTGCGGTCGGATCAAACATTTCCAACTTCGCAGCGGTTTTTGGATAATCTCTGCGCCAATTGGATAGACTATTCCCGAGTCAGTTGCAAACATGATCGATGAGTAGTGGTCATTCTGGGGGGATGTCGGCATTGATCCGCATGATAATGCCAACACTCTAAGCTGTGGTCACGTGCGTTACTCCCGAAATCCATTGAGGATTTGCAATATGTCTCCCGGCATTCAGCTCTTCACCAACCTTACCGCTGCCGCCGCGCTCGGTCTGGCGGCAGCGGCCTTCGGCGGATTGTCACCCGCGCTTGCGCAGGATGAGATGCGCACCGAATATGTCCGATTTGCTGCTGGTACGTCTGGCACGGTTATCAACGATTCCATAACCGGCTATGAGAGTGTCCTCTACCGGATCGGCGCCGAAGCGGGCCAACGGATGAAAGTCCGGCTCGAACCGTCAAACACCGCCACCTATTTCAACGTCTACGTTCCCGGCAGGGGCCCGGGTGACGAGGCATTGGTCAACAGCCAGTTCATGGGGGCGATGGTGCCTGATCTGAACATCTTTGACGGGGTTCTGCCTGCCTCCGGTGAGTACACCGTGTCGGTCTACATGATGCGCAGCGCAGCGCGGCGGGACGAAGTGTCTGACTACATGATAGCGATCAGCATCGAGGGCGAAACCGGCGACAGGGTGCAGGCCGATTATGCGGACGGCCTGCAGGGCGGCCCGGATTTCTACAAGGTAGCCACCTCGGGCGGCACCTTGAACTTGCGTTCGGGCCCTTCCTCGGGCGCGAGCCTGGTGACGCGCCTCAACAACGGGCAAAACGTGCGCAACTTGGGCTGCCGGATGCAAGAAGGCCGCCGCTGGTGCCGCGTCGCCACGCTGGCCGACCCGGGCTACGAGGGGTGGGCTGCGGGTGACTTTCTGATCGAAGGCAGCAACGATCCTGCCTCTGGCATTAGCGGCGGTTCAGCGTCGTCAGGCACCGCCGCGGGGGCATCGGGAAGCGGCGGGTCGACCGTGATCATAAAGTTCCCCGTAGGTAGCTCCGGAGCGGAACTCACGGGCTCTCTCCTGCCGCAAGAGAGCCGGCGCTACATCCTTGGCGCGCGCGACGGTCAGTTTCTGTATTTCCGTCTCGCCGCGAACGGACCCGGAATGACGTACGTAATCTACAACCCGGACGGTTCCGTGTTGCTGGATGAAATGAATGCGACGCAAGAGTATCGTGGACAGCTCTGGCAGTCAGGAGACCATGTGGTCGAAGTCTACAACACCGCAAATGGTGCTCAATCATACAATGTCATCTTCGGGATTGAATGAGACAACGCCGGGTCATCAAGACGGCAGACAGTAAACTTGGTCAGCATCCACTGGCCAATCGTAACGAAGCAATCTCACATGAAAGGAGTGGAAGAGACACAATGAGAAATGAATTCAGAATGATGGCCGGCGCAGTAGCGCTGCTCGCGCTCGCGGGATGCGTCGAAGACACGGGCGGCACTTCGGCACCGGCGAGCACAGGCGGCGCGGGAGATCTCTCCGACTTCGTCGGCGCACGTGCAGGCCAGGCCGAGGGTGGGCTGCAGGCGCGCGGATACGAACTGATCCGCAGCGAAGGTCTGACGAGCTATTGGTTCAATCGCACGACAGGATCATGCGCAGCGATCACCACGGCGGACGGACGCTATTCCAACATCACGATGCTGCCCGCCGAGGACTGTTGAAACTCTGCAAGTGGATCATCCGGATCGCCTGGGCGATGTACCTCGTAGCTCTGGCGTTGCTCCTGATCGGAGCCTTTGGGCTCTTCGGTCAGGAGCGCGATCCCCTGGCAGGCGTCTTTCTGATGCCGCTTGGTCTGCCATGGGTTCTTTGGACGGACGGATTTCCCGAACCGTTGCTCCCGTGGATAGCAACCCTGTCGCCGTTGCTGAATATCACGATCCTGACATTGCTTTGTCGATACGTTCACGGCGGCAGACCCCGCAGTGAACAACCTAACAAGGGAGGGCCAGATGCACTTTGACCTCGCACATGCGCTTGTAACGGGCGTCCTCATATTTGTCGTGATGATCGGCATGCACAAAGCGGGTCTTTATGTCCCGCACAAGGACGGTGGCCCGAGATGGAGTTGGCCGCTGTTCTTTGGAATCGGTGCCGCGGTTTTCATCCTCAATTTGTTGTGGCCCTGAAGGCCGCTGTTTTTGAGAAAGGCAAGAAGACATGGGTAAAATACTGATTGGAATTGTCGGGCTGGTTATTGGACTGGTCGCGGGAGCCCTCTTCGGTGGGGCGATCGTCGGAGGCTCGGCCGCAGGTGCGGGTATTGCGACGGGTATGTCAGCCGGCGTCTGCTCGACCGTGATTGCCGCGCAGGAGGAGGGACTTTTGGCCCCTGACCAGGTGGACCAGATCCTCACCCGCGCAGCGGCCGACCTTGCCGAGATGTCCGGTGAGACAGCGCCTGGTGCCGTTGTGGGAAGTACGTCTGACTGCGACGCCGTAATGGAACAAATTCGCTCTGCGGCGAACTGATGGATCAGGCGGTGCTCTCAGGCCGGTGGGGTCTCGCAACAAGAAGTCATGGTATTGCTGTGATGATTTTCACTGGAACGCACGGCATCCGGACAGCGACGTCATGGGCAGAGCTGGCGGCGGTCAACTCGGTCGGGTCACAGTTCGTCCGTTTTCCAAACACGGGGCATGGGGCAACGTTGTTCTCACAATGCGCCAGAGACGTCGCTGCAGCCTTTTTCGATCAACCGGGCGAACCAGTGAATTCTGGCTGCACAGAAGACCTCGTTCCAACATTCCTTGTGCCAGAGGATCCAATCCAATGACACTGTTACGGGTGCGAAATGCGTCCTTCTTGGTCGCCACTTCGCGTACAATTTTCATTTAAATCGCTAGGTATAGGAGGAAATCATGCGAATTCTAGTTACGGGCCTGGTTGCTGGCTCGTTGTTCGTCGGATCAGCGATTCCTGGTGCTGCGATGTCCGACAAGGAAAAGGCGGCCTTGGCCGCGGCTGCGATCCTTGGCATTGCGGCCCTCGCGCATCACGAAAATCATTATCAGGAAGGATACAGACCTCAAGGACACCACGAGACGGCGATGTTCGAGGCGGGATACCGGGACGGTTTGCACAATGAGCAGTTCGATACGGGCTACGGCACCCGCGCTTACAGCGAAGGCTACGCGGCCGGACATAAAGAGCGTGAGAACAACCTCGCGCACAAGCGAAACAAAGTCCGCGAAGTCAGAGTGCCCGCTGCCGCGATTGCAGGCTGCAGAGACGAGGTTTCATCCAGCTTTGGTGTCAGAGCGCGGGACGTTCACATCATCAAGGCCGGCCAGGAAGGGTCCGACAACTACTATATCGAGATGGCCTCGGGCCACCGTCACGTAATTTGCGGGACGAACTCTCGTGGTCAGGTCTTCAATCTGCGCAACGGTAGATTGTAACCAACCAAGCAGGCAAATCAGGTGTGACGCGGATGTGATGGTCTGCGCCACACTTGCGTGGGTTGATCCGGCAGTTTTGGCCGTTCAGGGAGGGAGACTTCTCAATGAAGAAACATATGATGCCACCTGCACTTGGCTTTCTGGCGACGTCCGCCTTTGCTCAGGTGCCGCCCGAAGCGCTGGGCACCGGTATGGGGCTCGTTTCAGGGCTCTTGATTGCTGTGGTGGTCGGCGCGGTCGTCGGCTGGGTGTCGACCCTGATTGTCAAGGGGTCCGGCTCTGGACTGGGCCGTGACATCCTGATCGGGATCGGCGGCTCGCTGGTTACCAGCTACCTGTTCCCGGCCATCGGCCTCAATATCGGGTCTTGTCAGAGGAAACCGGCTTGAGGCGGGTAGGGCTGTTTTGTAGCGTCGCCCTATGACCATAAGATCGCGGTTTCACTATTTAAAAACCAGCCCAGAAATCATCCGCTTGGCTGTGATGCTGTAGGTCCGTTTCCCGCTTTCGTTGCGAAATGTCGAAGATCTGCTTCACGAGCGCGGGATCGATGTCAGCCACGAAACCGTGCGGTTTTGGTGGCACAGGTTTGGCCCGATGTTTGCCGCCGAGATCCGGAAGCGGCGGATAGAGGGCATGCGTTCGAGCCGCTGGCGCTGGCACCTGGATGAGATGTTCGTGAAGATCAATGGCGAACGCCATTACCTTTGGCGTGCGGTTGATCACGAGGGCGAGGTTTTGGAAAGCTTCGTCACGAAGACACGTGACAAGAAGGCCGCGCTGAAATTTCTAAAGAAAGCAATGCGCAAGCATGGACGCCCGGAAGTCATCGTGACCGACAGGCTCAGATCCTATGGTGCTGCACTGAAGGAAGTTGGCGCTGGCCATCGCCAGGAAACGGGGCGCTGGTTGAATAACCGCGCTGAGTATTCTAACCTGCCGTTCCGACGACGAGAACGAGCTATGCTGCGCTTCCGGCAGATGTGAAGTTTGCAGAAATTCGTATCCGTCCACGCCTCGGTCTACAACCTGTTCAATTCGGAGCGAAGCCTCTACCCCAGACTAAATTTCAAGCTGAACCGCGCCGCCGCGCTCGCAGAGTGGCGTGGTCTCTGCGCAGCATAACGGGCAGTGCGACCGCCCTAACGGAGACTGGTTCGCATTAGTCTGCCAGCACCGCCACCCAGTCCCGTCTCGGTGTTGTCAGAAGGAATTTGGTTGAGGCGGGCAGGGCGGTTTCGTAGCCTCTGGCCATTCCCAAGTGTGATCCATTCAAATACTTTCATAGCAGCCCGGAAATTATCCGCTTGGCGGTCATGATGTACGTTCGTTTCCCTTTGTCGCTGCGGAATGTCGAAGATCTGCTGCACGAGCGCGGTATTGATGTAAGTCACGAGACGATCCGTTTCTGGTGGAACAGATTTGGTCCGATGTTCGCGTCAGAAATCCGGCGTCGGCGGGCGGAAAGACTGCGATCCGGGCGGCAATGGCAGTGGCATGTCGACTAGGTTTTCGTGAAGATCAACGGCGAACGTCACTACATGTGGCGCGCTGTTTATCACGAAGGCGAGGTGCTTGTCCTTTGGGTTATCGCGGGGGTTCCGGCGATGCGCCCCAGGACGGCCGCGGCCAGTAAGCCGTTTCCGGAAAGATAGCCGCTGTCCCCGCGGCCCGACACACCGCAGGCTGCCCCGCCGCCGGCGTAGAGATTTGCAATCGGCACACCCTCGCGGGTGAGAACACGCGCCATTTCGTCCACACGCAGGCCACCCTGTGTATGAAAAAGCGCCCCTGTCACTCGCACGCCGCAATAGGGCGGAGCAAGGCCGGTTGCGCCGAAGCTGCGACCGAAACCATCCGTGCCGCCCAACGGAATGCTTGCGATGGTTCTGACAAGCGCATCGGCAGGAAGCCCAAGCGCAATGGCCAACCCGCTCAGCGTGTCGGCGCTCTTGATCGCACCTTGTGCTTCGGCACGTTTAAAATCTTCGAATTGCCGCGCGACGTCGGCGATCCGGGCATCGAAGATGGCGACGGCCTCGCCGCCGGGTTGCGACAGCACGGCACGGGCGGCCTCGGAATAGCCCTGTGCCTCGTTCCAGAAGCGGTTGCCTTCGCGGTTCACTTGCACCCCACCTTCGGTGATCGTGGCCCAGGTGATGAGGATGCCATGAGGATGGGCGACATTGCCATGGCCTTGATAGGCACCAAGATGCTCGGTCGCTGCCCCGATCTTGTCACCCCAAAGCACCGCCTCGCCCCGGTTGCCGTCATGGCCGAACCACAGCCCCGCCTCGATCTCGGGCATATAGCGCGCGACCAGTTCACGGTTGCCGCCATAGCCGTTGCAGGCAAGGATCAGGCGCTTGCAGCCAATGGTTTCCACACTGCCATCGGGGCGGCGCGCGGCGATCCCGTGAACCAGACCATCCTCAAAGAACAGCGTCTCGGCGCGGCGTTCGCAGACAATGTCGATGCCCGCGCGTTCTGCGGTGCTGCGCAGCGCGTCGATCAGTTCAGCCCCGGAGCGCGTCGGCAGTCCGTGCATGCGGCGGACCGAGTGGCCGGGGTAGTCGAAATCATCGACCACAGAGAACGGCAGACCATGCACCTGTGTCAGCCAGTCGATCACTGGGGCGGCATTCTGCGCCAGAAGATCGACCAGCGCCTGGTCGTTCTCACCATGAGCCTTGGCTTGAATATCGGCGGAGAGCCGGGCGGGGCTGTCCTCGATACCCGCCTCGTGTTGCAACGCCGTGCCCGCCGCCGGAATCAGGCCCGCCGACAACGCAGTGGACCCGGAGGGAACCTCATCGGCCTCGATCACCAGAACCTCTTGTCCGACTTCTTGTGCCGATAGTGCCGCAATCAACCCGCAGGCACCTGCACCGATGATGAGCGTTTCGACCTCAAGGTCATAGCCCGCCGGGGGAGTTTCAACTGTCGGCGCCGTCATAGAGTGCACCCTTTTTGAGCATTTCCGCGGTCCCGAGCACGTCGTTCAGCCCGCCGAAATCGAACATCCGGTCGGCAAACGGCTTGTTCGAACCGTTGCTGAAAAGGCTCTGGTAATAGTCCTGCGCGGTGCGTGCCAGCGCGCGAACGATCCCGCCGGGAAAGATGACGATGGAAAAGCCGAGGTTTTCAAGGTCAGCCGCGTTGGTGATCGGGGTGGCGCCACCTTCGACCATATTGGCCAGCAGCGGCACGCGCTCCGCAAAGCGCGTCGCGACCTGTTCCAACTGGGTGCGGGTTTGCGGAGCCTCGATAAAGAGTACGTCGGCACCCGCTTCAAGATAGGCCTCGGCCCGGTCTTCGGCGGCGGCAAAACCTTCAACGGCAACCGCATCGGTGCGGGCGATGATCAGCGTTTCTTGCGAAGCGCGCGCATCGGCCATCGCGGCAATCTTGCCCACCATTTCCGTGGCCGGGATCAACGACTTGTCCGCCAGATGGCCGCAGCGTTTGGGATAGGTCTGGTCCTCCACCTGCAGGGCCGAGGCGCCGGCGCGTTCATAAAGCCGCATGGTGCGCTGGGCGTTGAGCGCGTTGCCAAAGCCCGTATCGGCGTCGATGATCACCGGCAATGATGTGCGGTCGGCGATCAGCGTCATGGTATCGGCCATCTCGGACGCGGTGGTCAGGCCAATGTCTGGCCGGCCCAGCCGGGTATAGGCCACGGCCGCGCCACTGAGATAAAGCGCCTCGAATCCTGCCGCTTCGGCGAGCGAGGCCGTCAGCCCGTCATAGACACCGGGAGCGGCCAAGATTTCCTTTTTCTGAAGACGTGCGCGTAGGCTCATGACGCAGCCTCGATCAGGCTCAGCGCCTCGGCACAGCTCATCTGATGGGTGACCGTTCCCAACGACAACCGCGTAGCATCATGCACCTCTTGCCGGAACGCGGCGCAGCCATCGGTCAGCATGACGGTTTCGATGTTGCGCAGATGCGCGTCACGCAGCGTCGAGGCGACACCGCCATTGGTGACGATGCCGCCGACGATCAAATGCTCGATCCCCACCGCGCGCATCAGGTATTCCAGCCTTGTCTGGTAAAAGGCGGAATAGGCGACCTTCTCGATCACGAAATCCGCGGGCTGGAGTATGTCCACGAGCGTGTGCCCGAAACTGCCGGGGGCGAAATCGCCTTTGCCGAGGAACGGGCGCAGCTCTTTGAGATGCGGCGCAATCAGAGGTTCGCCATCCTTGTCCGGCACCAGTGTGAACTGGGCCGAGAAATACCGCCCGCCCCTGGCCTGAATGGCCCGCGCCAGCGGGGCGATGCGGTCTGGCAGGGCGGCGATGCTGTCCGCGCCTTGCCCGGCCCGGCGATAGGCGCCCTTGGGGTGGATGAAATCGTTCTGCAAATCAATCGTCAGAAGCGCCGTGCGCGCAATGTCCCATGTTGCTGGATTGCTCATGATGCGTCCTCCCGAGGCTCGATGATGGTATTGCCAAACGGATCGACACGACCTTGCAAGTCAGGTTCGATCAGAACCGTCGTATCGGGCTGCGTCAGGATCGCAGGCCCCTTGATGACGGTTCCCACCGGAAGGGCCAGGCGGTCATAGATCGCCGTGTCATGCCAGCTGTCGGCGAAATGCACCCGACGCTGGGCAATCGGCTCGGACGCGCCATCGCCGGACGGGGCCAAGGCGCTCAGGTCGAATTTGGGGCGAATGCCTGTCACCGCGCTGCGCAGGTTCAGGATGCGCCTGACACCGTTTTGCAACAGCCGGCCGAAGGTGGCGCGATAAGCGGCGTCAAACGCCTCTTCAATCTCGGCGCGTGTTGGCGGGGTCACCTTGCCGCCCTGCGCTTTCACATTCAGCGGCACCGACACGGTATGGGTTTGCCCGACATAGGCCATGTCCAGCTCGAAACTCAGTTGGCGGGCCTCGAAACTGGTGCGCGCTGCATCCAAGAGCGCCATGCCGTGATTGGCGTGATCCTGCATGAAGTCGCCCAAGGCCGCCTCATCCAGAGTGCCGACCAGAGAATTGATCGTCTGCACGAAATCCTGCCGCATGTCCGCAATCACGCAGCCCATGGCCGATGTGACACCAGGATAGCGCGGCACGATGGCACGCGCGATGCCCACCTCGGCCAGCATCGCCCCCGCATGCAGCGCGCCGCCACCGCCGAACGGCATGAAGGCAAACCGCTTGGGGTCATAGCCGCGCTCGATACTGACAAGGCGGATAGCGCCCGCCATACGGCTGTTGGCAACCTTGAGGATCGCCTCGGCGGCCTGAACCGTGGAGAGGCCCAGCGGACCGCCCACATGCTCGTCTATCGCGCTGCCTGCCGCGTCCACATCCAGCCGTTCCAGCTTGCCGCCGATGGGGTTGTCCGGATCGATCCGGCCCAGCACCACGTTGGCGTCGGTCACGGTCGGGCGGGTATTCCCGAGGCCATAGGCCACCGGCCCCGGATTGCTGCCCGCGCTTTCCGGGCCGATGTTCAACAGCCCGCCCTTGTCCACCCAGGCGATGGAGCCGCCGCCCGCGCCGATGGTGGTGATCTCGATCATCGGATTGCGCACCACCATGCCGAAATCGATCGAGGTCTGCGGCGACAGCATCGACTGCCCCCCTGCGATCAGCGAGACATCAAAGCTGGTCCCGCCCATGTCGCCGGTGATGACATTCTCGAACCCCGCCGAGCCGGCAATATAGCCCGCCGCGATCACCCCCGCCGCGGGGCCGGACAGCGCCGTGCGCACCGGCAGACGGCAAGCGGTATCCACCGCCATGACGCCGCCATTCGACTGCACGATCATGAACTCGCCATCGAACCCGCCCGCCTTGAGGGCGTTTTCCAGCCGTCTCAGATAGCCCGACACCTCGGGCTGCAAATAGGCATTGAGCGCGGTGGTCGAGAAGCGTTCGAATTCGCGGATCTCGGGCAGGATCTCGGACGAGGCCGAGACATGCTCGTTGTGCCAGACCTCGCGCAGCGCGGCGACGGCTGCGTCTTCGTTGGCGGTGTTGGCATAGGAATTGGCAAACAGGACCGCCACGCCTTCGCAGCCCTGATCCTGCAACACCTTGGCGGCGGCGCGCACGGCGTCAAGGTCCACGGGCGTGCGGATCGTGCCGTCGGCCAGCGTGCGCTCGGGCACTTCCAGCCGGTTGCGGCGGTCCACCACCGGTTCGAAATCGCCTCGCAGGCCCCATGTGCGCGGCCTGTCGCGGCGGCGCATTTCCAACACGTCGCGCAGGCCCTCGGTGCATATTACCCCGGTTATCGCGCCCTTGCGTTCCAGCAGTGCATTGGTGCCTGCCGTCGTGCCGTGCACCACCACGGAGATCTCCGACAGGTCCTGAACCTCGCGCCTGATCCCATCGAGAAAGCCGCCCGACTGGTCAGGCCGTGTTGTCGGAACCTTGGCGACACTGGCAGTGCCTTCGGTCTCGTTCAGAACAAAGACATCCGTGAATGTGCCGCCGACATCGACACCGATCATGCGGTTGCTCATGCCGTGTACTCCCGCCATTTCGTGCCATAAGTCGCAACCGCCTGGGCCGCGCTGACCAGCCCGCGCGCCACGTCGCGGGCCACGGCAGCAGGCGGGCGTTCGGACGCCGCGCCATACCCACCGCCACCCGGTGTTTCCAGCCGCACGGCCTGCCCGGCCTTGAGCCTGATCCCCCGCATCTTCGAGGCCAGCGGCGGGCTGTGCCAGCCGTCGTCCTGCTCATACTGGAACGCGTTCAGCGCCGCGTCGCCGCCGCCCGCGATCCCCTTGGGGGCAAACCGCCCGCGTTCGCCGAACAGGAACGCCTCGGCGCCGTTTTCCTCCAGCACTTCGATCTCGTAGACCGCGCCCAGACCGCCGCGATGCGTGCCTGTGCCTGCGCTGTCGGGCCTAAGCGCCCATTTGCGGAACATCACCGGATAGGCGGCCTCCAGGATTTCCATCGGCGGAATCGTCGCGGTGGAAATCGGCGCGTTACCATGGTTGAGCCCGTCCGTCTCGATCGAACCGCCATGACCGCCGCCATAGAATGAGAACATCACCCAAGGCTGCCCGTTCTTGCGCTTGCCCGCGATGGAGAGCGCATTGATCGTGCCATAGGCATTGGCGACAACCCGGTCGGGCGCGGCCTGCGCAAAGGCGGAAAAGACCACGTCGATCATGCGCAGGATGGTTTCGGTATAGCCACCGGTGGGGGCCGGGAATTGCGCCGCCAAAAGGCTGCCTTCGGGCACGAACACTTCGATGGGACGCATCACGCCAGCATTGGCAGGCAGGGCCGGAAACACATGCTTGATCGCGACATAGGCGGTTGCCACGGTCGTTGGCAGGGCAATATTCACCGGGCCTGCGCATTGCGGCGATGACCCCGTGAAATCCAGCGTCATCTGATCGTCTTTGATCTCCAGCGCGATCTTGATCTTCAGCGGTTCGTCGGTGATCCCGTCGTTGTCGAGATAATCCTCGGCCTCCCACCGACCATTGGGGAGATCGGTCAGTTCAGACCGCATCAGCGCCTCGGCACGATGGCCAAGAGCGTCCAGCGCGGCGGTGATCGTTTCGCTGCCATATTCATCCAGCAACTCGTCCATCCGCTTGACGCCCAGATCCAGCGCGCCAAGCTGGCCGTTCAGATCGCCCATGGCCGATTGCGGCAGGCGGGTGTTGCGCAACAGGATGTCGATGATGTCCTGGTTGATCTCGCCCTTGCGGGCCAGTTTCACGGGCGGCAGGTTGAAGGCCTCTTGAAACACATCCGTCGCTGCCGGGTTGTAGTTGCCCGGCACCGCGCCGCCCACGTCATGCCAGTGACCGACCGAGGCAAGATAGCAAAACAGTTTACCATTACGAAAATAGGGCCGGACCAGACGCATGTCGCTGAGGTGCGTGCCGCCGATATGGGCATCGTTGAAGATATAGATATCGCCATCTTCAAGATCGCCGTCCCTGGCGGCCTTTTCGATCACGGCTTTCACGGCAAATGACATCACGCCCACGAAAATCGGCAGGCCGGATTTGCCCTGCACCAGCGTATCGCCCGACGCGGCGTGATAAAGCCCGTGGCTGGCATCATGCGCCTCGGCGATGATCGGGTTGAAGGCGGCGCGGAAAAGCGTCGCGTCCATTTCGTCCGCGATCTGTTCCATCCGGCCGGCAAGAACCGACAGGGTAATGGGGTCGATCTCGCTCATGACTTCGCCCTCACTTCGGCCATGTCGTTCCATACATCCTGCTTGGTGATCTTGCCGCCGGTGATTTCGAACCGGTCGACAAAGCGGATGCCGTCAAAGGTGCCGCCGTCGTGGTATTCGCCCCGCAACGTGCCGCGGCAATAGACGATGGCTGCGTCACCCGCGCTCTGCATCGCGTCAAAACCGTCATAGGCTTTGGTGACAGACCTGTAGCGCGGTTTGGACCATTCGATCAGCTCGTCAAGCTTGCGCATGGGTGCGGTGCCCGGGAAGGTCATGGCAAAGCCGTCGCCGAGAAAGGAGCGCGCCTTTTCCAAGTCGCGCGCTTCCATTGCGGCAAGGTAATCCTTGACGACTCGCGCGGGATCGGGCCGAGCCGGTGCGGGGCTGCGCGTTGCGCGACCGCGATAATAATTGTCTGGCGGCATGTCGTGGATCATCACCGTCACAAGGTCGGACGCGGCGGGCACGACGAAGCGCACCGCGTCCGTCAGGGCCTGCCCAAGGCGCTGCTTCTCTTTAGCATCATAACCTTCCAAAACATGAAGTTCGACAATTGGCATGACCTTCTCCCCGGGTAACCTGTATTATCTGTAATACATATATTGCATCTTTCCAGAAAGAAATTTTGCACATCTAGAATACTAATACTTGCTTTTGAAGGGAACACATTTACCTTCTACGGCGCAGAGTTGGGGGAATCACAAGTGCAGGCCGAAACCGTTCAGATACTGCCGGAAGGGGTGAAGGCCCGACACGTCTATCTGTCGCTACGCGATCAGATTACCGGCGGCAATCTGCGCGACGGCGAAAGCCTGCCTGGCGAACAGAAGCTTGCCGAATCCTTCGGGGTCAGCCGCGTGACGGTGCGCCGCGCGCTCAATGCCTTGGCCCAGAGCGGGTTGATCGAGCGACGCGCCGGAAGCGGCACCAAGGTACGTGCGCGCCACGCCAGCGGCCAACGCGCCGCGATGGATTTCAACACGCTGATGCCGCAACTTGTCGAGATGGGCCAGCAGACCACGGCACGGCTATTGTCGTTTTCCTATGGCAGCGCGCCCGATTTCGTGGCCTCGGCGATGGGGTTGAACGGCGACAGCAAGGTCCAGATCGCCACGCGTGTGCGGCTGGCGGGGGACGTGCCTTTTTCCCACCTGACGACCTATGTTCCTGCCCGGATCGCCCAGAACTATTCCGAGAACGACCTTGCGACCACACCGCTGTTCAAGCTGCTCGAACGCAGCGGCGTGCAGATCAAGGAGGCGCATCAATCGGTTAGCGCGACCCTCGCCGGTCCCGATGTGGCCGAGGCGCTGGACGTGGCTGTGGGATCAGCCCTGTTGTCACTGCGCCGGGTCGTGCGCGACGTGGAGGGCAACGGCGTTGAATACCTCTCGGGGCTTTACCGCCCCGATATGTTTAGCCTTGAAATGCCACTGACACGCGTCGGTCAGGGCACGGCACGTCACTGGGAGCCTGCCATTGGCCTGAGCAAGGGAGAGCGCTGATGCGTTCCCCGCAAACCATGCTCGACAAGCTTTGGGCCGCGCATGAGGTGTTGCAGCGCGACGATGGCGTTTCCCTGCTTTGGGTCGATCGGCATCTGGTGCACGAAGGCTCGCACCATGCCTTTGCCAAGATCCGCGAACGCGGCCTATCGGTGGCCGAACCGTCGTTAACCTTCGCCGTGGTTGATCACTATGCGCCCACGCGGGGCCGGTCGCGCATCACCGACCCCCAGATCGCCCGCATGATCGACACGCTGCGCAGCAATGCCGCCACCCATGGGGTGCGGCTCTATGATCTGGATGATCCGCATCAGGGCATCGTGCATGTGGTGGGCCCCGAAGAGGGGCTGACCCTGCCGGGTCTACTGATCAATTGCGGCGATAGCCATACGTCGACGCATGGCGCCTTCGGCGCGCTGGCTTTTGGTGTGGGCGCGACCGAGGTGGCGCATATCCTCGCCACCCAAACGGTCTGGCAGCGCAAACCCAAATCGATGCGCATCACCGTTGGTGGCACGCTTGGTGCGGGTGTGACGGCCAAGGATATCGCGCTTGGGTGGATCGCCAAACTGGGCACCGGGGGCGCGCAAGGGCATGCCGTGGAATACGCCGGAAGCGCCATTCGTGCGCTTTCGATGGAGGGGCGGATGACCCTGTGCAACCTATCGATCGAAGGCGGCGCGCGTTTCGGCATGGTGGCGCCGGACGAGACGACGTTCGCGTATCTGGACGGGCGCCGTTTCGCACCCAAGGGGGCGGATTGGGAAGCGGCCTGTGCTGATTGGGCCTCGCTATCAAGTGACGAGGGTGCGCGCTTTGACCGCGAGGTCACGCTCGACGCCGCCGAGATCTCGCCAACCGTCACATGGGGCACCAGCCCGGAACAGGCGCTTCCGATTGGCGCCGTCATCCCCGACCCCGCCGAAGTGCCGTCTGACAAGGCCGAGGCGGCCCGCGCGGCGCTTGACTACATGGGGCTGAAGGCAGGTGACAAGCTGGAAGGCACGCCGGTCGATCAGGTGTTCATCGGCTCCTGTACCAACGGAAGGATCGAAGACCTGCGCGCCGCCGCAGCCGTGCTCCGCGGTCGCAAAGCGAGGGTTCCGGGCCTCATTTCGCCGGGCTCTGCTCAGGTCAAGGCTCAGGCCGAGGCCGAGGGCCTTGACCGCGTCTTTACAGAAGCGGGCCTTGATTGGGTCGCCTCAGGCTGTTCAATGTGCGTGGGCATGAACGGCGATCTGGTCGCCCAAGGCAAGCGTTGCGCATCCTCCACGAACCGCAATTTCAAGGGCCGTCAGGGACGTGGCGCGCGCACCCACCTTATGAGCCCGGCCATGGTCGCTGCAGCCGCCGTGACCGGCACGCTGACTGATGTGCGCCCGCTTCTAGAGGGGCGGGCCATCTGATGGCGGGGTGGCGCACATTAAAGGGCACGGCGCTTGGCCTGCCGGTCGCGAATATCGACACCGACCAGTTGATCCCGGCGCGCTTCATGTCGGTCCCGCGGGACGAGGGCTATGGCCCTTACCTTCTGCATGACATGCGCCGCGATGCCACAGGAGCGATGCGCGCGGATTTTCCGCTCAACATCCATCCCGGCGCTACCGTGCTTGTCGCAGGGCGGAATTTTGGCAGCGGATCGTCGCGCGAAGCGGCGGTCTACGCCCTCATAGATGCAGGTTTCCGCGCGGTCATCGCCCCCAGCTTTGGCGATATCTTTGCCGCAAACGCCATCAACAACGGGGTACTGCCCGCAGTCGTCGACGACTACAGCCATGCCGCACTCGAAGCCGCGCTGGCACATGGTCCGCAAGATATTGCAATCGATATCGAAAGCCGCAGCGTCGCACTCGATGCGCTCGAGGTGCGCTTTTCGCTCGATGACAGCTGGGCGATGAAACTTGTCAACGGGTGGGACGACATCGATCTCACCCGCAACCACGGTGCAGCGATCGCTGCGTTCAAGAATCTTCGCAGTCAAAACGCCGCTTGGGCATGGCCCACAGAGGTGGATTGAAAACAGCCGCACGAAGCGGCAGCCACGGCCCCGGGAGGGCCAGACAAACGGGGCCGACGCCCCAAAACAGTGGAGGACGACACGATGCAAATGAAACTCATGGCAAGCCTGCTTGCAGGGGCCACGCTGGTGGCGGGAACGCTAAAGGCCGAAGAGACCCTCTCGGCTGTGCATGCTTTCCCCGAAACGCTGATCTACACGAAAAGCTTCCTGAGCTTCGTCGACAAGGTCAACGAGGCCGGCAAGGGCGTGGTCCGGATCGACGTGCGCGGTGGCCCCGAGGCGATCGGCATGTTCCAGCAACCCGACGCGGTGCGCGACGGGGTCGTCGACATGGTCTATACCCCCGGCTCGTTCTACGGCGGCGCGCTGCCCGAGAAGGATGCCATGGTGGCGTCGAACCTGACAGCGGTCGAAACCCGCATGAATGGCGGCATCGAGCTGATCGACCAGATCCACCAAGAGAAGATGGGCCTGAAATACCTTGGCTGGTTCGACAGTGGCGTGTGCTACAATCTCTGGACGCGCGACGAGCCCAAGTTCGACGCCAATGGCAACCTTGAAGTCGAAGGCCTCAAGCTGCGCGGCAACAACGTCTACAACGCGTTCTTCACCAACTACCTGGGCGCGCAGGTGATCGACCTGCCCACCGGCGAAGTCTATTCCGCGCTGCAGCGTGGTGTCGTTGATGCTACCGGCTGGACCCAGATCGGCCTGATCGATCTCAAGTGGAACGAGTTCCTGAACTACCGGATCGAGCCGTGCTTCTTCTCGACCGACCTTGGCGTGATCGTGAGCCTCGAAAAGTGGAATTCGCTGTCCGACGAGGCGCGGAAAATCCTTCAGGATGTTGCAATCCAGCACGAGAAAGACAGCGTCGAAGCGCTGCGCGCCAAGCGCGACGAAGACTTTGCCGCGCTCGAGGCGTCGGGAATGAAGGTTGTCTCGCTGGAAGGTGAGGCCAAGGCCAACTACCTCGCCGCTGCTCGTGAAAAGACATGGGAACGCATGAAGGAAGTCATGGCTGGTCAACCCGGTGGCACAGCCAACTATGACCGCCTGATCGAGCTGTTCTACGATCTCGACGCGGCCAAGTAAGCGCCTTTGCAGGCTCGCCCTCCGGGCGGGCCTGCTTGTCTTTACGGAGCCAGGCGATGATCAACACAACGTACAAGGCGCTGCTTTATGGAATGGCGGTCATTTCCGGTCTCATGCTGGTGTGGATCATGGTGTCGGTCATTGCCTCCGTTTTGATGCGGAACCTCGGGCTGCAACCTTTCGCGTGGCTCTTTACCTCGGCTGAATACGGCCTGCTTTACATGACGATGCTCGGCGCACCGTGGCTTGTCCGCGAAAAAGGCCACGTGCATATCGAATTGCTGACCGCTGCCTTGCCCGAAGGCCCGCGTCACCTGCTGAGCCGCGCCGTCGCCGCGGCCTGTGTGCTGGTTTGCGCGATCCTGACGTGGAAGGGGATCGAGCTGGTGATGACCAATATCGAACGGGGCGATTTCGATACCCGTGCCTACTATTTCCCGCGCTGGCTTTTGACCATCGCGTTTCCGCTGTCGTTCGGACTGATGGCCATTGAATTCTCGCGCTTCATCTTTGGATCGGAGCTGATGCATAGCGGCGAAGCAGGGATACACGAATAATGGAATGGTTCGAGGCGCTGGCCCTGCTGCTTGGCACGATCATGTTTCTCATGGCGATCGGCATGCCGATCGCGGTGGCCTTTCTGGCCGCAAATATCGTCGGCGCGTGGGTCTTCATGGGCGGTGAACGCGGGGTGACACAACTGTTGAACAACGGACTCGGCTCGCTCACCAAATACGCGCTGATGCCCATTCCGTTGTTCCTGCTAATGGGCGAGATTTTCTTTCACACGGGCCTCGGCGGGCGCATGTTCACCGCAATCGACAAGCTGCTTGGCCGTCTGCCCGGGCGTCTTAGCTATGTCACAGTTCTGGGCGGCACAGCGTTTTCCACGCTTTCGGGTTCGTCTATGGGATCGACCGCACTTCTTGGCTCACTGATGGTGCCTGAGATGAGCCGCCGGGGCTACAAATCGCACATGAGCATCGGTCCGATCCTGGGCACAGGCGGTCTTGCGATTATCATCCCGCCCTCCGCACTCGCCGTGCTTTTGGCGACCTTGGCACAGATTGACGTGGCCGCCCTTCTGATCTCGGGCGTGATCCCCGGCTTGATCCTTTCTGGGTTTTATATCGCAACGATCTGGCTGCAAACCCAGATCGACCCGACAGCCGCCCCTGCCTATGATGTGGAACCGATGTCGTTCCTGTCCAAAATGGGCTTGCTGCTACGCGAAGTGATCCCGATGGTCGGCGTCATGGTCATCATCATCGCGCTGATGATCAAAGGCTTCGTCACCCCCTCCGAGGCCGCGGCCTTCGGCGCGCTCGGTGTCCTGATCCTAGCAGCGATCTTTCGCTGCCTGACATGGGAGGCGATGAAGAAATCGGTTATCGGCGCACTTCGGGTCACGATCATGGCCTATCTCATCGTCTTCGGCTCGGCCACGTTCAGCCAGCTTCTGGCCTTTTCAGGCGCTTCCACGGGGCTCGTGACCTGGGCAACAAGCTTCGACCTCTCGCCCTTGCCGATGCTTCTGGTAATGTTTGCCGTGCTCTTGCTGCTTGGAATGTTCATGGAACAGATCTCGATCATGCTCCTGACCGTTCCGATCTTATTTCCCCTTGCACAAACGCTTGGGTTCGACCCGATCTGGTTCGCGCTGATCATGCTCCTGTCACTCGAGATCAGCTTTACCACTCCGCCCTTCGGGTTACTCTTGTTCGTAATGAAAGGCGTGGCTCCTGAGGGAACCACCATGCGCGAGATTTACACCTCGGCCTTTCCGTTTATCTTTTGCTCGTTGCTTCTGGTCGCTCTGCTTATTGTTTTTCCACAATTGGCGCTTTGGTTGCCGTCGCACTGAATTGGCCTGCTGGGAGGCATGAAAGATCCGGGCCGCCCACCAAACACAGGGTCGCCGGTGTTGTCAGAAGGAATTTGGTTGAGGCGGGCAGGGCGGTTTTGTAGCGTCGCACCATGACCCAACGATCGCCGTTTCGCTATTTCAAGACCTCGCCCCAGATCATCCGGTTGGCGATGATGCTGTATGTTCGGTTCCCGCTGTCGCTCCGAAACGTGGAAGATTTGCTAGACGAGCGCGGCATCGACGTTAGCCACAAGGCCGTTCGGTTTTGGTGGCACAGGTTTGGTCCGATGTTCGCCGCCGAGATCAGAAAACGACGTATCGAGGGGATGAAGTCGAGCCGCTGGTGGTGGCATTTGGACGAGATGTTCGCGAAGATCAATGGGGAGCGGCACTATCTGTGGCGGGCGGTCGATCACGAGAGCGAGGTGCTGGAAAGCTACGTCACAAAGACCCGGTACAAGAAAGCCGCATTGAAATTCCTAAAAAAAGCAATGCAAAAGCACGGTCGCCCCGAAGTGATCGTGACTGATCGGCTCAGGTCGTTTGGCGCTGCTCCAAGAGAGATTGGTGCGGAGCAGCGTCTGGAAACGGGGCGCTTGTTGAGCAACCGCGCTGAGAATTCGCATCTGCCGTTTCGACGAAGAGAACGGGCGATGTTGCGTTTCAGGCGGATGCGCAGTTTAGAGAAATTCGCCGCCGTTCACGCCTCAGTTCTAAACTTGTTCAACTCAGAGCGCAGCCTGTCTTCTAGAACAAATTGCAATCTTAACAGCGCTGCCGCTCTCGCAGAGTGGCGCGGTCTCTGCGCCGAATAAAGTGCAGGCATCCTGCCCTTTGTGAGACTGGTTCGCACTAGTCTGCCAGCACCCCCTGTGCGGATGAAGATGACCCTATCGTTGTTACGCCTGATGGTATCCGCTGTCGCTTCGAAATGGAAACGTGCATCGAGCACGGCAGGGAATATTCAGGCCTGCGGTTCAAGCGGCTTTCGCGCACTGTGCTTTGACCGTGGTGCGGGCCGCCATGGATAGATGGCTATAACTCGTTGCCCCAAATGGCTACGCTTGGTTGTTGAAGGATTTTTTCTTTCGAATGGCATCACCGACGCTTGATAACTCGATCCTTTTTTCAATTATCCTTGCGGACCTATGTGGTCTGAAAACTGCGGGTGTGGGATCAGAATGCTTGAGAAGCTCGATCCCGTACACAAACAAGCCTCGCATGGAAAAAGCCTGATGCCATCACAAGAAGATGACAGAAGTTCAGAACACAAAGGTGCTTTTTACCGCGTCTTTGTAGACCCCGCGCAACAGATGCGCTGGTCCTACCTGCCGCCTCTGATGGTTTATTTCGCGGCGGGTGTATCCGGTCTGACCTCGGTCGTGGGGGCGTTCTTTCTCAAGGAGTACCTTTCGCTCTCGGCGGAATTCGTGGCCGGACTGGCATTCTGGGCCGGGTTGCCATGGGTGTTGAAGATGCCAATGGGGCATTTGGTTGACATATTCTGGCGGTGGAAAGCGCTGCTTATCCTTTTCGGCGCGGGTTTGATAACGCTGTCGCTGCTGATCATGTATGGCATCGTTTCGCGGCCGGATGAAATGCGTGCGTTGCTTCCGCTGAGTGAATGGTATGTCATCGCCGTTCTGCTTGCGCCGGCGGGCTATGCAATCCAGGACGTCGTCGCCGATGCCATGACGGTCGAAGCCGTGCCCGCCCTTAACGAAGCGGGCCAACCTTTCGACGAGGGGCAGGCGCGCGCCATGCATACGACGATGCAGACGCTGGGCCGCGTTGCTATCATATCGGGCCTTGTCGCAGTAGCCGCCGTGAATATCTGGATGTTTTCGGGGGCAGAAGACCTGCCACAAGACGCGCGACTTGATCTGTATGGCCGTGTTTACCTGATCGCCCTTGCCATCCCCGTGATTTCGGTCAGTGGCGTGGTGCTGCACATGATCGTGCAGCATCGCCGCGCTGAACAAGGGGTGGCCCAAAGGCGCCCGGACGCGGTGACGCACGTCAACTGGCAAATCCTGGGGGGTGGCCTGACCTTCGTCGTCCTGAGTATCTGGTTGGGCACGTCGGACCTCATCTACGCGCAAGAGATCGTTTTTGTGACTTCGATGACCGTGATCCTGTTCCTGATGAGGCAGCTTCTTCAGGAACTTCGCCCCGATGCCGCGCGCGCCCTGATCGGAACAGCAGCGATCATTTTCGTGTTCCGGGCCGTGCCGCTGCCCGGGCCGGGGCAGATATGGTTCGAAATCGACGTGCTCGAGTTCGACGAGCGGTTCCTTTCGATCCTTTCACTGATCACCTCGCTGCTGGCCTTACTGGGGTTGATCGTGTTGCGCCCCATGATGGCGAACCGGTCGATCGCCTATATCATCGTCCTGCTGACGATCGCATCCGGTATCCTGGCATTGCCGAATATCGGTCTTTATTATGGGATCCAGGAATGGACCGCGGCGCATACCGGTGGAGTCGTCGACGCGCGGTTCATCGCCATTCTGGATACCGCGATCGAGTCGCCGCTGGCGCAGATCGCGATGGTGCCGATGCTGGCCTGGATCGCGCGCAACGCGCCGGCCGACCTGAAGGCAACGTTCTTTGCGGTCATGGCGTCTTTCACGAATATGGCGCTTTCGGCCAGCAGCTTGGGTACGAAGTATCTCAACAAGGTTTTCTTGGTTACACGTGAGGCCGTTGACCCGGCTACGGGAGTACGGACTTCGTCGGCCGATTACTCCGAACTAGGCTACTTGCTGATTGTCGTAGGCATTATTTCGGTCGCAGTGCCCTTGCTGACAGTGCTTGTGGTGCAGTCGTCTCGATACCGAACACGCGACTAGCTTTGCTGTAACGTGGCGCACAGGAGAATAAAAAAAACCCTCTGCCTATCCGGCCGCTATCAGTCGCACAACCATGCCTGACCGCCTACTCAATCGCAGCTGAGCCTTTTTGAACTCTGCCCTGGTCAGTTCAAGCCTGGCGAGCGCACGGTTTCGCTTTTGATAGAGCTGCCGCATGCGGGAACCGGGATTGCCGATCAGTGCTGTTTTTTCCGTCATGCCGGCTGGTAATCATGCCAGTGCCGCAGACCGCGCGACTTGCCACGCGCGATCTGCTGCAAGAAACCTGCGGTACGCTTGAAACAGCATCCGACGGTGCTCGTTTAGTTGATTGTGCATTGCTCTCCTCCTCCTCGGACAACCCGCATTCGAGGCTCAATTATGGCATAAAGACTACTGATCGTCCTCGAAAGGTGTTGTCAGAAGGAATTTGGTTGAGGCGGGCAGGGCGGTTTCGTAGCCTCTGGCCATTCCCAAGTGTGATCCATTCAAATGCTTTCATAGCAGCCCGGAAATTATCCGCTTGGGCACTGTCAAAGCAAACTGCCTTGAGGCGGGAAGGGCGGTTTTGTAGCGTCGCACCATGACCCAACGATCGCCGTTTCGCTATTTCAAAACCAGTCCAGAAATCATCCGTCTGGCGGTGATGTTGTATGTTCGGTTCCCACTGTCGCTTCGGAATGTGGAAGATCTGCTGCACGAGCGCGGCATCGACGTGAGCCATGAAGCCGTTCGGTTTTGGTGGCGCAGGTTTGGGCCTATGTTTGCCAACGAGATCAGAAAACGACGGGTCGAGGGGATGAAGGCGAGCCAGTGGCGATGGCATCTGGACGAGATGTTCGTGAAGATCAACGGCGAAAGACACTATCTGTGGCGGGCCGTGGATCACGAGGGCGAGGTGCGCGAAAGCTTTGTCACCAAGACCAGAGATAAGAAAGCGGCATTGAAATTCCTAAGAAAAGCAATGCGGAAGCATGGCCGACCTGACGTAATCGTGACCGACCGGCTCCGGTCATACGGCGCTGCCCTGAAAGATATCGGTGCCGACCATCGCCAGGAAACGGGGCGCTGGCTCAACAATCGCGCTGAGAATTCACATCTGCCGTTCCGACGACGAGAGCGGGCGATGCTTCGCTTCCGGCGGATGCGAAGTTTGCAGAAATTCGTCGCCGTCCATGCCTCGATCTATAACCTGTTCAATTCGGAGCGCACGCTTTCCTCCAGACCAAACTTCAAGTCGAACCGGGCCGCCGCACTTGCCGAGTGGCGTCAGCTCTGTTCCGCCTGAATTCCTGTGGTTATTGGAAAACTGAGACTGGTTAGAATCTGTCTGACAGCACCGCCACCCAGTCCCGTCTCACTCCATTGATACTTTCTGTACCGGAATTATCCCGCAATTCCAGAGAGTTGCCGGGCCTGTTTTCCATCAGAGACGATCCAACAAGCACACCCAGGGCACGGTTCTGGCGGGCGTCTCAGTTGGGCGTTTTGGCGGGATCGCTTTGGACGGATTTTCCCTGATAACGGGCGAATTACCGGGAATTTCTGCAAAATGGGTCGAAATTCGGCGTTTTGCCTGCGGATATCATCAGTTTTTTCAATACTTTAAAGTGTGAATTCCCTAAACCGTGGAACAGGGAAACTTTTTCACGGTAACAGGGAAGTTCTGCGTCGGAACAGGCACGTCACACCGGGTATCAGGGAAGCCAGAATTTCGGAGAGTTTCAGAAGCCGAAGATGCGCTCCTGCTCCGCCCAATCCAGCGGGTGGGTGACGCTGACCAGGCGCTTGAGGGTAAGCTCCGGCGGCTGGCTGCCGTCGAGAATCGCGGCCTGGATCTTCGGCGACAGGAAGGCGAGTTGGG
>NZ_JBXWRP010000013.1:0-73619 GCF_059612945.1 Ruegeria sp. BHSC276 | reverse complement strand
GCCGAAGCCGAAGCCGAAGCCGAAGCCGAAGCCGAAGCCGAAGCCGAAGCCGAAGCCGAAGCCGAAGCCGAAGCCGAAGCCGAAGCCGAAGCCGAAGCCGAAGCCGAAGCCCGATCCCATGACATGCAGGCAGAACCGCCCAAACAGGAAACCACGCCCCGACGCGGTGGATTTCTGCCGGCCGTGATCGGCGGGGTGGTTGCCGCCGCGATCGGTTTTGCCGCCGGGCGCAGTGATTTGCTCTGGCCTGTCGGGTCGGACCCGTCCGAGGCCATTGCGGCGCTCGAGGCCAAGCTGTCCGGTCAGGCCGAGGAACTGGCCGCCTTGGGCAAGCAGCTGGCTGCAGCCCCGGACCCGACCGCCGAGATTGCCGCGCTGAGCGCCAAATTGGCGCCGATCGAAAGCGAGATCTCCACCATCAAATCCAGCCTCGACGCCCTGTCCGGCAAAATCGACCCGCTGGCCGAGCGGGTCGCCAAGCTCGAGGCGCGCCCATTGACCGAGGCGGCGTCGCCCGAAACGGTTGCCGCAGTCGAGGCCGAGCTGAAGAAACTGCAGGACTCTCTGGCCGGCCAACGCGCCGAGGTCGAAAAGATGGTGGCTGACGCCCAGGCGCAGGAAGCGCAGGCCAAGGCTCAGGCACAGGCGGCCGAAAACCTGGCGACGCTGGCCAAGATCCGGGGCCAACTAGACGCAGGTGGCCCGTATTCGGACCTGGTTGCCCAGTTGCAAGCCGGTGGTGTTTCCGTGCCGGATGCCCTTTCGGGACCGGCCGATGACGGCGTGGCCACCCTTGCCGATCTGCGCGATGGCTTCCCGCCCGCCGCCCGCGCGGCGCTGGCCGATGCCCGCGCGGCGGACAAGGGCACGGGCCTGATCGCGTTTCTGCAACGCCAGACCGGGGCGCGCTCGGTCACGCCGAAAGAGGGCAGCGACCCCGACGCCATCCTGTCGCGCGCGCAGGCCGCGATGGGCAAGGGCGATCTGGCGGCGGCCCTTACCGAGCTGGACGCGCTGCCCGAGGCCGCGAAACCGGCCATGGCCGAATGGATACAGGCGGCAAAGACCCGGCTGGAGGCCGAGACTGCCGTCAATGCGCTGGTTTCCGGCGTGAACTCGAACTGAAGGGCCTGTCATGCTGTGGTCATTGTTGAAGATCCTTGTTTTTGTTGTGATCGTCGGCCTGCTGGCGATGGGCGCCGGTTACCTGATGGAATCCAGCGGCGGCGTTCAGATCACCGCCCTTGGGCTGGAAATCACGCTTAGCCCGCTGCAGTCGGTCATCGCGCTGGGGGTTCTGGTCTTTGCCGTCTGGCTGGGGCTGAAGCTGTTGGGCCTGCTGATCGCCACGCTGAAATTCATCAATGGTGACGAAACCGCCCTGTCACGCTATTTCGACCGCAGCCGCGAGCAGCGCGGATACCAGGCACTGGCCGACGGGCTGATGGCGCTGGCCTCGGGCGAGGGGCGCATCGCGCTGACCAAGGCCCGCAAGGCCGAGAAGCTGCTGAACAAGCCTGAACTAACCAACCTGCTGGTGGCCCAGGCGGCCGAGATGACCGGCGACACGAAAAAGGCGGCGGAGACCTACAAGAAGCTGGTGAGCGATCCGGCGACGCGTTTCGTCGGGGTGCGGGGCATTCTGAAGCAGAAGCTGGCCGAGGGGGACGAGAACACAGCCCGCAAGCTGGCCGAGAAGGCGTTGCAGCTGAAGCCGCGGCACGAAGAAACGCAGGACGTTCTGCTGAACCTGCAGACCAAGGCGCAAGACTGGGCCGGGGCGCGCTCGACCCTGACCGCCAAGCTGAAGGCGGGATACCTGCCGCGCGACGTCTATCGCCGCCGCGACGCGGTGCTGGCCCTGTCCGAGGCCAAGGACATTCTGGACGAGTCCGCCACCGTCGAACAGCAGGAGCGCGCGATTGAGGCCAACCGCCTGTCGCCCGATCTGGTGCCCGCCGCCGCGATGGCCGCGCGGGCCTATATCGCCAAGGGCAAGCCGCGCGCGGCGACCAAAATTCTGAAAAAGGCATGGGAGGCGCAGCCGCATCCCGACCTGGCCCATGCCTTTGCCGAGATCGCCCCGGACGAGACACCCGAAGAGCGGATCAAGCGCTTTGCCACCCTGACCCGCATCCACCCCGACCACCCCGAGACCCGCCTGATCCGGGCCGAGCTGAACATCGTGGCCGAGGATTTCCCCGAAGCCCGCCGTGTGCTGGGCGATCTGGTCGAGAAGGGCGCCGACGCGCGGGCCTATACGCTGATGGCCGCGATCGAACGGGGCGAGGGGGCGTCGGACGCGGTGGTTCAGGGCTGGCTGGCCAAGGCGCTGAACGCGCCGCGCGGGCCGCAATGGGTCTGCGAGAACTGCCACGACATCCATGCCGAATGGGCTCCGGTCTGTTCCACCTGCCACAGCTTCGATACGCTGAGTTGGCAGAGGCCGAAAACGCCCGAGATTGCCACCGCGACCGGCGTTCACATGCTGCCGCTGATCGTGGGTGCGCTCGAGGATCAATCGAACGAGGTCGAGGAGGCCGAGATCGAAGATGCCGAAGCGCCAGAGGTCATCGAACCCGAGCCCGAGGGCGCGGCGGCACCGGACGAAGGCGGCGCAGAGCCGGTTCCTGAGAATACCGGCAAAACCGCCTAGCGGGCGGTTTCCACGTCGAAGGCGTCATTCCACAGGTTGAACAGTTCGGCCCGGCGGTTCGGGTCGCTGGCCACCAGCAGGGCGGGTGACAGGGGAATGAATCGGCGCGCGCTGGGCGCAAGGCCGGTTTCGGCCGCATCCATCCGCGCCACCAACCCCGATCGGGCCAGCAGATCCTGCGCCGTCGGCGACAGCAGGAAATCCAGCAGCCGCTGCCCGCCCGCGCTGTTGCCCGCGTTTCTCGGGATCATGAAGGCGCGGGACAGCACCAGCGTGTAATCCTCGGGCAGGATCACACCAACCGCGGGGTCCTGCGCGTTGGCCACGTATGAGCCAAGCACGTTGTAGGCGATCAGGAACCGTCCCCGGGCCACGTCGCGGATGATCTCGGCCGAACAGCAGGTGGCCACCGCGTCGATCCGGGCAAAGCCCTCTATCAACGAGCCAAAGGTGGTGGCCTCGAGACTGTCGCCATAGGCGAACAGGAAGCCCAGCCCCGAGGCCGCGATGTCATAGGTCGCTACCCGGCCGCGCAGCAGGTCGGGGCGGGTGCGCATCGCGTCCAGCAGGGCAAAGCGGCTGCGCGGCACCTCCAGATCGTCCAGACGGTCCTTGTTGTAGACGATGACGGCGGGTTCGGTGGTAATCCCCCACAGCTCGTCCCGCCAGCGCCGGGCCGGGGGCAGCGCCTGCGTCAGGGCCGAGCTGTAGCGATGGGCGCAGGCGGCATTGACCAGCCAGACCATCTGCTGAACGGCCGAGGAAAACACCGCATCCGCCGGGCTGTCGCCGGTCTTGCAGGCCGTCTTGCTGTGCTGGAACAGCGCGTTCGAGCCCCATTGTTCATAGGTGATGGTCAGGTCGGGGTTTTGCACCGCGAACTGCTCCATCACCGGGCGGATGATGCCGATATCCGTGGTCGAGCGCACCAGCAGGGGGGCAGGCCCGGTGCCGAATTCGGTCACCGCCTCCTGCGCTGCAGTGCGGGTAGCAGGCATCAGCAGACACAGGGCCAGCGGGATCAGAAACCGTATCATGCGCCTGTTCCTTCGGTGGCCGCCGGAAAGCTGAGCGATACGCGAAACCCGTCATCGGTGCGGGCCATCTCGACGGTGCCGTCAAAGGCCTCGGCGGTGGATTTGACGATCGACAGGCCCAGCCCGCTGCTGTCCTCGCCCGAGCCTGCGTTGCGGTTGAACCGGTCGCCCAGCCGGGCGGACACCGACATGTCCGGCCCCGGGCCGCTGTCGCGCACCCACAGAACGGCGCGGCCACCGTCCAGGCTGGCCCCGATGCTGACCGGGGCCTTGCCGTGGCGTAGCGCGTTGCCCAGCAGGTTCTTGGTGGCTTCGCCCAGCGAAAACGCATCGCCCCGCACCCAGACCGGGTCTTCCCCGATTTTCAGATGCACCTCGACGCCGGGGGCGATCACCTCGTGGTCGCTCTGCTCCAGCGCCTCGAGCGCCACTTCGCGCAGATCGACCGGCAGGCGCGGGGCGCTGTCGATGCGGTGGATGACCATCGCGCGCGACAGAAGCTGATCCAGAAGTGTCCCGAGCGACCGCGTACGGTTCAGCAGCCGGTCCAGCGCCCGGCGCCCGGCGGGGCTGTCGGGGTCGGCCTGGGCGATCTCGGCCTGCACCCGGATCGCTGCGACTGGGGTGCGCAACTGATGCGCGGTGTCGGCGATCAAGTTACGCATCGACAGAACCTGCCGGTCCAGCCGCCCCATGAACCGATTCATCGCCGCGATCATGACCTGCAGTTCGCGCGGCAGCCGGTCGCTGGCCACGGGCGTCAGGTCATAGGGGTCTCGGCGGATCAGGTCATCCGACATCGCCTCGAGCGGGTGCAGCGCCGAACGGGTGACGAACCACGACATGATCAGCAGCAACGCGCCGGCCACCGCCATCGGCAGCAGGGCATCGAGCATCAGGCCGGTGGTCATCGCGCGCCGTGCCAGCAAGGTCTGCCCGACCACGATTTCGACTTCGCCGGAAAAGTCCCGCTCGGCGAACAGACGGGGCAGTCGGACGAACCGGGCCGGTTCCCCGTTCAAGTCGGCCGCGAAATACTGGGCCGACTGGCTGACGGGCTGCGGGGGCGCGATCACCGTGTCCGGGTCCAGCCCAGTGATAAAGCGCCCGTCGGGCCCGCGCACCGCGTAATAGATCCGGTCATCCGGGGCCTGGGCCAGCAGCTCAAACGCTGAAACGGGAAGGTCGACGATGGGCTGGCCGTCCTGGATGCGCACGGATTCGGCGATGTCGCTGGCCGCACCCAAAAGCAGCCTGTCATAGGCCTGACGGGCCGCCAACCGACCATTGGCCCAGATCGACAGGCCGACCAGAACGCCGCCCAGAACAAGGATCAGCATCACCGCGCTCAGCACCCGGGCGGTCAGGCTGTGGGGCAGGGGCGGCTTAACCATGCAGGCCGATCCGGTACCCGACCCCGCGCTGGGTGGTGATGGCCACGCCGCTACCCAAGAATTTCTTGCGCAGCCGGGCGATATACAGCTCGATCGCGTTCACGCCCACATCGGCATCCTCGAACCCATAGAGCGAGTCGTACAGTCGCGCCTTGGACAGGAACTGCCCCTCGTGCCGGATCAGGGCGTCCAGCACGGCGGCCTCGCGCGCGGTCAGGTTCAGGCGTTTGCCGCCCAGCGTGGCGCTGCGGTCCTTGGGGGCATAGACCAGCGGGCCCAGCGTGATCTGCTCGCTCTTGCGGTCGGCGTCGCGGCGCACCAGCGCGCGCAGCCGCGCCTCGAGCTCGCGCTGGTCGAAGGGCTTGCCCAGATAATCGTCGGCCCCTTTGTCCAGCGCGGCGACCCGGTCCTCGACTGCGGTCAGCGCGGTCAGCATCAGAACCGGCGTGCGGTCTCCGGCGGCGCGAATCCGGTCCAGAAAGCCCAGGCCCGACCCATCGGGCAGATTGATGTCCAGCAGGATCGCGTCATAGGACTGGACCGCGCGGAAATCATGGGCCGCCTCGACCGAGGTCGCCAGATCGCACACCACACCGGACCGACCCAGATGGGCCACGACGCCCTCGGCCAGATCCTCGGCATCCTCGATCATCAATACACGCATGGCCTCCCCCGATCGCCCGTCGCACCGTGACAGGTTCGTGACAGCATTATTCGGTAAAGAAAACCAACCTGCAAGAAAGGGCTGCGCCACGCGGCCCCTGCGGGGATCGGTTTCGGCCGCACACAAGACGGCCAGAATGACCTGAGGAGGAGAACCGAATGAAACTGTTTGGAACCGGCGGCGTCGTAGCCGCCGCAGTCTTTGCCCTGACTGGCTTTGCCGCCAACGCGGCGGAATGCATCGCTCCGGCCAACCCGGGTGGGGGTTGGGACTTTACCTGCCGTCAGGTGGGCAAGTCGCTGCAGGATCTGGGCCTGATCGACCAGACCATGCAGGTGGTGAACCTGGCCGGTGGCGGCGGGGGCGTGGCCTTTGCCGAGGTGGTGAACAAGCGCAATGACGACAACGAACTGATCGTCGCCGCAAGCGCCGCAACCGCAACTCGTCTGGCCCAGGGCGCCTATCCGGGGAACACCATGGATCAGGTCCGCTGGCTGGCCGCGATCGGCGCCGATTATGGCGTGATCGCCGTGGCTGCCGACAGCCCGGTCAATACCCTGCCCGAGCTGCTGGACCAGATCAAAGCCGACCCGTCCTCGGTTTCGGTCGCGGGCGGCTCGGCCGTGGGCGGCTGGGACCACCTGAAGGTGCTGATCGCGGCCAACGCCTATGGCATCGACGATGTCCGCTCGGTCAAATACATCGCGTTTGACGGCGGCGGCGAGGCGGTGACCCAGCTGCTGGCCGGCTCGGTCCAGGCCTTCACCGGCGATATCTCCGAGGCCAAGGGCTTCGTGGATTCCGGCGACATCAAGGTGATCGCTGTTCTGGCGCCTGAACGTCTGCCCGGCGAATTCGCCGATTTCCCGACCGCCAAGGAACAGGGTGTGGACGCTATCGGTGCGAACTGGCGCGGTTTCTATGCCCCCGGCGGCATGTCGGACGAGGCCTACAATGACTGGGTGTCCAAGATCGGTCAGCTCTATGCCTCGGACGAGTGGAAAGAAGTGATGGCCGCCAACGGCCTGGCCCCGCTGGACCTGCAGGGCGATGACTTCCAGAACTTCGTCGCTGACTCGGTGGCCCAGATCCAGGCGATCTCGAAAGAGATCGGGATCATCAAGTAACCGCACCACTCACGTGCAGGCGGGTGCCGCAACCGTGTGGCGCCCGCACTTTTTCATCCCGAACAACAGGAGACACCGATGAGTGACCGCATCTTCGGGGTCGTCGGGCTGCTTCTCGCCATCGGATTTGCGATATCCGCCCTGGCGATCGAAGAAAGCTTTCTGTCCGATGCCGTTGGGCCCAAGGCCTTTCCTTTGATCATCGCCGCCATTCTGGGCGTGTCCAGCGCCATCATCGCGCTGCGCCCGGATGCCGAACCCGAATGGCCCGCGCTGGGCCGGCTGGTCGAGGTCGGCGCCGCCGTGGTCGTTCTGATCCTGTATGCCGAACTGCTGCCGGTTGCGGGGTTCGTCATCGCCACGGCCTTTGCCGCCACCTATCTGGCTTGGCGGCTGGGTTCGGGCCCGATCGAGTGCATCCTTGTCGGAATTGGCACTTCGCTGGGCATCTATGTCATTTTCCACCTGGTTCTGGGCCTGTCACTGGCCAAAGGGCCGCTGGGGTTCTAGGGGGGGGGCATCATGGAAACTCTTGCATCCTTGGGCGATGGGTTCGCCATCGCGCTGACCTGGCAGAACCTGATGCTGGCCCTGCTGGGCTGCTTTCTGGGTACGGTCATGGGCGCGCTGCCGGGGCTGGGCCCGTCGAACGGCGTGGCTATCCTGATCCCGCTGGCCTTCACGCTGGGGCTGGGCGCGACGCCCTCGCTGATCTTGCTGACCAGTGTCTATTACGGGGCGATGTACGGGGGGCGGATCTCGTCGATCCTGCTGAACATCCCCGGTGACGAGCCCGCGATGATGACCTGTCTTGACGGGCACCCCATGGCCAAGAAGGGCCTGGCGGGCGAGGCGCTGTCGTTGTCGGGAATCGCCTCGTTCGTGGGTGCGTTCTTGGCGACCTGGGGCCTAATCGTGCTGGCGCCGCAGCTGGTCAAGATCGCCCTGCTGTTCGGCCCGGCTGAATATTTCGCCCTGTTCGCGCTGGCCTTCATGACGTTGGGCGGCGTTTCTTCGACCAACCAGGCGAAATCGGCCTTTGCCGCCGCGCTGGGCCTTGGGCTTGCGACCATCGGGGTGGACACCCAGACCGGCGTGCCGCGCTTTACCTTCGGCGAAGTGCATCTGTATGACGGGCTGGATTTTCTGGTGGCCATCGTCGGCCTGTTCGCGCTGTCCGAGGTGTTCATCTTTCTGGAACATCGCCATGGAGGGTCCGATGCCGAGGGCCGCAAGCTGAACATCGGCAGGCTGTATCCGCCGATGTCGATGATCAAAAGCTGCACGCCCACGATGCTGCGCACCTCGTTTCTGGGCTTCGTCGCGGGGGTTCTGCCGGGCGCGGGCGCCTCTTTGGGGTCGTTCATTTCCTACACGATGGAAAAGCGGCTGGTGGACAAGGAGAACACCTTCGGCACCGGCGATCCGCGCGGCGTGGCCGCGCCCGAGGCCGGCAACAACGCCGCCGCCGGGGGCGCATTAGTGCCGATGCTGGCGCTGGGCGTGCCGGGGTCGGGCACCACGGCGGTGCTGCTGGCGGTGCTGCTGGCGTTGAACATCACGCCGGGGCCGCTGCTGTTCACCCAGAACCCGGATGTGGTCTGGGGGCTGGTGGCCGCGCTGTTCATCGCCAACTTCATGCTGCTGGCCATGAATATCCCGATGGTGGGCCTGTTCACCCGCGTGCTGATGATCCCGTCGCGCATCCTGATGCCGATCGTGGCCATGGTCAGCTTTGTCGGCATCTACGGCATTTCGGGGTCCACCTTCGATCTGCTGGTGATGATCGGGTTCGGCGTGATGGGCTGGGTCCTACGCAAGCTGGACGTGCCGCTGGTCCCGATCATCCTGGGCACCCTGCTGGGCAACGCGATGGAGAACAACCTGCGCCGCGCCGTGACCATCGACAATGGCAACTGGTGGACCCTGATCGACAGCCCGTTGTCCATCGGGTTGTGGACCATCGCCGTGATCGGCTTCATCCTGCCGCTGATCGTGGGTGCGCGGGTCAAGGCCCGGATGCACCAGCGCCGCGACGAAGAAGGCGCGATCAGCGACTGACCGCCGCGCCATCCCGCCCTCCGCCCATCCGGGCGGGCGGCGGCCCTCGGGGGTCGGGTTGCGGTGTTGACGATTTTCTCGTGCAGGTTAGGCAGGACGGGTCCGCAGACGCAGGCAGCAGGCGAAGCCAGTGCCACAGGCAGCGCAGATTCTCGAATTGGAACAGTGTCTGACGGTCCGCCCGGATGACCGTCAGGCCATCCACCAACTCGTCACCGCGCTGGAATTCGCGCCTCCGGGTATGGTGCCTGTCGGGCCATATTCGGACGCACAGGCCCAACTTGCGGCCCTGCGGGGCCCCGACTGCCACGAGGACCTGCTGGTGCCCGACCCGCCTGCACAAACGGTGAGCCGAGTGGATGCGGATCCTGTCGGCGCACGGTCTGCACCACGCGGTTCCGATCGGGCAAGTCATTTCGGGCCGGGTTCTGACGATCAACGGAACGGTTGCGGGCTCGGTGCTGCTGTTTGTGCTGGGGGCCGTCATCTATCTGGCCTCGGTGACCGGGTTGGGCATCCTGCTGGCCACTTTCACGTCGTCGATGCCCCAGTTCGGCCTGCTGGCGCTGCCGGTGCTGATCGTGATAAACCTGCTGTCGGGCAGCACGACCCCGATGGAAAGCATGCCGGACTGGCAGCGCATGGCGATGTAGGTGTCTCCCTCGACCCATTTCGTGGGTTTTGCCCAGGCCATCCTCTATCGCGGGGGCGGTCCTGCGATTGTCTGGCCGCAGATGGCGATCATGGCCGGTCTGGGGGCGGCCTTCTTCGCGCTGGCCTTGCGCCGGTTTCGTCAGTCGATGCCCTCGGCCCGTTAACCCGGCCCCGAGCCGAACCGTCCTGCAGAATGGCCGAGACCAATGTGTCCCACCGCGCGATCTGCCGAGTATTCTTGGGTCCAAAGAAGGATGGTGCCGGTGAAGGGACTCGAACCCCCGACCCCATCATTACGAATGACGTGCTCTACCAGCTGAGCTACACCGGCATCCTTCTTGCGTCATGGGCCGTGATGGCCCTGCGGATCCCTGCACCTTGTCCGACCGGGGCAATTGTGACCCGACGCGTCGGTGGAGGCGACCTCGGGGCGTCCCTTAAACCAAGGCTTGCCGCCTTGCAAGAGCGATTGGCGGCCTGACCCGCGACCTTGGGTCGGTGGCGCGGCGCAATCGGCCGCTTGATGAAAGACGCCCGGATTCAGGCGCGCCGTTCACCTATCGAAGCCACACCCAGCACCGATAGAACCTTGGCCTCGATATGCTCGGCGTTCATGCCTGCGACTGCGTACATGTCGGCGGGGCTGGCCTGGTCGATGAAAATGTCCGGCAGCACCATCGAGCGGTATTTCAGGCCGCGATCGAACACGCCCTCATCCGCCAGCAGTTGCGCCACGTGGCTGCCGAACCCGCCGATGGCGCCTTCCTCGATGGTGATCAGCGCCTCGTGGTTGGCGGCCAGGTCCAGGATCAGGTCGCGGTCCAACGGCTTGGCGAACCGGGCGTCGGCGATGGTCGGGGTGATACCGCGGGCGGCCAGCGATTCGGCGGCCTTCTGCACTTCGGCCAGGCGCGTCCCGAAGGACAAGATCGCCACCCGCGCACCCGACTGGATCAGGCGGCCCTTGCCGATTTCCAGAACCTGCCCACGTTCGGGCAGATCGACGCCCACGCCTTCGCCCCGCGGATAGCGGAATGCGATGGGGCCGTCGTCGTGGGCGGCGGCTGTGGCGACCATGTGCACCAGCTCGGCCTCGTCGGCGGCGGCCATCACAACCATGCCCGGCAGGTTGGACAGGTACGCGATGTCGAACGACCCGGCATGAGTCGCGCCATCAGCACCCACCAGCCCCGCGCGGTCAATGGCAAAGCGCACTGGCAGGCGCTGGATCGCCACGTCGTGCACCACCTGGTCATAGCCGCGCTGCAAAAACGTGGAATACATCGCGCAGAACGGTTTCAGCCCGCCCGCCGCCAGCGCGGCCGAGAACGTGACCCCGTGCTGCTCGGCAATCGCCACGTCGAAACAGCGCGACGGGTAGCGTTCGGCGAACAGGTTCAGCCCGGTACCGTCGGGCATCGCCGCGGTCACCGCCACGATCTTGTCGTCGCGGCTGGCCTCGTCCACCAGGGTCTTGCCGAAGACCGAGGTGTAGGACGGCGCGTTCGACGGCGCCTTCTGCTGCTTGCCGGTGACCACGTCGAACTTGGCGGTGGCATGGCCCTTGTCCCGGGCCTGCTCGGCCGGGGCATAGCCCTTGCCCTTTTTGGTCAGTGCGTGGATCAGTATTGGCCCGGTCGCCCGCGCCTTGACCGTGCGCAGAACCGGCAGCAGCTGGTCCAGGTCATGCCCGTCGATCGGGCCAACATAGGAGAATCCCAGCTCTTCGAACAGGGTGCCGCCCACCGCCATTCCTTTGAGCATTTCTTTGGCGCGCTTGGCGCCTTCGCGGAACGGTTCGGGCAGCAGAGACACCGCCCCCTTGGCCGCTGCTTTCAGATCGTGGAACGGCTCTTCGGCATAGATGCGCGAGAGATAGTTTGACATCGCACCCACGGGCGGGGCGATGCTCATCTCGTTGTCGTTCAGGATCACGATCAGGCGTTTTTTCAGGTGGCCGGCGTTGTTCATCGCCTCGAAGGCCATGCCGGCCGACATCGACCCGTCGCCGATCACCGCGATCGCGTCGCCCAGCCCCTCGGGTGTGACCCCGCCCAGGTCGCGGGCCACGGCAAAGCCCAACGCCGCGCTGATCGAGGTCGAGCTGTGCGCCGCGCCGAACGGGTCATAGGGGCTTTCGCTGCGTTTGGTGAACCCGCTGAGGCCGCCTTTCTGGCGCAGGGTGCGGATACGGTCGCGCCGCTCGGTCAGGATCTTGTGGGGATAGCACTGGTGCCCGACATCCCAGATGATCTTGTCGCGCGGCGTGTCGAACACCGCGTGCAGGGCCACGGTCAGCTCAACCACGCCCAGCCCTGCGCCCAGATGCCCGCCGGTCACCGACACGGCCGAGATCGTCTCGGCCCGCAACTCGTTTGCCAGCTGATGCAACTGCGCGTCCGAAAACTGCTTGAGATCCGCCGGGCGGTTCACAAGGTCCAGAAGCGGGGTGTTCGGACGGTCTGACATGGCATCCCTTACGGTTCAGCTTTCACGCGCAATAACGAAGCGGGCGGCTTCCTTCAAGGTTTCGGCCTGCGGTCCGTAGCCGTCCAGCGCGCCGCAGGCCTGCTCGACCAGCTCGGTCGCGCGGGCCTTGGCGGCGTCGAGGCCCAGCAGGGATACGAACGTCGCCTTGCCCGCCTGTGCGTCCTTCTGCAATCGTTTGCCCGCCTTTTCGCTGTCACCCTCCACATCAAGGATGTCGTCGGTAATTTGAAAGGCAAGGCCCAGCGCGCGGGAATATTGACGCATGCGTTGGACGTCCTCTCCGGCCAACCGGGCCCCGGCACAGGCCGACCATTCGATCAGCGCGCCGGTCTTGCCGGCCTGCAACCGGGTGATGTCCTCCAGCGAGAGCGGTTGCTGCGCCGTTTCCGCCGCAATGTCCAGCGCCTGCCCCAGCACCATGCCCTGCGCGCCTGCCGCCTGCGCCAGCGTCAGGGTCAGGTCGGCGCGAATCTCGGCCGGCCCCACTTCGGGGCGGGCGCACAGCTCGAATGCCAGCGCCTGCAAAGCGTCGCCAGCCAGAACCGCGATGCCATCGTTCCATTGCTTGTGCACGGTCGGGCGGCCGCGGCGCAGGTCGTCATCGTCCATGCAGGGCAGATCGTCATGCACGAGGCTATAGGCGTGCAGCGCCTCGATCCCGATCGCGGGCCAGATCGCGCAGGTCTCATCTATTCCGTGCAGTCGGGCGCTTTCCAGCACCAGAAATCCGCGCAGCCGCTTGCCGCCCTGCGTGGCATAGGCCATCGCCCGGGTGACATCGACATCGTCCAGCGCACCCAGAATCAGATCGAACTGCGCCTGGATAAGCGCCGCATCCTGCGCCAGCCTTTCGGAAAACATTACAGACCTTCGACAGGGGTCGTCCCGGTGGGCTGACCATCGGCATCCAGCGTGATGGCGGCCACTTTCTCCTCGGCGCGCTTCAGCTCTTCCTCGCAGCGTTTCTTCAGCTTGGCGCCGCGCTCGTACAGGGCGATCGACTGGTCCAGCGCCACGTCGCCGCGCTCCAGTTGGCCGACCACGGCCTCCAGCTCTTTCATCGCCTGCTCGAATGTCATCTGTTCAACGGGGGTCTCGGTCATCGGGCTGCCTTCATCAGTTCTTCAACATGGGCGCGTGTGGCTTTGGCCAGTGCGTTCAGATCATACCCGCCTTCCAGAGTCGAGACGATACGGCCGTTACACAGCTCGTCGGCGATCCGGCAAAGCTGAGCGGTGATCCAGGCGAAATCGTCGGTGGACCAGTTCAGATTGGCCAGCGGATCGTCTTGATGGGCGTCGAAGCCGGCAGAGATGATGATCAGCTCGGGCTTGAACGCGCGCAGCCGGGGAAAGGCCTGTGCCTCGTAGGCCGCGCGCATCTCGGCCCCGCCGGTGCCGGGGGCCAGCGGGATGTTAACGATGGTGTCATGCGCCCCGGTTTCATCCGGTCGTCCCGAGCCCGGCCACAGCGGCATCTGCTGGCTGGTGATCACCAGCGCGCGGGCCTCGTCCCACAGCAGATCCTGCGTGCCATTGCCGTGATGCACGTCGAAATCCACCACCGCGACCCGATCCAGTTCGTGATGATCCAGCGCATGCTTCGCCGCCAAAGCGGCATTGCCGAACAGGCAGAATCCCATGGCGGTTTCCCGTTCGGCGTGGTGGCCCGGCGGCCGAATGGCGCAGAACGCATTCGGCGCCTCACCGCCCAGCACCATGTCCACCGCCCGAACAACGGCCCCCGCCGCCCGATAGGCCGCATCGACCGAGCCGGGTGACATGAACGTATCCCCGTCGATCTGGCGGAACCCCTCGGTCGGGCGGCTGTCACGGATTTCGCGGATATAGCTCTCGGGATGGATACGCAGCAGATCGTCATCCGCCGCCAGCGGCGCGGTCACCCGTTGCAGGTCCAGAGGCTCCAGCGCATGCAGAATATGTTCCAGCCGGGCCACCCGCTCGGGATGCCCCTCAGGGGTGACATGACCCAGACAGTCGGCATGCGTCAAAACAGCGGTCTTCATCAAAATCCCCCACTTCATCTGGCCAAAAATATCCTCGCCGAAGGCAACAAAACGCCGCGCAGCGGCAAAATCAATCCGGCGCCAGCATATAGCCCGCGCCCCGCACCGTCTGCAGATAGCGCGGCTGCTTGGGGTCTTGCTCGATCTTGCGGCGCAGGCGCGTGATCTGCACGTCCACCGCACGCTCCTGCGCCTGCCCCTTGTCGCGCCCCAGATCCTCGACCAGCTTCGACCGGCTGATCGGCTCGCCCGGCTGGGCCGAGAAGATCTTCATCAACTGGCTTTCGGTGGCGGTCAGCCGTACCGGCTCTTCGCCCTGCCACATCTCGCCGCGTTCGATGTCATAGCGGATCGGCCCCAAATGCAGGATCTTGGTGGCCGTGTCCTGCGATGTGGTTTCCGGCATCCGCCGCAGGATCGCGTTGATCCGCAGCAGCAGTTCCTTGGGTTCGAACGGCTTGGCCAGGTAATCGTCTGCTCCGGCTTCCAACCCGGCGATCCGGTGCTCGGTCTCGCCGCGTGCCGTCAGCAGCAGAATCGGCGTGTCATGCGTCTCGCGCAGGGCACGGGTCAGGCTGACACCATCCTCGCCCGGCATCATCACATCCATCACGAGCAGGTCGAAATCCAGCCCCGACAGGACCCGCCGCGCATGGGCGGCATCACGCGCCGCGGTCACAAGAAATCCGCTGCGCATCAAGAATTTCTTGAGCAGATCACGGATGCGTTCGTCGTCATCGACGATCAGAAGATGGGCGTCCACGTCGCTCATGAAGTTGAATCCCGCAGTTTCGTGTAAGCCCGACGCATATCAGCATCCATCATCGCTTCAAGAACCTTGCGGAACCCGGCAACCGCCTCGGGGCCGGCTTCCTTGTAGGCCGCGCGCATCCGGGCGCGCTGGGCGTCCGACAGCTGCGCCTCGAGCGCCTTGCCCTGTTCGGTCAGGTACAGGTGGCGTTCGCGCTTGTCGACGGTGCCGACCCGGCTCTCGACAAGGCCGTCGTCGATTAGCGTGCGCAGCACCCGGTTCAGCGACTGCTTGGTCACCCCCAGGATCGCCAGCAGGTTGTTCACCGTGGTGCCCGGCGCACGGTTGATGAAATGGATCGCCCGGTGATGCGCCCGGCCATAGGCCATTTCGCTCAGAATGCGGTCGGGGTCGGCGGTAAAGCCGCGATAGGCAAAGAACATCGCCTCGATCCCCTGCCGAAGCTGTTCATCTGTCAGAAACAACAGGCTTTCTCCGCCAAAGACCGGGGCGGGGCGGATCTCGGACATATCGGGCCTCATTCGTTACACGCCCCGACTTTAAGTCAGCGTTATTGACATTCCAAGGGCGGACAGGTATCGAATCGCAGTTTTTGCGCAATTTTGTGTCCGGGTCGGACCTAAGTGGCGCAACAATCGGAAATGTGACCCGGGTCAGGAGGTTTCGGATGGCGGGATATGACGATCGTGACGGTGTCATCTGGATGGATGGCGAATTTGTGCCCTGGCGCGATGCCAAGGTGCATGTCCTGACCCATGCGATGCACTATGCCAGCTCGGTCTTCGAGGGCGAGCGTGCCTATAACGGCAAGATCTTCAAAAGCCGCGAACATTCCGAGCGGTTGATCAAATCGGCCGAGGCGCTGGACATGCCGATGCCTTACACGGTTGATCAGATCGAGGTAGCCAAGGCCGAAACGCTCGAGAAAAGCGGCCTCAAGGACGCCTACGTGCGCGCGCTGGTCTGGCGCGGCTCGGGCGAGGATATGGGCGTAGCCTCGGCGCGCAACCCGGTGCGCATGGCCATCGCGGTCTGGCCCTGGGGCGCCTATTATGGCGATGCCAAGATGCAGGGCGCCAAGCTGGACATCGCCGAGTGGAAGCGGCCCAGCCCGGAAACCATCCCGGTCCATGCCAAGGCGGCGGGGCTGTACATGATCTGCACCATCTCCAAGCACAAGGCCGAGGTCAAGGGCTGTTCCGATGCCTTGTTCATGGATTACCGCGGCTATGTGGCCGAGGCGACCGGTGCCAACGTGTTCTTCGTCAAGGATGGCGAAGTGCATACGCCGCTGGCCGACTGCTTCCTGAACGGCATCACCCGCCAGACGGTGATCCAGATGCTGAAAGACAAAGGCATCACCGTACACGAACGCCACATCCTGCCCGAGGAGATGGCCGATTTCGAACAGTGCTGGTTGACCGGCACCGCGGCCGAGGTCACGCCGGTGGGCCAGATCGGCGAGTACACCTTCGAGGTCGGCGACCTGACCCGCGAAATCGCCAACGATTACGAACAGCTGGTCCGCAGCTGACGCATACGAAAAACGGGCGCCGTTGACGGGCGTCCGTTTTTTCTTTCGCGTCGAAATATTCAGAAATCGATGCCACGCTGGGCCTTGATACCGGCCTGAAACGGGTGCTTTTCCTCGGTCATTTCGGTGACCAGATCGGCATAATCGCGCAGCGCCTGCGGCGCGTCGCGCCCGGTCAGGAACACGCTGGTGCGGTTTGAGCGGGCCTTCAGCCCCTCGATCACCGCGTCCACCGACAGATATTCATAGCGCAGAGCGATGTTGATCTCGTCCAGCACCACAAGGTCATAGTCGCCGCTGGCCATCAGGTCGCGCGCCTTATCGAAGGCGGCGGTCGCGGCGGCAATGTCGCGGTCGCGGTCCTGGGTGTCCCAGGTGAAGCCTTCGCCCATCGTATGCCAGGTGACCAGATCGCGGTCTTCGAAGAACCGCCGCTCGCCAGTCTTCCATTTGCCCTTGATGAACTGCACCACGGCGACCTTCTGGCCCCAGCCCAATGCGCGGATCACCACGCCGAACGCGGCCGAGGATTTGCCCTTGCCCTTGCCGGTGTTGATCAGCACCAGCCCGCGGCCGGGATCCACGGCCTCGGACACTTTTTTGCGGTGCTGGGTCTGCACCTGTTGCATCTTCTGTTTGTGGTCCTGTGCGTCGCTCATGGCAAAACCTCGTTGATTGTCCGCGCCAACCTAGGCGATGGGCGCGAAAGGTAAAGTCAGGGTTTGTGATCGGTCAGCGACCGCGCCTTGCCGCGTTCCAGACCCAGCTGGTGTTCGCGCCAGATCACCACCGCATTGCCGGCGATCACCAGCGCCGCCCCCAGCAGGATCGCCAGGGTCGGCAGTTCGTCAAACCAGACATAGCCGATGAAGATGGCAAACAGCATCGATGTATAGTCATAGGGCGCCAGCATCGAGGCCTGCCCGAACCGGTAGGACGAGGTCACCAGAATCTGCGCGACGCCGCCGATCAACCCCATCGTGATCAGGATCAGCAGCTGGTTCAGGGTGGGCGCGGTCCAGCCCCAGAACACGGTCAGCGCCGACAGCAGCGTGGCGGTCATCGAGAAATAGAAGACGATCGCGGCGGGGTGGTCGACCTGCACCAATTGCCGAATGTGGATCTGCACGAAGCCGCGGGCCACGGTCGCGCCCAGCACGCACAGCGCGCCGATCGTGGCGCCAGTGCCCAGATCGGCCGAGCCCAGCCGCGGCCAGATCATGATCAGCACGCCCAAAAGCCCGATCGCCACCGCGCCGATGCGGATCAGGCGGATGCGCTCGCCCAGCAGCAGCGCCGCCAGGATCAGGGTGAAGATAGGGGTGGCATAGCCGATCGCCGTAACC
The DNA here is from genome assembly GCF_059612945.1 of Ruegeria sp. BHSC276. Taxonomy (NCBI): domain Bacteria; kingdom Pseudomonadati; phylum Pseudomonadota; class Alphaproteobacteria; order Rhodobacterales; family Roseobacteraceae; genus Ruegeria; species Ruegeria sp. BHSC276. The sequence goes on along the minus strand of NZ_JBXWRP010000013.1, from coordinate 55,858 downwards.
TCGGGCAGGGGCAGCAGGCTGAGCCCGGTAAAGGTCAGACCCATGGCGGTGGTGCCCAGCACTCCTCGCCAGAAATGGCCCATGGGCTTCCTGACGACAAAGCCCTGCGCGAGTTCCCCGCGCGAGATCAGCCAGGCCACGATCACCGGCACCGCGAACAAGGAACGGAAAAATACCATCTGGCCCGGCGGGAAATCGGCCGACAGCGCCTTGACCAGCGCCGACATCGCCGTGAACAGGAACAGGGCGCTGAGTTTCAGCGTCACGGCAAGCACGGGGCGGTGAGAGGTCAGGGATTGGGCCATCGGCGCGACCCTGCGCCTTTGCGCGGCAAAGATCAACGGGTCGGATTGGGGCGTGTCCAGCTGTCGGGCAGGGGGCTGCCGATCTCTTCGGCGAATTCGGTCAGAAACCGGATCATGCGCCGGACCCGTTGCTGCGCGATCTGCCGTCCGGCCTCGGTCAGCATGTCGTCGGGCAGGGCCAGCAGCTTCACCTTCCAGTGGTCGATCGAATAGTGCAGATCGTCCAGCGGCCGGTGCGATGCGAACGGATCGGCCGGATCATAGAGCGTCCGCCCCAAAGCGCCGGACACCGAGAAATTCCGCGCGATCCCGATGGCGCCCAGCGCATCCAGCCGGTCGGCATCGCGCAGGATGCGCGCCTCGGGCGTCTCGGGCGGGATGTTGGCGGAAAAACTGTGCGCCTCGATCGCGTGGCGTATGGCGGCGATCTGGGCATCGCTCAGGCCCAGATCCCGCAAAACAGGCTCGGAGTCCGCAGCCGACTGGCGCGAGGCCAGGTGTCGGTCGGGATCGTTCTTGGGCAGGTTGACCAGATCGTGCAGATAGCAGGCCGCTAGCAGCACGGTCCTGTCGGTTTGCACATCGGCGATGGCGCGGGCATTGACCCAGACACGGTCCAGATGGGCCAGGTCATGGGCCGGGTCGGTGATCATCCGCTGCGCGACGACCGCGCGCAGACGGTCGCGCAGCTCAGCCAATCCGTCCACGGTTTTCACCGATCTGGCCGCGATGCAGCAGCAGGTGGTCCAAGATCACGCAGGCCATCATCGCTTCGCCCACCGGCACGGCGCGGATGCCGACGCAGGGGTCGTGGCGGCCCTTGGTGATGATCTCGGTCTCTTCGCCCGATTTGGTGATGGTCTTGCGCGTGGTCAGGATCGACGAGGTGGGCTTGACCGCGAAACGTACCACGATGTCCTGCCCGGTCGAGATGCCGCCCAAGATGCCGCCCGCGTGGTTCGAGCTGTATTGCGGGCCGTCCTGGCCCATGAAGATCTCGTCGGCATTGGCCTCACCGGTCAGCTCGGCGGCGGCCATGCCTTCGCCGATTTCCACGCCCTTGACAGCGTTGATCGACATCATCGCCGCGGCCAGATCGGTGTCGAGCTTGCCATAGACCGGCGCGCCGAGGCCCGCGGGGACGCCGCGCGCCACCACTTCGACCACCGCGCCGACCGAATTGCCGGATTTGCGCAAATCGTCCAGATAGGCTGCCCAGTCCTCGGCGGCTTTTGCATCTGGGGTCCAGAACGGGTTCTGTTCGATCTGCGCCCAATCAAAGTTGGTCCGGTCGATCCGGTGCGGGCCGATCTGGGTCATGTAGCCGGTGATATGGACGTTGGGCGCGATCTGCTTGATCGCCTCGCGCGCCAGCCCGCCCGCGGCCACCCGCGCCGCCGTTTCGCGGGCCGAGCTGCGCCCGCCGCCGCGATAGTCGCGGATGCCGTATTTCTGCCAATAGGTGATGTCAGCATGGCCGGGGCGGAACTTGTCCATGATGTCCCCGTAATCCTTCGAGCGTTGATCGGTGTTCTCGATCATCAGCTGGACCGGGGTGCCGGTGGTCTGGCCCTCGAACACGCCCGACAGGATTCTCACCTGATCGGGCTCGCGCCGCTGGGTGGTGAACTTGTTCTGGCCCGGTTTGCGCTTGTCCAGCCAGTGCTGGATCATGCCCTCGTCGATCGGGACGCCGGGCGGGCAGCCATCGACCGTGGCGCCCAGCGCGGGGCCGTGGCTTTCACCCCAGGTAGTGACGCGGAAAAGGTGTCCAAAGCTGTTCATCGACATGGGGCATGCTCCTTTGAGGGTCGTGATTAACGGCGAGAGCCTGCCGCCTCAAGCGGATTTGCGGTCGAGGCATCGCTGCCCCAACCCAGTGTGCCTAGGCCGCACGGGTCAGTGCGGCGCGGGTTTCGATGATTTTCAGCGCCGCCCGGGCTGCCTCGCGCCCCTTTTCCACGAAATGCGCGCGGTAGATAGCGTTGTGATGGTCGGTTTCCTGGTACTGGTGCGGCGTCAGCGACACCGACAGGACCGGTACGCCGCTTTCGAGCCCTGCGCGCATCAGCCCGTCAACGACGGCCTGCGCCACGAAATCGTGCCGGTAGATGCCGCCATCGACGACAAAGGCCGCGCAGGCCACGGCGGCATAGCGGCCCGTCTGGGCCAGGTCGCGGGCCAGCAGGGGCATTTCGAACGCGCCCGGCACGTCGAACACATCGACCTGATCGGCGGGGATCAACTCCAGAAATCCGTCCAGCGCGCGGTCGACGATATCGGCATGCCAGTTGGCTTTGGCGAAAGCATAGCGGGTGTGTGTCATCATGATCTCCTTTCAGCTTGGTGGCCTGCTGGCGGGTGCGAATGGTTTCGCGGCCAGCGCGGCATGACACGTCACCCAAGGCGATCACGGACAGACGCGCCCTTGGCGGGGCGCGCTGCTCGTTCTCTTTCATCCGGACTGTAACCGTCGGCTCTGGCCTCTCACCAGATCTGCTGACACTCTGCCGGTTGGACGGCAGAGCCGCTCGCGGGCTGGCGGGCCTGGGCCCGCATACCGCCGGTGGGGAATTCCGCCCCGCCCTGAGAACGGCGCGACCTTGCCAAGCGCACGCGCGATCTGCAAGACCTGTCGACAGGAGGACGGCCATGCACCCCAACCCAGCCTTTCGCGCCGAGGACCGCGCGCGCCATGTGGAGTTTGCCCGCAGTCGGGGATTCGGCGTACTGGCGCTGTCGGTCGACGGCCCGCCATTGATCAGCCATGTGCCCTTTCTGCTGTCCGAGGATGGCGCGGTGGCCGAGCTGCATCTGGTGCGGTCGAACCCGATCGTGCGGGCGCTGGCCGACCCGAAGGAGGCGCGGATCGCGGTTCAGGGCCCCGACGGCTATGTCTCGCCCGATTGGTACGGGGTCGCGGATCAGGTACCCACATGGAATTACGTGGCGGTCCACCTGACTGGCCGGCTGGAATTGCAGCCCCAGGACCGGCTGCGCGATCTTCTGGATCGGCAATCGGCCTTTTTCGAAGAGCGGCTGAAGCCCAAGCCGCTCTGGCGCGCCGACAAGATGGACCCGGCAGCGCTGGAGCGCATGATGCGCATGATCGTGCCCTGCCGGTTGCAGATCACCCAGATCGACGGCACCTGGAAACTGAACCAGAACAAGCCCGAGGCGGCGCGGCTGGCCGCCGCCGGGCATGTCGAACAGGCCGGGTTCGGCACCGAGCTTGGTCAACTGGCCGCCCTCATGCGCGAAGTCTGATCCGATTACGTTTCAGTCGCTGAACGTCGCCAGATAGGCGGCGATATCCTCGGCGCCTTGCTTCAGCTTGACGCTCATGTTCGGGCGGGCGGTGTCGTCGTTCAGGAAGTCCCGGATGAACCCGATCGGGTCGCGGGCGTAGGCGGCGATGTTCTCTTGCGTCCAGACCAGGCCGTTTTCACCAGCGCGGATCATGTCATCGGTGAACATGCCGATGGGCAGCCGTTCACTGCCGTTCAGATAATCGTTTTCGGTTCCTGCGGTTCTGCCGACCACGCCATAGAGATTCGGGCCCGTGATGCCGCCTTTGACCAGAACCTCGCCATCCTTGATGATGGCGTGGCAGGACGAGCAGCGGTTGTAGAGTTTCTCGCCGCGCGCGGGGTCGCCTTCAGCCCAGGCTTGATGGGTGGCGGCGACCGTGACCAGCAGGACGGCGGTTCTGAATAATGTCATGGGACTCCTCGATCACTGCGTTCGCGCGCGCGCCGAATTGCGTCAAATCTGACTGGTCCGCAACCCCAAAATGCGCGCCATGGTTGTTGAAAAAATGACTTCAAAATAAATATTTGGCGGATTCTCGGTCGGCCACTGCCCCGGATGCTTGAGGGCCTGCCGGTCCGTATGGTGATGCCCGGCGCTCATTGTGCGCGGGCCCGGATCACCGCCCGGCCGGAGCGACGACGCCCCGGGATTCGCCTGCCGCGTGATTCGCGCGTTCACCCAGGGATTTCCGCCGTTTCGGGGCAAAGATCTTGAAAAATGACCCCCGCATTGTGACATGAATGCCCAGATGCGGCGTAGTGCGCGCCTATGACCGCTGGACGAACCGTTTTCTCCCGGCTAGATACCCGCGATGAGACGCCGCTTTGATGCGGTGCTGATGCATGTTTGCCCGAAAGCCGGGCGCTGGAATCGGAGAAAACCTCGTGTCCCACGCAGAAGACCACGAAGGCACCCGCAGAGATTTCCTCTACTACGCCGCCGGCGGCGCAGGTGTCGTTGCGACGGGTGCCGCCGTATGGCCCCTGATCAACCAAATGAACCCCTCGGCGGACGTTCAGGCGCTGTCCTCGATCCGCGTGGATGTCAGCGGTGTCGAGGTCGGCACCCAGATCACCGTCAAATGGCTGGGCAAGCCGGTGTTCATCCGCCGCCGTACCGAAGAAGAAATCCAGCTGGCACGCGAAGTGTCGCTGGACGAGTTGCCGGATCCGATCGATCGCAACGCCAACAAGCCGGGCCTGCCGGCCACAGACGAGAACCGCACCCTGGACGAGGCTGGCGAATGGCTGGTGATGATGGGGGTGTGCACGCATCTGGGCTGTGTGCCGCTGGGTGACGGTGCAGGCGACTTCCAAGGCTGGTTCTGCCCGTGCCACGGGTCGCACTATGACACCGCGGGCCGCATCCGCAAGGGCCCGGCCCCCGAGAACCTGCATGTTCCGGTTGCCGAGTTCCTCGACGAAACCACCATCAAGCTGGGTTAAGGAGGCGCGCTGATGTCCGGTATCCCGCACGACCATTACGAGCCGAAGACCAAGGGCGAAAAGTGGCTGAACAGCCGCCTGCCCATCGTCGGGCTTCTTTACGACACCCTCATGATTCCCACACCCAAGAACCTGAACTGGATGTGGATCTGGGGGATTGTGCTGGTCTTCTGCCTGGCACTGCAGATCATCACTGGCATCGTCCTGGTGATGCACTACACCCCGCATGTCGATCTGGCCTTTGCCAGCATCGAACACATCATGCGCAACGTAAATGGCGGCTTCATGTTGCGGTACCTGCACATGAACGGCGCCTCGCTGTTCTTTGTGGCCGTCTATATCCACATTTTCCGCGGTCTGTACTACGGTTCCTACAAGGCCCCGCGCGAGGTGACCTGGATCATCGGCATGCTGATCTATTTGCTGATGATGGCCACCGCCTTCATGGGCTATGTTCTGCCTTGGGGGCAGATGTCCTTCTGGGGCGCAACCGTGATCACCGGCCTGTTTGGCGCGATCCCCTTCGTTGGCGACGCGATCCAGACCTGGCTGCTGGGCGGACCCGCCGTGGACAACGCCACGCTGAACCGTTTCTTCTCGCTGCATTACCTGCTGCCCTTCGTGATTGCGGGGCTGGTCATCGTGCATGTCTGGGCCTTCCACACCACCGGCAACAACAACCCCACCGGGGTTGAGGTTCGTCGTGGATCGAAAGCAGAGGCCGAGAAAGACACCTTGCCGTTCTGGCCCTATTTCGTGATCAAGGACCTGTTTGCGCTGGCCGTCGTGCTGGTCGTGTTCTGGGCAATCGTCGGCTTCATGCCGAACTACCTGGGCCACCCGGACAACTACATCGAAGCCAACCCGCTGGTTACGCCCGCGCACATCGTGCCCGAATGGTACTTCCTGCCGTTCTACGCGATCCTGCGTGCCTTCACCAGCGAAGTATGGGTCGTGCAGTTCGCCAGTTTCATCACCGGTGGCATCATCGACGCCAAGTTCTTTGGTGTTCTGGCGATGTTCGGTGCAATCCTGGCCATGGCGCTGGCGCCCTGGCTGGACACTTCGAGTGTGCGGTCGGGCAAGTACCGCCCCATGTTCAAATGGTGGTTCTACCTTCTGGTCATCGACTTCTTCGCCCTGATGTGGCTGGGAGCCATGCCCGCAGAGGAACCCTATGCGACCTTCTCGCTGATCGCCTCCGCCTACTGGTTCGCCTATTTCTTCGTGATCCTGCCGATCCTCGGCGTGATCGAGAAGCCCGAGCCGCAGCCGGAAACCATCGAAGAAGACTTCAACGCGCATTACGGCAAGGCTGACGCCGAAGCCACGCCGGCCGAGTAAGAAGAGGGACGGGAAACCATGTTCAAGAAACTTGCAATCGGCGCCGCGTTTGCCATCGCTCTTGCTCCTGCTGCGGTTTCCGCAGCCGGGGGCGGCGAACAGCACATCGAAGACTTCGCGTTCTCGTTCGAAGGGCCATTCGGCACCTGGGATCAGAACCAGCTGCAGCGCGGCCTGCAGATCTATACCGAGGTCTGCGCGGCCTGCCACGGCCTGAAATACGTGCCGCTGCGCGATCTCACGGCGTTGGGTTACTCGGAAGAAGAAGTCATCGCCTATGCGGCTGGAACCTTTGAGGTGTTCGACCCCGAGCTGGACGATTTCCGTCCGGCCAAACCGACAGACCATTTCCCCGAAAATGACGGTGTGGGCGCACCAGACCTGAGCCTGATGGCCAAGGCGCGTGCGGGCTTCCACGGGCCTTACGGTCTTGGAATCAACCAGCTGGTCAAGGGCATGGGTGGTGCGGAGTACATCGCCTCGTTGCTGGACGGTTATACCGGCAAGGAAAAGGAAGAGGCCGGCACGGTTCTGTATGAAAACACTGCCTTCCCCGGCGGCTGGATCTCGATGGCCCCGCCCCTGTCGGACGATCAGGTCGAATTCGCCGATGGTCACGAAGCCACCGTCGAATCCATGTCACAGGACGTTGCTGCGTTCCTGATGTGGACGGCCGAGCCGAAGATGATGGAGCGCAAGCAAGCCGGCTTTGTCGGCGTGCTGTTCCTGACCATCCTGTCGGTGCTGTTGTACCTGGTGAACAAGCGCCTGTGGGCGCCGGTCAAGGGTAAGAAATCCGCCTGATCCGTCAGGGACCATACCAAAGACACCAAGGGCCCCGCGCATCGTGCGGGGCCCTTTTTCTTGCCGGTCCGTTGGCGGGTTCCTGCCGTCAGCGTCGGCTTATCCCGGCCATCTAAGCCCAAAGAATATGGTGCCGCGTGCCACCTGCCGGCAGTTTCCGTTTAGCGCCGGACTGCATGGCGCGTTCACCTGAACCGAGGAGACCACCACATGAAATTCCCTTTCATCGCAGCCGCTTTGCTTGTTGCCGCCCCCGCGCTGGCCGCCGATCTGGCGCCCGACATGGAACTTGGCAAAACCGAAGACGCCGTGCGCAGCGCACTGACCGAGCTTGGCTATGACGTGCGCAAGATCGAGGAGGAAGACGGCGAGATCGAAGCCTATGTCGTCAAGGACGGCGAAATGGCCGAGGTCTATGTGGATCCGGCAACCGGCAAGGTCTCGAAGGTCAAGGGGTGAAGTCGGACATGCCCGGTTTCAACCTGGCCGAAGGTGGGCGCGACAGCGCCCGCCTGGTGCACGTTTGGGACCCGTTGGTGCGCGTGATTCACTGGTCTGTGCTGGCCGGTGTGTTGTTGAATGCGGTCGTCACGGACCCCGAAGGGGACCTGCATGAAATCATTGGATATGCCACCCTGGGTCTTGTCTTGCTGCGGCTTGTCTGGGGTTTTCTGGGGGTCCAGACGGCGCGGTTCACGGCGTTTCCGCCCAACCCCCGGGCCGCGCTGGCCCATACGGGCGAGATCTTGCGTGGAGACCGGACCGTTCACCTGTCGCACAACCCGCTGGGGGCGTGGATGGCCTACAACATCTGGGCCACGCTGATTGTGATCTGCATCACGGGGATCATGATGGGCACCGTTCGGTTCTTTGGGTTCGAATGGGTCGAAGAACTGCACGAGCTTGGGTTCAACTGGCTGATGGTCTCGGTCGTACTGCACGTCTGCGGGGTTGTGCTGGACCAGCGCAGGACCGGTGTTGCTTTGGTCAAAGCCATGATAACAGGAAGCAAGAACATTCCTGATGGAATTTCGACAAAATGAAGAAACACATTCTCGAAACTCTTTGGCCCGGGGATACGGATGTGCGCCGGGCCAAGATTCTGACCGGGATGATCATTGTCCAGGTCTTGTGTGCCACGTTCTTTCTGATCGATGTCATTCTCGATTTCGATGCGGGCGGGCACCCGACGCATCTGGCGCTGGAAACCTTCGTTGCGGTTGTTCTGGGCGCTGCTGGTTCGGATGGAGCAGGCAAGGCAGGGCTTGCGCGTGGCACGGGGGGAATTGGCCCAAGTGATCGATGGTTTCTTTGATCTCTGGGGCCTGACCGGCGCGGAACGTGAAGTTGGCCTGCTGATTCTCAAAGGGTTCTACAACGAAGATATCGCGCGCATCCGGGACCGAGCGGTCGGAACCGTGCGCGCGCAATCCGCGTCAATTTATGCCAAGGCAGGTGTGGATGGCCGGGCCCAGTTGATCAGCGTGTTCTTCGAAGAGCTTCTGGCCAATGATACCCCAACCGGGGACGCCGGTCAGGCGGTCAGCCGTTGACCATCCAGTCCGGTGATCCGGGCCGTCACGATCTGTCCTTCGGGTTGCGGAGTCGTGAATGAAACCTCGGTGAACTGCTCGGTCCGGCCCATGTGGGGATTCTCCATCAGGATGTGATGAGTCTTGCCCAGCTGTGCCGCCAAGTGCTTGGCAACCTGCGCGTCGCCGGCCGCCCGCAGCCGCGCGGCACGATCCTTGATGACGGCGCCGTTGACCTGCTGCGGAATGCGCGCGGCGGGGGTGCCTTCGCGTTTGGAATAGGGAAAGACGTGCAGCCAGGTCAGGTCGCAGTCGGTCACCAGTTTCAGCGAGTTCTGGAAATGCGCCTCGGTTTCCGTCGGAAAGCCCGCGATGATGTCGGCGCCAAAGGTGATCTCGGGGCGCAGTTTGCGGACCTCTTCGGTGAATCGGATGGCATCGTCGCGCAGGTGGCGGCGCTTCATCCGTTTCAGGATCAGGTCGTCGCCATGCTGCAGGGACAGGTGCAGATGCGGCATCAGGCGCGGCTCGGTCGCGATGGCCTGCATCAGATTCTCGTCCACCTCGATCGAATCGATCGAGCTGATGCGCAGGCGCGGCAGATCGGGCACCAGTTTCAGGATGCGCATGACCAGATCGCCCAGCTTGGGGCTTGCGGGCAGGTCGGCCCCCCAGGATGTCAGGTCGACGCCAGTCAGCACGACCTCGTTATAGCCCCGGTCCACCAGCCGCTTGATCTGGTCCACCACCACGCCCGCCGGGACGCTGCGCGAGTTGCCGCGGCCATAGGGGATGATGCAGAAGGTGCAACGATGGTCACAGCCGTTCTGGACCTGCACATAGGCGCGCGAGCGGGTGCCGAATCCGTCGATCAGGTGGCCGGCGGTTTCGGTGACCGACATGATGTCGTCGACCTGAACCGTCTCGGTCTCGCCGATGAAATCGGCGGCCATGCCTTTCCAGGTCTCGGGGCGCATCTTTTCCGTGTTGCCGATCACCGCATCGACCTCGGCCATTTCGGCAAAGGTCTGCGGTTCGGTCTGCGCGGCGCAGCCGGTCACGATCAGGCGCGCATTCGGGTTCTCGCGGCGCAGCTTGCGGATCTCCTGCCGGGCCTTGCGCACGGCCTCGGCGGTGACGGCGCAGGTGTTCACGATCACCGCATCCGTCAGCCCGGCCTGTTGCGACAGCTCTTTCATCGCCTCGGTCTCGTAGGCGTTGAGCCGGCAGCCCAGCGTGGTGAATTTCGGCGGGTTCATCCCAGCGTCCTCAGGAATTCGGGCGTCAGCGTGCCCGAGAAGACATGGCAGGTGGGGCCGGTCATCCAGACGCCGTCCTCGCGCCAGTCGATCCAGATGGTGCCGCCGTCCAGCTCGATCTGCACCTTGCGCCCGGTCAGGCCACGCCGCGCCGCCGCCACGGCCGTGGCACACGACGACGAGCCCGAGGCCAGCGTGATGCCCACGCCGCGCTCCCACACCCGCATGCGGATGTGATCCGGGCCGATGATCTGGGCGATTTGCACATTGGTGCGCTGCGGATAGAGCGGGTGATGCTCATAGCGCGCGCCGAATTCCTCCAGCGGAATCGCCTCGGCGTCTTCGACGAAGAAGGTGCAATGCGGGTTGCCCATGCCGGTGGCCACCGGTCCGCCTTCGATCGGCAGTTCCAACGTATCCACTTCTTCCGCCAATGGAATATCGGCCCAGTCCAGCTGCGGATGCCCCATGTTGACCGAGGTCAGCCCGTCGCCTGCGCCCCGCGCCAGCAGCGTACCGTGGCTGGTGGTCAGCGTCAGTTCGGATTTGCCGCTTTCCTGCATCAGGAACCGGGCGATGCAGCGGGTGGCGTTGCCGCAGGTGGCCGAGATCGACCCGTCGGCATTGTAGAACACCAGATGCGCATCCGATTCGCCGTTTTCGATGACGGCCAGCTGGTCGAATCCGACCCCGAATTGCCGGTGTCCGATCCCGCGCGCCAGCGCCGGCGTGATCTGCACCGGATGCGCGCGCGCGTCCACAATGACGAAGTCATTGCCAAGCCCGTGCATCTTCATGAAGGGCAAACCAGTGTCGGGTCGCTGTTGCATGGCGGGCATATAGCCTTGCCGCAGACATGAATCCAGCCCGGCGCGAAGATTCCTGAAAAAAGGGGTTGACCCCCCGCCGCCTCAACCCTAATTAGGCCGCCTATCGGGACGCCGGGAACACACTGATTTCAGGCGGAACGCGGTGCAAAAAAGGGCTTGTACCCGGTGGGGAAAATGCCTTAGACAGCGCCACGGATCACAACGATCCAATGAAAAGAGTGGGCCGTTAGCTCAGTTGGTAGAGCAACTGACTTTTAATCAGTGGGTCGCAGGTTCGAATCCTGCACGGCTCACCACTTTTTCCTAAGACTGACCAGGACGCCGCGTGGCGTGGTTACTTCTTTTCGAAGAACAGCACGACTTCGCCCAGCCGGATGCCAAAGCGCGACACGTAGGCGCGGTTCAGCAGGCGGTCATCGTCCAGCAGCCACATCCAGTCATCGAAATCGACGCGCATCGTTCCGTCTTTCACCGGCAGGTCGATGCGGTATTTCCAGTTGAACGTATCGCCGCGCTCGGTTCCCGACGCGGTGCCCAGAACGCCGGGCGCGGTGCCGGTCCAAGTATCCTCGCCAGTTTTGGTCAGGGTCCAGATGCGCTGTTCAGTGGCGCCGTCGTCATAGACGAAATCTTCGACCAGGGTCAGCGTCTGGCCGTCCCATGTCCCGTTGATGTCGACCGTGAACCGACGGGGGATGTTGCCCAGTACGTCCTGGAACTGCCCATAGGCCACGGTGTGGCCCGAAAAGAACTCTTCGAGGTTCAGCTGGCGGTCCGACAAAAAAGTGCTCGGAACTTTTGGTTTGAAGGCGCAGGCAGCCGTCAGCAGCAGGCACGCGAAGGCCAGTCGTTTCATGAAACGGGTCATTGCAGGGTCCTCGGGTCGGCGGTGCGGGCATGACCGTTTGCGCCGGGCACATGCGCTGTCTTTTCTGGCGGGGCGGGGCGCATCGTGGCGACCAGCTCGGCCACCTTCAGGCCGAACTTGCGCATCTCCGAGCGGTTCATGATCGCGCCGCTCTCGGTAAGGTACATCCAGTCGGTGACGTCCAGGGTATGGCCCCCGGCATCTTCGGGCAGAACGATGCGATAGGTCAGCTTGACCGTCGCGCCCGAGATCACGCCGCGGCCTTCGCCGACGATGTCGTCGGCGGTTGCGGTAAAGCTGTTGCCTGCGCCCATGGTCAGGTACCATTTTCGGTTCATCTGCTTACCGTTCGAATAGGTGAAATACTCGGTCAGAGTGCCGGAACTGCCGTTCCATTCCCCGATCATCCGCGCTACGAAGCTGTTCGACATCTTGCCAGTCGGGCCATAGATCAGCCCTTCGGACAGGATTTCCCCGTTCAGATTGTCCTTCAACGAGAAATCGGGGCCGGTTCCGGCATAGTCCGACGGCGATTGCGAGCGAAAGCTGAGAAGGCGGGCTTTGACCGTGATCAGGGCCAATACGGCCAGTGAGGCAATCAGGAGGAATGTCATTTTGCGGGTACCTCTGTAGGCAGCGTCAGGACCATTCCGAACGCGCCGAGTTTCAGGATGCAGGGCAGCACGGCATAGGCGAGGTTGAGCGTTTCCAACGCCTGCGCCGAATTCGCCTGACCGGGCACAAAGCCGCTGCGTTCCAGCAGCGGAAGGGTGAAGAATGCGGCCAGAGCCAGCCCCAGTTTGCCGGCGAAAGACCAGATGCCGAATGCGGCCGAGGCATTCAGCCCCGCGCGTGTCAGCACCACCGAGAACATGGCCGGCAGAACCACCATGTCCGCCCCCAGCGCCGCCCCCGACGCCAGGCAGATCACCGCGAACCCGACCAGGTTGCCGGGCGCCAGCATGGCCGCGCCGACAAAGCCCAGAATGGCCAGCGGCATCGCAATGATCAGTGTCTGTTTCGGGCCAATCCGGTTGCTGAGCCGCGCCCAGAGCGGCACTGTGGCCCCGGCGCTGAGGAAGAACAGGATCAGCAGTGGCCCGGCCTTGCCCGGCAATTGTAGCCGGTCCTCGACGAAGAACAGGAACAGGGTCGAGGTGATCGCAACCGGCAGGCTGTTGACCAGCGCCAGTGCCAGCAGACGCAGGGCCCCGGCCTGACCCAGCCCGTCGAACGAAAGCCCCTGCCCGGTGATGGGCGCGCGCCGCCAGATCGGCAATGTCAGCACCATCGTGGCCACTGCCAGCCCGCCCAGAAACAGCCCGAAGGCCGGGTAGCCCTGCGCGCCCGCGCCCAGGGCCACGAACAGCGCCGGAGCACTGGCGGCCAGGACCACGCCGGCCAGTTGCCCGCCTTCACGAAAGGCGGCGAGGGTCATCAACTCGCGCGGCGTTGCCTGTTTGGCCAGCGTCGCGCTGCGACCATAAAGCAGGATGGTGCCTAGGCTGTAGGCGGAAAACAGCAGGATCAGGATCGCCACGAGGGCTCCGACGCTCGCCCCCTGCGGCAGTGAGAACAACAGTGGAAAACCGACCGCCAGACCCCCTGCGGCCAAGACGGCAAAACCCATCTGTGCGCCGGGCCAGCGGTCAATGGCCCAGCCGATCAGCGGGTCTTGCACCAGATCCACCAGCCGGATCAGCAGCAGAACCGTGCCGATCACGCCCAGGCCGATCCCGAGGTTCACCGCTGCGAAACGCGGCAGGTGGATGTAGAGCGGGATACCCGCCGCAGCAAGCATCAGCGCATAGAGGCTGACACGCGGATACAGCATCACTGACCCCGCAGCTGTCGCGTAAAGGCGGCGGACCGGGTGTTGTTGCCCAGGAAGATCGACATGAAACTGCGCTTGATCCCCGGATGGGACAGGGTGCAGGTCTTGCGCCCGTTGCGCCAGAACTCGATCGCGTCGGGGCCTTTGGTGACAGCTACATAGCTGTCACCGGCACCGACCGCCTGATAGCAGGTTTTCAGCTGCGCCTCGATCGGGGCGCTGTTGCCTTGCCGGGCCATCTCGTCCAGCGTGGAGTCGATCAGCGCCTTTTGCTTCAGCGATTTCCGATAGGTCAGCTTCAGCCCGAAATCCTGCGACCAGTTCAGCGGACCGCCGCCTTTGGTGAACAGCTGCGCATCATAGATCGGCAGGCCGAGGAACCGGAAGGTGGCGGTGCCACGCTGTTCGGCATCGGGCAGCACGTTGGTGACGGGCGTGGCCGCCAGCCCGGCAGGGGCCAGCAGAACCAGGCTCAGGATCGCTGCGTTACGGGCTGGCCGTAACTGGGACAGCGACGCTTGGATCAGGTCTCGCATTTTCAGCTCCGATGGTTTGCGGATCGCCGTTCAACAGCCCGACCACATGCATCGCGCTGGCGATTCCGTCTTCGTGGAACCCATGCCGGTTGTAGGCGCCGGCGAACCAGGTCCGATTGCGGCCCTGCATCTCGCGGATCTGGCCCTGCGCTTTCAGCGCGGCCTTGTCGAACACCGGATGGGCGAATTCCACCTCGTCATAGATCTTGTCGGGTGCGATGTCGGTGGACGGGTTCAGGGTGACGAACAGGGGGTCGCTTTCGGGGATGTTCTGCAACCGGTTCATCCAGTAGGTCACGCCCACCTTCCCCGCCTGCGAGCGGTAGGTCCAGCTGGACCAGCAGGCGCGGCGGCGCGGCATCTGACTAGGATCGCAATGCAGCACCGCGCGGTTGGGCTGATACCGGATCGCGCCTAGCGCCGCGGCCTCGTCGGCGGTGGCGTTCTGGCCCAGAATGGCCAGCGACTGGTCGGAATGGGTGGCCAGGATGATCTCGTCATATTGATCCGATCGTCCCTGCGCCTGAACGGTCACGCCCAAGGCGTCGCGTTCGACGCTCGAGACCGGCGCGCCCAGGCGGATGTCGCAACCCCGGCCGCGCAACGCGGATTCGAGCCGCCGGACATATTCGATGCTGCCACCCTTGACGGTCCACCACTGGTGCTGGGCGCCGCGTTTGCTGGACAGCAAGGCGTGGTTGCGGAAGAACTGCACCAGCGACCGCGCCGGGAACTGATCGACGAACTCCACCGGAGTGGACCAGATCGCGCCGCACATCGGCATCAGATAGTTGTTGCGGAACCAGTGGCCCAATCGCATCTGGTCAACCAGTTCACCAATCGTAGTGTCATCATCTCGAGCGGCCTCGGGCGCTTCTTTGCCAAAGCGCAGGATGTCGGCGATCATCTTGTAATAGGACGGCCGCACGAGGTTGCGCTTCTGCGCGGTGATGGTGCGCAGGTTGTTCAGGCCATATTCGATGCGTCCATTGTCGATGGTGGCGCCAAAGCTCATCTCGCTTTTCATGACCGGCACGTCCAGTTCACCGAACAGCTTGGTCAGATAGGGATAGGTGGCATAGTTGAATACGATGAACCCGGTATCGACCGGTTGGTCGCCGTTGCGGCCTGCCATCACAGTGCGCGCGTGTCCACCCAGACGGGGTTCGGCCTCATATAGGGTGACGTCGTGACTTTCTGACAGGTAATAAGCCGCTGATAATCCTGAGATGCCTGCGCCTACAATTGCGATTTTTTTCCGTACGCCCCGGGTTTCGTCGAACATGCCATCCTCTTTATGCGACATTTTACAATAGGATACGCAGGGTAGGCCGGAGCGGATCAAATCCGCGCCATGTTTTTCCCTGATTCCCGCTGATCGGTGGGCAGTGCGTCAGGATTGCATCAATCGCGGTTGTTGGTGATCCGAGGCCCGCCCGTCCGCGTAATGAGCAATGTTATGATCGAGACAACCCAACCCAAAACCGCGGCTGTTCACGCTTCGGCATATGCGAACCGCCCGGCATGAGCAGTTTTGACCGAAAAACCTACTGGATCGTAGGCGCCAGCGAAGGGCTGGGCAGGGCGCTCGCCGAGACCTTGGGCGGTCAGGGCGCACACCTTGTGCTGTCCGCGCGCAATGCCGAGCGGCTAGAGCAGATCTGCGCCGCGCTGCCCAATGCTCGCGCGGTGCCGCTGGACGTGACCGATCTGGCGCAGGTGCGCCGCGCCGTCGCCGAGATCGGCCCGGTGGACGGTCTGGTCTACAACGCCGGGGCCTATGAGCCGATGCGCGCGCAGGACTGGCAGACCGAAGCCGCGCTGGCCATCAGCGACGTGAACTATTCAGGCGCGCTGCGGGTTCTGGGGGAAACCGTGCCGGCCATGGTGCAGGCGGGGCGCGGGGACATTACCCTGATCGGGTCGCTGGCGGGCTATCACGGACTGCCTGCGGCGATCGGGTACGGGTCCAGCAAGGCGGCGCTGATATCGCTGGCCGAAACGATGCGGCATGACCTGGCCGGAACCGGGGTGACGGTGCGCATCGTCAATCCGGGGTTCATCAAGACCCGGCTGACCGACAAGAACAGCTTCAAGATGCCGATGCTGATGGAGCCCGAAGACGCCGCGCAGCGCGTGCTGCGCGCAATGGCGCGCCGGCGCTTCCGTACCGACTTTCCGGCGCCGTTCTCGTGGGTCATCCGGCTGATCGACTACCTTCCGGATCTTCTGGTCTATCGCGGAAAATAGACTCTAACTAAAGCACCCTTGGCAGAACCAGCCTGCCGACATGGTGCCGCCATGGCCGTAGAACAGCCATAGCCGCTCGCCCTGCTCGGTCACCACCACCCAGTAATCGCGCACGCCGCTGCGCCAGTTGGGGTCATCCAGCCACCATTCCGGCGCGATCCGTTCCGGGCCGGTGGCCTGCGCCAGTTGCCAGTCGCGCCCGCGCCAGCGGAAATTGGCGGGCACATCGGGGCGGTCGGGGGCCATCACCGGCTCGGGCCGCCACATCAGCAGGGGGCGCGGGCGCGGCGGGGCGGGCCAGTCGCGCGCCGGTTCCGACCAGGCCGCCGCCAGCGTCTGGGCGGTTTTCTCGGGGATGTGCGAGGCCGCCGGGTGTTGCCGCGTGATCGCCTCGAGCCCCACACGCGCGCCCAGTTTGCCGATCAGATCGTCCAGCGCGGTGTTCCCCTCCAGCCGGTTGCGGACGGCGCGGCTGGCCTCGGCATGGCCGGTCAGGGTGCGGGCATGCACCGGCTCGGTCTGCACCGCCGCAAGGCGCAGCATGTCGATGCCATAGCCTGCGTCGATCTGATCGATTTTCATCTCTAACAAAGGGCGAATGCGGTGTTTGTCATGGCTTGGGCGGGCCAGCCCGATCTCGATGATCTCGGCCGCCTGATCGGTGCGGTGCGCCTCGAGCCGCAGGGTCCGCGCCCCGCGCGCCTTTTCCTCCAGCCGCGCGCACAGGGTCGGCAGCATCCGGTCGATGGCGGCCATCACGTCCTCGGTCAGGCCGATCGGGTTGGGCAGGGTCATCCGCACCGCAAAGTGATGCGGGGGCCGCGCGGGCGAGACCGGCTCGGGCGCGCTGCCCATCGCCTGATCCAGCCGCAGAACCAGACCGCGCCCGAACCGGCGGGCCAAACTGGCACGCGGCTGGCCCAACAGGTCGCCGATCCGCCGCAGGCCCAGCCGGTTCAGCTGCGCCACGGTCTGGTCGTCCAGCCGCAGCGCCGCGATGGGCAGGGGGGCGAGCGCGCCATAGGCCTGCCCCGGTGGCGCGATCCGGGCCCCGCCGCCCACGGCCACCACCTGCGGCGCGGCGCCGCCCTTGGTCCAGTGCCGCCGCTTGCCAGCCCGGGCGCGGGTGGCGCGGGCCTCTTGGGAAATGGCGTCGCCATTGCGGTCCGAGGTGGCCTCTTGCCCGGCATAGCGCGCCAGCGCCCAGGCTGCGCCCAGCGTGTCGGCGATACCCATCTGCACGCTCAGCCCCATGTCGGCGCAGTCGGTCTCGATCACGTCCAGCAGCGCCTCTTCGCCGCCGAACAGATGGGCGCAGCCCGACAGATCGACGATCAGGCCATCGGGGGCCTCTTCGGCGACCCAGGGGCTGAACTTGCCCGCCCAGCGGCGCAGCGCGGTCAGAAAAGCAGCCTCGGCCGGGGCGTTGCGGGGGCGGGTGACAAGGGCCGCGCACATGGCATGCGCATCGCGCACCGGCTGGCCCACGTGCAGCCCGGCGGCCTGTGCCTCGGTATTCAGCGAGGTGATGACCTGCATGTTCGACTGTTCGGCCACCACCGCCAGCGGGCCGGACTGCAGGCCGCGGGCGGCGCGGATCAGCCGTTCGGCCCCCAGACGTGGAAACCACAACGAGAGTATTCGGCGTTTGGGCATCGGGCAGACATCAGATTGTTCTTACTTTGTTCCTATCTGAGAATCATGCGCCGAGTCGAGTCCGCCCTTATCCGCAGGTCAGCCGCTGAATGACTCCGGCTCCGTTCACATAGACGTTCAGCCGGTCGATACGGTAATCCTGCGTGGCGATGTCATCGGGGCCCAGAACGCGGCTCCGTTCCGGCAGGCTGGCCTGAATGGTCGAGACCGGCTGCCCCACGGACTGGGCAAAGGGTTCGCCCTTGCAGAAGGCCAGATCCACCGGGGCGGTATCCAGCTCGGCAGAGCCCGGTTCGGGCAGGTCGGTTTCCGCGCAGGCGGTCAGCAGGATCAGGATCGGGATCATGCGGTACATTGGCGCTCCTCTTTTCGGCAATGTCGTTTCTGAAATATCAATGGCTTGCAGAGCCTGCCATGAAAGCGCAGTTGAAAACACCCTGCAATTGACGCAGGGTCGTGCGAAATTGACAGGGAGACATAGCAACATGCGTACTCGTGCCGCCGTTGCCCTTCAGGCGGGCAAGCCCTTGGAAGTGATGGAGGTGAACCTCGAAGGCCCCAAGGCCGGTGAGGTTCTGGTCGAGATCAAGGCCACCGGCATCTGCCACACCGATGAATTCACCCTGTCGGGGGCCGACCCCGAGGGGCTGTTCCCGGCCATTCTGGGCCATGAAGGCGCCGGCGTGGTGGTTGAGGTGGGCGAGGGCGTGACCAGCCTGAAGCCGGGCGATCACGTGATCCCGCTCTACACTCCCGAATGTCGCGAGTGTGAATACTGCCTGCACCCCAAGACCAACCTGTGCCAGGCCATCCGCGAGACGCAGGGCAAGGGCCTGATGCCCGACGGCACCTCGCGTTTCTCGACGCTGGATGGGGATCCGATCCTGCACTACATGGGCTGCTCGACCTTCTCGAACCACACGGTTCTGCCGGAAATCGCATTGGCCAAGGTGCGCGAGGACGCGCCGTTCGACAAGATCTGCTATATCGGCTGTGGCGTGACCACCGGCATCGGCGCGGTGATCAACACCGCCAAGGTGGAAATCGGCAGCCGCGCCATCGTGTTCGGTCTGGGTGGCATCGGCTTGAACGTGATCCAGGGGCTGCGTCTGGCCGGGGCCGACCAGATCGTCGGCGTCGACCTGAACCCCGCCAAGCGCGAGATGGCCGAGAAATTCGGCATGACCGATTTCGTCAACCCCGCCGAGGTCGAGGGCGATCTGGTGCCCTATCTGGTGAACCTGACCAAGGGCGGCGCGGATTACACCTTTGATGCCACCGGCAACGTGCAGGTGATGCGCGCGGCGCTGGAATCGGCGCACAAGGGCTGGGGCGAATCCATCATCATCGGCGTGGCGCCTGCGGGGGCCGAGATCTCGACCCGTCCGTTCCAGCTGGTCACCGGCCGGTCGTGGCGCGGCACCGCTTTTGGTGGTGCGCGTGGCCGAACGGACGTGCCCAAGATCGTTGACTGGTACATGGAAGGGAAAATCGAGATCGACCCGATGATCACCCACACCATGGGTCTGGACGACATCAACACCGGCTTCGACCTGATGCACAAAGGCGAAAGCATCCGGTCTGTGGTGATCTACTGACAATCGGAAATTGCAAGGGCGGGGTTTAAACCGCCCTTTTTGCCTCTTATCTTCAGAGCATTGATAAATACCTGAATAGAGAGATTAAATTGACTACTGAAGCAACGGAACGCCTGGCCGTTCTGATCGACGCCGAAAACGTCCCGGCAAAACACGTCGCCGAAATTTTCGAAGAAGTCGCCACATTGGGAGAGGCGAGCCTGCGCCGGATCTACGGCGATTTTTCCGGCGGTATCCCGCAGGGTTGGAGCGCCGAGAAACTGGCGGAATACGCCATCGTACCGCACCAGCAATTCGCCAACACAACCGGCAAGAACGCCGGAGACATCGCCTTGGTGATAGACGCGATGGACATTCTGCATTCGGGCCGTTTCGACGGGTTCGTGCTGGTGTCCTCGGACAGTGATTTCACCCGGCTTGCCAGCCGCATCCGCGAGCAGGGTTTGAGGGTCTACGGCATTGGTGAGCGCAAGACCCCGAAGGCTTTCGTGGCGGCCTGCAACCGGTTCATTCTGATCGA
The DNA here is from genome assembly GCF_059612945.1 of Ruegeria sp. BHSC276. Lineage (NCBI taxonomy): Bacteria > Pseudomonadati > Pseudomonadota > Alphaproteobacteria > Rhodobacterales > Roseobacteraceae > Ruegeria > Ruegeria sp. BHSC276. The sequence goes on along the minus strand of NZ_JBXWRP010000013.1, from coordinate 35,765 downwards.
AAACATCAAGAAAGAAAGCGCCGGCGGTGAAAAGACCAAGAAGGCTCCGTCGAAAAAAGACCTGAACCATGCCTACCAGCTGATCCGCAATGTCGTGCTCAAATCCGACGAGCCGGATGGCTGGGTCACCCTGGGCTGGGTCGGCCGCCAGCTGAGCATGAATTACCCGGATTTCGACACGCGGACCTACGGATTCAACCGACTGAGCGATCTGGTTCGTGGAATCGGAAAGTTCGAAGAATCTGGCGAGAACGGAAATATCAAGATCCGCTGCAAAGAGAGGTAACGCGACCGCCCAGCCGCGTGGCGGCTCTAGGACCCTGGCCGCGCCGAGGCGCCGGTGTCAGAGCGCGGCGAACGCACGCGCAGAACCGGTTTGTTCGGCGATACATTGGCCCGGCTCTCACGCCAGACAACGAATACACCGGACGCGATGATGATACTGGCCCCGACTGCGACCCAGACATCTGGGCGTTCGCCAAAGAAAACCATACCAAAGATCGTGGCCCAGATGATCTGGCTGTACTGGCTGGGGGCGACCACGCCAGCGGGCGCCGCGCGATAGGCCAGGATGATCAGGTGCTGGGCGATCACCGAAAACACGCCGACCAGCGCCATCATGGCCAGATGAAGCAGGGACGGCGGCTGATAGACGGCTGGTTGGGCCAGGCTCATGACCACGATCGCCAGCAGCATCGGATACAGGATCAGCACCGCCGAGCGTTCCTCGTTTCCGATCTTACGCACCAGCACGGATGCGAACGCGCTGCAGAACGCAGCCGTCAGGGCGGCAATGTGGCCCAGGGTGATTTCGGTCGCGCCGGGGCGCAGGACGATCAGCACCCCGATCAGGCCCACGCCCACCGCGGCCCAGCGTTGGGCGCGCACGACCTCGCCCAGTATCGGGATCGACAGGACGGTGACGATCAGCGGAAAGGAAAACAGCAGCGAGTAGACTTCGGCCAGGGGCAAGGCTGAGAAGGCGTAGAAGGCACAGGACATACCCGTGACCATCAGCCCCGAGCGCAGCATGACCAACCATGGATGGCGAGGCAGGAAGTTTCCAGTGGCCTTGTCCGCCAGAATCGTGACCGCCATCGGCACAAAGGAAAACAGCGTGGCGAAAAAGATGATCTGCAGCACCGAATAAGTGCCGCCCAGCGTCTTGATCAGCGCGTCATGGGTGGCAAAGACGGCAAAACCGAGAAAGGCAAAGCCAAGTCCCTGAACGGTGGAGTTCTGTGTGCTCATATGGCTGGCCCCGGGCGGTTTGATGCAGTGGTAGGTGTCTGAGGCCTGATTAAACCCAATCGGCAGAGTCGGATAGCCCAAACTTTACCGCTAACATTCCTGCGGGACCGGCCGTTCAGCGCAAGATCGGCGGTGCCCCGGCCGGTTGGCGGGCGGCCGCGACACCGGCCTGCATTCCCGCCCTGATACGGCGGGCCAGCGCCACCCAAGGAGTGGCCGTTTCCGGGGGCAGGGTGCCGTGGGCGACCTTTTCGAACAGGTCCAGCCAATGTGCGAACATCTCGGGTTTCACGTCCGGACGCTCGACATGCACGCGCTGCGGATTGCCGCTGTAGACGCGCTCGAACAGGATGGCGTTGCGCCAGAAAGCGGCGATCTGGTCCTCATGTGCGGGCCAGTCGGTGACGTAACGGTTGAAGATCGGGCCTAGCAGGGCGTCCTGCCGGACGCGGGCGTAGAATGCGGTGACCTGCGCCCGGATCTGGTCGGACGTGGCGGGAAAACGTGGGGGTAGCACGGGCCGGGACATGGTCGGGGCTTTCAATTCAGGCTCTGTTCCGAGCCGATACCGCGTTTTCCGGCCCGGATGCAGGGGCGGAATTGTCGCGCTGCCCCGGGCGTCAGCAGGTGCCGCAGCAGGGCCACCGGATGCGCCCGCAGGCTCAGGCGGGTGGCGACGTAATCCTCGACCACCTGCTCGCCCAGCGACATCTGCGGCAGATGGGCGGCGGGCTCGTCCAGCGCCTCACCTTCCAGATCCTGCGCGAACAGGGGCAGAGGCCGGGCGGTGGCGATCGCCTTGGCCTGCCACAGCGCCTCGCGCCGGGTCAGGCCGCAGGCGGCAAAGGCATCGGCCTCGGCCAGACGTTCGATCACCGAGGGGCCAAGCCCCGCGCGGCGCCAGACGTCGTCAACCTGGTGGTAGCCGTTGCCGCGCGCGGCGGTCAGCCAGCTGGCGTCCTCCTCGCTTAGGCCCTTGATCTGGCGAAAGCCCAGCCGCAGAGCCAGCCCGCCATGGCCGTCGGGCTCCATCACGTTGTCCCAGAAGCTGGCATTGATGCAGACCGGACGCACCTGCACGCCATGCTCGCGCGCATCGCGCACGATCTGGGCGGGGGCATAGAACCCCATCGGCTGCGAGTTCAGCAGCGCGCAGGCAAAGATGCCCGGGTGGTGGCACTTGATCCAGGCGCTGGCATAGACCAGCAGCGCAAAGCTGGCCGCGTGGCTTTCGGGGAAGCCGTAGGAGCCGAACCCCTCGATCTGCGAGAAGCACCGCTCGGCAAATTCGGCGTCATAGCCGTTGCGCTGCATCCCGCGCAAGAACAGGGTGCGGAATTCGCTGACATTGCCATGCTTCTTGAAGGTCGCCAGAGACCGCCGCAGCCGGTCGGCCTGTTCCGGGGTGAAGCCCGCGCCGACGATGGCGATCTGCATCGCCTGCTCCTGAAACAGCGGCACGCCCAGCGTCTTACCCAGCACCTCGCCCAGTGCGTCCGAGGGGAAGCTGACCTCCTCCTCGCCATTCCGCCGCCGGATATAGGGATGCACCATGTCGCCCTGGATGGGGCCGGGGCGGATGATGGCGACCTCGATCACCAGGTCATAGAAATTGCGCGGCCGCATCCGGGGCAGGAAGTTCATCTGCGCTCGTGATTCCACCTGGAACACGCCCACCGAATCCGCGCGGCACAGCATGTCATAGACCGCCGGGTCTTCGGGCGGCAGGGTGGCGAGTGTATAGCTGGTCTGGTGGTGCTGGGCGATCAGGTCGAAGGCCTTGCGGATGCAGGTCAGCATGCCAAGGCTCAGGACATCGACCTTGAGGATGCCCAGGGAATCGATGTCGTCCTTGTCCCAGCAGATGACCGTGCGGTCCTCCATCGTGGCGTTTTCGATGGGCACCAGCTCGTCCAGACGGCCCTCGGTGATGATGAACCCGCCTACATGCTGGGACAGGTGGCGGGGGAAGCCGTTGATCTGATTCACCAGTGTTAGAGTCTGTTTTAGTAGGCGATCCTCTGGGTCGAGGCCGATCTCGCGCATCCGCTCGGCCTCGAGACCCGCGGTCGAGAAGAACCCCCACAGCTGCGACGACAGGGCGGAAATCGTGTCCTCGGTCAGGCCCATGGCGCGGCCCACCTCGCGGATGGCGCGCTTGCCGCGATAGTGGATCACCGTGGCGCACAGCCCCGCGCGGTGGCGGCCATAGCGTTCATAGATGTGCTGGATCACCTCTTCACGGCGTTCATGTTCGAAATCCACGTCGATGTCGGGCGGCTCGTCCCGCGCCTCGGAGACGAAGCGTTCAAACACCATGGTGCCCATCTCGGGGCTGACCGAGGTGACACCCAGGCAATAGCAGACCACCGAATTGGCCGCCGACCCGCGCCCCTGGCACAGGATCCCGCGGCCGCGGGCAAAATGCACGATGTCGCGGACGGTCAGGAAGTAGGGCTCGTATTTCAGCTTGCCGATCAGGGTCAGTTCATGCGCCAGCATCGCCTTGACCTTTTCGGGCGCGCCGGCGGGATAGCGCCATTTCAACCCTTCATGCGCCAGCCGATGCAGGCGCTGGGCGGGGGTTTCGGTGCCGCTGACCTCGCTGGGATATTCATAGCGCAGCTCGTCCAGCGAGAAGGTGAGTTCCTGGCTGAGCGCATACGCGCGGGCCACGGCGCCTTCGTGCCCCTTGAAGATGCGCAGCATCTCGGCCTCGGACCGCAGGCGCTGTTCGCCATTGGCCAGCGCGTGGCGGCCCAGATCGTCCACCTTGCGGCGCAGCCGGATCGCGGTCAGCACATCGGCCAGCCGGCGGCGCGACCCGTGATGCATCATCGGCGCGGCGCTGGCGATGGTGGGCAGGCCCAGATGGCGCGATTCAGTCTCTAACACTTGGAAAAATGCCGTATCCGCCCCGTCATAGCGGGGATGCATCAGCAGGTGCATACGCCCGGCAAAGCGGCGCGTCAGCTGTTGCGCCTGTGTCCGCCATCCGCTCGCGCCGCCGGTCGGACGGCCCGCCTGTGGCCAGAGCAGCAGGTGCAGACCGTCGGAAAACTCCAGCAGGTCGGACAGGTGCAGGATGCAGTCGCCCTTGGCCGCGCGCAGCCGTCCGGTGGACAGGAGGCGGCACAGGTTGGCCCAGCCCTGCCGGTTGATGGGCAGGGCGGTGACGGGCGGGGCATCGGTAAAGATCAGCCGTGCCGCCGGGATCAGGCGCGGCACCGCATGCACCGGGAACGAGGGCGGTTTCGGGATGTGATTGGGGCAGGGCGGGCCGATGGGCGTGTTCCGCTCCTCCCACGCGCGGCGTTCACGCACCTTGCGGGCGATCTCGCGCGCCTGGGTGTGGGCGCGGACGATGCCGGCCACCGAGTTGTCATCGGCGATGGCGATGGCGGGCAGGCCCAGGGTGACGGCGCGCTCCATGTACTCCTCGGGGTGCGAGGCCCCGGTGAGGAAGGTGAAGTTCGACGTGATCGACAGCTCGGCATACATGGCGAGTCGTCATTATATTCTTGTTTTGTTCTTTTTCGAGTCCTTGTCTGCATTGCGCAGGAAACGGGTTGTCGATTCAGGTGTGGTGAAGTTCTGGTTTGAGCCCTGAGCGGACGTGTCGTGCATTCGCAGCAAACATCATCTTGGCTGGCTTCAAAGCTATCTCTGCATTCGTGAACCGATTGGATTGCAGCTTGGAAATCTACCTTCCGATCAGCGCGAAATCTGGGCTCAGCTCGCCACAGAGATATGGCTGTTCTTGCGCCCCGTGGTCGAAATGTAACTATTTGATTTCGAAGCTTTCAGTTGCGTGTAAACTCAGTTTCGCCCGCGCGTAAGCCGGTTTCCAATTCAATGTTGTCATAAAGCAAGGCGCGCAAAGTTTGCATCCGCCACCATTACACGCATTCTTAAAAAAGGAGAGATTTCTTAACAATGTCTGTCGACCGACCTTTATCTCACTCTTGGAGAGCATAAACTTCAGGTCTGTCTGAGGCACGACCCCTTCGTTCACGTATAAGCCACAGACTGCTGCCTTGCCCCCAACATTTATTGATGCATACGCGATTATTGTTTCCCCTTTCTGCTGCGCAAGCCACGTTACGGTCGTTTTTCTGAACTGCTGTTCATTGCCTTTTAGCGCGAGGCATCCTTCCAGAAACTGCCCCTCTGCATGCGTGGCTGAAACGGAACAGGCGAGGAGGGTCAGTACGATTGCGATTTTCGAAAGAGTAAAACTCATGGCCTCGCTCCCGGTCTGACTACGGTTTGTTCGACAGTGAGCATTCGATTGCCCGTTTGAACGCCTTTGAGAGATCATCTCCATCGTTCGGAAAAGTCACAAGCAGTCTGCCGCGGTTATCATGAATAGAAATCGGCTTACCCTGCGAGATGAAGGAGCGGAACGTGGCCATGGAGATCGGGCGGCCAGCAAGAAAGTTGTGGCTCATCCCGGAAATCATCGAGCCTCCATAAAGTGCCTCAGGAATCCGAATTTCCCGCGAACCGGATTTCAACGTTAACTTTTTCCTGCCGAAGGAATAATCCCATCCCTTTTGGGATGCGTAGAACGACCAAGCCTGATCATTCTTCGCCTCGAACTCTAAGGATCCATCTTTGGAAAACAGCACCGCGCTACAGAGCGTATAGCGCCCTTTCTGTCCAGTTTGGGCTATGACAAATGTCGCAGGCTTCTTCACCACATACCAATACCCGAATCGTTCAACTTTTTCGCTCTTGCGGGTAGCCGGATCGGCCCACGCGACAGTCGAAAAACAAATGAGCGAAAGCAGGAAAAAGGCAGGTCGAGATACTCTTGCTAGGGTCATCAATGGGCAAACTCCTACCTTTCAGAAAATTCAATTCGAGTAGCTTTCTCAGGATAGGGTTCCTCCGGCTTCCGTCATTGAGGTATGTCAAACTCTCGCTGGCTGGCAAAATGACCTGCCCCTGGTTTGCGTTACCTGGCCAACACCGTGCTTCGCCCATGTTTCCGCAAAACAGTTGTGCCTGGTGAACGAAGCGAAAGACAACTTCGTCCACAATGCGCTTATGCAAGGGCGGCGTGGCGAGTGGTCTTGGTTGTTCTGCAAAAAACCTCATCTGCCCAGACCGAAGTGGCACGGTGCCTAGTCACAGCTTGACCCGGTGCAGGCCTCGGCGCGGCTGGTCCTGATCATCGGCCGGGGCATCGTCGGCGCGCGCGGAGGTCAGGGCCAGGAACACGTCCTCGAGATCGGCCTCTTCGGTGCGCACGTCGCGGATGCGGATACCGGCTTGGCGGACCGCTTCGAGCACCTGCTCGGCGCTGGTTGCCGGGCTGCGGTAGTGCAGCGCCAGGCTGCCGCCGTCGCGCAGGCTGGCCTGAACGCCGGGGGCGGCGGGCAGGGCGGTTACCGGGGCCTCGGGGGTGATGACCATGGTGCGGCCGTCCATGCGGCCCAGCAGGTTGGCGGTGCTGTCCTGCGCCACCTTTTCCCCGTGGTTGATGATGGCGATCTCGTCGCACATCTCCTGCGCTTCTTCCAGATAGTGGGTCGTCAGGATGATGGTCATGCCCTGCTGGTTCAGCTTGCGCACATTGGCCCACAGCATCTGGCGCAGTTCGATGTCCACGCCGGCGGTGGGTTCGTCCAGCACCAGGATTTTCGGGTGGTGCACCAGCGCCTTGGCCAGCAGCAGCCGCCGCCGCATCCCGCCCGACAGCGTGCGGGCATAGGCCTCGGCCTTGTCGCTGAGGCCGACCAGTTCGAGGATCTCGTCGCTGCGCCGCTGCGATTTGGGAACGCCGTAAAGTCCCGCCTGCACCTCGAGCGCGCCGCGGGGGGTAAAGAACGGGTCGAGGTTCAGCTCCTGCGGCATCACCCCGATGGCCGCGCGGGCCTGGCGCGGGTTGCGGTCCTGGTCATAGCCCCAGATCGTCACTTGGCCCGCGGTCTTGATCACCAGCCCCGCCAGGATGTTGATCAGGGTCGATTTGCCGGCCCCGTTCGGCCCCAGCAGGCCAAAGACCGATCCGCGCGGGATCTCCAGATCGATGCCCTTCAGCGCGTGTTTCTCGGGCTGGCCTTTGCCGCCGCGATAGGTTTTGCGCAGGCCGCGAAGGCTGATCGCTGCATCGGTCATTGCTGGCTCTTGCCCCCGGTTTCTTGATCGCTCATAAACGCACCTAATGCATGCCCGCGAGGCCGACAACCAGTGAAGGATCGCACGCCGTGACAATCGAAGCTCCGGAAACCAAGATCGTCGAGACAAGCCGCGTCGCCTGTGATGGCGGCGAGGGCGCGCTGGGCCATCCGCGCGTTTGGTTGCAGATCCCCGAAGATCAGGGCTGGGTCGAGTGCCCCTATTGCGACTGCAAGTATGTTCTGAAGGACGCACAGCAATACTGATTGCCCGCCCAACCGCAGTCCGCCCAAATCTCGCCGCGATTTTCATCCAGTGCGTTGGTGTGACAAACGTGGGTGTGAATGATGACCGATATGACTGCTGCTGATTCCGGGAGTCCGGTTTTTGGATGGGTTGGCTTTTGCCTTGCGGCACTGGCCCTGTTCGCAGCCCTGTTCGTGTTCTGGGCAGGGCCATTCGCGCCGCAGCAATCCACCGGCGTGACGCTGGGCGAACTGGCCGCCGAGTTGGGAAAATCGACCTTGCGGGCCGCTGCGGGGATGGAGCAGCCCGCGCCGGTCGCGCCCACCCGCGATCTGGATGATTTTCTGCAGATCGGCGTCGCCATGCTGGGCGGGTTGGCGATCGTCGTCTCGGTCATCGGCATCCTGCGCCACGAAAAACGCCGCCCGGCCATTGCCGGTGTGGTCATCGGAACGGGCGCGATCCTGTTCCAGTTCTTCGCAGTGGCGTTTTTCGCGTTCCTTGGCGCGCTGGTCATCATGGCGCTGCTGAACAGTTTCTCGGATGTTTTCAGCGGTCTGTTTGGCGGCTAGGGCGCGTTCCTGACTGGTCACCCGGCTGCCCCTGTGGCAGAACCGTTCCTGACTGACGGGGAGAGCGCGCATGAGCAAATTCGGAAAAGGCTGCCATCTGCATCTGATCGACGGATCGGCCTTCATCTTTCGCGCCTATCACGCCCTTCCGCCGCTGACGCGGAAATCGGACGGGCTGCCGATTGGCGCCGTTTCGGGCTTTTGCAACATGTTGCAGCGTTACGTGGATGGCGACCACGGCCCGGACGCGCCGACTCATCTGGCGGTGATCTTCGACAAGGGCTCGCACACCTTCCGCAATGACATGTACGACCTCTACAAGGCCAACCGCGAGGCGATGCCCGAGGATCTGCGCCCGCAGATCCCCCTGACCCGGCAGGCGACCGAGGCCTTCAACATCCCCTGCAAAGAACTGGAGGGGTACGAGGCCGACGACATCATCGCCACGCTGGCCTGTCAGGCGCGCCAGGCCGGGGGGCGGGTGACCATCGTCAGTTCCGACAAGGACCTGATGCAGCTGGTGGGCGACGGTGTCGAAATGCTGGACGCCATGAAGAACAAGCGCATCGACCGCGAGGGGGTGTTCGAGAAATTCGGCGTCTATCCCGAGCGCGTCGTGGATGTGCAGGCGCTGGCCGGTGACAGCGTCGACAACGTGCCGGGCGCGCCGGGGATCGGGATCAAGACGGCGGCACTGCTGATCAACGAGTTCGGTGACCTGGAGACGCTGCTGGACCGGGCCGAGGAGATCAAGCAGCCCAAGCGCCGCCAGACCCTGATCGAGAAGCGCGACCAGATCGAGCTGTCGAAGAAGCTGGTGCAGCTGGATTGCGATATGCCGCTGGATTTCACGCTGGACGATCTGGAGCTTCGCGACCCCGACCCGGACAAGCTGTTGTCGTTCCTGGCCGAGATGGAGTTCCGCACGCTTTCCAAGCGGATCGCCGAGAAGCTGGGGGTCGAGCCGCCGGTGATCGCGGATGCGCCCGCGCCGGTCGCGTCGGATGATCCGCCGGCTGACGAATTGCCGTTCGATGCCAGCAAATACGAATGTGTGCGTGATGCCGCGGCCCTGCAGAAATGGATCGATCAGGCGCATGAACGCGGCTGGGTGGCGGTGGACACCGAGACAACCGGCCTGAACGAGATGGTGGCCGATCTGGTCGGCATTTCGCTGTGCATCGAGCCGGGCGAGGCCTCCTATATCCCGCTGACCCACCGCGACGGTACCAGTGACGACCTGTTCGGCTCGGACGCGCTGGCCGAGGGGCAGATGCCGCTGGATGAGGCGCTGGAGATGCTCAAGCCGGTGCTGGAGGATCCGTCGATCCTGAAGATCGGGCAGAACATGAAATATGACGCCAAGATCTTTGCACGCTACGGCGTGGATGTCGCCCCGATCGACGACACGATGCTGATGTCCTATGCCATGCATGCGGGTGAGCATGGACACGGCATGGACACGCTGTCCGAACGCTATCTGGGCCACACGCCGATCCCGATCAAGCCGTTGCTGGGTTCGGGCAAGTCGGCGATCACCTTCGACAAGGTGCCAATCGACGAGGCCACCGCCTATGCCGCCGAGGACGCCGACATCACCCTGCGCCTGTGGAAGCTGTTCAAGCCGCAGCTGCACCGGGTTCAGGTGACGACCGTCTATGAAACGCTCGAGCGTCCCCTGGTGCCGGTTCTGGCCGAGATGGAGATGCATGGTATCAAGGTCGACCGTGACGTGCTGAGCCGCATGTCGAACGCGTTTGCCCAGAAAATGGCTGCGTTAGAGGCTGAAATCCACGAGTTGGCGGGCGAGAATTTCAATGTCGGCTCGCCTGCGCAGCTGGGCGAGATCCTGTTCGACAAGATGGGCCTAGAGGGCGGCAAGAAGGGCAAGACCGGCAAGTATTCGACCGGTGCCGACGTGCTGGAAGATCTGGCGACCGAGCATGAGCTGCCGCGCCGGGTGCTGGACTGGCGGCAACTCAGCAAGCTGAAATCGACTTATACCGACGCGCTGCAGACCCATATCAATCCCGATACGGGGCGGGTGCATACGTCTTATGCCATCACCGGGGCGAACACGGGGCGTCTGGCCTCGACCGATCCGAACCTGCAGAACATCCCGGTGCGCACCGAAGAAGGCCGCCGCATCCGCGAGGCTTTCATCGCCGAGCCGGGCAACGTGCTGGTGTCGCTCGACTATTCACAGATCGAGCTGCGCATCCTCGCGCATATCGCCGATATTCCAGCCTTGAAACAAGCCTTTGCCGATGGGCTGGACATTCACGCCATGACCGCGTCGGAAATGTTCGACGTGCCGCTGAACGAGATGACGCCCGAAATCCGCCGCAAGGCCAAGGCGATCAATTTCGGCGTGATCTACGGCATTTCGGGCTTTGGCCTAGCGCGCAACCTGCGCATTCCGCGGGCCGAGGCGCAGGGCTTCATCGACCGCTATTTCGAACGCTTCCCGGGCATCCGGCGCTACATGGATGACACCATCGCCTTCGCCAAAGAGCATGGCTATGTGCAGACCCTGTTCGGGCGCAAGATCCACACGCCCGAGATCAACGCCAAGGGGCCGCATGCGGGGTTCGCGCGCCGCGCGGCCATCAACGCGCCGATCCAGGGCACCGCGGCGGACGTGATCCGGCGGGCGATGGTGCGGATGCCTCAGGCGATCGACGGGCTGCCGGCCAAGATGCTGCTGCAGGTGCATGACGAACTGCTGTTCGAAGTGGTCGAGGATGCGGTGGACAAGACCATCGAGATTGCGCGCGACGTGATGGAGAACGCGCCCGATCCGGCGGTGAAGCTGGACGTGAAACTGACGGTGGATGCGGGCAAGGGCGCCAACTGGGCGGAGGCGCATTGAGCGGCAGGGCGCCGCTCATCCGGCCCGGTGGGCCCTCTTCGCGGCAGGTCAGGCCTCGGGCCTGACCAACAGCGCCACCAGCCGACGGGTCAGCGGGGCGACGAACAGCACCACCGCGAAGGCCACCGGCCAGCTGACGCTCCAGGCGCCCATCCAGCTGCCAAGGGTCTCGGGCCCCAGCCCGATCTCTTTGACTGTTGCGATACAGGTCACGATGCAGGACATCAGCCCCGACAGGATCAATCCGAACAGAACGGGGGCAAAACGGGCTGGGATCATGCGGCTGTTCCTCTGCTGATTTGCCTTTTCATATGCAGCATTCGAAATGTGATTTCCAGTGCGAAGGCGCACAGGCCTATCGCATCCAGTGCAGAGAGGCGTCGGTGCGCCGGGTCGAGGGCATGTATTCGGCGCTGACCCAGCCGTCATAACCGCTGTCGTCGATTGCTGCGAACAGGGCGGTGAAATCGGTCTCGTCCCGGCCGGGTTCCGACCTGTCGGGGGCCGATCCGATCTGAATATGCACGATCCTGTCGCGGAATCTGTCCCAGACGGCCTGCGCATTGCCATGGATCATCCGGGCATGAAAGCTGTCGAATTGCAGGCCCACATTCTGGCGGTCAATCCGGTCCAGGCACGCGGCGGCCAGATCATAGTCGTTCAGAAAATACTCGGGCTGTGAGACCGGGTTCAGCGGTTCGATCGTGAACTGCTGATGCGGCGCAAAATCCGCGGCCCATTGCAGGTTGCGCACGAAACAGTCCTGCGCGTCCGCCCCCGAGGCATAGCCCGCCATCACATGGATCAGGCCGGGCCTCAACGCCTCGGCATAGCGCAGGACGCGGCGGATGTCGGACTGGAACCGCGCCTCGCCCCCCGGAACGGCCGCATAGCCGGGCTGGCCGCCGGTATAGTTGGGCGGCGGCGCGTTGATCAGTACCAGGTCCAGCCCGTTTGCCAGCAACGCGCGGCGGGTTTCCTTGGCCGCCAAGTCGTAGGGAAACAGGATCTCGACCGCTTTGAACCCTGCATCCGCCGTCGCCTTGAACCGGTCGAGATAGGGCAGCTCGGCAAAGAGCAGCGAGATATTGGCGGCAAATCTGGGCATTGTCCTCTCGGTTTGATGGCGCGCCGACCTTAGTGGCGGGTGGCGTGCAGAGGAAGGGTTTGAAAACGACAATATGTCGAAAATCGGCCAGACCGGCGCGGGCCGATTGTGAAGGGTCGGGGTGTCGCAGCGAATCATTTTCGTGGCGCTGCACCAACAAAAGGGTTGAAACCGATGGCGATGAGTCCGGACCCCGTTCGCGGGCCCAGTTTCACTGCGACCGGTGCGCGGCGATCCGCCCTGTCCGGAAACGGGCTGGCGGTGGCGTCGATGCTGACCTGGGCGGCCGGTTTCCCGGCGGCTGAGATCCTGTTGCAGTCCTGGCCGCCCGTCGCCCTATGGGCAGCGCGGCTGATGCTGGCGGTGGCAGTGATGGTGCCGATCTGGATCTGGATCGACGGACCCGGCGCCGTGCTGCGCGCCCGATGGAGACATGCGGTGCGGGTCGGCGGTTTTGGCCTGGGGCTGGGCATGTTCCTGATCATCCTGGCGCAGAAGCTGACCGACCCGGTGACGGTCGCCATCATCGCCTCGTGCGCGCCGCTGGTGGCCACCCTGCTGGAACTGGCCGCGGGAACCCGTCGCCTGCGCGCGAATTTCGCGCTGGGCGTGGTCGTTTCGATCATCGGCGGGCTGATCGCCACCAGCGCCATCGCGCCGGCGCAGCTTGGGCTGGGTGCGCTCTGCGCGGTCGGGTCCACGACATTGTTCTGCTGGGGCAGCATGGCCACGGCACGCGATTTCCCGGACCTCAGCCAGACCGGCCGCACCACGATCACGCTGGCCGGTGGCGCGATCGTGGCCTCGGTGCTGATCGGACTGGCCAGCCTGGCCGGGTTCGACCTCCGGCCCCAGGGTGCCATCGACACGCAGCAGGCCGGGATGCTGGTCATCTACGCGCTGATATCGCTGGGGCTCAGCCAGGTTCTGTTCATCGCCTCGGTCGGCAAGCTGGGCGTGGCGCTTGCCTCGTTCCACATCAACGTGGCCCCGTTCTATGTGATGGTCATCATGCTGGTGTTGGGAGAAGAGTGGAACTGGACCCGTGCGCTGGGCGCGGCGGTGGTGGCGCTGGCCGTGGTGCTGGCGCAGGACCGGCCCGGGCGGCAGACGGCCTAGCCGTCACCCACCATGTCCGATGGCGCGATGGCAAAGAACTGCCCGCCCGACCAGACGCCGAACTGCCCGTCGTGATGGGTGGCGATGTCCACCAGCCGATAGAAGCTTTTGCGGTCGATCCGCGCCTCGAGGTTCGATCGCACCAAAAAGTAGGGGCTCGGCTCACTCGTTTCGGGGTCGATGACCACCCCGATCGGATGATCCGGCCCGGCCGTCACCGTATCGCCGACATGGGTGGTAAAAGTCAGAACCTGATTCTCGCCCGCGCCGGTCCGGTCGAAATCGACCGCCACAAACGGCGCGTCTTCGACCGTTATGCCGACCTTCTCGACCGGGGTGACCAGGAAATAGGCGTCCCCTTCTTTCTTAAGAATCGAGGAAAAGAGCCTCACAAGCTCGAACCGGGTGATGGGCGACCCTAGATGATACCAAGTGCCATCGCGCGCGATGCGCATGTCCAGATCGCCGCAGAACGGAGGATTCCAGCTGTCGACAGGGGGCAGACCCCGCGGTTTGGCCGCCTTGACCGAGGCCGCCAGACCCTCAGGGGACGGTTTCACAGGATTTTGTCCGCTCATTGTTTTTGCCATTTCCTCGCAGCGCGATACACTTCATCTATACTAAGTCCACGGAAGGGAAAGTCATGACCGAACCTGCCGACCTCGTGTCCGAGATCGAAGCGCTGGAAGCGAAACTGCAACAGGCCAAATCCTCGATCACCCGCCGCTTCATCGGGCAGGAGAGGGTCGTCGACCTGACGCTGACCGCGCTGCTGTGTGGCGGTCATGCCCTGCTGATCGGGCTGCCGGGCCTGGGCAAGACGCGGCTGGTGGAAACCCTGTCCACCGTCATGGGCCTGCATGGCAATCGCATCCAGTTCACCCCCGACCTGATGCCGGCCGACATTCTGGGGTCCGAGGTTCTGGACACCGCCGAGGATGGCAGTCGCCATTTCCGATTCATTCCCGGCCCGATCTTCTGTGAACTCTTGATGGCGGACGAGATCAACCGCGCCAGCCCGCGTACCCAGTCGGCGCTGCTGCAGGCGATGCAGGAACGCAGGGTGACCGTCGCGGGCGAGGATCGCGCGTTGGGCGTGCCGTTCCACGTTCTGGCCACCCAGAACCCGATCGAACAGGAGGGCACCTATCCGCTGCCCGAGGCCCAGCTGGACCGTTTCCTGGTGCAGATCGACGTGAACTATCCCGACCGCCAGACCGAGCGTGACATCCTGCTGGCCACCACCGGCGTGGCCGAGGAGGAAGCGCACCAGATCTTCACCAAGGAAGAATTGCTGGCCGCGCAGGTTCTGCTGCGCCGGATGCCGGTGGGCGAGTCGGTGGTCGAACTGATCCTTGATCTGGTGCGCGCGTTCCGCCCCGAAGAACCCGGCGTGTCCGAGCGCGTGTCCGAGACCGTCGCCTGGGGCCCCGGTCCGCGCGCGGCGCAGGCACTGATGATGACGGTGCGGGCGCGGGCGATGCTGCAGGGCCGGCTGGCCCCCAATGCCGAAGATGTGCTGGACATGGCGCGCCCGGTGCTGAGCCACCGGATGGCGCTGAACTTCGCCGCGCGGGCGCGCGGTGACAGCCTGGCCGACCTGATCGAAACCACCGCGGCCGGGCTTGTCCGGGCCGAGGCGGCCGCGTGAACGCGGTCCGCACCCTTCGCGAAAGATCCGAGGCCGAGGCGTCCCGGCTGCCGCCGCTGTTGGCGCGGGCCGAACACCTGGCCGGAACCGTGCTGCTGGGTGATCACGGCCGGCGGCGTTCGGGGTTGGGCGATGATTTCTGGCAATACCGACCGGCCCAGATCGGCGACAGCCGGCGGATGATCGACCATCGCCGCTCGGCCCGCGGCGATCAGCAATATGTGCGCGAACGCGAATGGCAGATCGCGCAGTCGATCATGCTGTGGGTCGATCAGGGTGCCTCGATGCGCTTTGCGTCCGACAAATCCCTGCCCACCAAGGCCGACCGGGCCCGCCTGCTGGGGCTGGCCACGGCGATCCTGCTAGTGCGCGGGGGCGAGCGTGTGGGTCTGACCGGAACCACCCTGCCGCCCCGGCGCGGCAATGCCCAGATCATCCGGCTGGCGCAGGCCCTGTCCGAAGATACCGAGGCCGACTACGCCCCGCCCGAACACCGCGCCATGATCCCCCATGCCCGCGCCGTGTTCATCTCTGACTTCCTCGGTCCGCTGGACGAGGTCGAACTGGCCCTGACCAAGGCCGCCGATCGCGGCGTGCGTGGCGTGTTGCTGCAGGTTCTGGACCCGGGCGAGGAGAGCTTCCCCTATCGCGGGCGCACCATCTTCGAAAGCGTCGGCGGCACGGTCCGGCACGAGACCCTCAAGGCCGGAGACCTGCGCGATCGCTATCTGGCGCGGCTGGCGCGACGCAAGGATGACCTGACCCGCCTGTGCCGGGTGACTGGCTGGCAACTGGGCCTGCACCACACCCAAGACAGCGCGCAGGCGGCCCTGTTGTGGCTTTATCGTGCGCTGGACGGAGGGGCGCGATGACAGTTCTGGCGGGCATCGGCTTTACCGCGCCGTGGGTGTTGCTGGGTCTGCTGACCCTGCCGATCCTTTGGCTGATCCTGCGCGCCGTGCCGCCCGCGCCGATCCGACGGCTGTTCCCGGCGGTGACCCTGTTGCTGGGCCTGAAGGACGACGAGAGCGTATCCGACCGCACTCCGTGGTGGCTGTTGCTGCTGCGCATGCTGGCGGCGGCGGCAATTATTGTCGGTCTGGCCGGCCCGGTGCTGAACCCGTCGCGCGACGAAACTGGATCGGGGCCATTGCTGCTGGTGCTGGATGCCAGCTGGGCCGGGGCCACGCGCTGGCCCGCCACACTGGATCAGATCGACGCGCAGCTGACCGAAGCCGGACGGGCCGGGCGCCCGGTCTCGATCCTGCGCCTGACCGAGCCGGAACCGCCCGTCTTCCAGACCGCCGAGGCCTGGCGCAACCGCCTGCCCGGGCTGGTTCCGCAGCCGTGGCAGCCGGACGCGGCGCAGATCGAGCAGGCGTTGGCCGACTTGGCGGGGGTCGAGGGCAGGTTCGACGCGCACTGGTTCACGGACAAGCTGGACTATCCGGGCCGCGAAACCCTACTGTCTGCGCTGCAGGCGCGGGGCGCGGTCACGGTCTATCGCGCGGCGGCGCCGACCCTGGCGCTGCTGCCGGCCACCTATCAGGATGGGGCGATCCGGCTGACCGCGGTGCGCGCCACACCCGGACCGGCGCAGACCGTCACCATCAATGCACAGGGGCGCGACCCGGCGGGCGTGATGCGCCTGCTGCAATCGGTTGAGGTCAGCTTCGACAGCGGCACGACCCAGGCGCAGGCCGATCTGGCGTTGCCGTCCGAACTGCGCGCCCGCATCACTCGGTTCGAGCTGCAGGGCCAGCGGTCGGCCGGGGCGGTGTCGTTGACCGATGACAGCCTGCGCCGGCGCGAGGTCGCCCTGATCGCCGGAACCGTCAACCGCGAGGGGCTGGAGCTGCTTTCGCCACTGCACTACCTGACGCAGGTGCTGATCCCCACTGCCGATTTCGTCGAGGGCGGGCTGGCCGAGGTTCTGCCTGCCAACCCGGATGTGATCGTGCTGGCCGATGTGGCCAAGCTGACCCCCGCCGAACAGGCCGGATTGGTCGAATGGGTCGAACAGGGCGGGCTGCTGCTACGCTTTGCCGGTCCGCACATGGCGGCCAGTGATCTGGGCCGCGATGCCGAAGACGTCCTGCTGCCGGTGCGGCTGCGCAGCGGTGGCCGCTCGGTCGGCGGCGCGATGAGCTGGGGCGAAGCCAAGGGGTTGGCGCCTTTCCAGGAAGGCTCGCCCTTTTACGGGTTGCGCATCCCCGACGATGTGACCGTCAGCACCCAGGTGATGGCGCAGCCCGACCCGAACCTGGCCGACCGGGTGATCGCCGCGCTGTCGGATGGCACGCCGCTGGTGACGCGCAAGCCGCTGGGCCTGGGTCAGGTGGTGCTGTTCCATGTCACCGCCGATGCCGAATGGTCGACCCTGCCGCTGTCGGGCCTGTTCGTCGAAATGCTCGACCGGCTGGCCGTGGCCTCGGCCGCCAAGACGCGGCAGGTCGAACAGCTGCAAGGCACCACGTGGGAGCCGATTCAGGTGATGGACGGGTTCGGAACCCTGTCCGACGCGGGCAATCTGGCCGGTGTCGATGGCCCCGCGCTGGTGTCCGGCGCATTGGGGCCCGACCTGCGCCCGGGTCTGTATGAAAGCGGCAAGCAGAAGCTGGCCCTGAACGTGCTGACCGAGGACAGTACGCTGCGCCCGATAAGCTGGCCTGCGGATGTGCCCATCAAGGGGCAGGAGGTCAGTGCCGAGACCCCGATCGGGGGTCTGCTGCTGAGCCTCGCCCTGATCCTGCTGGCGGTTGACGTTGTGGCCTCGCTGGCGCTGTCGGGGCGTCTGGGGCTGGCGCGGGCGGCGGCGGTGGCGCTGGGCGCGGTTCTGATCGTACCGCAGGCGAAGGCGCAGACGCCGGAAGAGACCGAATTCGCCCTGCGGGCGACCAAGGAATTGGTGCTGGCCCATGTCCTGACCGGCAATGCCCAGGTCGATGATGTCGCCCATGCCGGGTTGCGCGGCCTGTCGCAGACCCTGACCTATCGCACATCCGTCGAACCGGCCGAGCCCATGGGTGTGGACCTCGAACGTGACGAACTGGCCTTCTTCCCGCTGCTCTACTGGCCGATCACACCGGATCAGCCCCAGCCCTCGGCTGAGGCTTATGCCAGACTGAACGCCTATCTGCGATCGGGAGGGATGATCCTGTTCGACACGCGCGATGCCGACATCGCCGGGTTCGGCGCCGCCAGTCCCAATGGGCGCAAGCTGCAGCAGCTGGCGACTCCGCTGAATATCCCTGCGTTAGAGCCTGTTCCGCGCGATCACGTCCTGACCCGAACCTTCTATCTGTTGCAGGATTTCCCAGGGCGCTATGCCGGAACCGAGATCTGGGTCGAGGCCGCGCCCCCAGACGCTGAACAGATCGAAGGCATGCCCTTCCGCAACCTCAACGATAACGTCACTCCGGTGGTGATTGGTGGCAACGACTGGGCCGGGGCCTGGGCAATCGACCGGAACGGGCAGGCGTTGCTGCCGGTCGGGCGCGGCTATGCCGGAGAACGCCAGCGCGAGCTGGCCAACCGGTTCGGCGTCAATCTGGTCATGCACGTGCTGACCGGGAATTACAAATCCGATCAGGTGCACGTGCCTGCTCTGCTTGACAGGTTGGGCCAATGACCGGTTCCGTCATCTTTGACCCGCTGATCCCGTGGCCCGCTCTGGTCGCCATTGGTTCGATCGCTTTGGCCGCGACGGTCCTGGCGCTGTGGCGCGGGCTGTCGGGCTGGGCGTTGCGCGGTCTGGCGGCGCTGGTACTTTTGGCGGCCTTGTCCGGCCCGGTCTACCAGATCGAGGACCGCGCTCCGCTGACCGACATCGTGCTGATGATCGAGGATGAAAGCGCCAGCCAAACCCTATCTGACCGCGCCGAACAGACCACGCAGACCGCCGAGGCCCTGGCTGCCGAGATCGAGGCCCGCGACAACACCGAACTGCGCCGCATCACCGTGGGCGACGGCGACGGGGACGAAGGCACTCAGGTCATGGCAGCGCTGAATGCGGCGCTGGCCGAGGAACCCCGCGCCCGCATCGCCGGTATTCTGATCCTGTCGGACGGCATCGTGCATGACGTCGATCAGGCCCCGGATCTGCCCGCGCCGATGCACCTGTTGCAGACCGGTCGCGCGCAGGATTGGGACCGCCGCCTGATCGTGCGCAACGCCCCCGCCTTTGCCATCATCGGCGAGCCGGTCACGCTGACCCTGCGGGTCGAAGACAGCGGCGCCGCGCCCGCCGGTGCAGTCTCGGCCCCGTTGGAAATTGCCGTGGACGGTGGCGAGCCGCAGCAATTCAGCATCCCGATCGGCGTGGATGTCGAGCTGCCGGTGACCCTGCCCCATGGCGGGCGCAACGTCATCCAGTTCACCGTTCCGCAGGCTGATGGCGAACTGACCGACCGCAACAACACTGCCTTGATCCAGATGAACGGGGTGCGCGATCGGCTGCGCGTTCTGCTGGTCTCGGGCTCGCCGCATCCGGGCGGGCGCACCTGGCGCAATCTGCTGAAATCCGACAGCTCGGTCGACCTTGTGCATTTCACCATTCTTCGCCCGCCCGAGAAACAGGACGGGGTTCCGGTGGACGAACTGTCGCTGATCGCATTCCCCACGCGTGAGCTGTTTCTCGAGAAGATCAACGATTTCGACCTGATCATCTTTGACCGCTACAAGCGGCGCGGCATCCTGCCGGCGATCTACCTGGACAACGTGACCAACTATATCAATGACGGCGGGGCGGTGCTGATCGCGGCCGGGCCGGATTTCGCGACCGCCGACAGCATTTTCCGCTCACCCCTGTCCGCGATCCTGCCCGCACAGCCCACGGCCCGCGTGATCGAGGACCGCTATGTGCCCACGGTGACCGACCTGGGTCAGCGGCACCCTGTGACCTCCGATCTGGGCGAGGACGGTGAATGGGGCGCATGGCTGCGGCAAATCGACGTCCAACAACGCGCGGGCGAGGTGTTGATGACCGGGGTCGACGACCGGCCGCTGCTGGTGCTGGACCGGGTGGGTGAAGGGCGCGTGGCGCTGCTGGCCTCGGATCACGCCTGGCTGTGGAGCCGCGGATACGAGGGCGGTGGCCCGCAACTGGAACTGCTGCGCCGTCTGGCTCACTGGATGATGAAGGAACCCGAGCTCGAGGAAGAGGCGCTGTGGGCCGAGGCCAACGGTCAGTCGATGCGCATCATCCGCCAGACCCTGAACGAAGAGGTCGGCCCCGTCACCGTCACCCGCCCCAATGGCGAAACGCTCGAGGTGCCGCTGCGCGAGATGTCGCCCGGCCGGTTCGAGGCGCAGTATTTCGGCCCAGAGATCGGCCTCTACCGCTTGCAGGAAGGGGACCTGACTGCCGTGATCGGCCTGGGCCCGGCCGCGCCGCGGGAATTCGAGCGCACAATCGCCACCCCCGAGATTCTTGCGCCGGTCATGGCGGCCATGCGCGGCGGTGCGATCCGTGTCGAGGACGGGCTGCCGGCCATCCGCAACGTGCGCTCGGGACGCCCGGCGGCCGGACGCGGCTGGATCGGGCTGACCCCGCGCGAGGCGTATGAAACCCGCGACGTGACTCAGGCGGGCCTGCTCCCGCCCTGGCTGGTTCTGCTGCTGGCGGGGGGCTTTCTGTTGGCCGGCTGGCTGCGTGAGGGGCGTGGCTGAGGCGTTTTAAACAGATTTTCACGCTCTGCCGGAATCCTGTGTCCGAACGGACCGGGAAAATAACAATGAGCCTTGCTGAAAAACTGGCACAGGAACGGCGCGCGCGGTTGGCGGCCGAACGCATGTTGGCATTGAAACAGGCCGAATTGTCATCGGCCAATCAAAAGCTGGGTGAATACGCCCTGGCGCTGACCAAGCGGATCGGCGAAACCCAGGCCGAGGTTGCGACCGTTCGGGACGAGAATGAAAGGGTCAAATCCGACCTGACCATCGCACATGCCAAGATCGAAGTGGCCGAGCGCCGCCTGTGGCATTCGATCCAGACCATTCAGGACGGGTTCGCATTCTTTGACGGCAATGATCGCCTGATCAGCGCCAATACCGCCTATCTGAGCGTATTTGAAGGGCTGGATGAGGTCGCGCCAGGCGTCTCGTATCAACGCATACTCGATCTGCTGACCGACGAGGGGATCATCATCATCGCCGACGAAGAGGCCGAGACGTGGAAAGCCCGTATGCGGCGGCGCTGGGCCCGGATGGCCCCTCCGCCCGAGGTGATCCAGCTGTGGAACGGGCAGTACATCAAGCTGATCGACCAGCGTGGGCAAGGGGGCGACGTGGTCAGCCTGGCGCTGAACATCACCGCCTCGGTCCAGCACGAGACGCAGTTGCAGGCCGCGCGCGACAAGGCCGAGGCAGCCAACCGGGCCAAGTCGGCCTTTCTGGCCAACATGAGCCACGAAATTCGAACCCCGATGAACGGCATCGTCGGGATGACCGACCTGTTGTCGGAAACCCCGATGAACGACGAACAGCGGCTCTATGTCGATACGATCCGCGCCTCGGGCGAGGCGTTGCTGGTCATCATCAACGACGTTCTGGACTATTCCAAGATCGAGGCCGACAAGCTTGAACTGCATCCCGAGAAATTCGACCTGGAACGTTGCATCCTCGAGGTCGCGACGTTGCTGCAACCCACGGTGCGCGACAAGGGTCTGACCCTTCTGGTCGACTACGACCTGTTTCTACCCACGCTGTTCGTGGGCGATCCGGGCCGGGTGCGGCAGGTCCTGACCAACCTGGTCGGAAACGCGGTCAAGTTCACGCCCCAGGGGCATGTGCTGATCCGGGTCACCGGGGTGCCGAATGCCGAACGGAAGACTTGCGACATCCACGTCGCGATCGAGGATACGGGCATCGGGATTCCGCCCGACAAGATCGACCACATCTTCGGCGAGTTCAACCAGATCGAGGACGCCAAATCCCGCGAGTTCGACGGCACTGGGCTTGGGCTGGCCATCAGCAAGCGGCTGATCACGATGATGGGCGGCGCCATCTGGGTTGAAA
Organism: Ruegeria sp. BHSC276; assembly: GCF_059612945.1. Taxonomy (NCBI): domain Bacteria; kingdom Pseudomonadati; phylum Pseudomonadota; class Alphaproteobacteria; order Rhodobacterales; family Roseobacteraceae; genus Ruegeria; species Ruegeria sp. BHSC276. Next base: position 13,803 of record NZ_JBXWRP010000013.1, on the reverse strand, counting down.
GCGATCCTGGCAAAGGGTCCTGTTTCGGGTTCCGCCTGACGCTGCCCACCGTCGAGGGCGCGCAGCCCGTTCCGCCGCCGGATCTTGCGGACCGGCTGAAACATGTCGTCCTGGTCGAGGATCTTGCCGTCAACCGGGCGATTCTGGGCAAGCAGCTGCGACGGCTCGGGGCCGAGGTGACGGACTGCGCCACCGGCACCCAGGCCTTGTCGGCGATGCAAGGGTCGGTGGATCTCGTGCTGTGCAACCATGATCTGCCCGACATGGATGGGTTGGAACTGGCGGCGACGTTGCGCAGCCGGGGCTGGGACAAGGTGCCGATCGTGCTGATTTCGGCGAATCCGGGCATCATTCATGCTGACCCCAACCACCACCTGATCCAGGGCGTTCTGAAGAAGCCGATCCCGCGGGCTGAACTGTTCTCGCGCCTGATGGATTTGGGGGGTGGGGTATTGCCGCGACCCAGAGCGGCGGACTTTGCCACTGCCCCGGTGCGCATGGCGAGCGGGAAACGACGTCTCATGCGGGTTCTGGCCGCCGAGGACAACCGGACAAACCAGCTGATCCTGACGAAAATGACCAAGGGCCTGAACATCGAGCTACGGCTGGCGGCCAACGGGCTCGAGGCGATCGCGGCCTATGACGAATTCGAACCCGACCTGATTTTCATGGATATTTCGATGCCGAAGATGGACGGCAAGCAGACGACCGAGGAAATACGGCGCAAAGAGATCGGAACGGGCCGGCACGTCCCGATCGTGGCCCTGACGGCCCATGCGATGATGGGCGACAGAGAAAATATCCTTGCGGCGGGTTTGGATCATTTTCTGACCAAGCCCCTGCAGAAGAAGCTGATCTGCGAAATGATCCAGGCGCATTGCCCGACGGGTGCTCAACCCATCATTGTCGAGCCAGCCGGTGCGGTTTAGGCGGGCGCCATGTCACAGGAACGAGGTTTTCGCCCCCGCGCCTTGGGCGAAATTGCAATACGCTGCGCCGACATGGCAGCGATGGTTGACTTCTATGAAAATGTCATCGGGCTGACCCGCCTGCATGGCGGTCATGATAGGGCGATCGCATTCTTTCGGATTGCAGAAGGGTTCGACGGGCACACACAGGTTTTGGCGCTGTTTCACCATGGGGCAGCGCCGCGGTCGGGTTTTCACCCCACTGCTGCCGACAAACCCATGACTGGGGCGCAATCGTCGCTGCACCATATCGCCTTGTCTCTTCCGTTTGCGGAACAGGAGGTCGTCATGCGCTGGTATGATCAAATCGGCCAGCCCTATCGCGTCGAACGGTTCGGCTGGATCGGTTGGTGCGGCGTGTTTACCACGGACCCCGAGGGCAACACGGTCGAGCTGGTGGCGTATGACGCCTCGATGCTGGATCAGGCCTGATAGGGGCGCACGAATACCGGTTTGTCCGGTTCCGACAAATCAGACCGATACACATAGCCGCCGGTGTCGAAATCCTGCAGGCTCTCCGGATCGGTCAGTCGGTGTTGAATGATGTACCGCGCCATTGAGCCGCGAGCCTTCTTGGCGAAAAAGCTGACGATCTTGGGCACGCCGCCTTTGTCCTCCATGAAGACCGGGGTGATGACCCGCAGTTTCAGGGCCGTGGGATCGACTGCGCCGAAATATTCCTGGCTGGCGCAGTTCACCAGCGTATCGGTGCCCAGTGCCTCGGCCTGCGCGTTCAGCGCCTTGCTTAGCTGGTCGCGCCAGTAGTCATACAGGTTCTTGCCGCGTCGGGTTTTCAGCCGGCTGCCCATTTCCAGCCGATAGGGCTGAATGGCGTCCAGCGGGCGCAGCAGGCCATAAAGCCCCGACAGGATACGCAGATGATCCTGCGCCCAGGCCAGTTCGTCGGCGTCCAACGACGCCGCCTCGAGCCCCTGATAAGTGTCGCCGGCAAAGGCCAGCGCGGCCGGGCGGGTGGCTTCGGGCTGCGGCGCGTCGGCAAAGGCGCGGAACCGGTCGCGGTTCAGCCGGGCCAGATCGTCGCTGAGGCTCATCAGCTTTTTCAGATCCCCCAGCGTCAGGTTGCGCGCGGTTTTCGCCAGCCGGATCGCATCGTTCTGAAAATCGGGCTGGGTCGGTGTCACGTCCCGCTCTGCCCAGTCCAGCCGCTTGGCCGGAGAGATCACCACCAGCATGTCTGCCCCCTTTTTCGTGCCTGCCCGTCGATACCTAGCCCGCCGCGCGCAGCACGTCCAGAAATGCGGCGGCGAAACGTTCGGCGCGGCGGTCGCCCAGAATCTGCTCCAGCGCGCGTTCGTCGCAAGGGCGCATCTGCGCCACCTTGGCCAGTTGCGCGGCAGAGCAGCTCAGCGGCTTGTCGATCCCGTGCGGGCCTCGGGCCAGCTGCGCCTGCACCTCGAGCAGTCGGTCGTAGATATCGCCCTGTTCGCGCCCTGCCAGCTTGCGGCGCGCCGGATGCAGCGCCTGCGCCTCGCCCGCGATCACCTCAAGGAAGGTATCGCCATAGCGGTCAAGCTTTTTCGCGCCAACACCGCCGATCCGGGCCATCTCGTCCAGCGTCATGGGGCGTTTTTCCGCCATCTCGATCAGCGTGCGGTCGGGAAAGATGACATAGGCGGGCACGCGGGCGGCCTCGGCCAGCGCGCGGCGCTTGGCCTTGAGCGCCGAAAGCAGGGGCGCGTCTTCCTCTGAAACCATCATCTTGACCGCGGGCCGCCGGGTGGCCTTGCGCAGCGTATCCTTGCGCAGGGTGATCTGCGCCTCGCCCTTCAGGATCGGCTTGGCGGCCTCGGTCATGCGCAGCGCGCCGTGGCGTTCGGGGTCGGGGCGCACCAGGTCGTGGCCCATCATCTGTCGGAAGATCGCCTGCCATTGCGGGCGCGACCAGTCCTTGCCAATGCCGTAGGTGGGCAATTCGTCATGCCGCCGCGCGCGGATCTTGTCGGTGTCGTTGCCCAAGAGGATGTCGATCAGGTGCCCCGAACCAAACCATTCCTCGGTGCGCAGGATTGCCGAAAGGGCCATGCGCACAGGCGTGGTGCCGTCGAACAGCTCGGGCGGGCTGTCGCACAGGTCACATTTGCCGCAGGGCTCGGCCTGTTCCCCGAAATAACCCAGCAGAGTCTGGCGGCGGCAGTGCAGCGCCTCGGCCAGACCCAGCAGCGCGTTCAGACGGGCATGGTCGGCGGCGCGGCGTTCAGGTGGGGCCAGACCCTCGTCGATCTGGCTGCGGCGCAGGCGGATGTCGTCGGGGCCGAACAGGGTCAGGGTCTCGGCCGGCCCGCCGTCGCGGCCGGCGCGGCCGATTTCCTGGTAATAGGCCTCGATCGATTTCGGCAGGTCCGCATGGGCGACCCAGCGGATGTCGGGCTTGTCGATGCCCATGCCGAAAGCCACGGTGGCCACCACGATCAGCCCGTCCTCGCGCGCGAAGCGGGTTTCGACGATGCGGCGGTCCTCGGCCTCCATCCCGCCGTGATAGTGGCAGGCGCTGTGGCCTTGTTCGCGCAGGGCCTGCGCCAGCACTTCGGTCTTGTTGCGGGTGCCGCAATAGACGATGCCCGACTGGCCCCGGCGTGCGTCGGCGAAATCCAGGATCTGCTTGCGCGGGCTGTCCTTGGCGGCGAAGGCCAGGTGGATGTTCGGGCGGTCAAAGCCACGCAGGAACTTGCGCGGGGGCTTGCCGTCGAACAGTTTCTCGACGATTTCGTCTTGCGTTTCCGCGTCCGCCGTGGCGGTGAAGGCGGCCAGCGGCACGTCCAGCGCGCGCCGCAGCTCTCCGATCCGCAGGTAGTCGGGGCGGAAATCATGACCCCACTGGCTGACGCAATGGGCCTCGTCCACGGCGATCAGGCTGACATTGATCCGCCGCAGCATCCCCAGCGCCGAGCCCGCCGCCAGCCGTTCGGGCGCCATGTAGAGCAGCTTCAGCCGCCCGGCCTCGAGCGCCTCCCACACGGCGTCGGTTTCCTCGGGCGTGTTGCCCGAGGTCAACGCACCAGCCTCGACACCGGCCTCTTGCAGCCCTCGCACCTGGTCGCGCATCAGCGCAATCAGCGGCGAGATCACCACGGTGACCCCGTCGCGCAGCAGGGCAGGTAGCTGATAACACAGGGATTTGCCGCCCCCGGTGGGCATGATCGCCAGCACGTTCTCGCCGGCGGTCACGGCATCGACGATCTCTTCCTGCCCGGGGCGGAACTCATCGAATCCAAAGACATCTCGCAGCAGAGGCGCGGCGTCGAACATGTGCGGGGGTGCCCTGTTTCAAGATTTGACTGCTCTTGAACGGACAATCACACAGTCGGAATCGGGGAACAAGAGGTCAGTAGAAATAGACCGCGTTGTTGATGAGGATGATCCGCAGCGCATAGACCCCGATCAGCACCACCAGCGGCGTCAAGTCCAGACCGCCCATGTTGGGCAGAATGCGGCGGATCGGGCCATAGATCGGCTCGAGCAGGCGGTTCAGGCCGTACCAGATCTGGGCGACCAGCTGTTGATGCAGGTTCAGGACCTGGAAGTTGATCAGCCAGCTCATGATCACATGGGCCAGGATGATGAACCAGACGATGTCCAGGATCAGCAGCAGGATTTGGATCAGCGACAGCATGGGCACCTCGTTTTCCGTACGGGCTGAGACCTAAGTGCCCGGGCGGCAATAGGCAAGCCCGCAGTCACAGAACGCTTGCGAAATGGCCCGAAGGCCCGTCTTATGAAATCAAAAGCAGGCAAGGGGCAGAGATGGCAGAGATTTCCAAGCGCAGGCGCATCTGGGGCTGGTGGTTTTTCGACTGGGCCAGCCAGCCGTATCACACCCTGTTGGTGACCTTTGTCTTTGGCCCTTATTTCGCCGGCGTTGCGGCTGAATATTATGCAACCGCAGGGATGGATGCCGACGCTGCCGCCGCGCAGGCGCAGACGGTCTGGGCCAACTGCCTGACGATCACCGGGCTGATTATCGCTTTCGGCGCGCCGCTGTTGGGGGCCATGGCCGATGTCTCGGGGCGGCGCATCCCATGGATCTTTGCCTTTTCCGTGATGTATGCCGTGGGGTCTGCGGCGCTGTGGTTCACGCTGCCGGACGGGTCGAACATGTGGCTGATGCTGTCGGCCTTCGGTCTGGGCTTCGTGGGGGCGGAATACGCGCTGATCTTCATCAACTCGCAATTGCCCGATCTGGGTGATGACAACGAGGTGGGCGAGATCTCGGGCTCGGGCTTTGCCTTCGGCTATTTCGGCGGGCTGATTTCCCTGGCGATCATGCTGGCGCTGTTCGTCGAGCAGCCCAACGGCAAGACGCTGATCGGGATGGAGCCGCTGTTCGGGCTGGACGCCGGCGCGCGCGAGGGCACGCGCTTTGTGGGGCCGTTCACCGCCGGGTGGTTCATCCTGTTCATGGTCCCGTATTTCCTGTGGGTTCGCGACGATCCGGCAGCCGACAAAAAGGGCAGCGTATCCGAAGCGCTGCGCCTGCTGGGAAAATCCGTGGCCGCTCTGCGGTACCGGGTCAGCCTGGCCAGCTATCTGGGGTCATCGATGTTCTACCGGGATGCGCTGAACGGGCTGTACAGTTTCGGCGGCGTCTATGCGCGGCTGGTGCTGGAGTGGGACCTGATCAAGATCGGCATCTTCGGCATCATCAGCGTGCTGGCTTCGGCGGTCTTCGCCTGGATCGGCGGCAAGCTGGACCGGAAATTCGGCCCCAAGCCGGTGATCCTGACTGCGATCTGGGTCTTGATCCTGGTTTGCACCACCATCGTGTCGATGGACCGGTCGCAGATCTTCGGGATCGCCCTGCCCCAAGGGTCGGGCCTGCCGGACATTGTGTTCTTTGGCTGCGGCATCCTGATCGGCGGGATGGGTGGCATTCTGCAATCGGCCAGCCGGTCGTTGATGGTGCGCCACACCGACCCGACCGCCCCGGTCGAGAGCTTTGGTCTTTATGGTCTGTCGGGCCGCGCCACCGCTTTTGCGGCGCCATTGATGATCGGAATTGCAACAACCGCGACCGGCAGTGCGCGGTTGGGGGTGTCTCCGATCGTCGGGTTGTTTATTCTGGGATTGTTCCTAATGCGCTGGGTCAAACCGGAAGGGGATCAGAGCAGATGATTTCATTACGTTTTTTGGTATTTTTGGCAGGAATTGCGCTGGCCGGAGCGGCTGGGGCCCAACCGCTGGCCAAGCAGTTGTTCGGGGCTCAGAAGTACAGTTCGCAACAAAAGCCGGCCGCTTTCGGCAGTTATTCGCGCGGATGCGCGGCCGGATCGGTGCAACTGCCCGAGACCGGACCCACCTGGCAGGCGATGCGCCTGTCGCGCAACCGCAACTGGGGCCATCCGCAAGCCATCGACTTCGTGCAGGACCTCAGCCGTTTTGCGGCAAAGCAACCGGGATGGAACGGGCTGTATATCGGGGATATCAGCCAGCCGCGGGGCGGGCCGATGACCTCGGGCCACCGCAGCCACCAGCTGGGCCTGGACATCGACATTTGGATGCTGCCCGGTGACAACATGCGCCTGTCGCGCAAGGCGCGCGAGAATATCTCGTCAATCTCCTTGCGCCGCGCGAACGGCGCCTATGTGAATGGCAACTGGACAAAACAGCACCACGCCATCCTGCGCGAGGCGGCCAAGGACAAACGCGTGGCCCGCATTTTCGTGTTTCCGGGTGCCAAGGTGCAGATGTGCAAGGACGAGACCGGCAACCGTGCCTATCTGCGCAAGATTCGACCCTGGTGGGGGCATCATTATCACTTCCACGTTCGGCTGAACTGCCCGCGCGGTTCGCGCGGTTGCGTCAATCAGGATCCGCCTCCCAAGGGCGACGGCTGCGCTGAGGCCGAACAGTGGGTGCGCAACATCTTGAACCCGCCGCCGCCCGACCCCAACGCGCCGCCTCCGAAGAAACGGCGTGAATATGTTCTGGCGGATCTGCCCCAGCAATGCGCCGCCGTCTTGCAGTCCAACTGATCGCCAGCCTGTTTCTGGCCGGTTCCGCCTGGGCGGTCGAAGTCAAATCGGCCGAATATCTGGGCAGCTTTGCATGGCGCGCCAGCCATGACTGGTTCGGCGGTTTCTCTGCCATCCATGTCTCGGAGGATGGGCAGCAGGCCTGGGTGCTGAGCGACCGGGCCATGCTGGTATCGGCCCGCCTCGACCGGGATGGCGATCGGATCGCCGGGGTGCGCATCGTGTATCATGAACCGCTGAAGTCCAGCCGCGGGCGGGCGCTGCGCGGCGGTGTCGGCGATTCCGAGGGGCTGGCGCTGGCGCCCGACGATAGCTTCTACATCTCGTTCGAAGGTGTGCATCGCGTGGCCCACTACGCAACGCCAAAGGCCCGCGGCCGCGTTCTGCCGCGACCTGCTGAGTTCGACGGGCTGGAGCGGAACGGTTCGTTCGAAGGTCTGGCCATCGACGCGCAGGGCCGCCTGTACACGCTGCCCGAGAAAAGCCGAACGGCAAATGGCGACATCCCGGTCTATCGCTGGAACGGGCGCGCCTGGTCCACCCCCTTCGTCCTGCCGCAACGGGGCCGCTTTCTGCCGGTGGCCGCCGATTTCGGCCCGGACGGGCGGTTCTACGTGCTGGAACGCGCGGTGGCTCTGATCGGGTTCCGGTCGCGGCTGCGTCGGTGGCAGGTCGACGGTGATACACCCACGGCCGAAGAAACCCTGTTTCAGACGGCAACCGGAACCCATGACAACCTCGAGGGGCTGTCCGTCTGGCGCGACGGGCAGGGGCGGATGCGGGCCACGATGATCTCGGATGATAATTTTCTGGCGCTGCAACGCACCGAACTGGTCGAATATCTGCTGCCGGATTGACACGGGCCGATCCCGGGCCTAAAAGCGCGGCTTGCTTTGGGAAACCCCCGGGGCCAAGTCGCCGCTACCTTGTCAAAACGGGCATCAGAACATGCAACGCAGCTTTTTCCCCGGCATTCTTGCCATGGCCGCCATCGTCGTGGCCTCGAACATCCTGGTCCAGTTCCTGATCTTTGACGGGCTGCTGACCTGGGGTGCCTTCACCTATCCGCTGGCCTTTCTTGTCACCGACATCATGAACCGCGTCTATGGCGCGGGTCCGGCCCGCAAGGTCGTGTTTGCCGGCTTCGTCACCGGCGTGATCTGCTCGCTGATCGGCAGCCAGATCATGCTGCAGGGCGACGGGTTTACCTACGCCGCCGTGCCGTTGCGCATCGCCGTGGCTTCGGGAACCGCGTTCCTGATCGCGCAGCTGACCGACGTCACCGTGTTCAACGCCATGCGCGAAGGCCGCTGGTGGCGCGCGCCGTTGGTGTCCACACTGGTCGGATCGGCGCTGGATACCGCGATCTTCTTCACCATCGCCTTCTCGGCCTCGGTGACCTTCTTCGGTGCCGAAGCGGATGCGGCCATCAACTGGGCGTGGGAGCCCGTGCCCTTCATGCTGTCGGGCCCCGAGGCGCCCCTGTGGGTGACGCTGGCCTTTGCCGACTGGCTGGTGAAGCTGTCGCTGGCCCTGGTCGCGCTGATCCCCTTCAAGATGATCGTCGCGCGCCTGACCGCACAGCCCGCGTAAAAAAAACGCTTTGAGAATGGCACAAGTTGTGTCACCATCCTTTTCAACCGCAACAGATAGAAAAGGAGGTGATCCAGTGTCGAGAAAGAGATTGGAGAGAGGTGTCGGAACAACCGGGGGGACCGCCTGCTAGGGCAGCCCTTGGCGGAGCGCGCGCTCCGGCTGGTCGATTGATCTAACCGACCCGACCTCCTGAACTTTCGAAGGGCCGTCCCGCCGGGGCGGCCCTTTCTGTTTTCGGGTGACGCCTGTAAGGTCACGCCCATGCTGCGCATCACCGATGATATCACCCTGTACGATTGGGAAATGACCGAGAGCTTCATCCGCGCCTCGGGTCCCGGTGGGCAGAACGTCAACAAGGTCTCGACTGCGGTCGAGCTGAGGTTCGAGGCCGCGCGCTCGCCCTCGCTGCCCGATCCGGTCAAGGTGCGGCTGAAACGGCTGGCCGGGCGGCGCTGGACCAAGGATGGCGCGATAATCATCCAATGCGACGAGACCCGCAGCCAGGCCCGCAACCGCGAGATCGCCCGCGCCCGTCTGGCCGAGTTGATCGGCAAAGCGCTGGTCAAACCCAAGCGACGGATCGCGACGAAACCCACCTACGGCTCGGTCAAGCGACGACTGGCGGCGAAAAAGGCCCGGTCCGACGTCAAGGTGCTGCGCGGCAAGGTGGCGGAAGATTGATCTAGCATCTTTCCCTGCCGTTGCTAGTCTGACCGCGACAAGAGGCAGGGAGGCAAGGCCATGAGGCTGGAGGGAAAAACCGCAATCGTGACCGGCGGCGCATCCGGGTTCGGGGCCGGGATCGTACAGAAGTTCCTGACCGAGGGCGCACGGGTGATGATCGCCGACATCAACGGGGATGCCGCGCGTCACATGGCGGCAACGCTGGGCCCTCTGGCCGACCACCGCCAGGTGGATGTCTCCGACGGCGACTCGGTCCAGGCGATGTCGGATGCGGCGCTGGGACTCTACGGCCATCTGGACATCCTGGTGAACAATGCCGGTGTGACCCACCTGCCGACGCCGCTGGAGGAGGTCAGCGAAGAAGATTTCGACCGCGTCTATCGCGTGAACATGAAGTCGGTCTTTCTGACCGCGCGGACGCTGGTGCCGCATATGAAATCGCGCGGGTCGGGGGCGATCCTGAACGTCGCCTCGACCGCCGGATTGTCGCCGCGCCCGAACCTGAACTGGTACAACGCCTCAAAGGGCTGGATGATCACCGCGACCAAGACCATGGCGGTCGAGCTGGCCCCGTCCGGTGTGCGCGTGAACGCGATCTGCCCGGTGGCGGGGGAAACGCCTCTACTGAAATCCTTCATGGGCGAGGACACGCCCGAAATCCGCGCCAGGTTCTTGTCGACTATCCCGTTGGGCCGGTTCTCGACCCCGCAGGACATGGGCAACGCCGCCTGTTTCCTGTGCTCGGACGAGGCCAGCATGATCACCGGCGCCGCGCTTGAGGTGGACGGCGGCCGCTGCATCTGACTGCCCCTTCATCTGGCCCAAAATATCCCCGCCGGAGGCAGCGCGCACCGGCGCGCTTTCCCGCAGTAAAGGACAAACCCAAATGACCCCCGGACCCAGAAACCTGATCACCGACATACCCGGCCTGCTGGTGGGCAACGCTCAGGACGCGGCCCTGAAATCAGGTGTCACGGTCCTGACCGGGGATCAGCCCTTGCGGGCCTCGGTGCATGTGATGGGGGGCGCCCCCGGCACGCGCGAGACCGATCTGCTGGCGGCCGACAAAACCGTCGATCGCGTGGATGCGATCGTGCTTTCGGGTGGCTCGGCCTTCGGGCTGGATGCCTGTTCGGGCGTGATGGACGGGCTGCATGCCCAAGGTCGTGGGTTTCAGGTAGGGTCGGCCGTGGTGCCGATCGTACCCGGTGCGATTCTGTTCGACATTCTGAACGGCGGCGACAAGGCGTGGGGTGAAAACCCGTACCGCGCTTTGGGCCGGGCCGCATTTGACGCCGCGGCGGAGACGTTCGATCTGGGCAGCGCCGGGGCCGGAACCGGCGCGCTGACGGCCATGTGCAAGGGCGGGCTGGGCTCGGCTTCGGCGATTTTGCCGGGCGGCGTGACCGTGGGTGCACTGGTTGCGGCCAACCCGTTGGGCAGCGTCACCACCCCGGGCGACCAGCATTTTTGGGCCGCCCCGTTCGAGATCGGGGCCGAGTTCGGCGGGCTGGGGCCGGATGCGGCGTCCGGTCTGGGGGTTCCCGCGCCCAGCCGCAAGGCCCGAGCAATGGGCCATCCCCCGCCCGACAAGGCCAACACGACCATCGCCATCGTCGCCACTGATGCGGCCCTGACCAAACCGCAGTGCCAGCGCATGGCTGTGGCCGCCCATGACGGTATCGCCCGCGCCATCCTGCCCGCCCACACGCCGGGCGACGGTGACTTGGTGTTCGGCGTCAGCACGGGGCGGACCCCTTCGGCCGATGTTGATCTGGCTCTGCTGGGCCACGCCGCTGCCCTGTGCCTGACCCGCGCCATAGCGCGCGCGGTCTACCATGCGAAACCGGCGCCAGGCGACCTTCTGCCGTGCTGGTCGGACCTGAAAAGCACGCCTTGAAAATAGCCCTTTCGAATGCGTCAGGTCACCGCCGCGCGTCAAATTGCGCATTGACTTCGCGCGGGTTTGCTACTGGTTAAAGGGCAGCCAATTCTTATCGGAGCAACGCCAATGAAACGTATCATCGCGACTGCCATCGTCGGCCTGATGGCCGTGCCGGCCCTGGCCGAAGGCGACGCCGAAGCCGGCGCCAAGACCTTCAACAAGTGCAAGTCCTGCCACATGATCGCAACACCCGAGGGCGAGACGATCGTCAAGGGCGGCAAGACCGGGCCGAACCTGTACGGTATCGCGGGCCGTACCGCCGGCGCCGAGGAAGGCTTCAAATACGGCGCCAGCCTGGTTGCGGCCGGTGAAAAAGGCCTGGTCTGGGACGAGGAAAGCTTCGTCGCCTATGTTCAGGACCCCAAGGCGTTCCTGAAAGACTACCTGGGTGAAACCTCGGCCAAGTCGAAGATGACCTTCAAGTTGAAAAAGGGTGGCGAAGACGTCTTTGCCTATCTGCAAAGCGTTTCTGCCGAATAAGCCGTACTTGCCAAAAAACCGGAACAAGTACAAAAGGCCGCAGCCCTGCGGCCTTTCGTGCGCTTGATTGAAACGTCGATCATCGCCAGATTCGTCGCGGACCAACAACGCTGCGCCCGACCCACCAGCGCATCGCGCCCAGTCGCCGATGCCGCCAGAGCGACGCAGTCACATCAGGAGAGGACAGATGGGAATCATGATCCCGGCTTGGGTTCATGGCGAGCTGACACCCGTGGACAAGCTGGAAGCCCACGAAAAGGGGCTCAAGCACAAGGCGGTCTCGGTCTTCGTCGTGCGGGGCACCGAGATTCTGATGCAGCGTCGCGCGCTGGGCAAATATCACACGCCCGGCCTGTGGGCGAATACCTGTTGCACCCATCCCGACTGGGACGAAAACTCCTCGGACTGCGCCGTGCGCCGTCTGCGTGAGGAGTTGGGCATCACCGGGCTGTATCCTGAATACCGGCACCGGCTGGAATATCATGCGGATGTCGGCAACGGGATGGTCGAGAACGAGGTCGTGGACGTGTTCCTGGCGCATGTGCGCGGGCCGCTGAAGATCGAGCCCAATCCCGACGAGGTGATGGAGATCCGCTGGATCGACTATCACGATCTGCTGGCCGAAGTGCGCCGTCATCCCGAACGGTTCACCCCGTGGCTGAAGATCTACCTGCACAACCACGCTGACACGATCTTTGGCCCCGACCTGATCATCTCGGCCAAATCCTAACGCGCCCATCTTGCAAGGGCTGACGAAGCCGCATACATCACGGCGTCATGGCCAAGCAAAAGCAGAAGACAGACCCCAATTACAAGGTGATCGCCGAAAACCGGCGGGCCCGCTTCGATTACGCGATCGAAGAGGATATCGAGTGCGGCATCGTGCTGGAAGGGTCCGAGGTCAAGTCTCTGCGCGCGGGCGGGGCGAACATCGCCGAAAGTTATGCCGCTGTCGAGGATGGCGAACTGTGGTTGATCAACAGCTACATCGCGCCCTACGAGCAGGCCAAGGCGTTCAAGCACGACGAGCGCCGCCGGCGCAAGTTGCTGGTCTCCCGCAAGGAGCTGTCGAACCTGTGGGCCGCCACCCAGCGCAAGGGCATGACGCTGGTGCCGCTGGTTCTGTATTTCAACCACAAGGGCCGGGCCAAACTGAAGATCGGCATCGCCAAGGGCAAGAAGATCCACGACAAGCGCGAAACTCAGGCCAAGCGCGACTGGTCGCGCCAGAAACAGCGTCTGCTGAAGGATCACGGCTGACCCGGGCTGCGCCGCGGGTCAGAGTGGATCAGAATGCCATGGTGGCCTGCACCGCCCGTTTCCAGCGCGCATAGGCCGCTTCGCGGTCAGCCTCGGGCAGGATCGGTTCGAACCGTTGGTCCAGCGCCCAGGTGTCGGCAAATCCGGCCTGATCGGGATAGACCCCGGCCTTCATCCCCGCCAACCAGGCCGCGCCCAGCGCCGTGGTTTCCTGCATCACCGGCCGGTCGACCGGCGCGCCCAGGATGTCCGACAGACCCTGCATCGCCCAGTCGGACGCGCTCATCCCGCCATCGACCCGCAGGATCACGTCCGCGTCGGCGCCCCAATCGCCCTGCATCGCGTGCCACAGGTCGCGGGTCTGGAAGGCGATGCTTTCCAGCGTGGCCCGTGCGATCTCGGCCCGACCCGAGTTGCGGGTCAGACCGAACATGGCGCCGCGGCAGTCGGGCTTCCAATAGGGCGCACCCAGCCCGGTGAAGGCGGGCACCAGCACGACATGCTGGTTGGGGTCGGACTGCGCGGCCAGTTCGCCGCTTTGCGGGGCCGAGTCGATGATCTGCAGCGCGTCGCGCAGCCACTGCACCGCCGCGCCCGCGATGAAGATCGAGCCTTCCAGCGCATAGGTCCGCTGACCGTCCAGCTGATAGGCGATGGTGGTCAGCAGGCGGTTCTTAGACTCCACCGGCTGCGTGCCGGTGTTCAGCAGCGCAAAACAGCCCGTGCCATAAGTGGATTTCATCATGCCCGGCTGGAAACAGGCCTGCCTGATCGTGGCGGCCTGCTGGTCACCGGCCACGCCCAGAATCGGGATCGCCCCGCCAAACAGGCTGGTCTGGCCGAAATCGGCCGCGCAGTCGTGCACCTCGGGCAGCATCGA
>NZ_JBXWRP010000012.1:0-85779 GCF_059612945.1 Ruegeria sp. BHSC276 | reverse complement strand
TCTCCCAGCATTGCAAGGGATGTTGGCGGTCGGTCACCCCGATACTAGGAACTAACCCTCCGCACCATGTCGATGAACCGTAACGCGCTCGGGGATCTGGCTGAGTTCCTCAGAAACACACAAACCGGCTATTGCCGAGCGGCTGCTTGGTCCCGCAACCCGGACATCCGGGTCTGAGATCTCGCTGCACTGGTCATGAATGACCGCTATTCCTTTTGCGCCGCAGCGGTCAGGACCAGAGGCGTCTATGCTGCAACTGCGAGGGCTTCGGCTGGGCCACTTCCGGAAAGGGCTCGTTTCAGCCGTCAGCTGCGTTCAGCACTAAGGTCGGCTTGGCGGACCAAACGGCCGTTAACGGTAAAGAAGCGAATGACCGCATTGATGCCGCGCACCCGGTTCTTGAGTGCGCGGCTTGCAGTGTTACTCACTTCGAACAATGTCCGAGTAAGCGCCATTCAAGTTGAGTGTGACGGTGAAAGTGCCATCGAGGCAGCCGAGGAAAGGGCGGCTCTGGCTGAATGACGGATCCTGCGTCGGGCTGGGGTTGTGTTTCTTGCGAAGCACGGCGTAGGCTTTACAACTGAGTGGTTCGTGACGTGTTTGGTTCGAGATTATCGACGGAAATTTCGCGAAATTCGGTTTGCCAATCGGGCCAAAAATGGCCCTGAAAAAGTGGCAAACTTTTCGACTAACAAGTTGAAATCAAAGTAATTTCGGGAAATTCAAAATCCCCCGGTAGCAATACCGTGTGAGTTCGAGTCTCACCTTGGGCACCACGCTGAATTTTCACGAAAACACGAAAATGCGTTGCCCAGAGCGGCGTTCGGCCCGCCGTTCCTTGCAACGACAGTTGTGGCGACGGGCATGGTACGAACGGCCGTGACATAGCGGTGCGCCGGGTCGGCAGGGTCAACAGGCGGTTGCTGCGCCCACTTGCCGCGAAAGGCCGGCGTGCCGAGTCGTGTGGCAGGGGGGAATTATTCCGGCCCATCGTCACATCTGCGGCGGGTAGGGTGCCCCAAGGTCAGAAGGCTTGACAAAGCGTCAAGGTGACACAAACCTCGAACCTGTTGGGAGAAATTGGGAATACAGATGGTTGCATCCGTTGCATGACGCGTCGGATTGCCCTATCCGCTCGATCCCCGGACCGGGTTCTTGACCCGTCTTCCGTCAGAAAGCAAAAAATCTTGGGAGTCCTCAAATGATCAAGAAAAGCAAGCTGAGCCTGGGTGCGGTCATCACTGCCGCGTTGATGGCCCCCGCGGCCTATGCCGAAGAATTCATCACCATCGGCACCGGCGGCGTGACCGGCGTGTACTACCCGACCGGTGGCGCGATCTGCCGTCTGGTGAACAAGGGCCGCAAGGAACATGGCGTGCGCTGCTCGGTCGAATCGACGGGTGGGTCGGTCTACAACATCAACACCATCCGCGAAGGCGAGCTGGAGTTCGGTGTGGCCCAGTCGGACTGGCAGTACCATGCCTATAACGGCACTTCGAAATTCGAAGAAGCCGGCCCGTTCGAGGGCCTGCGCGCCGTGTTCTCGGTGCACCCTGAACCGTTCACAGTAGTGGCCCGCGCCGATTCCGGCATCAAGAACTTCGAAGACCTGAAGGGTAAGCGCGTCAACATCGGCAACCCCGGTTCCGGCCAGCGCGGCACCATGGAAGTGCTGATGGAAGCGGTGGGCTGGACGACGGATGATTTCGAACTGGCCACCGAGCTGAAAGCCGCCGAACAGTCGGCCGCATTGTGCGACAACCAGATCGACGCGATGGTCTATACCGTCGGCCACCCCTCGGGTTCGATCCAGGAAGCGACCACCGCATGTGATTCCGTACTGGTCAACGTGACCGGCCCGGCGGTGGACAAGCTGGTCGAGGACAACTCGTTCTACCGCAAGGCCTCCATCCCCGGCGGCATGTATCGCGGCACCGACGAGGACGTGCAGACCTTTGGCGTGGGCGCGACCTTCGTGACCTCGGCCGATGTGTCGGAAGATGCGGTCTATGCCGTCGTCAGCTCGGTCTTCGAGAACTTCGAAGACTTCAAAAAGCTGCACCCGGCCTTCGCCAACCTCAAGCCTGAGGAAATGATCAAGGACGGCCTGTCCGCTCCGCTGCACCCGGGTGCCGAGAAATACTATCGCGAAAAGGGCTGGATCCAGTAATCCGGCTTTGACCCAAGACCGCGAGGCGCCCAACGGCGCCTCGTTTCCGCCGGCGGGAGGCCGGACAAAAAACAAAGCAGGCCAAGAACCGGCCGCGGGACGGGAGATTTTTAATGAGCGCTGACCCTCAGGGCAATCGTCCGCTATCCGAAGAAGAACTGCAGGAACTGGTCGCATCCTCGGATGCGGGTGCGCGTGATCCAGCGGGCAACGTCGGGCTGTTCTTGGCCATCGTCGCGGCGATCTGGTCGATTTTCCAGGTCATTCTGGCCTCGCCACTGTCGAACGTCATCCTGCCCGGCAGCATCGTCAATAACGCGCGTCAGTTCCACCTGGCTTTCGCGTTGTTTCTGGCCTTTGCGGCCTATCCCGCGCTGAAATCCAGCCCGCGCAACTACATTCCGATCCAGGACTGGATCATGGGCGTTCTGGGCGCTGGCGTGGCGCTTTATGGATATTTCTTCTACGACAAGATCGTGAATGCCGGCGGCCTGGCTGACGACGTGGACAAATGGGTCGCCCTGGGTGGTCTGCTGCTGCTGTTCGAGGCCGCGCGACGTGCGCTCGGCCCGGCAATGGCGATCATCGCGACGATATTCTTGGCCTATGTGTTCTTCGGCTCGTCCGAATGGGTTCCCGAAGTGATCCGCTGGAAAGGTGCCAGCCTCAAGAAAGCCATGAGTCACATGTGGATCACGTCCGAGGGCGTGTTCGGCATCGCCTTGGGTGTTTCGACCAAATTCGTGTTCTTGTTCGTTCTGTTCGGCGCGCTGCTGGACAAGGCCGGGGCGGGGAACTACTTCATCAAGATGGCGTTTGGCGCGTTGGGCCACCTGCGCGGAGGGCCGGCCAAAGCCGCCGTCGTCGGCTCGGCCGCAACCGGCCTGATTTCAGGCTCGTCCATCGCCAACGTCGTCACCACTGGCACCTTTACCATCCCGCTGATGAAACGCGTGGGGTTTTCCAGCGAACAGGCCGGCTCGGTCGAGGTTGCCAGTTCGGTCAACGGCCAGATCATGCCGCCCGTCATGGGGGCGGCCGCCTTCCTGATGGTGGAATACGTGGGCATCTCGTATGTCGAGGTGATCACTCACGCCTTCCTGCCGGCGGCGATTTCTTACATCGCGCTGGTCTATATCGTGCATCTCGAGGCCGTGAAGCGAAACATGCCCACCCTGGGCGATCGCGACGTACATCTGGCGCGCACGGTCGTGGGGATGCTGATGTTCTTCCTGGTGTTTGCGGGGCTGTGTTATGGCTCGCAATACCCGGTCGAAGCGGTCACCGCTTGGGCGCCGTCCAGCGCGGGGCTGATCCTCAGCCTAATCGTATGCGCGATCTATGTGGCCTTGGTCTATCTGGCCGCGCAGGTGCCTGACCTTGAGCCCGACGACCCGAACGCGACCGAAGTGAAGCTGCCGGTGATCTCCGAGATCTACAAGGCCGGCCTGCATTACCTCCTGCCGATCGTCGTTCTGGTGTATTTCCTGATGATCGAACAGAAATCGCCGGGTCTGTCGGCCTTCTGGGCGACGGCGCTGCTGTTCGTGATCCTGCTGACACAGAAACCGCTAAAGGCGATTTTCCGCGGGCAAAGCGATCTGGCGAATGCCTTTGTCGATGGGGTCGCCGATCTGTGGCAGGGCCTGATCGACGGTGCGCGCAACATGATCGGTATCGCGCTGGCCACGGCCACCGCGGGCGTGATCGTCGGCACCGTGACCCTGACTGGCGTGGGGCAGGTGATGGCCGATCTGGTCGAGTTCCTGTCCGGCGGCAACCTGATCCTGATGTTGGTCATGGTCGGGCTGCTGAGCCTGATCCTGGGTATGGGGCTGCCGACCACCGCGAACTATATCGTCGTCAGCTCGCTGATGGCGGGCGTTGTGGTGGAACTGGGCGCGCAAAGCGGCCTAATCGTGCCGTTGATCGCCGTGCATCTGTTCGTGTTCTACTTCGGTATCATGGCCGACGTGACGCCGCCCGTGGGCTTGGCCAGCTTTGCCGCGGCCGCCGTGTCGGGGGGCGACGCGATCAGGACCGGGTTCATCGCCTTCTTTTACAGCCTGCGCACCGTTGCGCTGCCTTTCGTGTTCATCTTCAACACCGACCTGCTGCTGATCGACGTCACCTGGGTCGAAGGGATCATAGTGGCCGTATTCGCCACGATTGCCATCCTCGTGTTCACAGCTGGCACGATGGGATATTTCCTGACCCACAATCGCATTTATGAAAGCGTCGCCCTGATCGCGATCGCCTTCGCGCTGTTCCGCCCGGATTTCTTCATGGATCGAATCTCGCCCTCGCATCTCGAGGTCGAGCCGGCCGGGTTCGTGCAGGCCGTGGGCGAGGCGGAGCCCGGCACCGAGGTGCGGGTGGTGGTCAGCGGGCCGGATTTCGACACCGGCAACTCGACCGAGACCACGGTCGTCGTCACCGTCGGGTCCGAAGCCGATGGCGCGGCGCGGGTCGAGGCCATGGGCTTTCTGCTGATCGAAGAGGACGGACTGGTTAAGATGGACGAACCGATGTTCGGCGCGCCCATCGCCGACAGTCTGGCCAATTTCGACTATTACGGCGACGAGCCAGTGCGCATCGCATCCGCCGATCTGCCGGTCAGCCAGCCGCCGAAACAGCTGATCTACATCCCGGCCATGTTGCTGCTGGGGTTGATCGCCTTCCTGCAACGCGGCCGTGCCGCCAGACAAGAGGTACCCGCATGAGCAAATCGGTTCTGTGCGCCGTAGACATCAGCAACGGCAAGATCGACGCCCCGGTCCTGAAAGAAGCGGTCAAACTTGCCGATCTGGACGGAGCGCAACTGGACGTGGTGACCGTATTACCGGATTTCGGTGAAAGCTGGGTGTCAGGATTCTTCAAGCCGGATTTCCACGAAAAAGCCACGCAAGAGGCCCATGACCAGTTGGTCGCCCTGTGCGAGGATGTGCTGGGCGCCGAGCGCAATGCCTCGATCCGGCATGTGGTGGCCACCGGCACGGCCTATCAAGAGATTCTAAAAACCGCCGAAAGCGCCGGCAGCGATTTGATCGTGATCGGTGCGCACAAGCCGGATTTCAAGGACTACCTGCTGGGGCCGAACGCCGCGCGGGTCGTGCGGCATTCGGATGTTTCGGTCTACGTCGTCCGCTAGGGCGGCGATCCATACCCCGTCATTTCAAGGTAGCCGCGCCCGACGTGGCTGCCTGACACGGTGACCGGCCCCTCCCAATAGGCAAATCGGGTGCCCATCCAGGCGCCGGAGTTCAGGGCATTGACTCGAATATCGACCCCCTTGGCCGGCAGCGCTATCGCCCATTCGGTCGGGATGTCGCGCCCGTCCACCAAACTGGTCTGCACGGGCGTGAGTCGGATCTGACCATCGGGCAGGGACTGGCTGGTGCCTTCGGCATCGATCCAGGTCGCGGCCGTGAAATCGCCCCGACCGCCGCGCAGCCGAAAGGCCATCATCTTGTCGCCCGTGTCGAATGTCAGCGAGAACCAGTCCCACCCGGACTGATCAGCAGCCAGCGGTTGCGAGGACCACTCGCGATCCAGCCAGCCTTCGCCGGTGACTTGCACATCGCGGTCGGGCAGGTGCAGTATCCCTGAAACCGCGTATCTGGGTTGCGAATAGTAATAGCTGGCTTGCCCCTCACCGGATTTGACCGAATACCCACCGTCGCCATGGAACACCAGGGGGCCTTCCGCCGCTAGGGTCAGGTCATAGCCGAAATCGGCCCCGTTGGCGCGCAGTGTCAGCGCGTCGATGGTGTCGCCGCGCATGTGCCATTCGTCGATCCAGGCCTCGAACGGGTTGGCTGTGACCCCGGCCTGCCCGATGCCGCCACGCGCCAGGCGTTCGGCAAAGAAGTGGGTGTCCGGTGTCGTCAGGCCGGCATGACCCATCCACAGCTGTGGACTCTGCCAGCCGCTCTCCTCGAATGGCCACAGCGCCGAGCGGAACAGGGTCCACTGGATGCCATACTCCTGCCCGTCCGCGCCGGTCAGGTTGGCGGTCAGGTACCACCATTCGATGCGGAAGGTCGGGTGCGGGCCGTGATCGGCCGGGAAGTCGAAGCGATAGCCCGGCTGCGGGATTTCAAAGCCTTCGGCGCTGCTGCCCAGACCGGCAAAGCCTTGGGCAGATGCCGCAAAAGGGGCCAGCAGCAGAAAGACAAGCGCCTTAACGTTCATTGGCAAAAACCCTCAGCAGGTCGGCGGGTGGAACGCGGCGCAATCGCCACGCGGGCAGGGCGGCGGCCAGCAGGGCGGCGATGGCCGTCAGTACGAAAAGCTGCACCCAGGCCCAGGGAAACAGGAACATGGGCAGACGCCAGCCAAACGCCTGAACGTTGATGACTGACAGCAGGATCCAGGCAAGCACCAGCCCCAAGGGCAAGGCAAGGCAGGCGGTCAGGGCGGCCAGCAGCACGCTGCGCAACAGTTCCAATGCAGCCAGCCGAGGCCGGGTCAGCCCAAGCGCCCAGACCGGAGCGATCTGCGGCAAACGCTGTGTCCACAGTGTCAGCAGGCTGGTGAATATGGCGAATCCGGCGACGCCCAGCGTCAGCACGTTCAACGCCGAGGTCACGACGAACGTCTTTTCGAAGATCGCACGCGACTGCGCCTTGACGGTTGCTTGCGGCACCACGGCACCCGGGCCCAGGTCGAACCGCGCGCGCAAGGCATCGGCCAGCGGGGCAGCCTGAGACGGGTCGATCCGTACGCCGAACCGGCGGTTTTCGGCCTCGGGCGCGATCTGATCGAACAGGTCCATGGCCACGATGGCCTGCCCAGTCGGATTGCCATAGTCGGAATAGACCCCCGTAATCGTCAATGTCTTGCCGGGCGCAAGGGGCAAGCGGTTGCCGGGCCACAGATCGGCGCGGCGGGCCAGTTGTTCGTTGATCAGAATACCCCCGCCTTGAAACAGCGTGTCCCAGACATCGGGGTCGCCGGCGACCAGCGGCCAGTGTTCGCGATAGGTCGGGTGATCGACGATGCCATACAGGAACAACGGCCCAGTTTCATGGGACAGCTCGACGTTGCGGATCGGCAGAACCGCCTCGGCGCGTGGCTCAAGCCAGGTCTGGATCTGCCGGCCTTGATCCGAGTCCTCGGCCGTCACGTACAGTTCCGACACCAACCGCTGATCGAGCCAGCCAAGGAAGGTCAGCCGAAAGCTGGATACCATCGTGCCCACGCCGATATTCGCCGCCAGCGCCAGCAGCAACGCCATCAACGCCAGAGACAGCCCCGGCAACTGCGTCTGCATGTCCGCCCAGACCCATTGCGCCACCGGCTTTCTTGCGCGCCGGCCAAAGACGCGCAGGGCGGTCGACACAAGTATCGGCAGCAGCAGCGCGCTGCCGGTCAGGATGCCGCCCAACAGGACAAAGCCCGCCACCAGCCCGTCGAACAGGGAATACGCGGCAATTCCTGCCGCACAGACAATCAGCCCGGTCAAGGCGCTGGCGCGGTGGCCGGTTCCGCCGCGCCACGCCTGTACGCCGGGCGCGGCCAGCAGAGGCAGCTTGGCCAGCCGCCACAACGCCTGTCCGCTGGCCAGAATCGTGCCGCCCACGGCCATCGCCAGCCCGGCGGCGGCCCATTCCGGCCGCAGGTGCAACTGCCCCTGGACCGGTGCGCCGTACAGACCGCGCAGGGTGGCGGCCACGTCGGGCAACAACGCGCCAGCCAGCAGATGCCCCAGAATCAGACCCAGCGTTCCGCCGATCAGGGCGATGACGACCAGTTCGACCAGCATCAGCCGCGACAGTGTAGCCAGCGGCACCCCAAGCGCGCGCAGGGTCCGAACCATGCCGCGCCGCTGCGCGAAGGCCAGCCCGACCGTGCCATGAACGATGAACAGCCCCACCGCAAAGGACAACAGCCCGAAGGCCGAGAGGTTCAGGTGAAAACTGTCGGTCAGGCGCGCCGTGTCGACTCGGCTGTCCGGGCCCCGGCGGCGCAGGTCGGGCGCAACCTGATCCAGCGGCGATCGCGCACGGGGCTGGTCGGGCAGCACCACCAGGCGCGTCAGAATGCCCGACTGACCCAGAAGGGTTTCGGCGGTGCCGATATCCATCAGGACCAGATCCGGCGGCAGCGACGTGCTGGTCAGGATCGGAGGCAGATCCGGCCGCTCAGAAAGCTGCGCAGCCAGATCGGGTGTGGCAAACAGCCGACCGGGCGCGGTCAGTACGGTTTCGGGGGCGGGTGGGTTCCCCTGCGGATCAGCCAGTGCAGGCAGGGCCGGGTAGGAGACCATGTCGACCCCCATCAGGCGCACGGATCGTCCGCCTGTGTCGATCCGGCCGTCCAGAACCGCGGCGACCTGCCAGCCCGAACGGCGCAGCGCGACGTAGGTTTCCAACGGGATGCGCCCCGAGGGATGGATCAACTCGTCCAGTTGCCCCAGCCCTAGTTGCGTATTGGCCCGGTCATAGCTGGCGCGCGCCTCGGCGTTTATGGCCTGAACGGCCGACCACAACCCGGTCGCCAGGGCGATTCCGGTCAGCAGGGTGGCCAATTGCACCCGGTGCCAGCGCCAATGCGACCACAGCGCCTGTAGGGCGGTGCCGATCATGCGATCCGGCCATTGGTCAGATGTGCCTGCCTGTCCAAGCGAGCCGCGATGGCCTGGGAATGCGTGACGAGCAGCAGCGCGGCGCCGGTTTCCGCAACCAGCGCCAGCATCAGATCCAGCACCGCGGCGCTGGCGGTTTCGTCCAGGTTGCCGGTGGGCTCATCAGCCAGCAGCAGCCGAGGCCGAACCGCCAGGGCGCGCCCGATGGCCACCCGTTGCTGCTGTCCGCCCGAGAGGCCTTCAGGATAACGCTCGGTCAGATCGGACAGTCCCAACCGCCGGATCAGATGCGCCTCCCACTCGGGGTCGTGCCGGGCTGCCAGCCGCGCATGGAACGACAGGTTCTGCGAGACGGTCAGCGACGGGATCAGGTTGAACTGCTGGAACACCAGCGCCACATGCGTCCGGCGCAGCGCCGCGCGGTCGGCGTCGCCGAGCCGTGACAAGGCGGTGCCATCCAGAAGGATTTCACCGCTGTCGAACCGGTCTAGGGTGGCCGCGAGGTTCAGCAGCGTGCTCTTGCCGCTGCCGCTTTCGCCGGTCAGGGCGAGGGTCTGCCCCTGATCCAGAGACAGCGAAACACCGTTCAGAACCGGGCGCCCGCCGGGATAGGTTTTGTGGATATCGTGAAACTCCAGCAACATGTCAGGGCCTGTCATACTCCACCCCAGAATGTGCGGCACGCGGCGCCGGTGTCCAGTGCCCGAACTCCACGCGTTCATTTCGCCGCACGTGGACGTCCCTTGTGCCGGGCGCTTGATGCCGTCATTCTTCGAGTTCGGGGTTGGACAATTGCCGGAGTGAGACATGACATTGCTGCAACAGATCCTTTGGGGCAGCTTCTATCTGGGGCTGTGTTTCCTGATCGAGATCGGGTTGCTGACCTGGTGCGTTTTGGTGCTGCGCCGGCTGGACCAGAACTGGCAGAGCCGCAGCCGCATCCTGCGTACCGCCGGACCCATCGCCTTTTCCCTGGGTGTGATCGTCGCGGCGCACACCGTTCAGGTCTGGATCTGGGCGGTGGTCTGGGTTCTGGGTGACGTGTTGCCCGACTGGAACTCGGCGCTGTATTTTTCGTTGGTGACCTTCACCACGCTGGGCTACGGCGACATCGTTCTGGGGGAGGGGTTACGCATCTTCGGCGCTTTTGCATCCGTGACCGGGCTGCTGGCCTTTGGCCTGTCCACGGCCTTTCTCGTCGCGTTGATGACCCGGATGTTCGAAGAACACGTGAACCCCTAGAGGATAGGGGCGAACAGGCGGGCCAGCGGGGCCCCATGGCGGATATGCGGCGGCTGCTGGATCAGCCGGCGCGTCAACTCATAGCTGTTCTCGAAATCGGTGCGCAGCATGTCGGCCACTGCCTCGGCCGCGCGTTTGTCGAAGAACAGGGCCATCGCCTCGAAGTTCAGCCGGAACGAGCGGTTGTCGAGATTTGTGGTTCCGACGGCTGCCAGCGTGTCATCGACCACGAAAGCCTTTTGATGCATGAACCCGTCGGTATAGCGCAGGACGCGCACGCCGCAGTCGCGAATCTCGTCGAAATAGGCGAAGGCCGCCAGCCAGGGCAGACGATGGTCGATCGCGTCGGGCACCAGGATGCGCACGTCCACGCCCCGCAGGGCGGCATTCTTCAGCGCGGACATGATGTCGATGTCGGGCACGAAATAGGGCGAGGCAATCCACACGCGGTCGGTCGCCGCGGCAATCGCGGCGAAGAACATCATCGCCCCGGTTTCCGTGTCGTCGCCGGGACCGGTCGCCACCAGCAGCGCGTTCATGTTCCGGTCGGATTCGCTGCCGGCCCAGTCCAGCAGATCGATCAGGTCTTCGCCGCGGGCCCAGTGCCAGTCCTCGGTGAATATCAACTGCAACTGGCGCACGATATGGCCAGTCATCCGGATGTGGGTGTCGCGCCAGCGGCCGAATTCGGGATCCTGGCCAAGGTATTCGATGCCGACATTGTGGCCGCCGATGAATCCGATCTCGCCATCGACGATCACGGTCTTGCGGTGGTTGCGGTAATTCAGCTGGAACCTGAAATTTGGTCCGCGCTGGTCCCGTGGGTCGGCTACGTCCACACCGGCCCGGCGCAGCTCTTCCAGATAGGCCGATGGCAGGCCATAGCTGCCGACCGCGTCGGTCATGAAGCGTACATGCACGCCACGGCTGGCCGCGTCGATCAGCTTTTCCTGAAGTTCGATCCCAAGCGCATCGTCGCGCACGATATAGAACTGGATCAGAACGTATTTTTGCGCCCGATCGATCGCGGCGAAGATCGCCTCAAACGTCGCCTGGCCATCTACCAGCAGGTCCATGCTGTTGCCACGGCAGACGGGCAGGTGGGCTAGGGCCTCGAACGGCCTGGGATTGATCGAAAGGCCGGTAGGGTCGGGTTTGGCGGCGTCGGAAAAGGCGCGAATGCCTTCGACCACGCGTTCGCTTTCCTTGCGTGCGATGTGATAACCGCGAAACCGGTGATGGCCGAGAAACAGGTACAGCGGAACCGCCAGAAAGGGCGCCGAAAGCAGAAACACCGCCCACCCGACGGCCCCTTGCGGCGTGCGCGCCGTCTGCGCCGCCCGCACCGAGAAAAACACCGCGACGCAATAGACGGCAAAGACCGATAGCGAGGCGATGAATGTCCACATTGGGGGCAACCCTTCCGCGCTTCAGTTCGATCCGGTGAAAACCCGGGACCAGTCCTTGGCCATGTCCACGATAACTCAGCCCATTTCCGAACCTTTGTCCAGACCGTCGACAAGGCGCCCGATGTGGCTGTCGCGGTCATATGCCCATTCCCGTTCGGCGT
Source organism: Ruegeria sp. BHSC276 (assembly GCF_059612945.1). Taxonomy (NCBI): domain Bacteria; kingdom Pseudomonadati; phylum Pseudomonadota; class Alphaproteobacteria; order Rhodobacterales; family Roseobacteraceae; genus Ruegeria; species Ruegeria sp. BHSC276. Next base: position 74,208 of record NZ_JBXWRP010000012.1, on the reverse strand, counting down.
CGGTGTGATGGATCAGAACCCCCATCCGCGGCCCGTCGCCGGCGGTGGTCCATTCGAGCATTGCGAAATCACCATCCGAGTTTCCGACAGCCATGATGGGGCGTTTGCCAATCGTGCGCTCGGTGTTGATGGGCTTGCCCTCGTTGTCGTCGATGAACGCCAGCGCGGGCGTCTTCATGATCGTGGGCGCGCCATCCACCAGTTCGTAAACGCGTTAGGCATAAGTTCCCAGAACCTGGTTGGGGGGTATCCCGTAGGCATCCTGGGTAAAGACGCGCATGAAATGTACCCCGCCACCCGAGACGATATAGGTCGTGAACCCTTCGTCGCGCAGGTCTCTGAGCAGCTCGACCATGGGCTGATAGGTCATCTGGTCATAAGCCAGCCCCGTTTGGGGATGGCGCCCGGTCTGGAACCATTCGGCGACGGCTGCCAGGAACGCCTCGACGCTAAGGCCCGAATGCGTGGCGCTGACGACTTCGATCAGGGCGTCCTCTCCGCCCCTCAATGCGGTCTCGGCGTCGCCCCTGGCGGCGGCTTCCAACGTCGGCGTGCTCAGAATCGACGGGTCGTCGTGCGCCTTCTCAGCCAGTTTATCCATGACATAGATTAACTGGAAATAGACGGGCTGTTCCGCCCACAGCGTACTGTCATTGTCTAACACGGCCACACGGTCGGCGGGGATGACGTATTACTTGGTGCCCGGCGTAGTCACCGTATCGACGAAGGCGATGATCCGCTCTTTGCTGGGGCTATCGGTCCAACTGAGCAAGGGGTCGGCCGCAAGCCCTGCCGGCAGCGCAAGAAGGGCGACTGAAACAAGCTGTCGAAACACGAAATATCCTTTTATTGCAAAATAATGAGGGTCGCCGCTCAGGCCGGCGACCCTCGAGAGTAGAACCGACCTTTATCAGTTGTTGGTCGGCGTCAGCATCGTCTCGATCACCTGGTCCAAGCTGAAGCTAGCTGCTTCCTGCCGCGGCGGGAATTCCCGGAAGGTCGCCAGGAAATTCGCCACATATTGCTGAGCCGGCACCAGCAGATACACGCGGTCGATCATCCAGTCGTAATAGGTGTTCGAGGTCCGGTATCCGCGCTCATAGGGATCGCGCCGCAGGTTCACGATGATCGGCACCCGCAGTTCGGTCCAGGGTTCCATCCAGGCGCGCAGGGTGGCCCAGGCCTTCTGCTCCAGAAAGATCAACTTCCAGTCGCCGTAGCGCAGGGCGGTCAGGTCGCCGTCATCCGAGAAATAGAAGATTTCCTTGCGCGGGCTTTGGGTGGTTTCACCGGTCAACAGCGGCAGGATGTTGTAGCCGTCCAGATGTACCTTATAGTCGCGACCCATGGCCGGCGAACTGTAGCCCTGCTTCAGTTTTTCCTTGATCTCGGGATCTCCGGCCGCCGCCAGGTAGGTGGGCAGCCAGTCCATGTGATGCACGATCTCGTTGGTGACCGAGCCGGGTTCGATCTTGCCGGGCCAACGCACCATCGAGGGTACGCGCCAGCCGCCTTCCCAGTTGGTGTTCTTTTCACCCCAGAAGGGCGTGGACGCGGCATCAGGCCAGGTGTTGTAGTGCGGTCCGTTGTCCGTCGAGTAGTGGACGATCGTGTTGTCTGCGATGCCCAACTCGTCAAGCAGGTCGAGCAGCTGGCCCACATGAATGTCATGTTCGATCATGCCGGCCGAGTATTCGTCCATCACACGACCGGTCATGTCATTGGCCTGCTGGCGCATCTCGTCTTTGACGTGAGTGCGGAAGTGCATGCGCGTTCCGTTCCACCAGACATAGAAGGGCTGGCCCTGTTCGTGGGCACGCTTGATGAAGTCGATCGCCGCAGCCACGGTTTCGTCATCCACGGTTTCCATCCGCTTCTTGGTCAGCGGTCCGGTATCTTCGATGGTTCCGTCGGCCTTGGACTTTATGACGCCACGCGGGCCAAAGGCTTCGCGGAAGGTCCGGCCATCGGGTAGAACCGCATCGCCCGGATAGTCCTCGTTCTCGGGTTCCTCTTCCGCGTTCAGGTGGTACAGGTTGCCGAAAAATTCGTCAAATCCGTGGTTTGTCGGAAGATGTTCATCTTTGTCGCCCAAGTGATTCTTGCCGAATTGACCGGTGGCATAGCCGTGGTCCTTCAACAGACCAGCAATGGTCGGATCTTCGACCTGCATACCAAGATCCGCACCCGGCAGGCCGACCTTCGACAGCCCTGTGCGGAACACTGACTGACCCATGATGTAGGACGACCGGCCTGCGGTACAGGATTGCTCGCCATAATAATCAGTGAAGATCATGCCTTCATTCGCAACCCGGTCAATATTCGGCGTGCGATACCCCATCATACCCATGGTATAGGCCGAGATGTTCGACTGACCGATGTCGTCGCCCCAGATGACCAGAATGTTCGGTTTCTGATCCTGTGCCCAAGCCGGCGCCACCAGCGCGAGGGACACCGTGGCCACGGCCAGTCGCCGCAACCCTCTGCGCCATAAATGCGTTAAATTTCCCTGTGATGACATCTTTTTCTCCTTATGTGGTCAGGCAAAAACGGCCTTGCAGGAAAGTCAAAAGGGGGAAAATACGCCCCCCGATCCGTCAATCATTCAACACGCCCTTTCCAGGTCAGGCGGTTCGGCAAAAAGGGGAATCAAGACAAGCCCCTCTAGGCAATTGAAAACTATCACAAAGACCAATCCAAAAATACTTATGTTAGAAGATAGTTCCCAAGGATTCGGCTCCAATGAGGTTGACGTTGGGTAAGAGGGTGGCAACCGCGTCAGGGATTGAGCTGAGGCAAGCCGGATTGAGAGTGACGCCGCGGGCGGGCGATACGATCAAGACAATCGCGGACCTTGCGCCAGTTTTCCGGTTGGAGATTACCTCTTCCATATCTGGACGCTCCGATTTCGGCCAGAGAAGCCTCGAATTCAGCAGTGTCTGGTGGGTCGGCCAGCCGCCGTTTCCAGTCTTCCAACGTCTGATAAACGCGGGCGATGTCTTGTTGGCGCACAGCTTTTTTGAGTTCCGAAAATGCATGCGCGGCCGAGGCCAGCCTGCTTTGTCTGGCCGCTTCCAAATGTACATTGAAAACCGGATATAGTTTGCGGAAAACAAGCCATAATATTGCGGCCCCAATGGTGAAATAGCCGACCAGACGTATCACCGTTTCCCGGTCCGGAGGTTGCCACGGCGGCGGCGCAAGAACGAGGTCGACGGGATCGGCGCGCGCAGTTTCGATCTTGTTGGTCTTGAGGTTGAACCAATCGATCTCGACAGCAGGCAATTGGGTCTGTCCGCCGTCCTGGGCCACATACGTCACGCGGTCGGTACGTTGGCCGGACAGGACGCCCCGGTCTTCGGTTTCCGACAATCGGGGTTCATTGGGATAGGCTCGCAACAACGGGTCCTCGATCTCGGGCAACAAAGGCGGGATCATGATCGGGGTCGTTCCGGTGATTTTGGCCGTGATGGTGCGGGTCAGTGCGTCTCCGGTTTGAAGGCTGGTATCGCCCTCAATCTCCTGAGACAGTTCGAACCTGTCAGCGATTATCAGGGGATCCAGTCCTCGGGCTGCGTCAGGAACCTCGACTGTCAGGCGAACGGCGGGCAGGGGAACCGAGACCTGAACCGGATCGTTGGTTTCGGGATCGGCATAGGTCACCTGCACCGCGGCCGCTGCAAATTCATACGTACCGGGGGCCAACGGATACAGCCGATAGCTGCGCTGAACCCCAGACCATGTTTCGCCCTCAACGCTCTCGCTGACCGGCCCCGAAGCGCGATCGGGCAAGCGCACCAGAAGGTTTTCCTGTTCAAGCGATGGAAAGACCGGTGGATTTGGCATGTAGGTCGGCACCAGCACCTTCAGGCGAACGATGGCGGGTTGGCCGACGATTGTCGGATCCGGAGGCACTTCGATCGTGACGCGGGGCTGGAAGTCTGTTGCTTGCGCCAAAACCTGAGCGGGGCATAGAAGCATTATCAAGAGCGCAAGGTACCTCATTGGGATCGCTCCTGATTTTCTAGAACAAACCGGCTGCGCAGGAAGTCCTGCATGTCGGTGTCGATGGCACTGATCCACTGGTCGGCCGACAGGGTCGCGGCGTCCCCGGTCTCGGCCGGTTGCGTGGTGTCCGCGCCCAGACCGGCTTCGTTGTCGAACACTATGTCGTCAGCCCCGATGCCCGACGCCTCGCCGGTGTCGGATTGCTCACGGGTGGATTCGACCTCGGCCAGAATGGCTTTGGCGACGGCCAGGTTGTACGCGGCCTCTGGCCAATCCGGGCGGCGCTCTAGCGCGGTTTCAAAGGCCGCGATGGCCGGACGATACTGTCGATTTCGGATGCGGGCCATGCCTTCGGCAAACGCCGCTTCGGGCGTGGAAAGCTGGGTAAAGGTCTCAGACGCTTCCGCATATTGCCCGGCTTTCAACTGGGCGTAGCCTCGGTGATACGGATCCTGAAACAGCGTGCTGGCCGCGGCGTAGTCCTTCCGGTTCATGGCGATCTGGCCTTGCTGGTCCGGGGTCAGGACCCAGTCCCGCCAAGAGTCTGCGCGCGCGCCGGTCGGCGGCAGAAACAGCAATGCCACAAATCCCCAGCGAATGACCCAGCCACGTCTGAACCACAGCAGTGCGATCAAGGCGACGGGCCAGGCCAAAATCCAAGCGCGGTCCTGCCAGTCAACGCGATCGTCCTCGCCCAGGGCCGCGGAAAAACTGCGGGTGATACCGCGGTTCAGCCGGGTGATGTCGCGGTCATCGCCCGAGAACGGAACGATCGAGGCATTTCGCAGGCCGTCCAGTTGCGGAATCTGGCGACCATTCGGAAGCATCGTCAGGAAAAACAATGGGATATCAGATTGTCCCAATGCGGAAACCTGCTGCGGATCGACATCGTCGAGTACAAAGAGAACCGCACTTGTGCCCATCTGATCGCCCAGAATGTCCTGCGCCAGCGTCAGCGCGTCACCGGCGGCATCGCCCGCGACCGGCATGACCGCCGGGGTTAACCCTTCGAGCAAGGGGCGCAGGATGTTGGCGTCTTCGGTCAGCGGCGCGACCCGGTGTGCGGATCCGGCATAGGCGATCAGGGCGGTGGGCGCACCTGCGCGGGTGTTGATCAGATCGGTAATCTTCAACATGGCACGGTCCAGCCTTGACGGCGCGAGGTCGGCCGACTCCATGCTGTCGGTGACTTTGAGCGCGATCACCAGCGGCGCGGTGTCCGCAATCAGAGGGTTCGGCGCCCTTGACCATGTCGGCCCTGCTACGGCAAGGGTCAGAAGAATGGCGGCGAGCATTGCGAGGTCCAGCGGACCGACCCGACGTTGATCCTCGGCCCCCAGACGCAGTGCCTGCGCCAGGTGGGGCGCGATGCCCGCAGGCAGTTCCGAGCTGCCGGATCTGCGTGGCCGGGTCAGCCACCAGAAGGCAGCAATCGGCAGCAACAGCAGCAACCAGTAGGGGCGCAGGAAATGAAATTGGGCCAGAGCGTCGATCATGCCGCGCGCCTCTGGCCCAGTGTGAGACTCAAGCCCAGGGTGCTGGCGAGGATGAAGAGCAGCGCCGCCGCCAGCGGATAGTGCGCAAGGCTGATCCTCGGGCGGTAGCTTAGGGTTTCCACCACGCGGGGGTTCTGGGCGTCGATCTGCTGGTAGACCTCTGTCAGGGCGGCCTCATCATCAGCAAAGAAATACTGGCCTTGGGTTTTGTTGGCGATGTCCTTCAGCGCGTCCAGATCGACCCGGTCTTCGCCCGTGGCAGCCGGGTCGCCGACGCCGATCGTATAGATCACGACACCCTTGTCCGCCGCAATCGACGAGGCATTGACCGGCGTCATGCGGCTTGAGGTGTCGGCACCGTCCGACAGCACGATCATCAGGCGTTGGTCCACCTCGCTCGACTCGAAGGTGCGGATGCCCAGCCCGATCGCATCGCCCAGCGCCGTGTTCGGACCCGCCATGCCGACGGCGGTCTGGTCCAGAAAACCGTTGAGGCTTTGCAAATCCTCGGTGAACGGAGCCTGAACGAAAGCGCGGGTGCCGAAGATAATCAGCGCCATCCGGTCGCCGTTGCGCCCGGCGATGAAGGCACGCAGAACGTCCTTTACGGCCTCCAGCCGCTGCTTGGGCGTGCCGTCTTCTGCCTTGAAATCGCGCTGGTCCATCGAACCCGAGATGTCCACCGCCAGCACCACGTCGCGGGCGGATTTTTCGACGACGATCGGGTCGCCCAACCTTTCGGGCCGGGCCATTGCCAGAACCAGCAGCACCCATATCAGGATCACCAGCCCGGATTGCATCCGCGTGCGTCTCAGGGTTACCGAGCCAGACTGCGGCTCGGCCCCGGCAGCCTGGGCGACGTGGCGAAAGAACGGGATGCGAATGGCATCGACCCGTTGCCGGTGCGGCGGAGCAAGGAAATAGACCAGTGCCGGCAGTGGCAGCAGAAGAAAAACCCAAGGCGCGGCGAAACTGAACATCACGCCGCCCCCTTGGACCGATGCGATTTGATCCAGTACCGCGCCAGTTCAGCGGCATTCGGGTCTGAGATCCCCTTGCGGTAGGGGGCGGCTGCCAGGTTGCCGAGGGCAGAGGCGGAAAACCCTGACAGGTCAGCGGTTTGGCCCAAAAAATTCGTCCAGTTTTCACCGGTCAAACCGGCCACCTGAGACCGGGGAAAGGCGGCAAGGGCGGCACGGCGAACGATCTCGGCGGCTTTGGCCGGGTCATTCTGACACCGGTCCAATTCCTTCAGCGCAAGCCGCCGATAGGCATTTGCCCGCCGGTGCCGCCAGATCGTCACGAGGATCAGACCAACCACGAGCAACAGCGCCACCGCCAGAACAACCCAGCCCCAGGTCTGCGGTACCATGGAAATCGGAGCCGGCTCGGGCGCCGGTTTCAGCATGTCCAGCAGTTCGACCAGCGATTTGCCTTCGGTGTCCGGGGTCATGACCGTCCCCCTTTGTGGCCGAACAGCCGGAGTATCTGGGCCAATGCGGGCTCGGCCGTGGTCAGCGGGACGATCGGAAACCCGTATCGGCGCGACCAGGATTGTAGCTGTGCCAACCTCTGCTCAATAGCTTGGGTCACGCGGTCCGACATTTGTCTGTCAGACGCGTCCAGTTCGATCTGCTGGTCGCCGTCCGAGACCGTCAGCCGCAGCTCGGGCGGCATGTGGCGCGAGATCGGGTCGGAAATGTCGAACAGGATCAGATCATTGGAATGGGCCAGGCGGCGCAGCAGCCGTTCGGACCCATCGGTCAGGCCGTCAAAGTCCGAGAACACACAGACCAAGGCATTGGTATGTGCGATGCGCGCAGCCTGTTGCAGCACCTGGTTCAGCGAGACCGTGGCTTGTGGGCGCAACCCAGCGTGCAAGCTGCAATTGAGCGCGCCGAGCGAGGACAGAAACCGCCGCAAAGCCGCCGGGCGGCGCTGCGGTCGATGTTCGGCCAGGTCGGTATCACCGAACACGATACCGCCGACGCAATCGCCCTGTGCCAAAACCCGATGGGCGGCGATGGCCGCGGCCTCGGCCGCCACTACCGATTTCATGTAGACTTGTGTGCCGAAGAACATCGAAACCCGCTGATCCACTAGCAGCAGCGCCGGGCGGTCACGCTCTTCGGTGTAGACGCGCACATGTGGCTCGCCCGTTCGGGCCGTCACTTTCCAGTCGATCGTGCGGATGTCGTCTCCGGGCAGATAGGTGCGCAGTTCCTCGAAATTCAGGCCGCGCCCGCGCAGGCGTGAGGCATGGCGGCCGTTCAGCACCGAACGGGCCGGCTGCCGGGGCAGAAGGCTGAGCGCGCCGGTGCGCCCGCCGAGGCTCAGCAGGTGGCGGGCATCGACGTGGATGCGTGGGTCGCGGGATGTCGCTGCGGTCGGGGACACGCGGCTCTCCTTTGTTACGATCAGGGCAGGGCGACGAGCTTCAGGATCTCGTCGATCACGTCATCGGCGGTCTTGGCGTCGCCCTGCGCTTCGAAACTCAGCGTGATACGGTGGCGGAACACGTCATGGGCAATGGCACGGATGTCGGCCGGGTCGACATAATCGCGCCCGTTCATCCAGGCATGGGCCCGGCCGCACTTGTCCAGCGCCAGCGATGCCCGCGGACTGGCGCCGATCTCGATCCACGCGGCGAGGTCATCGCTGAGCGCGGACGGCGTCCGGGTCGCCTGAACAAGATCGGCCATGTACCGATCCATCGCATCCGAGACATGGATTTGCCCGATCTGCTGCCGGGCGGCAAAAACGGCATCCTGCGGGATCGGTGAGGGTTTCTCGGCAGTGGTCCCGGAATTGGCGGCGGTGTCCTCGCCGCGCACCAGACGGATCACCAGCACCTCGTCCTCGACCGGGGGGTAGGTGATCTTTACATGCATCAGGAACCGGTCCATCTGCGCCTCGGGCAGCGGATAGGTTCCTTCCTGTTCGATCGGGTTCTGGGTGGCCATCACGATGAACAGCGGCTCCATCTTGTGGGTGGTGCCGGACACGGTGACCTGCCGTTCCTCCATCGCCTCAAGCAGCGCGGCCTGAACCTTGGCCGGAGCGCGGTTGATCTCGTCCGCCAGGACGATATTGGCGAAGATCGGGCCGGGCTCGAACCGGAAGGTGCCGCCTGCTTCGGTCTGGGTATAGACCTCGGTCCCTGTGACGTCGGACGGCAGCAGGTCGGGCGTGAACTGAATGCGGCTGAATTCGGCATCAAGATTGCGGGCCATCGCCTTTACTGCACGAGTTTTAGCGAGGCCGGGCAAACCTTCGATCAGCAGGTTCCCGTTGGCCAGCAGGCCGATCAGAAGGCGGTCGATGACCTGTGTCTGTCCGATGATCGATCGGGCCATCCGGGCTTTGAGATCGTTGATTTGGTCAAGCGGTGTCATGGCGGTCCAATCATCACAAACGGTCATCCAAACACTTTGCGCCGGACCCGGTGGATCATTCGGCCAAGCCATTGCAATATTTGGAGGCTAGCAGCGCATTCATGGCCGATCCACCCCTGATTTCAGGGTGTTCAACCGAAGTCAGACACGCGGCGATTTGACGTCCTCGGCCAGGCGCCCGTCCAACGACATCAAAACGGCGACGGGGCGCAGGGCCGGAATGTGGCTGAAGATGATCAGGATGCAAACAGTCAGCGGAACGCTGAGGAACGCGCCGATCAGACCCCAGACCGTGGTCCAGAAGGTCAGCGCCAGAATCACCAGAAAGGTTGACATGTTCAGCGAACGGCCCAGCAGGGCCGGATCCAGGAAGTTGCCGATCAGGAATTGGATCGTGCCGCACCCGAAAACGATCACCAGGAAGGGGCCGAGCGTTTCGAACTGAACCAGGGCGATCATCGCCGGAAAAACAACCGCGATGATCGAGCCGATCGACGGGATGAAGTTCAGCGCAAAGGTCAGAACGGCCCAGGTTTCCGCGTATTCCAGCCCCAGAGCCCGAAAGATGGCATAGCTGATCCCGGCCGTGACAAGGCTGATGAAGGTCTTGACCCCGACATAGCGCTGCAGACTGAAGGTTATCGCATCCAGAACCGTGGAAAGGTCGCCCCCGGTGACGGGATTTCCGGCCGCGATCTTCAGCTTTTTGCGGAAGGCCAGCCGCTCGGCCATCAGGAAGGCGACATACAGGCTGATCAGGAAAAACTGGTTCAGCATCGAGGTGGCGCTGCCCAGCAGAACCCGCGCGACCGAGGCCATGTCGATGCTGATCAGATTGTCGCGCACAAAGGCGGTCACATCGTTCCCGACCAGGCCGGTCACGCGGTTGATAACGCCGTCGAGCTGGTTTTCGTAGTCGCCCGCGGTCCGTGCGAACTGCGTGGCCTGACTGCCCAGGATGTAGGTGATCATGAACAGGCCGGCCAGAACCACCGTGACGGCAGCCAGATTTGCCAACCACACCGGCGCGCGGGTCAGAGCGATCACACGGTCGCTGAGCGCTATGATCAGCACGTTGATCAACAGCGCCATGGTCAGCGGAACCAGAAAACTTGCACCTGCGTAAAGCCCCAGCACCACTAGGGTCAGCACGATGGTGACGTCGCGAACGACACTCAACCTCAGCGGTGTGCGGGTCGGCGGAGCGGATTTCGTCATTCGGGCCTCGGCTGTTCCAGCGCGAGCTGGGTGCAACGGTATTGTCCAATGGCGATCCTGCACGGACGGCAGGCTTTGTGCAATCGGGCCAGACAGTTATTCGGAAAATTCTCGTGCAATTGACGCATTGGCCGGTTCTTTCGTCGTGAGTTGCAGGCTAGGGTTTCCAAATGACACATGTCCTGATTCCCGTATTGGGCCGCTTCGTTCGGGCGCTTTGGCTGGCCGTCCGGCGCTTCGACGACAAGAACGGGTTCGTCATGAGCAGCCATGTCGCCATGTCTCTGATGCTGGCGCTGTTTCCCTTTGCCCTGTTCACCGTGTCTCTGGCCGGCCTGCTGTCGCAGGACTATGTCACCGACGAGATGATCGGCCTGATTTTCGGCGTCTGGCCCAAGGACGTGGCCGAGCCGATCGTGGCCGAACTTCGCGCGGTTTTGAACGGGGCAGGGTCGGGAACGATTACCTTGGGTGCAGTGCTTGCCGTCTACTTCGCGTCGAACGGAGTAGTAGCCGTTCGGGCGGCCATCAATCAGGCCTATCACGACACCGACAGCTGGCCGTTCTGGAAAACGCGCCTGTTCTGTCTGGGGCTGGTCATTCTGGGTGGCGCCGCGATTTTGATCGTTGCGGCGGTTGAACTGCTGTTGCCGATCTATTCCCGCCTGATGTCCGAGAAGACGTCAGTGAATGTCGCTGACTGGTTGTCGGTCGAACGCCTGCGGTGGACCTTCGCCGTGGCCGTCCCGGCACTGACGGTGCTGCTGGCCCATCTGGTTCTGCCGGTCGGTCGGCATTCGCTGCGCCAGATCCTTCCTGGCGTGCTGTTGACGCTGGGTTTGTGGCTGGCCGGCGGGCTGGCGTTCTCGCTCTATATCGGTCAGTTCGCAAGCTACAGCGCCACCTATGCGGGGCTGGCCGGCGCCATGGCCGCATTGATCTTTCTGTATCTGAGCGCGGCCATCATGATCTTTGGCGCCGAATTCAACGGTGCGCTGATTGATATCGACAATCAGGACGAGGTCGGAAACGTATGACGATTTGGCCGCACGCCGCATGGGCATCCGCAATCTCCTTGGCCTGCATCCTGCTTGCCGGGCCAACGGTGGCGCAGGACTATGTCGGCTCGGAAGCCTGCCGCGATTGCCATGACGAACAAGTGCAAGCGTGGATCGGTTCCCATCACGCCAAGGCCTGGACCGCGCCCACGCCTGAAAACGTGGTGGCCGATTTCGACGGCACGACATTCGCGGACAACGGCATGGCGGTCGAGTTCCGACAGGAAGATGGCGTCTACATCGCAGACGTGACCGAGCAGGACGGCCAAACGCGGACATATAGGGTCCACTCCGTCGTGGGCATCGAGCCGTTGCAGCAATATCTGTTCGAAACCGAACCCGGCCGATTGCAGAGCTTCGACGTGGTCTGGGACACGGTGGAAAAACGCTGGTACCACCTCTACCCGGATCAGGATCTGCCCCCGGACGACGGGTTGCACTGGACGGGCTCCTACAAGACCTGGAACGCCCGCTGCGCTGAATGTCACGCGACCGAGTTCAAAAAGAACTTTGACGTGCAGACGCAGAGCTATGCCTCGACCCAGTCCGAGATCGGCGTGGGGTGCGAGGCCTGCCACGGTCCGGGCTCGGCCCATCTGGAGTGGACCCGTGGCCAGACCATGCCCGCTGGGCTGGACGCGTTCGGGTTTTCGATGCGCTGGGGCAGGGGGGACACCGAGGCCGAGATTCAGCAATGCGCCTCCTGCCATTCCCGCCGCGAGGCGTTCGCGGATGGAAATCCGCTGCCGGGCATACCGTTCCACGATGCCTACAATCTGGCCCTTCTGCGGCCCGGTCTTTACCAGCCCGATGGCCAGATCATGGACGAGGTCTATGTCTACGGCTCGTTTCTGCAATCAAAGATGTACGCGAAGGGCGTTGGCTGTCTGAATTGCCACGAGGCGCACGGCGCAACCTTGAAGGCCGAGGGCAACGCCGTCTGCACGCAGTGCCATTCCCCGGCGGGCAATCCCGATTTTCCGACCCTGCGCAAGGCGCTGTACGACGATCCCGCGCACCATCGCCACACGCCTGGGGGCGAGGGGGCGCAATGCAAAAGCTGCCACATGATCGAGCGGGTCTACATGGGTGTCGATGGCAGGCGCGACCACAGTTTCCGTGTGCCGCGCCCCGATCTGGGCCTCGGCGCGGACGCCTGTACCGATTGCCACAGCGATCGGGATCAGCCGTGGGCTGCTGCCACGATCGACGCGTGGTACCCGGACCCGGCCCACCGCCGGCCGCATTTCGGCACGGCCTTCTCGCCGGCCTTTTCCGGTCAGGGCGCCGACCCCAAAGCTCTGATGGCGATCGCGCTGGACGCGGATCAGCCGGGCATCGTGCGGGCCACCGCGGCCTATCTGCTGCAACAGCATGGGTCGGCGGATCTGGCGGCGACCACTGCCGGTCTGCTGGCGGATGCCGACCCGCTGGTGCGGGCCAATGCGGTTCCGCTGCAACGGTCCGCCGACCTGCCGGACCGGATCGACCGGCTGTCCCCGTTGCTGTCCGACTCGGTCCGGTCCGTCCGGCTGTCGGCCGCCAAGGAATTCCTGACCGTACCCGGGCAGGCGCTGACCCCGTTGCAGCGCACCAACGCGCGCGAAGCCATGGCTGATTGGCAGCGCACTTTGTCGAACCGGCTGGACTTCCCCGAAACGCATCTGGTCCTGGGTGGCATGGCGCTGACGCTGCGCAACGCGCCGGCGGCCGAACAGGCCTTTCGTCAGGTGGTGACCCTGGATCCCCAGCGCGAAGAGGCCTGGCCGATGCTGGTCCAACTGGCGCAGATCAATCGCGGCGTCGAGGCCGCGCGCGCCGTTCTGCGCGAGGGGCTGAAGGTTCTGCCCGACAGCGCGGCGCTTGGGGCGCTGGCCGATCAACTGGGCCGCTGACCCGGCACCGAACTTCCCCGATCCTGCCATCTTGAAGGCAGATTTCCGACCTATCCCTTCGCCGAGGGCAAAAGGCCCGTTTGGTGATGGTTGTACCATGTTGCATTCGACATTCCCGCCCACGAGGTCCGAGAAAGCCGCGATGCCACGCGACCCGGCGCTGGTTCAACGGATCGAATCCCTGCGCAGCCGTCCCGTCGTCTATCTCGGGCATGGCGACGCGTTGATGCTGCTGGGGTTGGCTACCGCATCCCTGCGGGAACAGCGGTTCGCGGGCGCAAAAACCGCGGAAGACATTTAAGCTCAGCCCCGGAACCCGGTGGCGACCACGAATTTCTCGGAACTGTCCGACCGAGACGCCGGCGGCTTGACGTTCGCGACCTTCTCGAACTTCTGTTTCAGCAGTTTCTGCAGGTCGCCCTCGGCCCCGCCTGCCAGAACCTTGGCGACGAAGGTGCCGCCCTGTTCCAGAACGTCAAAAGCGAAATAGGCGGCGGTTTCACACAGGGCGATGATGCGCAGGTGGTCGGTTTGCTTATGCCCCGACGACGCAGCGGCCATGTCCGACATGACCACGTCGGCCTTGCCGCCCAGCCAGGCTTTGACCTTCTCGTCAGCGTCGTCTTCCATGAAGTCCAACTGATGGATCTCGGCACCGGCGATGGGTTCGATCTCTTGCAGGTCGATGCCCAGAACGGTGCCGATCCGCTTGCCCGATTTCTCGCCCAGCGCGTTCACGCGTTTGACCGCGACCTGGCACCAGCCCCCCGGCGCACAGCCCAGATCGACGACCCGCGCGCCCGGCACCAGGAACCGGTATTTGTCGTCCAACTCCATGATCTTGTACGCCGCGCGCCCGCGATACCCCTCGGCCTGCGCCCGTTTCACATAGGGGTCGTTCAGCTGCCGCTGCAACCAACGGGTCGAGCTGAGCTTGCGCCCGCGTGCGGTCTTGACCTTGACCTTCAGGTCACGCTGCCCGCGCCCCGAGGTGTTTTTGCCGGTTGGTGTCTTCGCCATCAGAACGGTCCGTCTTCCAATACCCCGTCCGCGCTCATCTGGGCATAGAGCAGACCCTCGCGCAGCCCCCGATCCGCAACCGAAAGGCGGTCGGTGGGCCAGCAGCGCAGCAGCGCCTGCAAAATGGCCGAGCCGGACATGATCAGGGCCTGCCGGTCCTCGCCGATGCGCGGATCGCGGCGCCGACCCTGAGGGCCGAGTTCTAGATAGCCGCGTATCACCTTGTCAATCTGATCACTGGTCATGCGCAGCCCGTCCACCTTGGTGCGGTCATAACGCTTCAACCCCAGATGCGAGGCCGCGACCGTCGTGACTGTGCCGCTGGTGCCGACGATCTGGAACCCCTCGCGGGCCTGTTCATCCTTGTAGGGGGCGAAATCGGCCAGGTTTTCTTCGAAGAACCAGCTCATCAGCGCGAACCGGGCGGCGTCGTCCTCGACATCGTGGAATTGGTCGCGCAGGGTGGCCACGCCCAGCGGCACGCTGATCCAGTCCACCACCTTGGCCGCAGGAAAGGGGCTGTCGGCGGTGTGGAACCCGTTGTGCAACCGCATGATCGCCGATGGCCGGTCGCGCCGCGGCACCGAGGACAGGTCGATCCAGACCAGCTCGGTCGAGCCGCCGCCGATATCGACCACCAGCAGCTGCTCGGTCTTGGTGCTGACCAGCGGCGCGCATGAAATCACGGCCAGGCGCGCCTCTTCCTCGGGTTGGATGATCTCCAAGGTCAGGCCGGTTTCGCGTTTCACCTGCCGGATGAAGTCGCGCGCGTTTCGGGCGCGACGGCAGGCTTCGGTCGCCACCAGCCGCATGCGCTTGACCTTGTTGCGCTTCAGCTTCTGCTGGCAGATGCGCAAGGCTTGAATGGTGCGCGCCATAGAGGACCGCGACAGACGTCCGGTCCGTTCAAGCCCCGAGCCCAGTTGCACGGACTTCGAGAAGCTGTCCACCACATGGAACCCGCTGCCCTTGGGCTGGGCGATCAACATGCGGCAGCTATTTGTTCCCAGATCCAGCGCCGCATACAGCGCATCTGGATCGGGTCTTGCCGGCGCGGGGCTTTCGACCACTTTCGGGAACGCGCCCGCACCTTTGGGACGCTTGGGCGCCATCGTCACGCCCTCCGATTTACGAGTTACCCCGACATTAGGTTGCGGGCGTCCGACGTGCAAGATGCTCATTAAGGTCATGAGGATTTTGATGCCCATCGGCACTGGAGAGACGACCCGAGGCGCTGTATCCCAAGGGGGCGAAAAGGTCGCTGGAACAGCGCCGGGTGTCGAAATCCGACCGACCCGGCCCCACATTGCCGTTTAGAACCGGACCATCTGGTTAGGAGGAATCACGATCAATGCCTGACGTCACCATCGTATACTGGCGCGACATTCCCGCTCAGGTCATCGTCGGCAAGGGCCGGCGCGGGGCCAAGCGGCAATTGTCGGAACGGTTCGAACAGGCCATCGACCGCGCCGCCATGAAGGTGAACGCCAAGGACAGCGACGCCTACCTGGCCGAGTGGCGCAAGGCCGAGCCGTTCGAGGTTGAGGGCGACCCGGCCGAGATCGCCGAGGCCCAGGCGCTGCGCCTGGAAACGGAATACGATCAGGATCGCCTCAAGGCCCTGATCGGAAATGACGGTTGGGCATGAGCCCCAGATCTTTATGGGAGGCCGCGATGGCTTTGCTGAACTTCAAGAAACGTGATGCGGCCGAAAAGGCCCCGGTGAACCCTGCCGTCGAAGCCTTTCTGAAAGGGTATTCGATCGAGGTGATGCCGCGCACCGCCGAGAAGGTCGAAGATTTTCGCGATCTGTTGCCCGAAGGCACGCGCGTCTACATCGCCCATATCGAGGGCACGCCGATCGAGGACATGGTCAAGACCGCCAAGCGGATCTCGGCCGAGGGCTATCCGGTCATGCCGCATTTCCCGGCCCGCATTATCAAGGACGCGGCGACGCTGGAGAACTGGATCGCCATGTATCAGGGCGAGGCCGGCGTCGATCAGGCGCTGCTGCTGGCCGGGGGCGTGGACAAGCCGCATGGCGAGTTCGACAGCTCGATGCAGTTGCTTGAGACGGGACTGTTCGACAAGGCGGGCTTCAAGCGTCTGCACGTCGCAGGTCACCCCGAGGGCAACAAGGATATCGACCCGGACGGCTCGACCAAAAACGTGGACGAGGCGTTGCGCTGGAAGCAGAAATTCAGCGAAACCACAGACGCCGAAATGGCGCTGGCCACCCAGTTTGCCTTTGACGCCAAGCCGATCATCGCATGGGCCGACGGCCTGAAGGCGGCCGGGATCGACCTGCCGATCCACATCGGCATCGCCGGTCCGGCCAAGCTGCAGACGCTGATCAAATTCGCGATCGCCTGCGGCGTGGGCCCGTCGCTGAAGGTGCTGCAGAAGCGCGCCATGGACGTGTCCAAGCTGCTGCTGCCCTACGAGCCGACCGACGTGATCACCGCGCTGGCCGAACACAAGGCGGCCAACCCCGACTTCAACATCACCAACGTGCACTTCTTCCCGCTTGGCGGCATCAAGACCAATGCCAACTGGGCCATCGAAAACGGCGGCGCCTCGGCGAAGCCTGTAAACGCTTAAGGACCGGACATGACCCGTACAGTCGTAGAATCAAAGACCAAAACCGCGATCATCGGCTTCGATCAGCCGTTCTGCGTGATCGGCGAGCGGATCAACCCCACCGGCCGAAAGAAGCTGGCAGCCGAGCTGGAAGCGGGCGATTTCTCGACCGTTGAGCAGGACGCGCTGGCGCAGGTGGCGGCCGGGGCGACCGTGCTCGATATCAACGCGGGCGTGGTTTACAACTCGAACCCCAACCCGAACGAGACCGAACCGCCGCTGATGAAACAGATCGTCGAACTGGTGCAGGGTCTGGTCGATGTGCCGCTGTGCATCGACAGTTCGGTTCCGGGCGCGTTGGAGGCCGGGCTCGAGGCTGCCGAAGGCCGCCCGTTGCTGAACTCGGTCACCGGTGAGGAGGATCGCCTGGAACTGGTGCTGCCGCTGGTCAAGAAATACAACGTGCCGGTCGTTGCGATCTCGAACGACGATACGGGCATTTCCGAAGATCCCGACGTGCGCTTTGAGGTTGCCAAGAAGATCGTCCAGCGCGCCGCCGACTATGGCATTCCGGCCCACGACATCGTTGTGGACCCGCTGGTGATGCCGATCGGTGCGATGGCAACTGCGGGGCTTCAGGTCTTTGCCCTGGTGCGCCGCCTGCGCGAAGAGCTGGGCGTGAACACCACCTGCGGTGCGTCCAACATCTCGTTCGGTCTGCCGAACCGTCACGGCATCAACAACGCCTTCCTGCCGATGGCGATGGGCGCGGGCATGACCTCGGCCATCATGAACCCGGTGGCGCTGCCGGTGACGCAGAAGAAGATTGCTGAGAAAAGGGCCGAGGTTGCGGCGGCGGGCATCATCCTGCCCGAGGGCATGGACGACGAAACCTTCGTTCAGATGTTCGGTCTGGGCTCGACCAAGCCGCGCGCCGGCAAGGAAATGGAGGCCATCCGCGCCGCCAACCTGCTGACCAACAACGACCCGCATGGCGGCGAATGGATCAAGTTCAACAAGCCGGCCGATGCCGCAGGCGCCGAAAGCGAGGGCGCGCGTGGCCGTCGGGGTGGCGGCCGCCGCCGCCGGGCCTGATGTGGGTTTGACGCTGTTCCGGGGCCGGGTGTTCAGCCCGGCCTTTTTCTGTGGCAATAACGCGTCTTTCCAGCAGATCGCCGCTTGATCCCGGTGCGCATCCGGTGCTATTTCAGCTCCTGCGGCGGGTATGATGTAATGGTAGCCTGTCAGCTTCCCAAGCTGAACGCGCGGGTTCGATTCCCGCTACCCGCTCCAGATTTTTCCCGCTTTGGCAATGTGTTGCGCTCGTTTGAGCGTCAGGCGTGCTCTGCTCAAACAGCGGTCTAAGCCGTGCCAGCAGTTGGTCACGCACCAGCGCGAACCGGGGAGTGTGGGCAATCTCTTCCAGCATGGCGACCCAAAGGGGCACGGCCATTCCGGGGGGTGTTTCGGGGTCGCGCTTTAGTCTTGGGTCGGCGTCTCCGACGAAGGTCGGCAGGAACGTCCTGCCCGCTCCTTCAGCAGCCATCTGCCGCAGGACCAGGAAGCTGTCGGCACCGCTGATGATGGCCGCGGGCGCGATGTTGTCCGCCATCCACTGCGCGGGCATCGACTTGCCCAGCGCGCCTTGCAGGGCCAGCCATTTCTGGCCGGGCGTGCCATCGTAATAGACGGCAAAGCGCAGTGTGCCGGCCATCTGGCCGGTCAGGCCGCCATCCAATCCCGGGGACGGGCGCACCACGATATCCGCCGTCAGGCGGGTCAGGTCGTGATGCGTATTGTTGCTGAGCAAAGTGAATTCAAGCCCCGGAAACCGTTCCGAGATTCGGCGCAAGATACATGGCAGCACGATCTGGCACAGGCTGTCCGTCGAAGCGATCCGCACTTTTCCGACCGGTGACCGGTCGGCCCCTGCAATCGTACGATCCAGCGCCAGAACCGCGTTTTCGACGTCCTCCATTGCGGCGAAGATCTGCTGTGCCTCGGGGCGGGGTACATAGCCGGACGTGGCTTTGCCGAACAGATGGCAACCGTGGCGCTGTTCGAACGCAGCGACCCGGCGCAGGACCGTGGCATGCGTAACGTTCAGGGACGTTGCCGCAGCGTTCAAAGAACCATGGCGACGGACGGCCAGCACGAAGCGGATGTCATCCCAGTTTGTCTTGTTCATAAATGAACAGGCTCAGCAAAATATCAAACAATTACAAGAAAAATTATTCAAGCTAGTCTTTGTATGTTCAACAAGGGAGCAGAATTATGACCAAATATCTTTCTTTTGCGGCGGCCGGTCTTCTGTCGGTTGCGATCGTAGGTACCAGCATGGCGCAAGAGGCGAAGAACCCCGCAGTTAAGGCGCGGCAGTCTCTGATGTCGCTCTATGCGTTCAACATCGGTCAGTTGGGCGCCATGGCCAAGGGTGAGGCGGAATACGATGCCAAGGTCGCGGCGGCGGCGGCGAACAATCTGGCCACGCTGACCCAAGTCGATCAGTCGGCGATGTGGCCGGCCGGAACCGACAATGCGGGCGATCCGTCTTCGCGTGCTTTGCCGGCGATCTGGCAGAATTTCCCTGATGTCAGCGCCAAGGGGCAGGCCCTGGCCGAAGCCGCTGTTGCCATGCAGTCGGCCGCCGGGCAGGATCTTGATGCCCTGAAGGCCGCGATGGGGCCTCTGGGTGGGGCGTGTTCGGCGTGCCACAAGGCCTATCGCGCGCCCAAGGAGTAAGGGTGGAATGCGAAAATGGGGATTCACGGCCGCTGCCTTCGCGGCCGTGATCGTGGGCGCGGGACTTTTCGTGACCCGCCCGCGTTTGGCTGATCCGGCGAGGTTGAGCGGTCTGGCTCCCGACATTGCGCAGGGTGAACAGGCGTTTCATGCCGCCGGCTGCGCGGCCTGCCATTCGGCACCCGGGGCCGAGGGCGATACCCGCCTGGTTTTGTCCGGTGGGCGCAGGTTTTCGACGCCGTTCGGTACCTTCGTCGCGCCCAACATATCCAGTGATCCGGTTCACGGGATCGGCGATTGGACGCCCGTCGATCTGGCAAGCGCGCTATGGCATGGCAGCAGCCCGGACCGACAGCATTATTACCCAGCCTTCCCCTATGCGTCCTACGTCAGGATGGCGCCGCAGGATGTCGTCTCGTTGCATGCCTTCCTGATGAGCCTTCCAGCCGACGCCACGCCCAATGCACCCCACGAGGTAGGTTTTCCGTTCAATCTGCGGCTGGCCTTGGGAGGGTGGAAGCTGCTGTTTCTGCGGTCTGGCTGGATCATGGACGGAGATCTGTCCGGCCAGCAGCAGCGCGGCCGCTACCTTGTCGAGGCTCTGGGCCATTGCGGAGAATGTCATACCCCGCGCAATGCCCTGGGCGGGTTGATCCTGTCGAAATGGCTGCAGGGCGCCCCGAATCCCAGCGGAAAGGGGCGCATCCCGGGGCTGGCCCCCGATCAGCTGGACTGGTCCGAAGCGGATATTGCCGAATATCTGAGGTCCGGGTTCACGCCGGACTATGACAGCGCCGGGGGCGAGATGGCCGAGGTGGTGCTGAATACCGCGAAGCTGAGCGACGCAGATCGTCTGGCCATTGCCAGCTATCTCAAGGCCATCCCCCAATCGCGCGATCGATAGACATCGAAATCGCGTTGTCTCGGCGTCAGGCCGGTACGTTTGCATCCTGATCGGATGAAAGACCTGTGGGGCAGGGTCCCAAGGGCCGAAAATTCGCCCGACCATGGGCCGATGTTGCCGTGTCCCCAGCCTGTTAGCCTTTTCCCAATAGCGTCAGGAAGGGCGTTTTGACAGGAAAGGATATCGAGATGAGCGTGAAAACGAAAATCGCAAGGTTGTTGAGCACCGCAGCCCTGGCGTCAGCCTTCGCCGCCAGCCCCTATTCGCTGAGTTTTGACTTTGACTCCGGTTTCCATGTGGATCCCTCCTATGCTTTTGCAAAAAGCGGCAAAGGCAAGGATGGTGACGACGACCGCGACGATGACCGGGACGACGATCGGGATGATGACCGCGACGATGACCGAGACGACGCTCGGGATGATGACCGCGACGATGACCGAGACGACGATCGGGATGATGACCGCGATGATGACCGGGACGACGACGATGATGACGACGACGATAAGTCCCGCAGCGGCAAAAGCAAGCGCGGCGGATCCGCGGCCGCGTCGGGATCGGGCAATGGCCCGGTGCGCGTGACCAAGATTGAAACCAGCGCCAGCGGCGTCGAGATTCGCTATTCAGACGGCACCAAGGAAGAAATCGAGAACGGGCGCTATGAACGCAAGAACGCGCAGAACCGTACGGTTGAGGAGCGACCGGCGACCGGCTCTGACTTGACACGACTGCGTTCGCTGGCCGACAGCGTGACCATCAACAGCGTGCCGTCTGGTGGCAACAGTGCCGGTGGCCGGCCAGCCAAGGTGGAACGCCAGGGCAGCAATATCGAGGTGCGCTATACCAATGGCTGGAAAGAGGAAATCGAGGCCGGCCGGTACGAGTTGAAGGATCCATACAACCGGACAGTGGTCGAACGCCCGGCAACCTCGGCCGATATGCAGCGGTTGAACGCGATCACGTACTGAGCAAGCCGTCGAGCAAACCAAGTACGGCCTCCGGAATTTCCGGGGGCCGTTTTCAGTTGGGCGTCAGGTTTTCCAGGCGTCGTGGGCGATCAGCGCCGCCTCGACCCGGTTTCGGGCATGCAGCTTGGACAGAATGCTTGTCATATAATGCTTTACGGTCTTTTCCTGGAGCGTCAGCTCTTCGGCGATTTCGCGATTGCTCAGCCCTTTGGCCACGCGACGCAAGATTTCCTCTTCGCGATGCGTCAGGTCGCTCAGCCCGTCAGGTTCGGCCACCTTGGTCTTGCTCTTTCCGATCGAGAACAGGACCCGCGCGGCCAGCCCGGGGGACACGACCCCTTCGCCGGCGGCGATGCTGCGCAGCGATCCGGTCAAGGCGCTGGCCGTGACGCCCTTTAGGATGTAACCCGTCGCCCCGGCCTCCAGCGCGTCGGCGACGTCGTTGCTGTCCTCGGAGACGGTCAGAATGGCAATGCGCGGTGGATCCTCCATGGCCGCGATCTGCCGCGTGGCGGCGATTCCGCCGCCCGGCATGGACAGGTCCAGGATGACGAGGTCGGGTTTGTGGTCTCGGGTCAGTTGCACGGCCTCATTGGCGCTCTCGCCGGCCGCCAGCACCTTGAATTCACCCGAATCCTCCAATGTCCTGTGCAATCCGTCCCGAAAAATCGGGTGATCGTCTGCCAATACGATTGTCGTGGTCATCTCGGCCTCGCTTGCCTGTGAAACAGAGTCATTTTGATCGTTGTTCCCGCACCGGGGGCGGTTTTGAGCTCGAAACGCCCTCCGATGCTTTCCACCCGGTCGCGCAGCCCCATCAGGCCCTGACCGCCCTCGGTACCCAGCTTGATGGCATCTGACGGATCGAACCCCGGACCATCATCGGCGACCGCCACCGACAGCTCGTCGGGGCTTGAAGTGCAGGTAACGGTGCATTTCGCCCCTTTTGCGTGACGGGCGGCATTCGACAGGGCCTCCTGCACGAAACGGAAAACGCACAGCTTTTCGGCGTAGGACAACGCGGGCATCACGTCGCCGCTGATCGACAACTCGGGGGCGGGCGCGTCGGGAACCGACCGGTCGCTGGCGGCGCGCACGATCACGTCCTCAAGGTCCAGCGCCTCTATGTCGGGGGCCGCCAGCCCGCGGGACAGGGCGCGGATCTCGGTCAGCGCGCGTTGAATCGATTGGTGAACCTCGTGGGCGACCTTGTTGCCGGACCCGTCTTGGGGAAAGGCCGAATCCAACCGCAGCGCTGCCAACGCCAGATACTGGGCCGGGCCGTCATGCAGCTCGGCACCGAGTTTGCGCAGAAAGCGGTCGGTTTGGGCGGTTGACCGGTCCGATGCCTCGATCACCCGCGCGCGCAGGTCGGCGTTTTGTTGCGACATTTTCAGGCTGTCGGCCAGACGGGTCTTCAACAGGTCGGACTGGGTGCGGATCGTCCGGTCGCCGACCGCCACGATCAGGTATAGGATCAGCGTGCTCAGCCCGAAGGTCGTGGCCACCACCAGCCAACTGGTGCGTCTGGCCTGCATCAGGTCGGTCTGCAACTGATCCGCGCGCTGATAGAACTCGCCGACGGCGATGATCTCGCCGGACCAGATCTCGCGTATGGGGCTGTAGACTTCCAGCAGCGGAATGCCCATCGCGGCCTCGGCTTGGTTCTCGGCGCGGTCTAGTTTCTCGAACGAACCCGAGATCTGCCCCGACCAGGCGCGTTTCAGATCGTCGGTGGGGGGAAACGTGCGTCCGATGATGTCGGGGTCTGACGCATGGGCGATCAGCCCGTCCTTTTTCCAGATCTTGTACGAGACGATCCGCTCTTGCATCGATTGCTGATCGAACAGCTCGGACACGGCCCGCGCTGCCGGGTCCGAAAGTCTGTCGCCGTGGGCTAGTTCCTGGCTGAGCGGCGACAGGATGCTTTCCATGTAGAGGGCTGCGGAATTGGCAGAGTTCTGTACGACCGCATCTTCGATCCGGCCCGTGACCCAGCCGCCGATTACGATAGCGCCGGTCCCCATAACCACGACGCTGGCCGCAAGATAGGCGCGGGACAGGGACCAATTTCCTGAACTGAGATCGGGCTTTGGTAGTTTCATGCTGCCCCCACTATTGCCCGGCCGATCGCCCTTTGCCACGGACCTTGGTCGGAAAAGGTCGCCCAGGATGCGGCATTGGCCGCAATGGGTGCAACGGCCAGGGGCCGCCTTAGGCGGCGCGGCGGGCCTGAAACAGGTTGATGACCGCGGGCAGCCCGGGATTACCATCGACGACGAAGCGTTCAAATTCGCTTTGAACGGCGCGCTGGATGATGCGGGCGTCGTCCTCGGACCCGTCAAAATGCGCGATGACTCGCGCGGCAGGCCCCACGCGGGTACACAGTCTGGCCGTTTCCTCGACGCTGTTCAGGCCGGGCAGGCGCAGGGTGACAGGTTCGCCGGAAACATCGCGCAGCCCGGCCTGGGTCATCAGGCGGGTGACGCGGTCGATGTCCTGAAAGGCCAGCGGGCCGGGCGCGTGGCGTCCGTATTTGGGTGGGTGGCCCAGATGCGCCGTGGCGGCCACATGCGGCACCCGAAACCACGGGTTGTCGGACAGCGGCCCCCAGGCGGCAAAGATCATCCGTCCGCCTGGAACCAGTGCCCTTGCGATATTGGCAAAAGCGGCGACAGGATCGTCGAAGAACATCACCCCAAAACGCGAAATAGCCACGTCGCGGGATTCCGGCTCGAACGGTGCGACTTGGGCATCGGCCAGTTGAAACGCGGTGTTGGGCAGGCCGGCCGCGTCGGCACGCAGTGCGGCTCGGTCAAGAAACGGGCCCGAGATATCGGCACCCAGAACGTGCCCCTGGGGCCCGACTGCGCGCGCAGCCGCGACCGTGCTGGCACCTGTGCCACAGCCGATGTCCAGCACCCGCAGGCCGGACGTCAGGTCTGCGCGCTCCAGAACCAGGTCCAGAACCGGGGCCAGCATATGGTCCAGTTTGTCCTCGAAGGTCAACCACTTGGTGCCTGACGCCGAGTTTCCCCAGTATTCAGCTTGGTCTTCATTCGCCAGTTGCAAGGACGCCCTCCGCGTTTCGCTCGACTATGCCTTTCTGCGGCGACGGCGGCCAGTTTTTTCCGCATCGCCCCCGGTGTTGAAGGATGGGGCGGGCAGGCTGACGACCCTTGACAGTTCCGGAAAGGGGTCGGTCTTGTGCGGGATCGCGTTGGCGGCGACGAAATGCTCTTGGAATTTCGGCTCGATCGCGGTTTCGACCTTGGTGATCTCGCGCACCACGCGCTCGATCTCGGCCCGGGCGGCGATGTTGCACAGCGCGATGCGCGCGCCGGTACCGGCGGCGTTGCCCGCGCTCGAGACCTTGTCCAGCGGCGCGTCGGGGATCATGCCTAGAACCATCGCATGTTTGGTCGAGATATGGGCGCCGAACGCCCCGGCCAGCACCACGCGATCCACCTTGTCCACGCCCATCTCGTCCATCAGCAGCCGCGCCCCGGCATAGAGCGCGGATTTCGCCAGCTGGATCGCGCGGATGTCGCCTTGGGTCACGGTGATGCGTGGGCCACCTTCGGCGCTGGCATCATGAATCAGATAGGAATGAGTGCGGCCCTCGGGGATGCAGCGGCTGGAGCCGGTCTGTTCGGCCGAGCCGATCAGGCCGCTCTCGTCCAGCAGGCCGGCCAAGCGCATTTCGGCCACCGCCTCGATGATGCCCGACCCGCAGATGCCGGTGATGCCGGTGGTGGCGATGTCCGTCTCGAACCCGTCTTCGTCCGACCACTTGTCCGAGCCGATCACGCGGAACCGGGGTTCCTTGGTCACCGGGTCGATCTGAATGCGCTCGATCGCGCCGGGCGCGGCGCGCTGGCCCGAACTGATCTGCGCGCCCTCGAACGCCGGTCCGGTGGGCGAGGAACATGCCAGCACGCGGGTCGTGTTGCCTAGCAGGATCTCGGCATTGGTGCCGACGTCCACGATCAACACCAGGTCCTGCGACTTGCCCGGCTCTTCGCTCAGCGCTACGGCGGCGCAGTCGGCCCCCACATGGCCCGCGATGCAGGGCAGGATGTAGACCTGCGCGCGCGGGTTCATCGTGGTCAGATCCATCTCGCGCGCGGGCAGCGAGACACTTTCGGATGTGGCCAGCGCGAAGGGCGCCTGGCCCAGCTCGACTGGGTCCAGACCCAGCAGCAGGTGGTGCATGACCGGGTTGCAGACGAATACCGTTTCCACGATCAGGGCCGGGTCGATCCCGGCCTCGTCGGCGATCGAGGTGACCAGATCGTTGATCGCCTCGCGCACGGCCTGGGTCATTTCCTGATCACCGCCAGGGTTCATCATGGCATAAGAGACGCGGCTCATGAGGTCCTCGCCGAACCGGATTTGCGGGTTCATCAGGCCGGAGGAGGCCTTGACCTCGCCGGTTTCCAGATCGGTCAGATGCGCGGCGATGGTGGTCGAGCCGAGGTCGATGGCCAGCCCGTACAGCCCGTTTTCGTGCAGGCCGGGCCAGATTTCGACGATGCGCGCCACGCTGTCCTTGTGCCCCTTGTGCAAGGCAACCGTAACCTCCCACTTGCCCTTGCGCAGGGTCGGCTGAAGTTTGGACAGAAGCGATAGGTCGGCGGTGACGGCGTCGATCTGCCACTGCTCGCGCAGGGCACGCTCCAGCCGTTCCAGATCGCCGGTGGGCGAGTGCATGTCCGGTTCCTCGACCACCACGAAACAAAGGCGCGTGGCCGGGTCCATGGTAATGGCCCGCGCGGCGGCGGCCTTGCGCACCACCTGGCGGTGAACCTGGCTTTCGGGTGGAACGTCGATCACCACGTCACCCTGAACGGTGGCCTGACAGCCCAAACGCCGGCCCGGTTTCAGACCGCGCTTGTCGTCATAGCGCTGCTCGACCGCGTTCCATTCGCTCAGCGCGTCTTCGCGGACCGTGACGCCATGTTTGGGAAACTCGCCATAGCTGGGTGTGATCTGGCATTTCGAGCAGATCCCGCGCCCGCCGCAGACCGAATCCAGATCGACCCCTAGCTGCCGGGCCGCCGTCAGGATCGGAGTGCCAACGGGAAAATGTCCGCGTTTGCCCGATGGGGTAAAGACGACAAGGGGATCGGTGGTCATGACGGATGCCTTTTTGGTGTTCGCGCGTATGGCGGCAAGATATGGGTTTCGAGGCAAAGGGAAAGGCCAATCCGCGGCAGGTTTTGCACGGCTTGCGTCGTTTTCCGCGCCATCGCGGCGGTTTGTGGGCGAACAAGTTGGGGCAGGGGCTTTTCCTTTGGTCGAAACCATGCAATAGGGTCACCGCCAAACGGGGTTTTGCATGGGGTTAGCAGATGCAGATTCGTGAGGCACTCACCTTTGATGACGTTCTTTTGGTTCCGGCGGCCTCGTCGGTGCTGCCGGCAACGGCAGACACGTCCACGCGCGTGACGCGCGCGATCAACATGAACATACCGCTGCTCAGCTCGGCCATGGACACTGTGACCGAGGCGCGCATGGCCATCGCGATGGCACAGTCCGGCGGCATCGGGGTGATCCACAAGAACTTGACGGTCGAAGAACAGGCCCGCGAGGTGCGCCGGGTCAAGCGGTTCGAATCCGGCATCGTCTACAATCCCGTCACCCTGCGCGCCGATCAGACGCTGGCCGATGCCAAGGCCTTGGTCGAGCGCTACAACTTCACCGGGTTCCCGGTGGTGGATGACGAAGGCCGCGTCGTCGGCATCGTAACCAATCGCGACATGCGCTTTGCCACCTCGGACGACCAGCCGATCCGCGCGATGATGACCTCGGACAACCTGGCCATGTTGCAAGAACCGGCCGACCGGGAAGAAGCCATCAGCCTGATGAAGGCCCGCCGGATCGAAAAGCTGCTGGTTGTGGACGCCAACGGCAAGCTGACCGGCCTGCTGACGCTGAAGGATACCGAGCAAGCGGTGCTGAACCCAACGGCCTGCAAAGACGATCTGGGCCGGCTGCGCGTCGCGGCGGCCACGTCGGTTGGAGATGCCGGTTTCGAACGGTCCGAGCGGTTGGTGGATGCGGGTGTCGACATCATCGTGGTCGATACTGCGCACGGCCATTCCCAAGGGGTGCTGGACGCGGTGAAGCGGATCAAGGCCCTGTCGAACGAAGTGCAGATCATCGCAGGCAACGTCGCCACCGCAGACGCGACCAAGGCGCTGATCGACGCCGGTGCCGATGCGGTAAAGGTCGGGATCGGGCCAGGCTCGATCTGCACCACGCGCATGGTGGCCGGTGTCGGCGTGCCGCAACTGACCGCGATCATGGATTGCGCAGCGGCGGCCGGAGACGTTCCGGTCATCGCCGATGGTGGTATCAAGTTCTCAGGCGATTTCGCCAAGGCCATCGCGGCGGGGGCGTCCTGCGCCATGGTTGGCTCGATGATCGCGGGCACCGACGAAAGCCCGGGCGAGGTGATCCTGTATCAGGGCCGTTCGTTCAAGTCCTATCGCGGCATGGGCAGCCTGGGCGCGATGGCGCGCGGCTCGGCTGATCGCTATTTCCAAAAGGACGCCGCGAATGACAAGCTGGTGCCCGAAGGGATCGAGGGGCAGGTGCCCTACAAAGGCTCGGCCAGCGCCGTCGTGCACCAGCTGGTCGGCGGCCTGCGTGCGGCCATGGGCTATACCGGATGTGCCACGATCGAAGAGATGCGGCGCAACTGTCAGTTCGTAAAGATCACCGGCGCGGGCCTGAAGGAAAGCCATGTGCATGACGTGCAGATCACCCGCGAAAGCCCCAACTACCGCATCATGTAAAGGCGCCAACGGGTTGCCCGAACGGATCAGCAGATGACACCAGCCGCGCGGGTTCAGGCCGCCATCGAAATCCTTGACGACATCCTATCGGGTGCGCCCGTCGAAAAGGCTTTGACCGGCTGGGCGCGGCGCAGCCGCTTCGCCGGGTCCAAGGATCGCGCGGCCATCCGCGATCACGTGTTCGATGCAGTCCGGTGCATGCGGTCCTACGCGGCGCGCGGCGGAGCGATGACCGGGCGTGGGTTGATGCTGGGTGCGCTGCGTGCCGCGGGCGAAGAGCCGGACGATTTTTTCTCTGGGGATCGGCACGCACCGGCGCCGGTGCAGGACAACGAGGTCGGACGCGCCTTTGCCACCGTGGCCGAGGAACATGATATCCCCGAATGGCTGTGGCCGATCTTCGAGCGGTCCCTCGGTGATCTGGCGCGCCCCACCGCCGTCGCCTTGCAGCGGCGGGCGCCGGTCCATCTGAGGGTGAATCTTGCCCGGGCAGATGTGGAAACCGCCGTCTCGACGCTGCTGTCCGATGGTGTCGAGGTGGTCCCGCATCCAGCCTGCGCAACCGCGCTCGAAGTCGTCTCGGGTGCGCGTCGTGTATCGAACGGCCAGGCCTATGCGCGCGGGCTAGTCGAACTTCAGGACGCGGCCAGCCAGGCGGTGGTTGCCGAGTTGGACCCAAAGCCCGGCATGCGGGTTCTGGATTTCTGTGCAGGCGGCGGCGGCAAGGCCCTGGCGATGGCTGCCCACACGGATGTAAAGGTCTTTGCCCATGACGCAAACCCGGCCCGGATGCGGGATTTGCCGGTGCGGGCGGGCAGGGCCGGGGTAAGCGTGACGCTGCTGGCGCCGCATGAGGTCGCACGACGCGGGCCTTTCGACCTGGTGCTGGTGGACGCGCCTTGTTCGGGCAGCGGGTCCTGGCGCCGCGCGCCCGCCGGCAAATGGGCCTTGACACCGGACCGGCTGACCGAGCTGTCCAGCATTCAGGACAGTATTCTTAACCAGGTGGCGCCGTTGGTCACCGGACAGGGTGTGCTGGCCTATGCCACCTGTTCGCTGCTGGATGTCGAGAATGACCGGCGTGTCGACCGGTTTCTGGCGGAACACCCAGACTGGACGTGCGGGTTCCGAAAATTGTGGCAGGTTGTACACGGAACCGATGGGTTCTTCACTGCTCACTTGACGAGATAGCCACGGGCTGAAAACAACTCAAGGTAGAAGTTAGCGCCGAGGCTTGCGTTAACGTCATATTTACCATCCGTGTGCCCGACTGCACGCGGGGCGAATTGAAACAGGCTATTTTATGACTCAGACGGTTGGGGCGGTACCCAGGCTGAACGACAGATCATTGCCCAGTTGGTCGCGGATGCTGTCTTTGCTGGGGGCGGCCGTGGGCGTATGCATGCTGCCGATGCTGTCGACAATCCCTGATGAATGGACGCCCGGCATTCTGGCGGTCGGCGGGTCTTTTCTGGCGGTATTTTTCTTCGTGTCGCTTCGTGGCTTGCTTGAGGAACGCGCGAACAGCAAGGTCAGGGCGATACTGGCTGCCTTTCTGGAAAAGGAACCCGCGCCTGGCTTTATCTCCGATTCCGACGGGACCATTGTCATCGCCAATTCAGCGGCCCGAAGCCGGTTCAACGCCGGTCCTGGCGTCCGGCTGGATCGGTGTCTGCGGTCCGTCTTCGCCAACCCGTCGCCCATTTTGCTGCGCATGCATTCTCGGGCCGTGGCCCATGGCCGGGCGGCCGAAGACATCGTGAGCAGGGGCGCCAGCATTCCGGTCCTGACCGTCGATCTCGGCAACGGCCTGTTCTTGTGGCGAATCAAGGCATCGGGACGCCAGCTGTGGTCGCATGTGTCGGTTCCGGTGGTCACTTTGGGGCACAAGGACAGTGTGCTTGCGGCAAATCCGCCTGCGCAAGAACTGCTGAGCCGGGCCCCCGATGCGCTGCAACAGATCCTTTCAGCCAGGACTTCGAAGGGCGCTAGCATGGTTCGCATCGAAGGAAACGATGCAGTGCGCCGCATCTGTGTCACCGAACTGAAGAGGACGAACTCGGGCCGAGACCTGGCGTTGATCGAGATCGACGACACCAAACCGACCCAATGGGCGCCGGCGGTGGACGACTTGCCTGTGCCGCTGTTGCGGTTGTCGCTGACCGGAGATGTCATCGAGGCCAATCACCTTGCTGCGAAACTGTTGGGTGACTTTCCTGTCGGCCAGACCAACATCGGTGAGATCATGCAGGGATTGAACCGCCCGGTATCCGCATTGTTGACGGATGTGGCTCAGCGCGAGGCCCCCCCATGTTCCGAGTTTCTGCGGCTGAGTCGGAAGGACAAGGACATCTATGTTCAGGTCACCCTGTCCCGGGTCGTTAATGATGGTGAGGTCGGTCTGCGGGCCGTACTGCATGATGCGACGGAATTGAAGACGCTGGAAGCACAGTTCGTTCAGGGCCAGAAGATGCAGGCCGTCGGGCAGTTGGCCGGCGGCGTCGCGCATGACTTCAACAACCTGCTGACCGCAATTTCAGGTCACTGCGATCTGCTGCTGCTGCGGCACGAGGCGAGTGATCCTGACTATGCGGACCTGGTGCAAATCAACCAGAACGCCAACCGCGCGGCCGCCCTTGTGGGGCAGTTGCTGGCGTTTTCCCGCAAACAGACGTTGCGGCCCGAAGTCCTGGACCTGCGCGACACCATTTCCGACCTGATCCACCTTCTGAACCGACTGGTGGGCGAGAAGATCCGGCTGGTCCTCAGCCACGACCCGGTGTTGAAGCCCGTGCGGGCGGACAAGCGTCAGTTGGAACAGGTGTTGATGAACCTCGTAGTCAACGCGCGTGACGCCATGCCAGAGGGGGGCGATATCCGCATCGAGACCGAAGTCGTCGTGTTGACCGAAGAATTCAGACGTGACCGGGCAACCGTCGCGCCCGGCGAATATGTTTCGGTCAAGGTCATCGACAGCGGAATCGGTATACCGGGGGACAAGCTGGACAAGGTGTTCGAGCCGTTCTTCACCACGAAGCGCACCGGCGAAGGCACCGGGCTGGGGTTGTCAACGGTTTACGGGATCGTCAAGCAGACCGGCGGGTTCATCTTCGTGGACAGCGTCGAAGGCCGCGGCTCTGAATTCAACGTACTGCTGCCGGTGTGCAGTACGGCCGAAACCGAAAAGCCGCCGGAACACAAGGCCGAGGAACAGGGCGCCAACCATACCGGCGAGGGCGTGGTTCTGCTGGTCGAAGACGAGGCACCGGTCAGGGCCTTTGCGACCCGCGCCTTGCGTCTGAAGGGCTATACTGTGCTCGAAGCCGGTTCCGCCGAGGAAGCGCTGAAACTCCTTGAAGACCCGGATCTGCATGTCGATGTCTTTGTGACCGATGTGGTCATGCCGGGTATGGACGGCCCGACCTGGGTCTCCAAGGCGCGCATCGACAGGCCGGACGTGCGGGTGGTGTTCATGTCGGGATACACCGAGGGCGCCTTTGGCGAGTCCGGTCCGGAAATGCCCGACGCAAGTTTCCTGCCCAAGCCGTTTTCGCTGACGCAACTGGCCGAATCGGTGCAGCAGCATCTGAGCTGAGTCATCTGGCCCGAGCGTACAGGTCGAACTCGGCCGCGTGGATCTTGCGAAACCGTCGCTCGGTCTCCGGCGCGATGTCCATCTGGCGTTTTGGCGACACGTTTTCCTGGGTCAGGTTGATTTCGGTATCCAAACGGTCCTGCAGGAATTCGAGGATTGCTTGCTGGTTGTCATAGCGAAAAATATGGGTCGCACCGCGGCCATTGCTGCGCGTTCTGAAAAATTCAGATTGGCTGCCCACGTCGGCAAAGGCTGGGCGCGGTGTGCGCAAGTAGCCTTGAACGAAGGCGTCGAAGCTGAGGTCATGTGTCGCCTTTTCGTGACCCTGCAATTCAGGCCGCGATCGGTACCTGTACCAACTGCCCAGCCAATCCAGGGGCTCGCGGACAACGGCCATGACCTCGATTTCGGTATCGTACATCTTCAAGAAAATGTTCTGAAAGAACCGGTCGAACCGGCGCACCGGTGCGTGCTTGAGATCGGGAGGGCCGGACACAACAATATCGGCCCGATCACGCAGCGATTTGAAATACGCTGTGCTGCCGGTCTTGGGGACGGACAGCAAAGCCAGTCGTTCTTTGAAGAATATCAGCATGAAACTACTGCCCGACGCTAAACCTGTTTATGGGACAATGTTTGGCCGGGCTTGTCCGCAAGGTCAATGATGCGGCCGGATTCGCAGCGCGAATTGCTGAAAAAAGCGCTATTTCTCAGTGCTTTGCGCGATCATGCCGCGACCCAAGCCTCAAGTAAACGTCTCGTTAACATCTTTTGTTGAAAGTAAATCCTGAAAGTTTTGGTTGAAATGTTCACTT
The DNA here is from genome assembly GCF_059612945.1 of Ruegeria sp. BHSC276. Taxonomy (NCBI): domain Bacteria; kingdom Pseudomonadati; phylum Pseudomonadota; class Alphaproteobacteria; order Rhodobacterales; family Roseobacteraceae; genus Ruegeria; species Ruegeria sp. BHSC276. Next base: position 41,714 of record NZ_JBXWRP010000012.1, on the reverse strand, counting down.
TTTGATCTCATAAGGAACAAGAGGCGAACAAAGCAGCGATTGCCGCCCGGTTTCGGGTGTGACAAAAGGGAAGGCGACAGGACAATGGCGGATCTTCTGACGATGAGCGACAAGAAAAACGCGGACAAGCAAAAGGCGCTCGACAGCGCGCTGGCCCAGATCGAGCGGCAGTTCGGCAAGGGGTCGATCATGAAACTGGGCGACGGCGCCCGACAGGAGATCGAGGCCAGTTCGACCGGCTCTCTGGGGTTGGACATCGCCCTGGGCATCGGCGGCTTGCCGATGGGTCGGATCGTCGAAATTTACGGCCCGGAAAGCTCGGGCAAGACGACCCTGACCCTGCACTGCATAGCAGAACAGCAGAAACGCGGTGGTGTGTGTGCGTTCGTCGATGCGGAACATGCGCTGGACCCGCAATACGCCCGCAAGCTGGGGGTGGATCTGGACGAGCTTCTGATCTCGCAGCCCGATACGGGTGAACAGGCGCTGGAAATCACCGATACGCTGGTGCGGTCCGGGGCGGTCAACATGGTCGTGGTGGACTCGGTGGCCGCTCTGACGCCGAAATCCGAGTTGGAAGGCGACATGGGCGACAGCAATGTGGGCGTGCAGGCCCGGTTGATGAGCCAGGCAATGCGCAAGCTGACCGGCTCGATCGCCCGCAGCAACTGCATGGTGATCTTCATCAACCAGATCCGCATGAAGATCGGCGTCATGTTCGGCAGCCCGGAAACGACGACCGGGGGCAACGCCCTCAAATTCTACAGCTCGGTCCGCCTGGATATTCGCCGCATCGGCGCGATCAAGGACCGCGACGAGGTGGTCGGCAACCAGACCCGCGTGAAAGTGGTCAAGAACAAGGTGGCGCCGCCGTTCAAGCAGGTGGAATTCGACATCATGTATGGCGAAGGCATCAGCAAGATGGGCGAATTGCTGGACCTGGGCGTCAAGGCCGGCGTGGTCGAGAAATCGGGCTCGTGGTTCAGCTATGGCGACGAACGGATCGGGCAGGGGCGGGAAAACGCCAAGCAGTACTTGCGCGAGAACAGCCGGATTGCGCTGGAGATCGAAGACAAGATCCGTGCCGCGCACGGGCTGGAGTTCGACATGCCGCCCGGGGCGGACGAGGACGACATCCTCGAAGCGTGATCGACCGGGTCAAAGACAGGCAGGGTGGTCCTTTGGGCCGCCCTGTTTCGTTTGCGGTGCAGCAATCCTGTGGACTATCGGCGGGCGGGCGGCTAAACCGTCGCGACAGATCATGACTGCGCGCTGAGAGAGCCCAATGCCCACGCTGAACGATATCCGCTCAACCTTTCTGAACTACTTTGCCAAACAAGGGCACGAGGTGGTTGCGTCGAGCCCGCTGGTGCCGCGCAACGACCCGACCCTGATGTTCGTCAACTCGGGCATGGTGCAGTTCAAGAACCTGTTCACCGGCCTCGAGACCCGCGACTACAAACGCGCTACCACCGCGCAGAAATGCGTGCGTGCCGGCGGCAAGCACAACGATCTGGACAATGTCGGTTACACGGCCCGCCACCATACTTTCTTCGAGATGCTGGGCAACTTCTCGTTTGGGGATTACTTCAAGGAAGCGGCGATTCCCTTCGCCTGGGAGTTGATCACCAAGGAGTTCGGGATCGACAAGAACCGGCTGCTGACGACGGTCTATCATACCGACGACGAAGCGTTCGAAATCTGGAAAAAGGTCGGCGTTCCCGAGGACAGGATCATCCGCATCGCCACCAGCGACAATTTCTGGCAGATGGGCCCCACCGGCCCCTGCGGCCCCTGCACAGAGATCTTCTATGATCACGGCGATCACATCTGGGGCGGTCCTCCGGGGTCGGCCGAGGAGGACGGCGATCGATTCATCGAGATCTGGAACATCGTCTTCATGCAGAACGAGCAGTTCGAGGACGGCTCGATGCGTGAACTGGACATGCAGTCGATCGATACCGGCATGGGTTTGGAACGGATCGGTGCGCTGCTGCAGGGCAGCCACGACAACTATGATACGGATCTGTTCAAAACTCTGATCGAGGCGTCGGCGGATGTGACCAATGTCGACCCCTACGGCGATCAGAACGTGCATCACCGGGTGATCGCCGACCACCTGCGGTCGACCTCGTTCCTGATTGCGGATGGTGTGATGCCGTCGAATGACGGGCGCGGCTATGTGCTGCGCCGGATCATGCGCCGGGCCATGCGTCACGCGCATCTGCTAGGCGCCAAGGATCCGGTCATGCACCGGTTGGTGCCCACGCTGGTGCAACTGATGGGCGCGCAATATTCAGAGCTGGGCCGGGCGCAGGCGCTGATCGAGGAAACGCTGCTGTTGGAGGAAACCCGGTTCAAGCAGACACTGGACCGCGGCCTCAAACTGCTGGATGACGAAGTGGCGGGCCTGCCCGACGGTGCGCCCTTGCCCGGCGAGGCTGCGTTCAAACTGTATGACACCTATGGCTTTCCGCTGGATTTGACGCAGGACGCCCTGCGTGAGAAGGGCCGGACCGTGGACACCGAAGGGTTCGATGCTGCGATGGCCGAACAGAAGGCCAAGGCTCGGGCCGCCTGGGCGGGATCGGGGGAAGCCGCCGATCAGGCCGTGTGGTTCGACGTTCTGGACGCCGCCGGTGCGACCGATTTCCTGGGCTACGAGACCGAGAAAGCCGAGGGCCAGGTCTTGGCCGTTATCCGCGACGGGGCGCTGGTGGAGAAGCTGGAGCCGGGTGAAAGCGGTTGGATCGTCACGAACCAGACGCCGTTCTATGGCGAAGCCGGTGGTCAGGTCGGCGATACCGGCGTCATTCGGCGCCTGGAGGACCGCGACGAGGTTGCTCTGGTCGAAGACACCAAGAAGTTCGCCGACGGCAAGGTGATCGCGCACAAGGTTACAATCGAGCGTGGCCCATTTGCCAAGGGCGAGGCGGTGGAACTTGAGGTCGACCATGCCCGTCGCAGCGCGATCCGGGCCAACCACTCGGCCACGCACCTGCTGCACGAGGCCCTGCGCGAAACGCTGGGGGCGCATGTGGCGCAGCGCGGTTCTCTGAACGCCGCAGACCGTCTGCGTTTCGATTTCAGCCACACGAAGGCGATGACGCCAGAGGAAATCGAAACGGTCGAGCGTGAGGTCAACGCCTTCATCCGTCAGAACTCGCCCGTGGAAACCCGGATCATGACGCCGGACGATGCCCGTAAGCTGGGCGCGCAGGCGCTGTTCGGCGAGAAATACGGCGACGAGGTGCGCGTGGTTTCGATGGGCAAGGCGCCCACGGGCAAAGGTCATGACGGCGAGACCTGGTCGATCGAACTGTGCGGCGGCACCCATGTGCGCCACACGGGTGACATCGGCACCTTTGTCATCCTGGGCGACAGCGCCAGCAGCGCCGGCGTGCGCCGGATCGAGGCTTTGACGGGGGATGCCGCCCTCGAATACCTCTCGACCCAGGATCGCCGTCTTGTGCAGGTCGCGTCCGAACTCAAGGCGCAGCCCGAGGATGTGGTGAGTCGGGTCAAGGCCCTGCTGGACGAACGCAAGGCCCTGCAGAACGAGGTTGCACAGCTGCGCCGCGAACTGGCCATGGCCGGAGGCGCGGGGCAGTCAAACGGTGCCGTGGCCAAGGACGTCAACGGCATCAAGTTCCTGGCCCAGGCCCTGAGCGGGGTCTCGGGCAAGGACCTGCCAGCCTTGATCGACGAACATAAAAGTCGACTCGGCTCGGGCGCGGTTCTGTTGATTGCCGACAGCGGTGGAAAAGCCGCGGTTGCGGCCGGCGTGACCAACGACCTGACGCAGAAGATCTCGGCGGTCGATCTGGTTCGGGCGGCCGTGCAGGAACTGGGCGGCAAGGGCGGCGGTGGACGCCCCGACATGGCTCAGGGCGGAGGACGCGATCCGTCGAATGCAGCCGCGGCCATCAAGGCGGCGGAACAGGTATTGGGAGGTTAGGATGCCTGCACTCTGGATTGCTCATGTCACGGTGACCGATGCCGAGGCATATGGAAAATATGCCGAACTGGCAGGCCCTGCGATTGCCAAGCATGGCGGGCATTTCATCGCCCGGGCAGGGCGGTATGTTCAGCTTGAGGGCAAGGAACGGCCGCGCAATGTCGTGGCCAAGTTCCCGTCTGTCGAAGACGCGGTGGCCTGCTACAACTCGCCGGAATACCAGCAGGCGCTGGATCATGCGCGCGGGGCAAGTGAACGCGAGTTGATCGTGGTCGAAACGACCGAATGACCCGGTGGCCCGAGGCACGGGCCGCCCTTTTCAAACGTCCAGACAACGCAAACCTTGTGTCTTGCGACGCTAACTGACTTGGTTTGTGGGGCTGAGTAGGATTTTGCGCCACCCGCAAATGCCGGCGTTTCGCGCCTAGCGATAAACGGCCTGCCGGCCTCTTGATGCCCATTTCTGCCATCATCTTGATCCCAAATTGCCTGATTGACAGACGGATTTTCGCCGTTTTTCGACCCGAATTTGGCGGAAGGTTGCCGTGTTTGGGTATTTGCATGACACTTAGTTGATTGCAGACACCTAGATTTTCATCCGGTGACCAGTGTGCTGTCAGGATCCGGAGGTTGAGATGAAGAAGGCGACCCAATCTTCTGCACTGAAATTGCGATCCGGACCTGTAGTGGCGGCTGGTCGGTGTCGCGCATTGGGTATTTTGGCGGCTGTTGCCATGGCGGCGTTCAGTTCCGCAGCCTTGGCTGACAGCGCTTTCATTACCGGGGCGACCCCTGCTCAGCCGCCATCGGGCGCGTCTCAACTCTGCCAACGATACAGTTGGGCATGCTCGGAAGGATCCAGCCGAACGATTGATGGTCACCGAGAGTTATTGGTCGTGAAGCAGATCAATCGCCACGTGAACGCCTCGACCAGGGAGGTTTCTGACCAGTCACAATACCGGCTGCAGGAAAAATGGGCGCTGCCGACAAAGTTGGGTGGGGACTGCGAAGACTTCGTTCTGCTGAAAAAGAGAAACCTGATCGAAGCTGGCATTGATCCCAAGCGGCTTCTTATCGCGACCGTACTGGACACGAGACGCCGGGGCCATGCAGTTTTGGTCTATCGGTCGCCGCGCGGCGATATGATTCTGGACAATCAAACCAACCAGATCAAGCCGTGGGCATCGACCAGGTACCTATTCCTGCGCATGCAAGATCCCAATCAACCCCATCGTTGGGTCGGGGTTTTTCGGCGCAGCTGAATTTGCGTCTGGCGCGAATCGATTGACGAAATGGTTGAATGCAGGGCCTCAAATTGAAGCCCTGCATCCGAGTTCAAGCCCCGTCAGCTCTCGTCGTTATTAGCATTGTGGCCTTGGCCTGGGCTGCTTCCCTCGGGCCCATTGCCACCACCATTGTTGCCCGTGCTTCCCTTGCGACCATCGCCGGACTTGTTTCCACTATTTTTTCCATTTCCACCCTTGTCGCCCTTTGTACCTTTTCCGCTTTTCTTGCCTTTTCCGTCGCGATCAGGCTTGTCGTCGTCGGCGTCCGGGGGCCCTGAACAGGTGCAACCTCCACCGTCACCGTCGGTATTGTCCCCACCGTCACCGTCGGTATTGTCCCCATCGCCGCCGCCGGAATTGCTCCCACCGTCGCCGTCGGTATTGCCCCCATCGCCGCCGCCGGTATTGCTCCCACCGTCGCCGTCGGTATTGCCCCCACCGTCGCCGTCGGTATTGCCCCCACCGTCGCCGTCGGTATTGCCCCCACCGTCGCCGTCGGTATTGCCTCCACCGTCGCCGTCGGTATTGCCCCCATCGTCACCGCCGGTGATGCCACCATTGCCAACGGTCGTGCTTGCCCCCTGCGCGCCAGAGCTGCCAGTTTCAGGTTCGGACGGTCCGTCGCCACTTTTCTGTTGTTGAACGCCGATCGAGGCTGTCGGTATATCGGTCAAGAGCACGGCAAGTTGCGGACATTCAGCTCCTAGCCTCGTCAGAATTTGCTCAAAGTCCGCGCGGCGCTGGATGTATCTCAGCATACTTCTTGTGACTTGATCGCATTCACACAGTACTTGAGCGGACGCCCCTGATTGACGAGCTGTTTTCACGGTACACGCCGCGCTTGCCTCAGTTCCGGCCGAAATCCCGGACGTGAAAAAAAGTGAAAAAACAATGAAAACGCGGGAAAATACTACCATGACCAAGCTCCTCGGCACTGGTTACTCAAAAAAACACGCCAACTACGATGCCACGGCTTGGCAGAGCATACAGAATCGGCGCCACATTCACGCCATGATCACACCCCCGATGCGCCACAATCGCAAGGTTCTGGCCAGGCTGACGGGAGAGTATTCAGACCGTGTTCCCGAAAAAGTACAGTTGAAACAAATGGCCGTTGGGGAAAGCGTGTCTTTTTCGTTTTTCCCAACGAAATCAGAGCGGAAACAATGACGTCAAGCTGACGTCATTGCTTCCGAGTCAGGTCGGTTTGCCGTTCGGATCAGGCGGATTTGGCCATCCGCTTCCGCTCGTGCGGGTCGAGGAATCGTTTGCGAAGGCGGATCGCGTTCGGGGTCACTTCGACCAGTTCATCCTCATCGATATAAGCGATGGCCTCCTCCAGCGAGAACTGGACATGCGGGGTCAGGCGCACCGCGTCATCCGAGCCACTGGCGCGCACGTTCGTCAGCTTCTTGCCCTTGAGCGGGTTCACTTCGAGGTCGTTGTCCCGCGAATGCTCACCGATGATCATGCCTTGATACACATCAGCCTGCGGGCCGATGAACATGCGGCCGCGCTCCTCGAGGTTCCACAGCGCATAGGCGACGGCTTGGCCATTCTCCATCGAGATCAGAACGCCGGCCCGGCGGCCGGGGATCGGGCCCTTGTGCGGCGCCCAGCCGTGGAACACGCGGTTCAAAACACCGGTGCCGCGGGTGTCGGTCAGAAACTCGCCGTGATAACCGATCAGGCCTCGCGAGGGGACATGTGCGATGATGCGGGTCTTGCCGGCGCCGGCCGGACGCATCTCGACCAGTTCGCCCTTGCGCGCGCCGGTGATCTTTTCGATCACGGCGCCCGAATATTCGTCATCCACGTCGATGGTGACTTCCTCGATCGGCTCCAGCCGCTGTCCATTTTCCTCGCGGAACAGAACCTGCGGGCGCGATATGCTGAGTTCGAAGCCTTCACGGCGCATGTTCTCGATCAGAACGCCCATCTGCAATTCGCCTCGACCCGCAACCTCGAAGGCTTCGCCGCCGGGAGTATCGGTAACGCGGATGGCCACGTTGGATTCGGCCTCTTTCATCAGGCGGTCGCGGATGACGCGCGACTGGACCTTTTTGCCGTCACGCCCCGCCAGTGGCGAGTCGTTGATGCCGAAGGTGACGGTGATGGTGGGCGGGTCGATCGGCTGGGCGGGCAGGGCCTCGGTCACCTGCGGGGCCACCAACGAATCCGCCACGGTGGCCTTGCTCATGCCCGCGATGGTCACGATGTCGCCCGCTTCGGCCACGTCGATCGGTTGCTGGCTGAGACCGCGGAAGGCCAGGATCTTGGTGGCGCGAAAATTCTCGATCAAGGTGCCGTCGCGGCTGAGCGCTTTGAGCGCATCGCCCGCCTTGAGCGTGCCGCTTTCGACGCGGCCGGTCAGGATGCGGCCGATGAACGGGTCGCTGCCCAAGGTCGTTGCCAGCATGCGGAAGGGTTCATCCTTGCGCGCGATCTGCTTGGGGGCGGGAACGTGATCGACGATCAGGTCGAACAGCGCCGACAGATCCTTGCGCGGTCCGTCCAGTTCCATGTCGGCCCAGCCCGACCGCCCCGAGGCGTACATGGCCGGGAAATCCAGCTGGTCATCGTCGGCGCCGAGGTTGGCGAACAGGTCAAAGCATTCGTCCAGCGCGCGGTCGGGCTCGGCATCGGGCTTGTCGACCTTGTTCAGCACCACGATCGGGCGCAGGCCCAGCGCCAGCGCCTTCGAGGTCACGAACTTGGTTTGGGGCATCGGGCCTTCGGCGGCATCGACCAGCAGCACGACGCCATCGACCATGCTGAGAATGCGTTCGACCTCGCCGCCGAAATCGGCGTGGCCGGGGGTGTCGACGATGTTGATGCGCGTGCCCTTCCATTCGACGCTGGTGGCCTTGGCTAGAATGGTGATGCCGCGTTCGCGTTCAAGATCATTGCTGTCCATGGCGCGTTCGGCCACGGCCTGGTTCTCGCGGAACGCGCCGGATTGTTTGAGAAGTTCGTCCACCAGGGTCGTTTTGCCGTGGTCCACGTGGGCGATGATTGCGATGTTGCGCAGGTCCATGAAGTCAGCCTTTGAACGGGAAGTTGCCGCGCGCATAACGCGGGACGCCACAAGTTACCAGCCCTAACGCGAGATCAATGCACCGCCGTGTGCGAAAACAGATGAATGACGAGGATTCCGCCCAGAATCATCGCCAGCCCCAGCACCGCAGGCCAATCCAGCCGCTGTCCGAAAACGAGGAATCCGATCAGGGCGATTAACGTGATGCCCAGCCCGGACCAGATGGCATAAACGATGCCAACGGGCATCACCTTCAAGGTCAAAGCCATCAGGTAGAAGGCGACACCATAGCCGACCACGACCAGAACCGAAGGCCAAAACCGCGTGAATTGCTGGCTGGCCTGTAGGGCCGTGGTTCCGATGGTTTCAGCGACGACGGCCAGCAGAAGGATCAGATAGGCTTTGGGCATGAGGCGGCACCTTGTTTCGAAGTTTGCGAAGGTTGACCACAACCGGAACGGATCTGGCAAGGGCCGGGACGTGGGTTGACGCAGAGGTCAGGTAATCCAGACTATGACAAACGGTGAGTTGATGTATCGTAGTGATAGTTATTGGTGTTTTTGTTACGAGTTTTTCAGATGACGACTTTTGTCAAGTTCGTCCTTTGTGCTTCGGCACTCATTGCGGCGACTGGGTGGCTTGCGGACGGGGGGTCCGTCGAAACCGACGCAGCCTATTTGGCTGAGAGGTCAAGCAAAACTGAGATTTGATCGCGATGCGACCATGAAAAAGGAGCCCGAGGGCTCCTTTTTTTTGCGGCTTATTTCTTTTCGATGGCCTTCAATTTGGCGCGATGTTCCGACAGCTTGCGGATGACGAACTGGCGGGCCTTGCGCTCGGCCAGGCGCACGCGGATCTCGGTCAGGAAGGCCTCTTCCAGCGATTGCGAGGCCGCGCCCAGCACTTCGCCGACCTCGACATAGAATCGGTCATGGCCTGTCTCGTCCATGACCTTCATGGTGTCCTCGGCCAGTTTGGCGGCCAAGGTGGTGATGGTATCCGACATCAGCGCGTGTTCTCGGTCAGGCGACGTTTCACATAGTCGGTGACGTTGGTGATCAACGTATCCATGTGTTCGCCCTGGAAGAAATGATCGGCGCCTTCCACCTCGGTATGGGTGATGGTGATGCCTTTCTGCTCGTGTAGCTTGTTGACCAGCGCGGTGGTATCCGCAGGCGGCGCCACACGATCAGCGGTGCCGTTGATAATCAGGCCCGACGAGGGGCAGGGCGCGAGGAAAGAAAAATCATACATGTTGGCCGGCGGTGAGACGCTGATGAAGCCGGTGATCTCGGGCCGGCGCATCAGCAGTTGCATGCCGATCCAGGCCCCGAAGGAGAAGCCCGCGACCCAACAGTGTTTCGAGTTGTTGTTCATCGACTGCAGATAGTCCAGCGCCGCCGCGGCATCGCTGAGTTCGCCCACGCCCTGATCATACTCGCCCTGGCTGCGGCCGACGCCCCGGAAATTGAAGCGCAGGACCGTGAAGCCCATGTTGTAAAACGCGTAATGCAGGTTGTAGACGACCTTGTTGTTCATGGTCCCGCCGAACTGGGGATGCGGGTGCAGCACGATGGCGATCGGTGCGTCTTTTTCCTTCTGCGGGTGGTAGCGGCCTTCCAGGCGGCCTTCAGGTCCGGGAAAAATCACCTCGGGCATGTGTGCGGTTGTCCTGTCTTTTTCTCGCGGGCGCCGCGATATACTTGACGGTTATCGTCAGGCACCTTAGAACGGTTCTAATTGAGTATCGCAGCGTGAACACGCTGTCCGACGGAGATACGCATTGACTGCGGCGACGTCAATGTTTTCACGCGGTTCACGCCGGAAGGATCGAGGAAATGAAGCTGTCCACCAAAGGTCGTTATGCGATGGTTGCGCTGGCCGACATCGCGCTTCAGCCCGCCGACACCCTGGTGACGCTGGGTGAGATTTCCGAGCGTCAGGACATCTCGCTTCCTTATCTGGAACAGTTGTTCGTCAAACTGCGCCGCGCCGATCTGGTCGCATCGGTGCGCGGGCCGGGCGGCGGCTATCGTCTGGCGCGGCCAGCATCTGAAATTCGCGTAGTCGAGATTCTGTCGGCCGTCGATGAGACCGTGGACGCCATGCACAAGGGCGCTGGGGCGTCTGGGGCGTCTTCCGGCAGCCGGGCGCAGTCGTTGACCAACCGCCTTTGGGAAAGCCTGAGCGCCCATGTCTACGTTTTTCTGCACCAGACCCGGCTGTCGGATGTCATCGAGAACGAACTGGCGCCTTGTCCGGCCGTGCCTAGCCTGTTTTCTGTTGTGGATGATTGATCGGATGAGACAGGCGATGCAACCTGAACGCCTGCCGGAAAAGGTGACTCCATGAAACGTGTTTACCTGGATCACAATGCCACGACCCCGCTGCGCCCCGAGTCGCGCGACGCGATGATCGCGGCGATGGAGGTCTGCGGGAACCCGTCCTCGGTCCATGCCGAGGGGCGTGCGGCCAAGGCGATCATCGAAAAGGCGCGTGCGCAGGTGGCGGCGGCCATTGGGGCTGATGGGGCCGATATCGTGTTCACATCTGGGTCGACCGAGGGGGCGGCGCTGGCCTTGGAAGGCCGCGACCTGCACGGCGCGGCGATCGAACATGATGCCGTAAGGGCCTGGATCGTAGAAGATTTGCCGGTGTCGAGTAAAGGCGCCGTCAACGTGGCCGACCCGGCCCGTTCCACCTTGCAACTCGCGAATTCCGAAACCGGTATCATTCAGGCCTTGCCCAAGGGTCTGGCCGTCACCGATGCAACGCAGGCGTTTGGGAAACTGCCCATCGCCTTCAACTGGCTGGATGTGCAGATGGCGTTGGTCTCGGCGCACAAACTGGGCGGGCCAAAGGGCGTTGGTGCCGTGGTCATGAAACGCGGCACCGATTTGGAGGCCCGGATCAAGGGCGGTGGCCAGGAAATGGGGCGCCGGTCGGGGACGGAAAATGTCCTTGGAATCGCGGGGTTCGGCGCTGCGGCTGAAGCGGCGGCGCGGGATCTGGCAAACGGAGTTTGGGAAAAGGTTGCAGAACTTAGAAATATTCTAGAAAAGGCTCTTGAGGCTGGTTCTAAATCTACTATTTTTGTCGGGAAAGATCAGGATCGGTTGCCCAACACCCTGTGCTTTGCGACGCCCGGCTGGAAGGGCGAAACGCAGGTGATGCAGATGGATCTGTCGGGCTTTGCGATCAGCGCCGGGTCGGCCTGCTCCAGCGGTAAGGTAAGGGCAAGCGCGGTACTGACTGCGATGGGATATGACGAGGCCACGGCGGCCAGCGCGGTACGCGTTTCGCTGGGCCCCGAGACGAGTGAAGAAGACGTGCTGCGTTTCGCCGAAACGTGGCTGGAAAAAGAGAAAAAGCATCGCGCGCGGGCCGCGTGATCTGACGGAGGGTGGAACATGGCCGCTTTGGACCAGACCCAAGTAAAAGAAGGTGTCGATCAGGAAACCGTTGACGCGGTGCGCGAGGTCGGAACCTATAAATATGGGTGGGATACGGATATCGAGATGGAGTATGCGCCCAAGGGCGTGAACCCCGATATCGTCAAACTGATCTCGGAAAAGAACGAAGAGCCCGAGTGGATGACCGAATGGCGTCTGAAGGCCTTCGAGCGCTGGACCCAGATGGAAGAGCCCAAATGGGCCATGGTCCACTATCCTGAAATAGACTTCCAGGACCAGTATTACTATGCGCGGCCCAAATCGATGGAGACCAAGCCCAAGTCGCTGGACGAGGTCGATCCCAAACTGTTGGCCACTTACGAAAAGCTAGGTATCCCTTTGAAAGAGCAGATGATTCTGGCAGGCGTCGAAGGAGCCGAAGATGCCCCGGCCGAGGGCCGCAAGGTCGCCGTGGATGCGGTGTTCGACTCGGTTTCGGTTGGCACGACGTTCCAGGCCGAGCTTAAGAAGGCCGGCGTCATTTTCTGCTCGATCTCTGAGGCGATCAAAGAACACCCCGAACTGGTAAAAAAATACCTGGGCTCGGTGGTTCCGGTGTCGGACAATTTCTACGCCACGCTGAACTCGGCCGTGTTCTCGGATGGGTCGTTCGTCTATGTGCCGCCCGGCGTGCGCTGCCCGATGGAGCTGAGCACCTATTTCCGCATCAACGCCGAAAACACCGGCCAGTTCGAGCGGACGCTAATCATCGCCGACAAGGGCTCGTACGTGTCCTATCTGGAAGGCTGCACCGCGCCGCAGCGTGATACCGCGCAGCTGCACGCCGCAGTGGTCGAGATCATCGTCGAAGAAGACGCCGAGGTTAAATATTCGACCGTCCAGAACTGGTTCCCGGGCGATGAGAACGGCAAAGGCGGCATCTACAACTTCGTGACGAAGCGCGCCGATTGCCGGGGTGACCGGTCTAAAGTGATGTGGACGCAGGTCGAGACCGGCAGCGCCGTGACCTGGAAATACCCGTCCTGCATCCTGCGGGGTGATGACAGCCAGGGCGAGTTCTACTCGATCGCCATCACCAACAACTACCAGCAGGCCGATACCGGCACCAAGATGATCCATCTGGGCAAGAACACCAAGTCGCGCATCGTGTCCAAGGGCATCAGCGCGGGCAAGGCCCAGAACACCTATCGCGGGCTGGTGTCGATGCACCCCAAGGCCAAGAACAGCCGGAACTATACGCAGTGCGACAGCCTGCTGATCGGCGATAAATGCGGGGCGCACACCGTTCCGTATATCGAGGTCAAGAACAACAGCAGCCGGGTCGAGCACGAGGCCACCACCTCGAAGGTCGATGAGGATCAGCTGTTCTATTGCCGTCAGCGCGGCATGGACGAGGAAGAGGCCGTGGCGCTGGTGGTCAACGGGTTCTGCAAGGACGTGCTGCAGGCGCTGCCGATGGAGTTTGCCATGGAGGCCCAGCAGCTTGTCGCGATCTCGCTGGAAGGCTCGGTCGGCTGATGGCCCGCTCGCTGCGCAACCGCAGGTGTGATGTCCTGACCGCAGCGTCTTATGCACTGCCGGTTCTGGGCGGCTTGCTGGGCGCGACCTATGTCAACGTCAACTACACCGATTTCATCAACCCGGTCTGGGCGATCGGCGGCGGGGCGGTCCTGGGATGGATCGCGGCGCGGTTGCTGCGCAGAGTGCCGGGATAGGAACAGATTGGGGCCGGCGCGTCCCTACGATACGCAAAAGGACAAAAAATGCTGGAAATCAAGAACCTGCACGTCAAGCTTGAGGAAGAGGAAAAACAGATCCTCAAGGGCGTGGATCTGACGGTCGAGGCCGGTAAGGTACATGCAATTATGGGGCCGAATGGCTCAGGCAAGTCGACGCTCAGCTATGTGCTGTCGGGCCGTGACGGGTACGAGGTGACCGAGGGTGCGGCCACGCTGGATGGCGCAGACCTGCTGGAGATGGAGCCGGAAGAGCGCGCCGCGGCGGGTCTGTTTCTGGCGTTCCAGTACCCGGTCGAGATCCCGGGCGTGGGCAACATGACCTTCCTGCGCACCGCCGTGAACGCCCAGCGCAAGGCGCGCGGCGAGGAAGAGCTCTCTGCTGCGGATTTCCTCAAGTTGGTGCGCGAAAAGGCCAAGTCGCTGAAAATCGACGCCGACATGCTGAAGCGCCCCGTGAACGTTGGTTTCTCGGGTGGTGAGAAGAAGCGCAACGAAATCCTGCAGATGGCGATGCTGGAGCCCAAGATGTGCATCTTGGACGAGACCGACTCGGGCCTTGACGTGGATGCTATGAAGCTGGTGGCCGAGGGCGTGAACGCGCTGCGCGACGAAGGCCGCGGGTTCCTGGTGATCACGCACTATCAGCGCCTGCTGGACCACATCAAACCCGACGTGGTGCACATCATGGCCGACGGCCGGATCGTCAAGACCGGCGGGCCCGAGCTGGCGCTGGAAGTTGAAAACAACGGTTACGCCGACATTCTTGCCGAGGTGAACTGATGGCTTTGCCCGACGTGAAACAAACCGCGACCGAGGCGCGGCTGGCCACGCTGCGCATGCCCGAAGCCGGCTGCACCCGCGAGGCACGCGAGGCGGCCTTGGCCCGACTGCGTGCCATGGGTCTGCCCGGGCGGCGCGACGAGTATTGGAAATATACGCGTCCCGATACGCTGAACTCGCCCGAGGCCCCGGCGGCCGAGGTGTTCCACACCGACGAGCCGATGGTCTTTGACGGGTTCGACCGCCTGAAGATCGTCTTCGTCGATGGTGTGTTCAGCCCCGAGGACAGCGATGACCTGACGCTGGAAGGCGTGAGCATCGACCGGCTTGAGGATATATGCTGCAAGGACATCCATTGGGCCAAGCAGCTGTATGGCGTGCTCGAAGAGCGGGGCCAGACCCCGGTTCAGCGCCCGCTGGCGGCTCTGAACACCGCCTTTGCGCAGGACGGCGTGGCGATCCACGTGACCGGCAAGCCGTCCAAGCCTATCAGCCTGATCTATCGCCACGAATCCGAAAGCTCGGATGCGATCCTGCACCACGTGATCCGCGTGGAAAGCGGCGCCGAGGTGACAATCCTTGAGAATGGTCCTGCTGCCTCGCGGTTCAACAAGTGCATCGAGATCGACATTGCCGACGGCGGCACACTACACCATGTGCGGGCGCAGGGCAGGGATCATCAGCGCCGCGCCGCTACGCATATGTTCACCCGGCTGGGCAAGGAGTCCGTCTATAAATCTTTCACCCTGACCGTGAATGGCGTGCTGACGCGCAATGAACAGGTGGTTGAGCTGACTGGCGACGATGCGGTGGCTCATGTGGCCGGCGCCTGTGTGGGCGATGGCGACTTCCACCATGACGACACGGTGTTCATCACCCATGACGCGGTGCACTGCGAAAGCCGCCAGGTGTTCAAAAAGGTTCTGCGCAACGGCGCGATCGGCGTGTTCCAAGGCAAGATCCTCGTCAAGGAAGGCGCCCAGAAGACCGACGGCTACCAGATCAGCCAGTCTTTGCTGCTGGATGATGACAGTCAGTTTCTCGCCAAGCCCGAGCTTGAGATCTATGCCGACGACGTGGCCTGTTCGCACGGGTCGACCTCGGGCGCGATCGACGAGACCGCACTGTTCTACCTGCGCTCGCGCGGGGTTCCGGCCAAGGACGCAACGAATATGTTGACGCTGGCCTTTTTGGCCGAAGCCGTGGAAGAGATCGAAGACGAAGCGCTGGCCGAGGACATCGTCTCGCGGCTGGAAGGCTGGTTGGCGCGGCACAGCTGATGCCGGTGACCACCGATATCGTTGCCACCTATCGCGGCCCCGGCCGCGTGGTGCGCCGTCTTCTGGAGATGGGTCCGCGCGAAGACCGTGCGTTGGTCTTCGTCATGGCCTTCTGCGTGATCGGCTTTGTCGCCCAGTTGCCGGGGTTGGCGCGTCGGGCCCATCTTGAGGGGCTGGATCTGAACATGCTGATGGGCGGGGCCTTGCTGGGCTCGGTATTTATGCTGCCGCTAATGTTCTACGCTCTTGCGTGGGCATCCGGCGGAATCGCCCGGCTGCTGGGCGCGCCGATCACATCCTACAGGGCGCGGGTTGCGTTGTTCTGGGCGCTTCTGGCGTCGTCGCCACTGGTTCTGCTGAATGGCTTGATTGCCGGCTTCATCGGCCCCGGTCCGGTACTGACGGGGGCCGGCCTGCTTTGGGTTGCGGTTTTCGTGTGGTTCTGGTTTTCGGGTCTGGCACAGGCATCGAGGACTGCAACATGAACAGCGCCTTTCTGGGCAACCTCGCCATTCTGACCCTCGCCAATCCGGCCGAGGCCGCGCGTCGGCTGCTGGCGTCCATTCCTCCACGCGAAGTGCTGTGGATCGCACTGGCGCTGGTCGTGGTTCTGAACGCCTTGGCGCAGTCAGCATCGACGCTGGTCTTCCCGGCGCTGGATCCGTCGCTGAGCATGACTTTTGAACCGGTCGTGCAGTCGTTGGCGACTTCGGCCGGGGCTTTGGCGCTGAGCATTTTCGCCTTTCTGTTTGTCGGGCGGATGTTGGGCGGAACCGCCAGTCTGGATGGGATCATGGTTCTGATGATCTGGCTGCAATTTCTACAGATTTTGGGTCAGCTGATCATCTTCGTGGTGGTTCTGGTGATGCCCGCGATGTTTCTGATGCTGGTCCTCGCCATGAGCCTGTACAGCCTGTACATCAGCCTGCATTTCGTGAATCAGGCGCATCAGTTTCATTCGTTGGGCAAATCCTTCGTGGTGATTCTGATCTCGGGGCTGCTGGCTATTCCGTTCGTTCTGATGATGACCCCCAGCGGGCCGGTCTAGGGAATCTTGTCCATGTATGATGTCCAGAAAATCCGCGCTGATTTCCCGATTCTTTCGCGGCAGGTGAACGGGAAACCCCTGACCTATCTCGACAATGGGGCGTCGGCGCAGAAACCCCAGGTGGTGATCGATGCGGTCACCAACGCCTATGCGCACGAGTATTCGAACGTGCATCGCGGATTGCACTATCTGTCGAACCTGGCCACCGAGAAATACGAAGCCGTGCGCGGCACCGTCGCGCGGTTTCTTGGGGTGGCCGACGAGAACGAGATCGTGCTGAACTCGGGGACGACCGAGGGCATCAATCTGGTTGCCTATGGCTGGGCCATGCCGCGGATGCAGGCCGGCGACGAGATCGTTCTGAGCGTCATGGAGCATCATGCCAACATCGTACCCTGGCACTTCCTGCGCGAACGCCAAGGTGTCGTTCTGAAATGGGTGGATGTGGATGCCAACGGCGCTCTGGACCCGCAGGCTGTGATCGACGCCATCGGGCCCAGGACCAAACTGGTGGCAGTTACGCATTGCTCGAACGTTCTGGGCACGGTGGTCGACGTCAAGGCGATCACCGAAGGCGCCCATGCCAAGGGCGTGCCCGTGCTGGTCGACGGCAGCCAAGGCGCGGTGCACATGCCGGTGAACGTGCAGGACATTGGCTGCGATTTCTACGCCATCACCGGGCACAAACTGTATGGGCCTTCTGGATCCGGTGCCATTTTCATCAAGTCCGAGCGGATGGCGGAAATGCGCCCCTTCATCGGCGGCGGCGACATGATCAAGGAGGTCTCGAAGGAGGCAGTGATCTACAATGATCCGCCGATGAAGTTCGAAGCAGGAACGCCGGGTATCGTGCAAACCATCGGTTTGGGTGTCGCGCTGGACTACATGATGGATCTGGGCATGGAAAACATAGCCGCGCACGAGGCGGGCCTGCGTGACTATGCCATGCAGCGGCTGGGTGGGCTCAACTGGCTGCAGGTGCAGGGAACTGTGCCGGACAAGGCGGCGATCTTCAGCTTTACGCTGGATGGCGCAGGTCATGCGCATGACGTGTCGACAATTCTGGACAAGAAAGGCGTCGCCGTCCGCGCCGGCCACCATTGCGCCGGACCGTTGATGGATCACCTGGGCGTCACCGCAACCTGCCGCGCCAGCTTTGGCCTATATAACACAAAGGACGAGGTCGACACTCTGGTCGAGGCGCTGGAACTGGCGCATGATCTTTTCGCCTGATCCGGCCGGAAATTGCATTCCGGTACGTGCAAAATCCGGTTGCACCCGGATCGGAACAAGGTTAGCTAACGGCCAACGCACCTGTAGCTCAGCTGGATAGAGCGCTGCCCTCCGAAGGCAGAGGCCAGAGGTTCGAATCCTCTCAGGTGCGCCACTTCCGAGAACCATGATAGCAAATCCGGAAACGCAACGCGTGCGCCTGCCGTCTCGTATGGCGATTGGGCGGGGGGCAAAACAAAAAGCCCCGGGCGCGGGGGCTCCGGGGCGGCAGGTGGAACACCGGGCTGTGGCTTCAGCCGCGCCAAGTGCGGACGTCACCACAATCCATATGCACGAAATTCGAGCGGTAGTACTGACCAACACCGCCGGCACGGCAGGACATTGCCGCTTTGGCCATCTGCGACACAGAGCGCGATGCCAGTCGCAGATCCGCAGCTTGGCCTTTCATATGCAGTGAATTGCGCGCGACACCACGCGAGCGGCGGCGCAGCATCGCATTTGTCTGCGGCGACCGATAGCCCGAAAGAAGCATGTAAGGCTCATTTACGTCCAACAGGTTGTGTGCGGCGGCCATGATGTCGATGGTGCGCAGGTCGATGTTGGTAGACTGATCTGTGCGCCAATCGCGCATGAAATGATTGATCTCTTTCACGGCGTCTTTGATGTATTTCCCATCGACCCAATAGATCATGTCGATGCGTTCGCCGGTGCGCCCGGAATACATGCGGATGCGACGGATGTCACCGCCACCGCGGAGAAATCCTGCTGCATTCGCGTAGGTCGGTGCTGCGGTTACGGCCGTGGCCGCAAATGCGCCCAGAAGGGCACGCCGGGTGATTCCCGATGCACTGCTCTTGGTCATTTCGTGTTCGTCCCGTACTGTTCCTGCCTGCACACGATGTTACGCGCGCTTTCTTTATTTAATTCCATCCCAGATGCCGAAATGTATGCCACACCGGGATTCGGTGGCCAAGAAGTCTTTGGGTCGCAGGTACGCCACCGGGAATTTTCGGCAAATTTTTGCGCACGTGATGCAAAATTCACCCGCTTGCGTGTTTCGATGCCCCAAAGATGCAAGCGCGCATCACGCCGAAGCCGATCCGCCCGATCCGGGCTTTGTGAATGGACAATCCGCCACCCGCTGACCAATACTTGGACGGCTCGGGAAATGGTTGCGCAAGTTGTTGATTGAATTGAGGTACGGAATGAATTTCATCCATGGGAGAACACGTCGGTTGCTGATGGTTGCCGGTCTCGTGCTTGCGGTTGGGCACACCCCGGCCACGGCACAGGACGCGGTACAGACCGCATTTCGGATGGCAGTTGCGGAAAGCACGCTTCGCCAGGACGAAATCGCCGCGTTTTATCAGTCTAATGGGTTTTCCGCGCTCTGGGTCGGTGACGGGCCCGAGTATGTCGCGCGGCGTACGGCGCTTATCAAGGCCCTGTCCTCGGCGCATCTACACGGCCTGCCAACCGGAACCTATGACGTCGAAGGCCTGCTGGCGCGGATGGAAAACGCGCGGACGCCTCGCGAACTTGGTGCGGTCGAAGCGGCGCTCAGCCTCGCATTTGTCCGGTACGCACGCGACGTGCAATCGGGCGTTCTGCGCCCGTCCGAGATCGACGACGGCTTGGTTCGTCCCGTGGCCGTGCGACCGGCATCCGAGCACCTGTCGGCCATGCTGGCTGATGACGAAGGAGCTTACGTATCGCAACTTGCCCCGCGATCCAACCAATATCGCGCTCTTATGAAGCAGAAGCTGGCTCTGCAGGAGCTGATCCGCCATGGAGGTTGGGGGCCGACCGTACCCAACGGGAAATACGAACGCGGCGCAAGCGGGGCCGGGGTTTTGAAACTGCGTAACAGGCTGGTTTCGATGGGCTTCATGAAGCCGACGGCCAGCCCCGTCTACGATGACGCGATGGTTTCGGCGGTGCAGGCCTTTCAGCGCGCGCATGGGCTGGAACCCGACGGAGTCGCCGGGCAGGGCACGGTGGCCGAGATCAACAGGTCCCCCGCCGACCGCCTGAAATCGGTCATCGTCGCGCTCGAGCGCGAGCGTTGGCTGCCGGCTGATCGCGGTGAGCGGCATATTCTGGTCAACCAGGCGGATTTCTCGGCCAAGATCGTTGACGAAGGGCGCGTCACCTTTGAAACCCGCGCCGTAATCGGCAAAAACACCCATGATCGCCGCAGTCCCGAGTTTTCGGATCAGATGGAACACATGGTGATTAATCCCAGCTGGCACGTGCCACGGTCGATCATCACCAAGGAGTATCTGCCGAAACTGCGGGCCAACCCCAATGCCGTACGCCATCTGGAAATCACCGACCGGCGGGGGCGACAGGTGGACCGCGGGGCCGTAGATTTCAACCAGTTCTCGGCCAGAAGCTTTCCCTTTGCCATGCGCCAGCCGCCGGGGCAGAGCAACGCCCTTGGATTGGTCAAGTTCATGTTCCCGAACAAATACAACATCTACCTGCATGACACGCCGCAAAAAAGCCTGTTCGCGCGCGAGGTCCGGGCCTTTTCCCACGGATGCATCCGTCTGGCTCAACCGTTCGAGTTCGCCTATGCGCTGCTGGCGCGGCAGGAAGAGGACCCCAAGGCGTTTTTCCACCGGATCCTGAATACCGGCAAGGAAACAAAGGTGGATCTGGACCAGCCCGTTCCGGTGCATCTGATCTACCGCACTGCTTATATCGCGCCGAAGGGCGATGTGCAGTATCGTCGCGACGTTTATGGCCGGGATGCCAAGATCTGGGACGCGCTGCAAAAAGCGGGGGTGGTCCTGCCCGACGTTCAGGGGTAATCACGGGGCAGATCCTGTCACGAGGAAGCCCGCGATGCAGTTTACTTTGCAGCAGATTGCCGACGCCCTGGGGGCGCCGGCCGAAGGAAACACCAGCCTGACGATCCTGCGGGCGGCGGAACCGGCCGACGCCGGTCCGACCGATCTGGCCATGGCGATGGCACCGAAATATGCCGAGGCTCTGGCAAAGGGTGCGGCGCGTTGTGCCGTGGTCTGGGAAGGCGCCGACTGGAAGGCCATGGGCCTTGAGGGCGCAATCTTCGTGACCCGCCCGCGCATGGCGATGGCGGGCATCACCACGATGCTGGACCGGGGGCAGGGTGTCGAGCCCGGCGTGCATCCCTCGGCCGTCGTGGATCCGACCGCCGAGATCGGCGAGGGTGTCTCGATCGGCCCGCTCTGCGTCATCGGCCCGCGCGCGCGGATCGGCGCGGGGTCCGTGATCGGTGCGCAATGCCATGTGGGTATGGATGTGGTTCTGGGCGAAAACTGTCTGCTGCGCGAGATGGTCAGCATCGGCGCGCGCGCGGCGATCGGAGACCGCTTCATCGCCCAACCCGGCGCCCGGATCGGCGGCGACGGGTTCAGTTTCGTCACGCCCGAGGTCTCGGGCGTTGAAAACGTGCGTAAGACGATGGGAGATGCCGGCGACGCCAAGGCACAAAGCTGGCTGCGTATCCATTCGCTGGGCGCGGTCGAGATCGGCGACGATGTCGAGGTCGGCGCCAACTGCACCGTCGACAACGGCACAATCCGCAACACCGTGATCGGAAGCGGGTCGAAACTCGACAACCTCGTGCATGTGGGCCACAACACCCGGGTCGGGCGCGACTGCCTGCTGTGCGGCCAGACCGGCGTGTCCGGCTCGGTCGAGATCGGCAACAACGTGGTTCTGGGCGGGCAGACAGGCGTCGTCGACAATATCTTCATCGGAGACGGGGTGATCGCGGGCGGCGGAACCAAGATCCTGTCGAACGTGCCGGCCGGGCGTGTGATCATGGGCTATCCGGGCGTGAAAATGTCCACGCATACCGATATCTACAAGGCACAGCGCCGCCTGCCGCGCATCGCGCGTGACGTTGAGGCGTTGAAAAAGGCGGTTTTCAAACAGCCGCCGAGCGACTAAATCAACGCCAACGCGACAATCAGGGGAATGACATGAGCATCAGCGACCGCGTCATCGCAATCATTGCCGAGCAGGCCGTGCTGGAGCCATCGGACGTGACGCCCGAAAGTACGCTCGAGGATCTGGGGATCGACAGTCTGGGCCTGGTTGAAAGCATCTTCGCGATCGAGGAAGAGTTCGACATCTCCATCCCGTTCAACGCCAATGAACCCGAGGCCAGCGATTTCGACATCTCGAACGTGGCGGCGATCATTGCTGGCATCGAAAAGCTCGTGGCGGAAAAGGTCTGACACGAGGCCATGAAACGGGTTGTCATCACCGGCGCGGGCACGATCAACGCGTTGGGCCATTCGGTGCCCGATACGTTCGAGGCCATGCGCGAAGGTCGCTGCGGGATTTCCGAGCTTGAATTTCGCGATGTCGAACGCCTGGCGATCAAGATCGGCGGGCAGGTGCGCGGGTTCGAGGCCGAGGGCCGTTTCAACCGGCAACAGATGTCGCTGTACGATCGTTTTACCCAGTTCACCTTGACCGCCGCGAAGGAGGCGATCGATCAGGCGGGCCTCACGTTTCATGGCGACCTGGCGGCGCGGTCGGGCGTTGTGCTGGGAACGGCCGGGGGCGGCGTCTCGACCTGGGATGACAACTATCGCTCGGTCTACGAGGACGGCAAAAACCGGGTGCATCCCTTCGTGGTGCCCAAGCTGATGAACAACGCGGCCGCAAGCCATGTTTCGATGGAACATAACCTGAAGGGCCCCAGCTTTACCGTTTCCACAGCCTGTGCGTCGTCGAACCATGCGATGGCACTGGCCTTCCAGATGGTGCGCAGCGGCGCGGCGCCGGTGATGATTACCGGCGGCTCGGAATCCATGTTGTGTTTTGGCGGCGTCAAGGCCTGGGAAGGGCTGCGGGTGATGTCCAAGGACGCCTGCCGCCCGTTCAGCGCCAACCGCAACGGCATGGTTCAGGGCGAAGGTGCCGGAGTTTTCGTGTTCGAGGAATACGAACACGCCCGCGCCCGTGGCGCCGAAATCCTGTGCGAGGTCGCGGGTTTTGCCATGACGTCGGATGCCTCGGACATCGTGATGCCTAGCAAGCAGGGCGCCGCGCGCGCCATGGCGGGTGCCTTGAAGGATGCCGGGCTGAACGCCAGCGATGTCGGTTACATCAACGCCCACGGCACCGGAACCGCCGCCAATGACAAGACCGAATGCGCCGCAGTGGCAGATGTGTTCGGCCCGCATGCCGATGAGCTTATGATTTCGTCGACCAAATCCATGCACGGGCACCTGATCGGCGGCACCGGGGCGGTGGAGCTTCTGGCCTGCATCATGGCGCTGCGAGATGGCATCATCGCGCCTACGATCGGCTATGAAGAGCCCGACCCCGAATGTGCCCTGGACGTGGTGCCGAACGAGGCGCGCGAGGCCAATGTCGACGTCGTTCTGAGCAACGCCTTTGCCTTCGGCGGGCTGAACGCGGTGCTGGCCCTCAAACGGATATGAGAAAGCCGCCCCAAAGGCGGCTTTGCCGATCCAAGCGTGTCCGGATCAGTTCTGGTTGATCGGCAGGCCGTCGAATCCCGAGGTGAAACCCGACAGCGACATGTCCATGTTGATGATCTGATCCGGCGCGCGGGCCGGAACCAGTGACAAAACGGCCTTCGACCCGGCCTTCATCGCGTCGATGTCGCCTTGCGTCAGCCCCAGCTGCGCCACGCAGCCGACCGGAACGCAGTGGTGATAATTATACAGTTTGCGCGGCGCGCCATCGACCGAAATCGCCAATTGCGCCTGCAGAAGGGTTTCCAGAGGAACGATGACATTCGCCCAGGCGACTGCGGCACCGCCTTCGGGCAGCTTGCCGATGGTGATCTCGGCAATCGGTTCGCCCTGAGGGCCGTTCAGGATCTGGACCATGGCACAGGGGTCATTGCCTTCCTGCGTCTTGATGCAGGACACCTCCCAATCGCCGGACTTTTCCCTGATGTACTGTTCGCCCACCCGCGGACCGGTTTCGCCCAAATCCAGGTCCGAGCCGGTGGGGGCCGGGGTTTCCGACCCGCTCGATGCTTCCTGTGCCAGCGCCGAACCGGTCAGGGCGACACCCGCCAACAGGGTCAGTGGAAGAAGTTTCTTGATCATGTCTGCCTCATGGTGCTCAAACAGCGTTTGCCTTCGTCTAGCATCCAACACGGGCGGTGTCAGGCGGAAAACTCGCCCAGCGGCGCACGCCAAACGGATTTCCGCCGATTGGTACAGGTATGGTCATCAAAGGAAAAGGGAGCCGCTCGTCCGGCTCCCTTCGATCGATGTATCTCCCCGTCGGACTGGCCGACTTAGTTATGCGGGAACGTTACGAGAGGCAGCCTCAGCGGTCAACTGCTATCGTAGATTTTTAATGTGGTATCAGACAGAAAACTCCACCGGACAAAAAAGGCTGTGCCCGAAGGCACAGCCAGTCGACAGGGAGGAAGTTTGCATCCCATCCGGGATGCCAAATCAACTATGGCAGTCAAAGGTTAAGTTAGTATGGTGGCCTCAGATCGGTAGGTTTCAGGGGTTTGGAAACGTATGACGGACGAAATTTTCATCGGCGGTGGTGGCAAGGACTATACGCAGACGCAAGGCCTGCGCCTGAAATATGCCAACCGGCACGGCTTGATCGCGGGTGCGACGGGGACGGGCAAGACCGTGACCCTTCAGATCCTGGCGGAAGGCTTTTCCAAGGCCGGGGTCCCGGTGTTCTTGTCCGACGTCAAGGGCGATCTGTCTGGCCTAGCCAAGGCTGGAAGCCCCGATCACAAGCTGCATCAGGCCTTCATGGAGCGTGCGGCGCGGATTGGGTTCTCGGACTACGCCTATGACCGCTGTCCAGTGACCTTCTGGGACCTGTTCGGTGAACAGGGCCACCCGGTGCGCACCACCGTTTCCGAGATGGGGCCGCTTCTGCTGTCGCGCCTGATGGAACTGAGCGAGGCGCAGGAGGGCATCCTGAACATCGCCTTTCGCGTCGCCGACGAAGAGGGGATGCCCCTGCTTGACCTGAAAGACCTGCAGGCTCTGCTGGTCTGGATCGGGGAAAACCGCGCGCAGCTGTCTTTGCAGTACGGCAACGTGTCGACCGCCTCGATCGGCGCCATCCAGCGCCGGTTGTTGGTGCTGGAGAACCAGGGCGGCACGAACCTGTTCGGCGAGCCGGCGCTGGAACTGGCCGATTTGATGCGGACCGATGCGACCGGGCAGGGCATGGTCAACATCCTGGCCTCGGACAAGCTGATGGGGTCGCCACGCCTGTATGCGACCTTTCTGCTGTGGCTGCTGAGCGAACTGTTCGAAGAACTGCCCGAGGTCGGCGACCCCGAGAAACCCAAGCTGGTCTTCTTCTTTGACGAGGCGCATCTGCTGTTCGACGACGCGCCCAAAGTGTTGATCGACAAGGTCGAGCAGGTTGCGCGCCTGATCCGGTCCAAGGGCGTGGGGGTGTATTTCATCACCCAGAACCCCGCCGACATCCCCGAGGACATTCTGGGCCAGTTGGGCAACCGGGTTCAGCATGCTCTGCGCGCCTTCACCGCGCGCGATCGCAAGAACCTGCGGCTGGCCGCGGAAACCTATCGCGAGAACCCGGAGTTCGATACGGAAACCGCGATCCGCGAAGTGGGTGTGGGCGAGGCGCTGACCTCGATGCTCGAGAAGAAGGGCGTGCCCGGCATGGTGCAGCGGACCCTGATCCGCCCGCCCGGTTCGCAGCTGGGGCCGATCACCCCGGCCGAGCGCCAGGCGGTCATGGCGGACTCGCCCATGGCCGGAAAATACGACACGTTGCTGGATCGAAAATCAGCGTTCGAGATCCTGAAAGCGCGCGCCGCGCAGGCCGCGAAGGAGGCCGAGGCCGCCGAAGACGAAGAAGAGGTGGAACCTCAGAGCCCGGCCGACCGCGAGTATGCCTCGGCCCGGCGGTACAGCGGCAGCCTTGTCGGGCGATCATCCGCGCGAAGGGATCGAAAACAGGACAGTTTCGCCAGTGCCTTGGGTGAGGCCGTTATCAAGGAGCTGAAGGGAACCACAGGCCGCCGCATCGTGCGCGGCATTCTGGGCGGCCTGTTCCGAAACCGTTGAATTTAGGTGGTGATGTCAGCGCCCCAGACGGCGCTGGCCTTCCTGCTGGCAATAAGCATCCGCCTCGGGGACGGTCATCTTGGTTGCCGGAAAGTCAATCGCACGATCCCAGTCGACCCGGTCCTGCCTATACAGCTGACAGGTGACGACGCCCTTGGGTGTCTGAACCTTGACAGGGGTTGTTTCGAGGTCGCGGGGCGATGGAATGCATCCGGCCAGAACGGCCAGCCCGGCCAACAGAACGGTTGATTTGACGTTCGTAGAAGTCATGGTGTTCCAATACTCTAGAGGTCTGGGTTGGTATCCGCTGGTGGTGCGGGCAACGGCTGAAAGATCGGACGCGCCTGATTTTCCTATTCATTTCCGGGCCCAGAATCAACAAGCCGCGCCAGAAGGCCGGCGCGGGTTGTGCAATTTGCAGGCGCTGGCGCCTATTTCTCGGGGATCAGGCCCCTTGGACTGAATCTGAGAACAATAAGCAGGATCAGGCCCATCGTGAACAGGCGCATATGGGCCGCACTGTCCAGAAGATGCGTCTTGAGCGCGCTGCCGTCCGGCATACCGGCGGTTATCAGATCCATCAACCACAAACCGATCGGTTCGACCTGCACCCACAGGAACCAGATCAGAAACGCCCCAAGGACCGAGCCGAAATTGTTGCCCGATCCACCGACGATCACCATCACCCAGACGAGGAACGTGAACCGCAGCGGCTGATAGGCGCTGGGGGTCAACTGCCCGTCCAATGTGGTCATCATCGCCCCGGCAATGCCGCAGATGGCCGAGCCCAGCACGAAAATCTGCAGATGGCGGCGGGTGACATCCTTGCCCATGGCCTCGGCCGCCACCTCGTTGTCGCGGATGGCCCGCATCATGCGGCCCCACGGGCTTTTGAGCGCCATCTGAGCCATCCACAGCAGGACCAGCAGCACGACGAGGAACAGGAAGGCATAGCCGGTCTTGACCCACAGCGTCGATGCGGTGACCGGGTCCAGGCCCAGACCCGCGGCACGTTCGACAAAGGACTGATCGCTTTGCAGGTCGATCTCATAGCCCACGAACGGGGTGGGGCGCGGGATGCCATAAACGTTCTTGACGCCGCGCGCCAGCCAGTCCTCGTTCTTCATGATGGCAATGATGATTTCAGCGATGCCCAGCGTGGCAATGGCCAGGTAATCCGACCGCAGCCCAAGGGCCGTCTTGCCGATCAGCCATGCGGCTCCGGCGGCCAGAAGGCCACCGGCGGGCCAGGCCAGAAGCACCGGAAGGTTCAAACCGCCGATATTGCCGGCCACTGCGGGGTCGATCGCCTCGACGGCTGCGACGCTGGGGTCGAACACGGCGCGATACACGAAGAACCCGACGACGAGGATCGCAATGATCGCAAGCGTTTGAGTGCGTCCCTTGGGCAGTTTTCTGGCCGCCATGACCGCCGCAACCACGGTGGCCGCCCCCAGCAGAAGCGCAAGCACGATCCCGTACCCGCCGGCGGACCAGGCTCCTGGCGTCGGCGGGGTCGAGACCAGAACCACCGCCAGCCCGCCCAAAGCGACAAAGCCCATGACGCCGACGTTGAACAGGCCGGCAAAGCCCCATTGCAGGTTCACCCCAATCGCCATGATCGCAGAAATCAGGCCCATGTTCACGATCAGGATCGCCGTATTCCAGCTTTGCATGAAGCCGGTCAGCAGGATCAGCCCGCCGACCAGTGCAAACAGCAGGGTGTTCTTGACCGTTTCGCTCATACCGCTTTCCCCTTGAACAGGCCCGTGGGCTTGAACAGCAGCACGATCAGCAGAATGACGAAGCTGACCGCGAATTTGTAATCAGTTGACAAGAGCTGCACCAAACCCGACGGCTCAAGGTTTTCGGGCAGAAGATAGGTCAGGACCTTTTTCCAGGCATAGGTGATGGTCACCTCGGAAAAGGCGATGATGAATCCACCGGCGATGGCGCCGATCGGATTTCCCAGCCCGCCGACGATGGCCGAGGCAAAGATCGGCAGCAGCAGTTGGAAATAGACGAACGGCTTGAAGCTTTTGTCCAGCCCGTACAGCACGCCCGCCGTGGTTGCCAGCGCGGCGACGATGATCCAGGTGATCATCACCACGCGTTCGGGGTTGATGCCGGACAGCAGGGCCAGATCCTCGTTGTCGGAATAGGCACGCATCGACTTGCCCGTGCGGGTCTTGTTCAGGAACCAGAACAGCAGCGCCACGGCCACAACGGCCACGATTACGGTAATGCCTTGCGAGGTTTTGATAGCAAGCCCCTCGTTCAATCCGGTCAGAGCCTTGAAATCCCGCGCGGAGATAAGGAATCGCGCGCCATCGGAAAACCGCTGGTCATCGGGGCCGATGATGAACCGCACCAAGCCGTTCATGATGAACATGACGCCCATGGATACGATCACCAGAATGACGGGTTTGGCCTTTTGATCGCGATAGAAGCGATAGACCAGCCTGTCGGTGATCAGTACCAGCGCGATGCAGCCCAGAATGGCAAAGGGCAGGGCCAGCAGCGCAGTCGGCAGGGGACCGAACCCGATGCCCGCGGCCTGGAAACCCCAGGTGATCAGCACGGCGATCATGGCGCCAAAGGCCATCGTGTCGCCATGGGCGAAGTTGGAAAACCGCAGGATGCCATAGATCAGGGTGACCCCCAGCGCCCCAAGCGCCAACTGGCTGCCATAGGCAACCGCGGGCACGATCACAAAGTTCGCAAGCGCGACAAACGCGTTCAGTAGATCCATTATTTTCTTCTCACTGTCCGGGTGCGGCTTTATGGCATGACGCCGGCGAAAGACACAATAATTCGGAACGGCATTTTTGAAGTTTTGTGCAGGTTTTCATTCGGTTTGATAGACTTCGAACGCACGAGCACAGGTATCTCGGCGCCTCGCAAAGAAAAAGACCGCGCCGGAGGGGGCGGCGCGGTCGCTCTGCCTGCTGAGGGGGGACTCAAGCGTTTGTTTCCGTGCAGGACCCGTGACCGTGTTCCGCATGAGGGCCCTTGACGCTCAGGTCATAGCTCATGTCCTCGAAAGGGACCACGACAGTCATGACGTCCTGGTCTTCGATATGGACGAAGGTCATGCTTCCGAGTCCTTTGAAGACCATCGCTTCGCCGGCAATGACCTTTGTCTGTATGCTTCCCTTGTCGCCTATGGGATCGCGGTTCAGGCGCACTTCGCTCCCGTCGCGATCGGAAATGCAGACAAGGTGGCGTTCTTCCGCGGCAGCCATGCTTGCCGCAAATGTGATGGTCGCCAAGGCGAATATTGATTTCATGTTTTTCTTTCGGGCTGGTTGTGGTGGAGTCAGGAGCCGAGCAAGGCGCATTGCCCGTGATCTTTCCTCATCGCAGGGCGATGTTCGGAAACACCGAACGTCATGCCGGGCTTGTTGAGGATCATCGAGACGGCCCACTCGTCATTTGCGATCGGATAGGTCGTGTTGTGAAGGTCGTCTGGAAACTGGTCATTGTGGATATCCCGTCAATTTCAATGGAACTTTCATCGGGGT
The DNA here is from genome assembly GCF_059612945.1 of Ruegeria sp. BHSC276. Classification (NCBI taxonomy): domain Bacteria; kingdom Pseudomonadati; phylum Pseudomonadota; class Alphaproteobacteria; order Rhodobacterales; family Roseobacteraceae; genus Ruegeria; species Ruegeria sp. BHSC276. Next base: position 12,350 of record NZ_JBXWRP010000012.1, on the reverse strand, counting down.
CCAGAGTGTGCCTGAACGTTTATTCCGCGCCACCCGCTATGAACTTGCAGGTGAAGCTTTCATCATGCGCAAGAAGCGCGGTCGGAAAACAAGCGGGCGGGCCGAAAACTCGTAACGTTTTCACGGTTGGCATCCTTGGGGAAAACTCGGTTTAGCGGACTCGCCCGGTCTGTTTCCGGGCGAATGCAGTGGGATGGATATTTGCCGACTGTGGCGTCAATCGAGCAATCGCAACGCATTTCAATTCAGATGCTCGTTTTGCATTCTCGGGCGCGGCGTCAGGAAAAAATAAGGGAATCAGTTGGATGGCGCAGTACACTGTGTTGCAGGCGCAGTAAGGTCAAGTTTGCTGACCCGTTTTGGTCATCATTTCTTCAGATTGCAGTTCCACAAAAAAAGGGCCGGGCTCAACCAGCCTCGGCCCATTGATATCAGCCCAGACGAGTCCGGTCGATCAGCCACCCAAAAACGATTTGCGCACCTCGGGGTCGGCCAACAGCTCTTTGCCGGTTCCGGTATAGGCGTTACGCCCCTGAACCAGCACATAACCCTTGTCGGCAATCTCGAGTGCCTGGCGGGCGTTCTGTTCCACCATCAGGATCGGCAGGCCGGTGCGCGAAACTTCGATGATGCGGTCGAACAACTCGTCCATCACGATGGGCGAAACGCCCGCGGTGGGTTCATCCAACATCAGCACCTTGGGCTTTGTCATCAGTGCCCGGCCCACGGCCACCTGTTGCCGCTGCCCACCCGACAGTTCACCGGCGGGTTGGTTGCGCTTGTCCCGCAGGATCGGGAACAGCTCGAAAACCTGCTCCATCGTGTCCGAGAAGTCGTCGGTGCGGATGAAGGCCCCCATCTCGAGGTTCTCCTGAACCGTCATCGAGGTGAAGATGTTCGAGGTCTGCGGCACGAAGCCCATGCCCTTGACCACCCGGTCCTGCGGGCTGAGGTTGGTGATGTCCTCGCCATCCAAACGCACAGAGCCCGAGCGCACATCCAGCATCCCGAACACTGCCTTCATCGCGGTGGATTTGCCGGCGCCGTTGGGGCCGACGATTACGGCGATCTCGCCCTTGTCCACCGAGATGGTACAATCGTGCAGGATGTCGGGGCCCTTGCCATAGCCGCCGGTCATGCTGTCGCCGATCAAGAATGGGCCACCGCCCACATATTCAGTCTTGCCGCTGACGCGGTGCGCCGGGGTCATGGTGCCCATGCCGCGGGTATTGGTGATCGAGGCGTCTTTGTTGCCCTTGTCGTCCTGGTAGGGGTTGTCGCTCATGCCCCTGCCTCCAGCTTGTCCTTGTTCTTCAGGCCGGTGCCCAGATAGGCCTCGATGACTTGCTCGTTGGCCTTGATCTCGTCCAGCGTGCCCTGCGCCAGAACCTTGCCCTCGGCCATGCAGATCACCGGATCGCAGATCTTGCCGATGAAATCCATGTCATGCTCGATGACCACGAAGGTATAACCGCGCTCTTTGTTCAGACGCAGGATCGTATCGGCGATGGTCATCAGCAGGGTGCGGTTCACGCCAGCGCCGACCTCGTCCAGGAACACGATCTTGGCGTCCACCATCATCGTGCGGCCCAGCTCCAGCAGCTTTTTCTGGCCGCCCGAGACCTGGCCGGCCTTGTGATCGGCCAGATGTTCGATGGTCAGGAATTCCAGCACCTCGTCGGCCTTGGCACGCAGGGCGCGCTCTTCGTCGGCGATCCGCTTGCGGCCGAACCAGGTGTTCCACAGCGATTCCCCCGACTGGTTGCCCGGCACCATCATCAGGTTTTCCCGGCAGGTCATCGAAGAGAACTCGTGCGCGATTTGGAAGGTGCGCAGCAGGCCTTTGTGGAACAGTTCGTGCGGGGGCAGACCGGTGATATCCTCGCCATCCATCCAGACCTTGCCGCTGGTCGGTGGCAAAACACCCGCGATCACGTTGAAAAGAGTTGTTTTTCCAGCCCCGTTCGGGCCGATCAGGCCGGTAATCGAGCCTTTTTCGATTTCCAGCGACGCCCCGTCCACCGCATGGAAACCGCCGAAATGCTTGTGCACGTCCTCGACGACGATCATGTGTTCCCCTGTCCGCGGCTTTCGCGGCTCTTCCTGTTGCCCCATTCCCGAAAGGGTGGCGCTTTTTGTCATTGAAACAGCCCGGACACAAGGCCCGGGCTGTCTGATCTCATGTGGTCAACCGAACGATCAACGGAACTTGACGGTCACGTTCTTGCCGTCCTGAACCTCGATCTCGCGATACGAGCCGGCGCTTTCACCCGGTCCGATCAGCTCGACGCCCGAAGCGCCGACATAGTCGATGTCCTGACCGGCGGCCAACAGTTCCAGCCCCTTGGCCAGTTCACCCGGATAGATCTTCTCGCCGGGTGCATTGGCAACCTCCATCACCTTGCCGGCATAGTCGGCCGGATTGGTCGAGCCCGCGGCCTGCATTGCCAGCATGAACAGCGCCGCGGCGTCATAGCTTTCGGGCGAGTAGGGCGACGAGCCGTCAAAACCAGCGGCTTCGGCCATGGCGAAATACTTCTCGGCGCCTTCACCGCCGGACCCGGCGATCTGACCGAACGAGCCGTTCAGGTCGGGGCCGACATTGGCAGGCAGCGAGTCACCGATCATGCCACCGGGCAGGCCAAACGTGTCGAACGCGCCGCTGTCCAGCGCCGACTGAATGATGCCAAGACCACCCTGGTCGAGATACCCGGCAACCACCAGGATGTCGCCACCGGCCGAGGCCAGCGCACCCACTTCAGCCGAGTAGTCGGCCTTGCCGTCTTCATGCGCGGCGACGATGGTCACTTCGCCACCCACCGCCTCGAACGACGACTGGATCGCGTCGGCCAGACCCTTGCCATAGTCGTTGTTGGTATAGGTCAGGGCAATCGAGTTGATGCCGCGCTCTTTCAGGATGTCGGCCATCACCTGACCTTCGCGTGCATCCGACGGGGCGGTGCGGAAGAACAGGCCGTTGTCCTCCATGGTCGACAGGCCCGGCGAGGTGGCCGAGGGCGAGATCATGACCATTCCGTTCGGAATGGCGACGTTTTGCAGCACGGCGCCGGTAACACCCGAGCAGTCGCCGCCGATGATGCCGGCAACGCCATCCGCAATCAGGCGTTCACCGTTCGAGGTGGCCAGACCATTGTCGATACAGCCGGTATCGGCGCGCATCGGGGTGACGGTGGATCCATCCAGCAGCTTGCCGGATTCGGACACTTCGGCGATAGCCAGTTCGGCGCCCGCGCCCATGGCCGGGGCCAGCGATTCAATCGGTCCGGTGAAGCCCAGCAGAATGCCCAGCTTGACGTCGTCGGCCATTGCGGCACCGGCCAGCAATGCGGTTGCTGCAGTTGCAGTAAGCAGCTTTTTCATAAGGTTACTCCCTGTTTGGAACGATGTCGTTCTGGCCCGACCCTAGGCAAGCTGTCGGAAAAAGAAAAGTCCTAACGAAGATGTGCCTTTGGTGGCGTTAACACTATTTGATTTGATGGGCTTGGTATGGGCCATCGCCCACCTAGACAGCATGTGAGGCTTCATCATGATCCGGATTTTCGCGATTCTCTGGCTGATGGCATCGACTGTGGCCGCGGCGGCGGACGGCTTGCGGACATCGTTCGGCCCGTTGACTGCAACCCGGATGCTGGGTGGGTTGGACACGCCCTGGGCCATCGGGCTACTGCCCGACGGCAGCTTTCTGGTGACGGAACGCGACGGAGACCTGCTGTTGGCCCGCAATGGTCAGGCACAGCGCGTGCGGGGCGTGCCGAAGGTTGCAGCGCGGGGGCAGGGCGGGTTGCTGGACGTGACCGTGGCCCGTGATTTCGCGAGCAGTCGCGAGATCTTTCTGACCTTTTCCAAACCGCAACCTGGCGGGGCCGGAACCGCGCTTGCCGTGGCACGCCTGTCCGAAGACGGCCGCCGCCTGACCAACCTGCGAGTGATCTTCGAGGCCGTTCCCGGCGGCTCGGGCGGGCGGCATTTCGGATCGCGCGTGGTCGAATCGCCAGACGGCACCTTGTTCGTGACACTGGGCGACCGTGGAGACCGGCCGAGCGCGCAGGACCTGACGACCCATATGGGGACGGTCTTGCGCGTCAATCGGGATGGCACGGTCCCGGCCGACAACCCCTTCGTCGGGCAGGCCGGTGTACGCCCCGAGATCTGGTCGTATGGCCATCGCAACCCGCAAGGCGCCGACATCGATGCGCGAGGTCGCTTGTGGGTTTCCGAACATGGCGCCAAGGGTGGAGACGAGGTGAATCTTGTCAAACCCGGCGCCAATTACGGCTGGCCGGTGATTTCCTACGGCACGCATTATTCAGGGGATAAGATCGGCGAGGGCACCAGTAAACCCGGCATGGAGCAGCCGCGCCTGTACTGGGATCCGTCCATCGCGCCTTCGGGGTTGTTGGTCTATTCGGGCGACATGTTTCCCGAATGGCGCGGTGATATTTTCGTGGGCTCGCTGAAATTCGACTATATCGCCCGGCTGACCGGAAACCGGCTGCGCGAGGTCGAGCAGATCAAAGGCCCCGAAACCGAACGGGTCCGCGACATCGTGCAGGCCCCAGACGGGGCGATCTGGTTCATCTCGGTCGGGCAGGGTGCCGTTTACAGGCTAGCGAGATCATCCTAAGGGTGTAGCGATACACTTCAAAGCGGATTGACATGGTCCGCCTTCTCGAAGCCATAGTCTTTTGCCCGTCGCCCCTTCCCGCCGCGGCCGACAAGGTTCTTATGGCCTATGCCGATTATGAATCCTTCGTCGACACCAAGATGAAAAACCGCGAATTCTCGAACGCTATCAGCCGATTTGGGGGGCTGACGCATACACGCCGCAGCAGATGCAAACCCTGCAAGGTCAGCTGCGTGACCTTGTTCCGTATTGCCTGACGAATGCAGATGTGGCCAAGCGGATAGAGCTCGAGAATGGTTTTTCGCAGGAAATGCGGATCTATTGGAACGGCAAGAACAGCTATCTCTACCAATAAGCCCTTCTGCATCAACGCAACGACGGCGTGACGGTTCTGCAGTTCAGTATCAACACGCCCGACGGGCCCATTCTGAAAAAGTTCTAGGCGCTCAGACCGACAGCCGCCCGCTCTGCGTCCCACGCTCGCGATAGGGCGTGGTGTTGTAATGCGCGCGGTAGCATTTCGAGAAATGGCTGGGGCTGGCAAAACCGCAGGCCAGCGCCACGTTGATCACGCTCATGTCGGTCTGCATCAGCAGGTTGCGCGCCTTGTGCAGCCGCAACTCCATGTAATAGCGCTTGGGTGAACGGCTCAGATACCGCCGGAACAGCCGCTCGAGCTGGCGGGTGGACATGCCGACCTCCTTGGCCAGGATCGAGGGCGAGATCGGCTCCTCGATGTTCTTTTCCATCATCAAGATGACCTGGCTCAGCTTGGGGTGGCGTACGCCGATCCGGGTGGGTGTCGACAGGCGCTGGGTGTCCTGATCGGTGCGGATCGAGGAATAGATCATCTGGTCGGCCACCGCATTGGCCAGTTCTTCGCCGAAGTCATCGGCGATCAGCTTCAGCATCAAATCGATCGACGAGGTGCCGCCCGCCGTCGTCATCCGGTTGCCGTCCAGCACAAACACCGATTTGGTCAGTTCGACGTCTTCGAATTCCTCGGCGAAACTGTCGGCGTTTTCCCAGTGGATCGTGGCGCGTTTGCCGTCCAGCAACCCGGCCTTGGCCAGGGTATAGGCTGCGGTGCACAGCCCGCCGATCCGCAGCCCCTTACGGGCCTCGCGGCGCAGCCAGTTCAACACCTTCTTGGTCGTGGCGGCCTGCACATCGACCCCGCCGCAGACGATGATAACGTCATCGCGCTGCAACTCGTCCAGATCGCGATCCAGCTGGAACGTGGTTCCGGCCGAGCATTGCACCGTCTCGCCGCCTTCGCCGGCGAGGCTCCAGGCATAGATCTGCCGGTCCGCCATGCGGTTCGCGATGCGCAGACTGTCCAGCGCCGAAGCGAATGAGAGCAAGGAAAACTTGTCCAACAGAACAAAAACGAAATTGCGCGGCTTCGCCGCGTCCGTGTCCACGGTGACAACTTGGCGTTGTTCTTGCATGGCGAACTGTCCTTGATTCGGCGGGCCGAGGCACGGGGCCTGCGGCGAATTTGACCGCCACCATGCTCAAAGCTTGTTTCCGACGTCAAGAGGCGCAAATCGGTTATGGTCTCTGGTCCGTTGATTTTGTATAGAGACCACCTGAAATACATCAGCGGAGATCAAAGCTATGACCGAGTGGCAAAAATCGAACTGGCGCAGCAAGCCGCGGGTTCAGATGCCAGACTATACCGACAAGGCCGCCTTGGCCAAGGTCGAGGCCAAGCTTTCGCAGTATCCCCCGCTGGTCTTTGCAGGCGAGGCGCGGCGCCTCAAGCAACATTTGGGTGCCGCCGGTCGCGGCGAGGCCTTTTTGCTGCAGGGTGGGGATTGCGCCGAAAGTTTCGACCAGTTCAGCGCCGACGCGATCCGCGACACCTTCAAGGTGATGCTTCAGATGGCGATGGTGCTGACTTATGGCGCCAAAGTTCCGGTGATCAAGGTGGGCCGCATGGCCGGCCAGTTCGCCAAGCCCCGCAGCGCCCCGACCGAAGTCATCGACGGGGTCGAGCTGCCCAGCTATCGCGGCGACATCATCAACGAGCTGGCCTTCACGCCCGAGGCGCGTGAGCCCAAGCCCGAGAAGATGTTGCAGGCCTATACCCAGGCCGCGGCCACGCTGAACCTGCTGCGCGCATTCTCGACCGGCGGCTTCGCCGACATGAGCCGCGTGCATTCCTGGACGCTGGGCTTCACCGACGAACAGGACGTGCAGAAATACTCCGAGATCGCTGACCGCATTCAGGACACGATCGACTTCATGGAAGCCGCCGGCATCACCGCCGATACCACCCATGAATTCTCGACCGTCGAATTCTACACCAGCCATGAAGGGCTGCTGTTGGAGTACGAAGAAGCGCTGACGCGACTGGACTCGACCTCGGGCAAGTGGCTGGCCGGCTCGGGCCACATGATCTGGATCGGTGACCGCACCCGTCAGCCCGACGGCGCGCATGTCGAGTTCTGCCGCGGCGTGCTGAACCCGATTGGTCTGAAATGTGGGCCGACCACAACGGCCGAAGACCTCAAGATTCTGATGTCCAAGCTGAACCCGGACAACGAAGAAGGCCGTCTGACCCTGATCGCACGCTTCGGCGCGGGCAAGGCGGGCGAGCATCTGCCGCGTCTGATCAAGGCCGTAAAGGAAGAGGGTGCCAAGGTGACCTGGGTCTGCGATCCGATGCACGGAAACACGATCAAGTCGGCCACCGGATACAAGACCCGGCCGTTCGAATCGGTCCTGCGCGAGGTGCGGGATTTCTTCGGCGTGCATCAGGCCGAGGGCACGATCCCCGGCGGCGTGCATTTCGAGATGACCGGTTTGGACGTGACCGAATGCACCGGCGGCGTCCGCGCCGTCAGCGAAGAGGACCTGTCGGACCGCTACCACACCGCCTGCGACCCGCGCCTGAACGCGTCGCAGTCGCTCGAGCTGGCGTTCTTGGTGGCCGAAGAGCTGACCAACCTGCGCCGCGAACGCAAGAATCGCGCAGCAGGCTGATCTCGGTTGATCCGAAACGGGAACGGCGGGCCTCGGCCCGTCGTTTTTCGTTCGATCCAGCAGGGATCAATCGTCTCGGGAATAGACAAGCTTCAGATGGCCAGACGGGCCCTTGAACTCGGCCTGTTCCTCGGCAAACCCGGACTCGAGCCGGGTTTTTTCAGCCCGCCGCCGAACCGCGACCAGCGGCCGGACCTGGCTGGCTTCGATCGTAAAACGGCGGGGCGTGGCGCCGATTGCGCCATCACTGACCAGAACGCCAAGAATCCGGCTGACATCGCCCAGGTCGCTGCGCAGCGGCAGCAGGATCATCCGCGCCTCGAGCCGGACCCGACCCAGCTTGCCTTTCGAAACCAAGGCGAACTCTCCGATCGCGGGTTCCGAAAAAACCGTCTCCAACTCCTCGGTGATCCGGTCGCGCGACGAGGGCTCGAAAAAAGCGGTCAGCGGCATGCCGCGCACTTCCATGCCGGCGATCTTGCTTAGATGGCTTCCGGCCAGCCGGAACCGGGCCAGCCCGGGGGCGATGCGTTCGAGGATGAACGTGTATTCGAGAATGTTTTCCAAACCGCGCGGATCGATCTGCGACCGCCGGGGAACCCCGTCGTCGCCCAGCAGCGCGGTCCAGTAAGATTCTGCCTGACGGATCGGCGACAGACTGCGCCCACTGCCAAAGCGGTCCATTGCGATGATCTTTCCAAGTTTCGGCCCGGAACCGTTCCCGAAGAAGGTTTTCATTTCATCACCTCGTGTCGAATGGCCGTCCTTTGGTCTGCTGCGGCGCTGCGGCCAACTGCAACCGACCTGTCCTTGTGACTGACAGATTGACACGGGTTTACTTAAAATTGGAGCAAATCTTTAACGAATGGTTAACTTGTCCGGATGAAGTCAGCCATCAGCAAACCCTTGCCCTGACCGGTGCGATGGCATTAGGTGCAGCAGCGCAGGGCGAAAGTCGGAAAGGGCAGGCATGATCAAATCCATGACGGGTTTTGCTTCGGGCAAGGGGGGCTGCGGGCCGCATGGCTGGAGCTGGGAACTGCGCAGCGTGAACGGCAAGGGGCTGGACATGCGGCTGCGGGTGCCCGAGTGGCTGACCGGGCTCGAAGCGGCGCTGCGGGCCGAGCTGTCGCGCATGATCAGCCGCGGCAACGTAACGCTGACCCTGCGCATCACGCGGCAGGAATCGGCCACCGACCTGAGCCTGAACGAACCGGCGATGCGCGCGGCGCTTTCGGCGATCGCGCGGGCTGAGGAACTGGCGGCGCAACAGGGCGTTTCCCTGGCTCCCACGCGGGCCGGCGACCTGTTGGCGCTGAAAGGGATGCTGGATACCGGCGTCGAAGACGATGACCCCGCGCCACTAGTCGAGGCGCTGAAGGCCGCGTTCGGAAAGCTGCTGGCGGATTTCATCGAGATGCGCCGTACCGAAGGCGAGGCCCTTGCTGCGGTCCTGGCCGAACATCTGGACCGGATCGAGGCGCTGACCGCGAAAGCCGTCGATCTGGCCCAGGCCCGCGCCGACGCGATGGCCGTTGCGCTGCGTCAGAATCTGGCCCGAGTTCTGGACAACGCCCAGGGTGCCGACCCGGACCGCGTGGCCCAAGAACTTGCGCTGATCGCCGTGAAATCCGACATCACCGAAGAACTCGATCGGCTGACCGCCCATGTCGCCGCGGCACGGGCGCTGCTGGCGCAGGACGGCCCGGTGGGCCGCAAGCTGGATTTTCTGGCGCAGGAGTTCAACCGCGAGGCCAACACTTTGTGCTCCAAATCGCAGAACGCCGAGCTGACGGCGGTTGGCCTGGAGTTAAAGGCGGTGATAGACCAGTTGCGCGAACAGGTACAAAACGTTGAATAAACAAGGACAATCACAGATGGCGGATCGCCGGGGCCTTCTCATCATTCTGTCGTCGCCTTCGGGCGCGGGTAAATCGACGCTGGCCCATCGGCTGATGAACTGGGACCCCGATCTTCAGTTCTCGGTTTCAGCGACGACGCGCAAGCCCCGCCCGGGCGAGGTTCACGGGACGGACTACTACTTTCTGTCCGAGGACGAGTTTCGTCAGCAGGTTGCCAGCGGGCAGATGCTGGAACACGCGCATGTCTTCGGCAATTTCTACGGCTCGCCCGCCGACCCGGTTCGCGAAGCGATCCAAAGCGGCCGGGACGTGCTGTTCGACGTGGACTGGCAGGGCGAGGTGCAGATCCGCAACTCGGAACTGGGCAAGCACGCGCTGTCGATCTTCATCCTGCCGCCCTCGATCAAGGAACTGCGCCGCAGGCTTGAAACACGCGGGCAGGACGCGCCCGAGGTGATCGCCAAGCGCATGATGAAAAGCTGGGACGAGATCAGCCATTGGGGCTACTACGACTATGTGCTGATCAACGACGATCTGGATGCGACCGAGGACAAGCTGAAAACCATCGTCAGCGCCGAGCGGATGCGGCGGATCCAGCAACCCAAGCTGCAAGAGCACGTCCGCGCCTTGCAACAAGAATTCGAGAGCATGAAATGACGATCTATGCCCTGGGCGATTACGCCCCGCAAATCCACGAGGACACCTGGGTAGCCCCCGATGCCAACCTGATCGGCAAGGTGGTGCTGGAACAGGGCGCCTCGGTCTGGTTCGGCTGCACGATCCGCGCCGATCACGAGGAGATTCGCGTGGGGCAGGGCAGCAACGTGCAGGAAAACTGCGTGATGCATATCGATGCCGGGTTTCCGCTGACCATCGGCAAGAATTGTACGATCGGCCACAAGGTCATGCTGCACGGCTGCACGATCGGCGACAACAGCCTGATCGGGATGGGGGCGATCGTGCTGAACGGCGCCAAGATCGGGCGGAACTGCCTGATCGGGGCCGGCGCCCTGATCACCGAAGGCAAGGAAATCCCGGACAATTCACTGGTCATGGGTGCGCCCGGCAAAGTGGTGCGCGAACTGGACGAGGCGGCAGCGCAGCAGATCGCGCTCAGCGCGCTGCACTATCAGGACAACATGCGCAAATTCCGCGACGGCCTGAAACCCGTGCGTGCCGGAGACTAGACGCAAGGGGCCATTCATGTCCGACGCCAACCTTGCCGAATTCGTTTCGGCCGTGCCGATGCCAGCGCTTGTGATCGACCAGACCGAGCGGATTATCGTCGCGAACGCCGAAGCCAGAACCCTGTTGGGGCGCAATCTCGACAACCGGCACTTCGCCACAATCCTGCGCCAGCCGCCGGTCGTCGAAGCGATCGAGAAGAGCCTGCGCGCCAAGGGGTCGGCCAGCGCGCGGCACCTGGCCAATGACGGGGCGCAGGACACTACCTTTCAGGTCCACTGCCGTTACATTGATGGTGTCGGCGCTGTGTCGGCCGGTGCTGTTCTGGCCAGTTTCTTGGACGTGACCCATCTGGAACAGGCGCGGCAGATGCGCCGGGATTTCGTGGCCAATGTCAGCCATGAGCTGCGCACGCCGCTGACGGCCCTGATGGGGTTCATTGAAACCCTGCGCGGCCCGGCCCGCGACGACCCTGCCGCGCGGGACAGGTTCCTGCAGATCATGGCCGACGAGGCCAGCCGCATGAACCGGCTGGTCGGGGACTTGCTGTCGTTGAACCGGGTCGAAAGCGAAGAGAGGGTGCGCCCGACGGAACGGCTGAACCTGACCGAAGTGCTGGAGTCCACCTTGGCCACTCTGCGCCCCCTGGCCGAGAGCGCGGGCGTGACGCTGGCTCTGACGACGCCCGAGGCGCCGGTGCACCTGCCCGGAGACGCCGACCAGTTGCGGCAGGTGTTCACGAATCTGGTCGAGAACGCGATCAAGTATGGCGGCAGCGGCGGCAGCGTCGAACTGCGGGTTGCGGTTGCCGAGCGCGATCCGGCGGTCCGCGGCGCTGCGGTTCGGGTTCAGGTCATCGACAAGGGCCCGGGCATCGACCCGGTGCACCTGCCGCGCCTGACCGAGCGGTTCTATCGCGCCGACAGCCACCGGTCGCGGCAACTGGGCGGCACGGGCCTGGGCCTGGCCATCGTGAAACATATCGTCAACCGGCATCGGGGCCGGCTGCGGGTCGAGAGCGATCTGGGCAAGGGCGCGGTGTTTACGGTCATTCTGCCGCTGTGATCGATCCGATCCCCGCACAAGCGGCAAAGCTTGACCTTTGACCGCCCGGCATGCGATGGCCCGGTTGCGGGGGACGCCCTTTCGGCAATGTGCGTCTTTACCTGCGGCAACCGGATAAACTGGCGCGAGCGGAGCAGGAAGTGGGCGAAAAAACGATCAAGATCTCGGCGCGGGACGTCAATGTCCACTACGGCGACACGCATGCCATCAAGGACGTGAACGTCGAAATCGAGGACAAAACGGTCACGGCCTTCATCGGGCCGTCGGGCTGCGGCAAGTCGACGTTCCTTCGCTGCCTCAACCGAATGAACGACACGATCGACATCTGCCGGGTTGAAGGTGATATCCGGCTGGACGGCGAAAACATCTATGACAAGAGTGTCGACCCGGTGCAGTTGCGGGCGCGGGTGGGGATGGTGTTCCAGAAACCCAACCCGTTCCCCAAGTCTATCTATGACAACATCGCCTACGGCCCACGCATCCACGGGCTGGCCAAGTCCAAGGCCGAGCTGGACGAGATCGTGGAAAAATCCCTGCGCCGCGGCGCCATCTGGGACGAGGTCAAGGACCGCCTGGATGCGCCCGGCACCGGGCTGTCGGGC
>NZ_JBXWRP010000011.1:0-118456 GCF_059612945.1 Ruegeria sp. BHSC276 | reverse complement strand
TGTGATCGTGACCCATTCGATGCAGCAGGCCGCCCGCGTCAGCCAGAAAACCGCGTTTTTCCACCTGGGCAGCCTTGTCGAATACGGTGACACCGGCCAGATCTTCACCAAGCCCCAGGACCCGAGAACCGAAAGCTATATTACCGGCCGCATCGGCTGAGGACAGGAATACGCCATGAGTGAACAACATATCGCCTCTGCATTCGACCGCGATCTTGAAGCTGTCCAAGCCCATATCATGAAGATGGGCGGTCTGGTCGAAGTCGCCATCAGCAACGCCGCCCGGTCGCTCGAGACACGCGACGAAGAACTGGCCCAGCAGGTGCGTCAGGGCGACAAGGAGATCGACGCGCTCGAGGACATGATCAATGAAGAAACGGCGCGGTTGATCGCCCTGCGCGCGCCCACGGCCGGCGACCTGCGGCTTGTGCTGTCGGTGCTGAAAGTGTCGGGCAACCTTGAGCGCATCGGCGACTATGCCAAGAACATCGCCAAGCGCACGACCACGCTGGTCGAGGCCCCGCATATCGGCAGCAGCGCGGCCGCGCTGCGCCGTATGGCGCGAGACGTCGAAACGATGCTGCGTGATGCGCTCGACGCCTATATCCAGCGCGACTCCGAACTGGCGCAGGACGTCATCCGACGCGACGAGGACGTGGACCTGATGTACAACGGCCTGTTCCGCGAGCTTCTGACCTTCATGGCCGAGGACCCGCGCAACATCACGGCCTGCATGCATCTGCATTTCATCGCCAAGAACACCGAGCGCATGGGCGACCACGTGACGGCGATCGCCGAGCAGGTGATCTATCTTGTCACCGGCGAGCGTCCGACCGAGTCGCGGCCCAAGGCGGACACGACATCGCAAACCGTCTGAACGCGGCGCGATCAGCGGGGCAGGGTTTCTTCGTTTTGGGCCTGCGATGCCAGCCAGTGCCGGAATTCGCGCAGCGACGGATCGCCTGACTTCGTGCTGGGCCAGACCAGGTAATAGGCGCCCATCGTCTCGACGGCGCCCAAAAAGGCGGTGATCAGCCGCCCGGTGGCCAAATCCTGCTCGATAAGATAGCTGGGCAGCAGCGCCACGCCCAACCCGTGAACCGCCGCCTGGTTGATGGTGGTAAACTGGTCATGGACGGTGCCGGGCAGGGGGCTGGGCGCTGTCACGCCCTGCTGCGCGAACCACTCCTGCCAGGCGCGCGGTCGGGTCTGAATGTGCAGCAAAGGCAGTTTCAGCAACTCTGCCGCATCCTTGGGCGCACCGGACGGCAGCAGCGCGGGCGCACACACCGGCACGACACGCTCGACCTTCAGCAGCAGCCGCTCGGTTCCGGGCCAATCCGGTTCGCCGAAATGTATCGCTGCATCAAAGGGTTCGGCGGAAAAATTGAACGGGCGCAGCCGGGTCGACATATTGATCGTGATGTCGGGATGCAGCCGCGCAAAATCGGGCAAGCGTGGTACCAGCCAGCGCATTCCGAAGGTCGGAAGAATGGCCAACTGCAATGTGCCGCCCGCCGGCGTCACATGCAGCCGCAACGAAGCCTGCGCGATCTGGTTCAGGCTTTGACGGATCTCGGCCACATACTCCCGAGCCGCCGGGGTCAACGACAGCCGTTTCCGGTCACGCTGGATCAACCGAACACCCAGCTGCGCCTCGAGCGTCTGCAATTGCCGGCTGACCGCGCTCTGGGTCAATGACAGTTCGTCCGCGGCGGCGGAGGCCGAGCCGAGACGATCCAACGCCTCGAGCGCGCGCAGGGATGAGATCGACGGGAACAGGCGGCGTTTGGTTTCCATCCATGCGTTTTACTCATGAAACCTTGCAAATGTCTCGCTGTATTTTGCGCAAATTGCGGGGTAGGGTGCCGCAAACCTTGAAATCCGGAGCGAAGACATGAATGCCCCCGATACAAAACCCGCGCTGCGCGCCAAGGATGCGCCCGATCTGGGCCGATTTGCCTGGGATGATCCGTTCCGCCTGAACGATCAACTGACCGAGGACGAACGCCTGGTGGCCGACAGCGCCCGCGCTTATGCGCAGGAAAAGCTGCAGCCTCGGGTCACGGCTGCTTTCCAGAATGAGGAAACCGACCCCGAGATCTTTCGCGAGATGGGCGAAATGGGCCTGCTGGGCACCACGATCCCCGAGGAATATGGCGGCATCGGCGCGGGCTATGTGACCTATGGCCTGGTCGCGCGCGAGGTCGAGCGCGTGGATTCCGGCTATCGCTCTATGATGTCGGTGCAAAGCTCGCTGGTGATGTATCCAATCTATGCTTATGGCAGCGAGGAGCAGCGCCGCAAATACCTGCCCAAACTGGCCAGCGGCGAATGGGTCGGCTGTTTCGGACTGACCGAGCCGGATGCCGGATCGGATCCGGCCGGGATGAAGACCCGGGCCGAGAAGATCGACGGCGGCTATCGGTTGACCGGCAGCAAGATGTGGATTTCGAACGCGCCGATCGCCGACGTGTTCGTCGTCTGGGCCAAGTCCGATGCGCATGACGGCAAGATCCGCGGTTTCGTGCTGGACAAAGGCGCCAAAGGGCTCAGCGCGCCCAAGATCGAGAACAAGCTCAGCCTGCGTGCTTCAATCACCGGCGAGATCGTTCTGGACGGCGTCGAAGTCGGCGAGGACGCGCTGTTGCCGCATGTTCAGGGTCTCAAGGGGCCGTTCGGCTGTCTGAACCGCGCACGCTATGGTATCAGCTGGGGCGTGATGGGCGCGGCCGAGTGCTGTTGGCACGCGGCACGGCAATATGGGCTGGATCGCAAACAGTTCAACCGTCCGCTGGCCCAGACGCAGCTGTTCCAGAAGAAGCTGGCCGACATGCAGACTGAGATCGCGTTGGGCCTGCAGGCCAGCCTGCGGGTCGGGCGCCTGATGGATCAGGCCGAAGCCGCGCCCGAGATGATCTCGATCATCAAGCGCAACAATTGCGGCAAGGCGCTGGACATCGCGCGCATGGCCCGCGACATGCATGGTGGGAACGGGATCTCGCTGGAATTCCAGGTGATCCGGCACATGGTCAACCTGGAAACTGTGAATACCTATGAAGGCACGCATGATATCCACGCCTTGATCCTGGGGCGGGCACAGACCGGTTTGCAGGCTTTCTACTGATCTCACACGAGATACGCGTAATCGGTATTATGGTAACTTTGGGTAGTGCCAACGCCGCCACGTCCACGTTGGCGGCGTGTTTTCATGCTGTTACCGTCGACAGCGAAACCAATGAAGGCGGAACACGACATGGAATTGCAGGACAAGATCGCTGTCATCACCGGCGCGGCCCATGGAATTGGCAAAGGATTGGCCGAGCGCTTCGCCCGCGAAGGCGCCCGGGTCGTCTGCGCCGATATTGATCTGGATGGCGCCCAGATGGTTGCCAGCACCATTGGTGGTCACGCGATCCGATGCGACGTTGCCAACGAGGATGACATCCGTGATCTGATCGACAACGTCGAGGCCTCGGTCGGCCCGATCGATCTGTTCTGTGCCAATGCCGGGATACTGACCCTGGGCGGACTGAACGTGCCCGACGACCACTGGGACCGGATCTGGAAGATCAACGTGATGTCGCATGTCTGGACGGCCCGTCATCTGGTGCCGCGCATGGTCGCGCGCGGTGGCGGCTATATCCTGACGACCGCTTCCGCCGCCGGTCTGCTGAATCAGCCCGGCGCGGCGCCTTATGGCGTGACCAAACACGCGGCCGTGGGTTTTGCCGAATGGCTGGCGCTGACCTATGGCGACAAGGGTATCCGCGTTTCGGTCCTATGCCCCCAGGCGGTACGCTCGGAAATGACCAAGGGGTTCGAGGAATCGGTCGCCTCGATCGACGGAATGCTCGAGCCCGAGGACGTGGCTCAGGCCTGCGTCGAGGCCATCCGCGCCGAGACATTCCTGGTGCTTCCGCATCCGCAGGTTCTGGACTACATGCGGCTAAAAATCGCTGATTATGACCGCTGGCTGAGCGGAATGCGGAAGCTTAATCAACAGTTTGTCGGAGATATCTAAGGCTTTTTCCGGGCGCGGCGCAGCAGGCCTTCCTGCGCGACCGACGCCACCAGCGTACCGTCCTGCGCATAGATCGCACCGCGGTTGAAGCTGCGCCCCTGCCCCGTCCACGGCGCATCCATCGCGTAGAGGTGCCAGTTCTGGAATTGCACCGGCGCGTGGAACCAGATCGCATGGTCCAGGCTGGCGCCGTTGATCTCTCCGGAGAACCAACTCAGACCATGCGGCCTCATCCCCGAGCTCAGCAGCGCCATGTCGGAGGCATAGGCCAGCAGAAGGTGCTGCGTGACGTGATCGGCCTGATCGGCGGCGCCCATGCGGAACCACAGGAAATTGCGGTCATCGGCCTTTACGGGTTGAAAGATGTCCAGCGGATCGACCTCTCGCACTTCGATCGGGCGTTCACGCAGCAATTCCGCGCGCAGATGGTTCGGTACGCGGGTAAGATACCGCTGCCGCAGGTCATCGCGCGAGGGGTGCTTTTCGGGCGGCGCGACATCCGGCATCGGGTGTTGGTGCTCCCAACCCTCATCCTGAATGTGGAACGAGGCCGACATGTTCAGGATCTGCTTGCCGTGCTGAATCGCCACCACGCGACGGGTTGTGAAACTGCCTCCGTCTCGTGCGCGATCCACTTGATAAACAACCGGAATATCCGGGTCACCGGGGCGGATGAAATAGGCGTGCAACGAATGGCACAGCCGGTCCTCGACCGTCTTGTAGGCCGCCGCCAGAGCCTGGGCGATCACTTGGCCGCCGAAAATCCGCGTTGGCGTTTCTCCGCCCGAGCCCACGCCGCGGAACAGGTCCACCTCGAGGCGTTCGATATCCAGCAGATCCAGCAGAATGCGTTCGGCTTCGGTCATGGGCTTGTCTCCGGAATCACGGTTCAGGCCTCGCCTAGCAGCCCCGCGACGGTCATTCAATCAGGGCGGCCTGGACCAGCGCCTTCAACTGAGATCGCGACGGATAGGAACTGGACGGTGCCAGTTGCGTGAAGAACACCACGGTCAGATCGAGAACCGGGTCGATCCAGAAAAATGTGGACGCCATGCCGCCCCAACTGAAATCTCCGACCGAGCCGGGCGTGCGGGCGCGGGCCGGGTCCAAAACCACTGCACCGCCGATGCCGAACCCCATGCCCTCCATCGGCTGTTCGGCGAAACTCTGCGGTCCCATTGATGCAATGTCGCCCGGCAAGTGGTTGCGCACCATGAATTCCACGGTTCTTGGCCCTAGCAGACGATTGCCGTTACCGGTGCCTCGGTTGCGCAGCATATCGGCGAAGCGGGCATAGTCGTCGATGGTACCGACCAGCCCGCCGCCACCGGAAAACAGCGTAGCTGCCTCGAAGGCCGACTCGCCGGGCTGATCGACCAACCGCAGCGTCTCATTGCCTGCTTTGGCGGCATTCAGCGCCATCGCGTCGCCCTCAAGCGGGGTGTACAGGGACGCGAACCGCTCCCCTGCCCCCGTAGGAACGGAAAACCCGGTTTCCGTCATGCCCAGCGGCGCAAATACGTTTTCGGCCAGGAACCGGTCCAGAGTCTGGCCCGATGCAACCTCGATCACGCGCCCGATCACGTCGATGCCAACCGAGTATTCCCATCGCGCGCCCGGTTGAAAGGCCAGCGGCAGGTCGGCCAGCGCCTGCACCTGATCGGCAAGGCAGCCTTGATCGGGCTTGAAGATCAAGTCGCGCGCGTCCATCTCCGCCGGCAGAAGGCCCGGATTGAACGGATAGCTCAGCCCGCTGGTATGGGTCAGCAATTGGTGCAACGTCGGCGACGGCGCCGGTTCGGTCTGATCCAACCGCGTCGCATTCGGGATCAGCGCCTGCATGTCCAGGCATTCGGGCAAAAACTCGGACACCGGGGCATCCAGGTGAAAAAGTCCCCGTTCTGCCAGCATCATCAATGCAACCGAAGTGATCGGCTTGGTCATGGAATAAATGCGCACGATCGTGTCGCGCGTGAAAGGCAAGCCCGCCTCGATGTTGCGCTGACCGCAAGCGTGAAAATGCACCTCGTCGCCGCCGTGGCGCAGCAGAACCGAGCAGCCGGGATATTTTTTCCTATCGACATAGGCTTGCATCCAGGAATTGATGCGTTCCAGCCGTGTAGGGGCAAAGGTCATGGCGCGACCTCCCTGATAGTAAATCCACCAATGCAGGGGCGTGTGGCAACCGTCATGGCCGCAGACTCAGTTGCCTGGCCGCGTCGATCAGCTTGGCGGCGTGTTCAGAGGCAAGCTCTTCGGGCGTCACATAAAAGCTCGGGCCGCCGATGTTCAGGCCGAACACCCGCCCGTCATCCGCCGAAGGAACCGGCACCGAAATTGCGTGCACGTCATCCCGCCACAGCGAGAAACCGGTGCAATATCCGCGCGCAACATATTCATCCTGCGCCATTTCTATCGATCGCTGCAGATCGTCGCGTTGCAGCCCCAGATCCTGCTGGGCCGCTTCGACGGCGGCGGCGCGTTGATCGGGGGTCATGCCCACCAGAATGGCGCGCCCCATCGCCGACGAGAACAGCGGCAACCGTGAACCGACATGCATCGTCAGCGCGACGTTCTGGGTGGATCGGCTGACGGCTACATAGACGACCTCGGCGCGGTGCGCTTCGCCCAGGGCCGCCGTCAGATATGGGTTGGCGCCGGCGCGCAGTTCACGCAGAACCTCGCCAGCGCGTTCGCAGATATCGGTGCTGCCCAGAACGCCGAAGCCCAGCCGCAGAACTCCGACCCCCAGACGATAGGCGCCGCCGGGCTGATCCTGCACCAGGTACCCCAATTGGCACAGCGTATGCGTCAACCGGGAAATGGTCGGCTTTGGCAGGCCGGTGCGGTCGGCAAAGTCGGTATTGGTCAGCGCGGTATCGCCGTGCCGGAATGCCCGCAGGATCTGCAGCCCCCGAGCCAGGGCCGTGACGAAGTTGCGGTCCTTTTCATCTGGTTCCAGCTGTGCCCGGCGGGTGGTCACTGGTCAATCGCCCCGCGATTCCAGGGCCGCAAGCCCGTGTTGGGCGAAGATCGGAACATACGCGCCGAAAGCCTGTGCGCGGGTCGGGTCGGATGCATTGCCGTCCAGCGCCCGTTTGTAGACCCCCTGAAGGATGGCCGCCATCCTGAAGAAATTGAACGCCAGGTAAAAGCCGAAATTGTCGATTCCTGACAACCCGCGCCGGGCACAGTATTCGGCGATGAATTCCGCATCGGACGGAAGTCCAAGCGCTGCGCGGTCTATGCCGGCCAGGCCGCGCCCCTCTTTTCCGGGCGGCATCTGCCATTGCATGATGACCGCGGCCAGATCGGCATAGGGGTGGCCGATCGTCGACAACTCCCAATCCAGAACGCCCACGCAGCGGGTGCCGACGGTGTCAAACATCAGATTGTCGATACGGTAGTCACCGTGAACAAGCGTTCTCTGCCCGTCCTCCTCGGGGATCGAGGCGGTCAGCGCGCCGATCAACCGATCCATGTCACCGATGGTACTGGTCTCGGATGCGCGGTACTGTTTGGTCCAGCGCGAGATCTGCCGTTCATAGTAGTTGCCCGTCGGCCCATAATCTGACAGGCCGACCGCATCGATGTCGACCATGTGCAACTCGGCCAGCACCCGGTTCATCTCGTGCAGGATCGCGGCGCGGGTTTCGTTGCTTTCGCCTTTCATCGTGGGTTCAAGGAAGATGCGCCCCTCAAGCCGCTCCATGACGTAGAAGGCCGAGCCGATCACCGACTCGTCTTCGCACAACAGCAACATGCGCGGCACAGGCACATTGCTGTCGGCCAAAGCGCGTTGCACCCGGTATTCGCGGTCAACGGCGTGGGCGGATTTCAGCAACGCGCCCGGCGGTTTGCGCCGCAGGACATAGCGCCGTTCCGGTGTCCGCAATTCGTAGGTCGGGTTGGATTGCCCGACCGCGAATTTGGTGGCGTCGAGCGGGCCGCGATAGCCCGGCAGATGCGCGCCGAGATAGGCATCGACCGCAGCGAGGTCCAGTTCGTTGGAGTCTTGGGTCATGTCACCCGTCCTGTTCCGCGACCGTTACATGGCTTCGGCAAAGATGTTCCCCCCGGTCAGAACGTTGATACCGCCCGAGACGGGAATCACGGCGCCTGTCACATAGCTGCCGCCGCGCCCGCACAGAAACAGCATCGATCCCGCGATGTCCTCATCACGACCCACACGGCCCAGCGGCACCGATTTCCCGACCTTCTCGCGTTTGTCCTCGTCCGCCGTAGCAAAGGCGGTCATCCGCGATACGAACGGCCCCGGTGCCAACGCATTGACGGTGACGCGGTGGGGCGACAGCTCTTTGGCGAGGATCTTGGTCAGGTGGATCACCGCCGCTTTCGAGGCCGAATAGCTGTAGGCGCCATCGCCCATCGGAACCTCGCCCATGACCGAGCCGACATTGACCACCCGGGCCGGGTCATCATCGGACCCGGACTTGATCAACAGCGGCAGCAGTTTCTGCGTCAGGTGAAACACACCGGTCACGTTCACCGACATGACCTTGTCCCACGCGTCATAGGGGAACTGCCCCAAAGGTGCGCCCCAGGATACGCCCGCGTTGTTCATCAGGATATCAAGACGTTGCGTTCGGGTGTTGACCTCGGATACCAGCGCGTCGATCCCGGCCTCGCAGCCGACGTCCCCGGCAAACCCTTCGGCGCGACCCGGCGCATCCAGCGCGTTGAGTTCATCGGCCACGGCCGCGCAGTCCGCGCCCTTGCGCGAGGCAATCAGCACGCGCGCGCCGGCGCGCACCAAAGCCTCGGCGGCCATGCGCCCGATTCCCGTGGCACCTCCGGTAACCAGCGCCATTTTTCCGTTCAGAGAAAACAGGTTGTCTGGTGTCATGGATCTCCTCCCCAATCCGAATTTTTCGATCCGTCCTGCCGATCGGCCGCGATCCGTTTCACTGTGCAGAATTGCATTTCACAACTTCCTTGACAACATCGCGCCGCAATCGGACCTTCAAGCCAACAGATGACGAGGATCGGAATACCAAATGCAAGCTTTACTCAGCGTCGCCCCGGGCGGTCCGGAAACCCTGAAACTGACCATCCTGCCCGATCCCGCGCCGAAAAAGGGTCAGATTGCTGTCCGCATCCGCGCCGCCGGCGTTAACTTTCCCGACACGCTGATCATCCGCGATCTGTACCAGATGAAGCCGCCCCGCCCATTTGCCCCCGGCGGCGAGATCGCGGGCGACGTGATCGCGTTGGGCGATGGCGTGTCGGATCTGGAGGTCGGCGACCGTGTGCTGGCCCTGACCGGGCATGGCGGCTTTGCCGAACAGATCTGCGTTTCGGCCGCCAGCGCCGTCAGGTTTCCCGATTCTATGTCCTACGAAGACGCCGCAGGCTTCATCTTCACCTATGGCACCTCGTATCATGGGCTCAAGGACCGCGCGGCGTTGCGGCCTGGCCAGACCCTGCTGGTGCTGGGCGCCGCGGGCGGCGTCGGTTCGGCGGCGGTGGAACTGGGCAAAGCCATGGGCGCACGGGTGATTGCAGCGGTGTCCTCGCAAGACAAGGCCGATTTCTGCCGCGACCTGGGCGCAGACGAAACCCTGGTCTATCCCCGCGACATGGATCGCGAAGCCCAAAAAGCCCTGTCTGCCGAGATCAAGAAACTTGCGGGTGGTGAAGGCGTCGATATCGTCTATGACGCGGTCGGCGGCGACTATGCCGAACCCGCCTTGCGGGCGATGGCGTGGAAAGGCCGGTATCTTGTGGTCGGGTTCCCGGCCGGCATTCCCAATATTCCCCTCAACCTGCCCCTTTTGAAGGGCTGCGAAATCGTCGGCGTGTTCTGGGGCGCGTCGGTGTTTCGTGACCCCAAGGGCCATGCGGAAAACGTCAACGAGCTGTTCGGACTGTACCTGGCAGGCAAGATCCGACCGCGTATAACCGCGAAATTTCCGCTCGAAGAGGCGGGCAAGGCGCTTGAACTGATCGAGGATCGTTCGGTGCTCGGGAAAGTTGTGGTCACGATGGAGACAGCCTGAACGCCTACGCGGCCATACCGAAAAACAAAAATGCCAGTGCGATTCTCCTTGTTCGCCTCATGCGAGCAAGCTTTGTAGACGCATGCGCGATTCAAGGTTATGAAAAGGCATGGGGACAGGATGATAATGCACAGTATTCTTGTATTGAACGGGCCGAATTTGAATCTGCTGGGCAGCCGGCAACCCGAGGTCTATGGCCATACGACCCTGCAGATGCTGGAAGACCGCTGCGTTGCGCATGGCAAAGCCATCGGCGTGACGGTCGAAACCTTTCAGTCCAACCACGAGGGCGCCCTGATCGATGCCATTCATGCCGCAAGCGGTGTCCATGACGGCATCATCCTGAACGCCGGCGCCTACACACACAGCTCGATCGCGTTGATGGATGCGATCTCATCCGTCCAGTTACCGGTGGTCGAAGTGCACATGTCCAACATCCATGCACGCGAATCCTTTCGGCACAGATCCTTCATCGCGCCGGTCGCGCTCGGGCAGATCTGCGGTTTCGGCGCACAGAGCTATGTTCTGGCTTTGGACGCCCTTGCCGGTCATTTGCAGGACACGGGGGGCGCATGAACCTAAGCGAGTATCTGAATTTCCTGAGCTATGTGAAAACCCTAGAAGAGCTCTGGGCCGCTCATACCGACCAGATGGAGCGATACGGGTTCGACCGGCTTCTGTATGGCCATACCCAATATCGCACGCCTACGTCGCTGGGAGATCCCGAAGATTTCGTGATCCTGACCAACCACTGCAAGGAATACATGGACGGGTTCCTGCGCGATGGGCTGTATTTCCACGCGCCGATGCTGAAATGGGCCCTGAATCACGAAGGTGCGGCCAGTTGGCGCATGATCCAGGATATGATGTCCAGCGGCACCATGACGGCCGAGGAGCGCAAGGTCTACGATTTCAACAAATCCAAGGGAATAACAGTCGGTTACACGGTCAGCTTTACCTCGGTGTCGGTTCGCTCGAAGGGTGCGATCTCGCTGGCCTCGCTGAGCCGCACGCAGGACGAATTGGACGCGATCTGGGCCGAGCATGGTGCCGATATCCTGCTCATGAACAATGTCGCGCATCTCAAGATCCTCACCCTGCCCTATGTTCCGCCGAACCGCGCGCTAACCAAACGGCAACGAGAGGCGCTGGAGTGGGTCGGAGACGGCAAGACGACGCAGGACATCGCGCTGCTGATGGGGCTGACCTCGGCCACGGTCGAAAAACACCTGCGTCTCGCGCGCGAGGCGCTATCGGTCGAAACCACGGCCCAGGCCGTGCTGAAGGCGTCGCTGCACAATCAGATATTCGTCATGGAAGCCTAACCTGCACACCCGCGCCCAACTTCAAGTTGACGCTGGGTAAGGAATACATGACTTTCCCGAACGCCCCCAAAATCGCACAGTGATATCGTTCCGTGAGTGGTGGCTTTGGCCAGGGAACATTGGGTCGGATCCTTGTATTTCCAAGGCAGTTCGACCACCGTCTGGCGACGGGCGCTTATTCGTCCGCGATCCGTTGTTGGTAATCACGGGGGGCCTCGTCCATCCCCATTAGTAGCGAGGCCTCCCGACATTCTTCTTCCGACTTTCGCACTAAAAAAACCGGCTGCGCGGGGCGCAACCGGTTCGGTCTGGTTGGCCCGGCACAATTGCCGGGCGCTGGCCGGGTCAGCCTTGCGCGGCCTTGGCGACCTCGGCGGCAAAGTCTTCTTTCTCGACCACGATGCCTTCGCCCACTTCCAGGCGCACGAAACCGGTGATGGTTGCGCCGGCTTCCTTGGCCGCGGCTTCGACGGTCAGGTCCGGGTTCACCACGAACTGCTGGTTCAGCAGGGTCGACTCGGCCACGAACTTCTTCATGCGGCCTTCGATCATCTTTTCGATCACCTGCTCGGGCTTGCCGGATTCGCGGGCGATGTCCATCTGAACCTGCTTTTCCTTCTCGACCACGGCCGGATCCAGATCGGCTTCAGACAGAGCAGCCGGGTTCACGGCGGCGATGTGCATAGCAATCTGTTTGCCGATTGCTTCATCACCACCCGACAGAGCAACCAGAACACCGATCTTGCCCATGCCGGGGTTTGCGGCGTTGTGCACATAGGACACCACGCTGTCGCCTTCGATCTTGGCCATCCGGCGCAGCGACATGTTCTCGCCGATCTTGGCGATCTTGTCGGTCAGGATGTCGGCAACGGTCTTGCCGCCCAGATCGGCGGCCTTCAGCGCTTCGACATCGTCGACATTCAGCGCCGCTTTTGCGATCTCGCCGACCATTTCCTGGAACTCGGCATTCTTGGCGACGAAGTCGGTTTCGGCGTTGACTTCGACGGCAACACCCTTGCCCCCATCGACGATGACGGCCACCAGGCCTTCGGCCGCGGTGCGGCCCGATTTTTTGGCCGCTTTGGCCAGACCCTTGGTGCGCAGCCAGTCGACGGCGGCCTCCATGTCACCATTGGTTTCGGTCAGCGCCTTCTTGGCGTCCATCATGCCTGCGCCCGTCGCGTCGCGCAGTTCTTTCACCAGTGCTGCTGTGATTGCCATGGTTCGGCTCTCCTCAATTCAAATGGGATTGGGGCAGGTCATACCCTGCCCCATATGTCAGTCATGTGACAGGCAGCTTACGCCTCGGCGGGGGCTTCGCTGGTTTCGGCCACGGCTTCTTCTGCCTGAGCTTCCTCCAATGCGCCCAGATCGACGCCAGCGGCACCCAGCTGCGCCGACATGCCGTCCAGCGCCGCGCGCGCAGCAAGGTCGCAGTACAGCGCGATCGCGCGGGCTGCGTCGTCGTTGCCCGGGATCACATAGTCCACGCCATCGGGCGAGCAGTTGGTGTCAACCACGGCCACGACCGGGATGCCCAGCTTGTTGGCTTCGGCAATGGCCAGGGCTTCTTTCTTGACGTCGATGACGAACAGCAGATCCGGAACGCCGCCCATCTCGCGGATACCGCCCAGCGAGGCCTGCAGCTTGGCCTGGTCACGCTCCATGCCCAGACGCTCTTTTTTGGTCAGGCCTTCGGCGCCCGATTCCATGGCTTCGTCGATCTGGTTCAAACGCTGGATCGACTGGGAAACGGTTTTCCAGTTGGTCAGCGTGCCGCCCAGCCAGCGGTGGTTCATGTAGTATTGGGCCGACTTCTCGGCGGCTTCGGCGATCGGGCCAGCAGCCTGACGCTTGGTGCCCACGAACAGAACACGCCCGCCCTTGGCGACGGTGTCACGAACGGCTTGCAGCGCCTGGTCCAGCATCGGAACGGTCTGGGTCAGGTCGATGATGTGGATACCGTTGCGCGCGCCGTAGATGTACGGAGCCATGCGCGGGTTCCAACGTTGGGTCTGGTGGCCGAAGTGAACGCCAGCTTCCAGCAGCTGACGCATGGTGAACTCGGGAAGAGCCATGCTGTGTTTTCCTTTTCCGGTTTACGCCTTGGCGGGGGTGAAAGAAGCGGTTGCTCCAACCGGCGGCCGTAATGAGGATGTCTCCCTCAAAACGGCCAAACCCCGCCTGCGGGTTTGAATGGCGCGCGTATACGGCAGGATATCGGGCAACGCAAGGGGTAAACGCCCCTATTTTTCAGGGCGCGCCCAGGCGTGCGCATGGCGGATGGCCTCTTCGCAATGGGCCGCCAGCGCCTTCCGGTCGGGAAAATCGCTGACCTTGGCCGGCGCGTGATAGATCAGTTCGACCCGCCCCTGACGCCGCGCGCCCAGTGTCTTGAGCAGATGCGGCCCGAAATCCATGTCGCCCCACCAGCCATAGAACCTGACCGGTTGCCCGGCTGGTGCATGATAGATCACCGTCACCGGCTGAACATACATGAAGTCACGCAGTTCCTCGGCGAAGAACGCCGCAAAAAGCGTTGTTTTGAAAGGCAGAACCCGCAACCCGTCGGTCGAGGTGCCTTCTGGGAAGAACAGCAGCTTGTGCCCGGCTTTCAGGCGCTCTTCGAACAGCTTGGTCTGCGCGTGGGCCTTTCTGCGGTCACGTTCGATGAACACGGTCCCGGCGGCGCGGGCTAGAAAGCCGATGCCGGGCCATTTGGCCACCTCGGCCTTGGACACGAAATACACCCGCTTTCGGGCATTGAGCGCGAAGATGTCCAGCCACGATGAATGGTTGGCCACAACCGCGCCGTGCTGTCGCATCAACGCGCCCGAGGTCTGGAAACCGATGCCCAGGATACGAAATGCGTTGCGCGACACGAATTGCGGGACATAGGCCGAAACCGGGCGGCGTATCCCGCATAGGGGGCGTTCGAACAGGCGGATGGTCAGCAGAACGATCAGCCCAACGAACACCAACAGCGCCAACGGCAGCCCGCGCACCAGCACCAGAACCCAGCCCAGCGGGCCCAGCCGGACCGGATCGGGGGCGTCGTCGCTGTACCAAAGCACCTGGTTCATCACGTCACGCTCCGCCATAGATGCGCCTCTGCCGGTCGTTCATGCGCGCGGTGTCAAGGATCAGGCAGACATCGGTGGTGTTGAAGGCGTGGTCGATGAAGGCCCCCTCCCCAACGAACCCGCCCAGCCGCAGATAGGCCTTGATCAGCGCGGGCACCTGCAACATCGCCGCGCGGCGGTCCAGCTTGTCGGGGGCGACCAGGTCCATGCTTTGAAACACGTCTGGTTGCGCCCGCACGCGCAGTTCTGGCGGGGCCAGGTGCTTGTGGTGCAGCATCGACAAGGGCTGCGCCAGCGCCTGCACGTCGGTTCCGTGGAAACTGGCGACTCCGAACAGAACCTCGATGTCCCGCTCGGCCACATAGCGTGCCAGCCCGTTCCACAGATGATACATCGCGGTTCCGCCGCGATAGTCGGGATGCAGACAGGACCGGCCCAGCTCCAGCAGCTTGCGCCCGCTGCGCTTCAGGTCCGTCAGGTCATATTCGTCTTCGGAATAGAACTGGCCCAGTTCGGCCGCCCGGTCTCCGGGCAGCAGGCGATAGACGCCGACAACCGCACCGGTCGAGTCGTCATAGGCCAGCATGTGATCGAAATACGGATCGAACCGGTCGCGCTCAAGGCGTTCGGCGTGATCGACCATCTCACCACCGCCGCCCAGTTCTCGCACGAAGACGTCATAACGCAGTCGCTGCGCCGCGCGCAGTTCGTCATCGGTTTCGGCAAGTTTGACTTTGAATGAAAGGCCTGCGTCCGGCATTTGGCAAGGTCGGTTTCCAGTTGCGATCTCAGCGCTGATACCGCAGCCGCACGGCGAATGGCAACACGAACCGGGTGGCGAGCACCGTTAACCTTTCCTAAACCAGTTTCAGGGATCAAGAACCGGCATCAAGGCGATGCGTGTTCCGTCAATCACCACTTTGCCCTGGTCGCGAAAGTTCACGGTGATCTTGCCCGCGATGTTGGACTGGACCTGTCCAACACCCCAATCGGGGAAATCGGGGTGGCGGACATACATGCCCGGTGCAAGAATGGCATTCATATCTGTCATGCGGCGGCTCCGGGTCGTGCATGGGCGGATATTTCAGGAGGTACGCATGGGCGACACTAACGTCAACCTGGCCGAGTTGATCGGCTCTCGGATCTGCCACGATCTGATCAGCCCGATCGGCGCGATCACCAATGGGCTGGAGCTGTTGGAAATGGTTGGCGGCACCCAAGGCCCCGAGATGGAGCTGATCACAGGCAGCGTCGGCAGCGCCGGGGCGCGAATCCGGTTCTTCCGCGTGGCCTTTGGCGCGGCCAGCGATCAGCCGCTGGGCCGCAGCGAAGTGACGGACCTGCTGCGTGATGTCGAGCGTGCGGGCCGTGTCCGGGTGCATTGGAACGTCACCGAGCCGATGCCGCGCAATCAGATCAAACTGGCCTTTCTGGCCATCATGTGCTGCGAAAGCGCCATGCCGATGGGCGGCGAGGTCAAGATCGACAGCGTGGGCGACAAATGGACGGTCACTGGTACGGCCGACCGCATGAATGTTGATCCGGACCTGTGGAAAAGCCTTCCGACCGGCACATTCGCCAACAAGGTTACGCCGGCGCAGGTGCAATTCGCCCTGCTGCCGCAGACGGCGGCCGCACAGGGCCGACGGGTCACGGCCGAGACGGGCGCGACCCGCGTGGTGCTGCGGTTTTGACGCGGCGACTCAGGCGCGCGTCGTGCCGTTGCCGCGCACCAGGTATTTGAAGCTGGTCAGCTGCGCCGCCCCCACCGGGCCGCGTGCGTGCATCTTGCCCGTGGCGATCCCGATCTCGGCGCCCATTCCGAACTCACCTCCGTCGGCAAACTGGGTCGAGGCGTTGTGCATCAAGATCGCACTGTCGAGCCGTTCAAAGAAGCGGTAGGCGGCTGACTGATCCTCGGTCATGATGCAATCGGTGTGGTTCGATCCGTATTGGCGGATATGCGCGATTGCCGCGTCGATATCGGCCACCGGTTTTGCGGCGATGATGCTGTCCAGAAACTCCTTGCCCCAATCGTCATCGCTGGCCGGCACAGTGCCTTCGGTGGCCAGCGCACCTGCGGCATGCACCTCGACGCCCGCGGCCAGCAGCGCCGCGATCACGTCGCGCCCCAGCGTTTCCGCGATATCCTGATGCACCAGCAGGCATTCTGCCGCACCGCAGATGCCGGTACGGCGGGTCTTGGCGTTCAGCACCACGTCCAGCGTTTTCTGCGGATCCGCTGCCTTGTCGATGTAGATGTGCACGATCCCTTCAAGATGGGCAAAAACCGGCACCCGCGCCTCGCGCTGAACCAGCCCGACCAGCCCCTTGCCGCCGCGCGGAACGATGACGTCGACATAGTCGGTCATGGTCAGCAATTCCTGCACCGCCGCCCGGTCACGGGTCGGGACCAGCTGGATCGCATCCTCGGGCAGGTTTGCGGCCTTCAGACCCTCGACCAGACAGGCGTGGATCGCGGTCGAGGAATGAAAGCTCTCGGATCCGCCGCGCAGGATCACGGCGTTGCCCGATTTCAGGCACAGCGCCCCGGCATCCGCGGTCACGTTCGGGCGGCTTTCATAGATCACGCCGATCACGCCAAGCGGGGTGCGTACCCGGCGGATGTTCAGCTCCGAGGGCATGTCCCAATCGGCCAGAACCTCACCCACCGGATCGGTCTGTTCGGCCACGGTGCGCAACCCGTCGACCATGCCCTGAATGCGCGCCTCGTCCAGCATCAGACGGTCCATCATGGCCGGGCTCAGACCCTTTTCGCGGCCATAGTCCAGGTCTTTCTTGTTGGCCTCGATGATCTGTGCGCGCTTCTTCCACACGGCTTCGGCGGCGGCCATCAACGCCGCGTGTTTGCGTTCGGCCGAGGCGAAGGCCAGGTCCCGAGACGCATCCTTGGCGCGCTTGCCAAGATCGGCCATCAGGGCGGGAATGCTGTCAAAGTCCTTCATGTCATCTGCCTTTCCGGTCGTCGGACCAGCCAAATCTATCAGTTTTCGCGGCTACAAAGCCAGATCGTCACGGTGGATCATCACCGCACGGCCGGGATAGCCGAGGGTGTCCTCGATCTCGGAGGATTTGCGACCCTTGATGGCGTCGGCCTCGTACGCGGTGTAGCGGCTGAGCCCCAATCCCATGCGTCGGCCCTCGTGGTCCTTGATGGCCACCGGGTCGCCCCGTCCGAAATCGCCCGTCACCTCGACGATGCCGGCAGGCAACAGGCTTTTGCCATTCTCCAGCGCGCGCGCGGCCCCTGCATCGACCGTGATCTCGCCCCGCGGCTTCATCGCCGAGATCCAGCGTTTGCGCGCCGCATGCGGGTCCAGCTTGGCCTTGAACCAAGTGCTGTTCGCGCCATTGTTCAGCAGTTTCAGCGGGTTCAAAGGCGATCCTTCCGTAATCGCCATGTCGCAGCCCGCCGCCGTCGCCATCTGCGCGGCCATCAGCTTGGTCTTCATGCCGCCCTTGGACAGCCCCGAACCGGCGTCACCGGCCATCGCTTCGATCTCGGGCGTGATCGCGTCGATCACGTCAAACCGGGTGGCAGAAGGGTCCTCGGCAGGGTTGCCGGTGTAGAATCCATCGACATCGGACAGCAGAATCAATTGGTCCGCACCGACGGTCACGGCGATCTGCGCGGCTAGGCGATCATTGTCGCCGTAACGGATTTCATCCGTGGCCACCGTATCGTTCTCGTTCACGATGGGCACAACACCCAACCCCAGCAGAGTTTCCAGCGTCGCGCGCGAATTCAAGTACCGGCGGCGGTTCTCGCTGTCTTCGAGCGTCACCAGAACCTGCGCCGTGGTGATGTTGTGCGGTGCCAACGCCTCTTCATAGGCCCGCGCCAGCCGGATCTGCCCGACGGCGGCAGCGGCTTGAGATTGCTCCAGCGACAGTGCGGTTGCGGGCAGGCCCAGAACACCGCGCCCCAGGGCGATCGAACCGGAAGAGACCAGAACCACATCCGTCCCCTGCCCTTTGAGCCACGCCACGTCCTGCGCCAGCGAATGCAACCAGTCCGAACGCAGCTTGCCGGTCGCACGATCGACCAGCAACGCCGAGCCGATCTTGACCACCAGGCGCTTTGCGTCGGTCAGGGCTGCCACGTCTCGCGCTCCTCGGTGGGTTTCTGGCGCAGGCGGTTCTCGTCGATCTGGGCGCGCAGGGCTCGCAGAACTTCGGTCACGCCCTGCCGGGCGACGCCCGACATGGTCATGACAGGGCCACCCACGGCCTCTTCCAGCTCGGCCTTGGCCAGTTCAAGCTGTTCTTCGTCCAACGCGTCAATCTTGTTCAGCACGGTGATACGGGGCTTGTCGGCCAGCGCGCCGCCATAGGCCTCAAGCTCGTGGATGATGGTGTGATAGTCCTGCGCGATGGTCTCAGACGTGCCATCGACCAGATGCAGCAACACCGCGCAGCGTTCGACATGGCCCAGGAAACGGTCGCCGATGCCGCGGCCTTCATGCGCGCCTTCGATCAGGCCGGGAATGTCGGCCACCACGAACTCTACGTTGTCCACGCCGACGACGCCCAGATTGGGGTGCAGCGTGGTAAAGGGATAATCGGCGATCTTGGGCCGGGCGTTCGAGGTGGCGGCCAGAAAGGTCGATTTGCCCGCATTCGGCAGGCCCAGCAGCCCCACATCGGCAATCAATTTCAGACGCAACCAGATTGTACGGTCTACGCCCGGCTGCCCCGGATTGGCCCGGCGCGGCGCCTGGTTTGTGGCCGATTTGAAATGCAGGTTGCCAAAACCACCATTGCCACCCCGCGCCAGCAGGACACGTTGCCCCACCTCGGTCAGGTCGGCGATCACCGTCTCCTGATCCTCGTCCAAGATCTCGGTTCCGACGGGCACACGCAGGATGATGTCGTCGCCATCCTTGCCGGTGCGTTGCTGGCCCCGGCCGGGCTGGCCGTTCTTGGCAAAGAAATGCTGCTGATAACGGAAGTCGATCAGGGTGTTCAGCCCGTCCACGACCTCGGCCCAGACGGACCCGCCCTTGCCGCCGTCCCCGCCATCGGGGCCGCCGTATTCGATGTACTTTTCGCGTCGGAAGCTGACGCACCCGCTACCGCCGGCCCCGGACCGGATGTAGACCTTTGCAAGATCGAGAAATTTCATGTCAGTCCCCTACTGCAAAGGCCCCATCGGCCACAAGTCAGAGTTTTTTGCTGTACGTCCAGGTGGGCACATTTGCGTCGCGCGCCACCGAGAAGCTTTCGGCATCGCCAAGATACTGGAACCCGCAATGGGTCAGAACACGCGCCGAGGCGGGATTGTCCTGAAACACGCTGGCAAACATCGTGGCGTTTTCCAGCGGGTTCGCCTGAACCAGCGCTTCCACCGCCAGCGAGGCGATGCCCGTGTTCCAGTACAAGGGCGCGACCCAATAGCCCACTTCGGACTGGTTGCGATCAAGCCGCTTGAGCGAGATCACCCCGATCAACTCGGGCCCGCCATCCTTGGTGGCGTCCATGGCCCAGACGTCCTCGTCCCGATCCTCGGCCATGGCGCGGGTTACGAAAGCCTCGATCGAACCGGGCGGCAAAGGGTGCGGGATCGACGTGGTCATGCGCGCCACGCGCTCGTCCCCTGCGTAATGCTCGATCAGGCCCATGTCCGACCGGCGCAGCGGGCGCAGGTCGAACCGCTCGGTATCAATGACCGGCTGATTTATGATTGCCTCAAGTTTCATTGGTGTGTTCCTCCTCCGAACAACACGAAAAGTACGGATGCAACAGTCAGACCCGCGAGAGTCCACATCAGATATTTTTCCGCCGGCCTTCCCGCAACCACGCGGGCAATTCTATCCCCCGCAAAGGTCCAGATCGGATGCAGGACCAACTGGCAAGTCAACAGAACGAGCGCGATCGTGAGCGTCGCACTCAGCACCGATGTCCCCGCCGCTACGAAACCGGTGAACCCCGCGATGATCATCGCCCACGCCTTGGGGTTCAGTGGATGCACCACCAACCCGGCCCAGAATCCGGGAACCGACTCGCCCGCGCCCTGATTGGACAGGCGAAGGTTGGCGATTTTCCACGCAAGCCAGCAAATATAAGCCGCCGAAGCGTATTTCAGAACTGCAAACGCGGTGGGGGCCTGTTCCGCCAGTTGCAGAAGACCAAAGCCCAACGGCCAGATGATCAGCTGCTTGCCCAGAATCACGCCCGCCACGAAAGGCAGTGCCGCGCGGAACCCATAGCGCGCACCCGTTCCCAACAGGACCATGTTGGCCGGTCCCGGCGTGCCGACCTGGCTGGCGGCAAAGATCAGGAAACTGGTGGTCGCAACGGGCATCGGGGTTTTCGATCACATCTGCGTCAAAACGAAAAAGGGACCGGCACTTTGTGCCGGTCCCCCATGAATTTTTCTTAAACCTTCTGGGTTTCGGCTTACTCTGCGGCCTCCGCCACTGGCAGGACCGAAATGAAGGTGCGGTTTTTCAGTCCCTTGTGGAACTTCACGGCGCCATCAACGGTTGCAAAGATGGTATGATCCTTGCCCATGCCAACGCCTTCGCCCGGCCAGAACTTGGTGCCGCGCTGACGCACAATGATGTTGCCTGCAACGGCAGCCTGGCCACCATACAGTTTCACGCCAAGGCGACGACCCGCTGAGTCGCGGCCGTTACGGGAGGAACCGCCAGCTTTTTTATGTGCCATTCTCTCTCTCCTTAGCCTTTGGCCAGCTCTTTGGCCTGCTCAACCCATTCGGGTTTCACTTTGACCGTTTCGATAGCAGCAATCTGCTCGTCCGACAAGGCGGCCAGAGCGGCAAAGCTTTCGATACCGGCTTCGGCCAGTTTCTTGGCAGCTGCGGGACCAACACCGGTGATCTTGGTCAGATCGTCAGCGGCAGCATCGGCCGGGGCCTCTGCCTTGGCAGCGGCTTTTTTGGCGGGTTTCGCTGCTTTCGCAACTTCACCTGCCGGTGCGGAACCGGTGGCGGCCTTTACGCCCGACTTGTCCGCGCCCGAGGGCAGGATGTCCGTGATCTTGACCAGGGTCAGCTTCTGACGGTGGCCAACGGTGCGCTTCGAGCTGTGCTTGCGGCGGCGCTTGACGAATTTGATGACCTTGTCACCTTTGATCTGTTCGATCACTTCTGCCTGAACGGCCGCGCCATCGATGAACGGCGCACCGACAACGGGGGCATCGCCACCCAGCATCAGAACGTCGTTGAATTGGACTTTTTCACCTGCGTCGGCAGCCAGTTTTTCAACGCGGAGCACGTCGCCCGCCTGAACCTTGTACTGCTTGCCGCCAGTCTTGAGGACTGCAAACATGCGTCTTTCCTTTTTCTACCGCGTTCTGTGGTCCCCGTCAGACGGGTGTTTCGGCCAAAGCCACCTCGAACAGCGCGCCCTTTTCGGGCGGATGAACGACCATCAGGGCGCACCCGTCCGGCCAGCAATAACGAGACCCGGCGCGGAGGTTCCGGCCGGGATGCGCGCTTATCCATGGATACCGGCCCAAAGTCAACACCAAACCGCGCCTAAAGATCTGATGCGTTCAGAACCTGCCCCACCGTAAAGCCAACCTGATAGGAAAGATCCTCGTACATGTCGCCAAGCCCCGCAAACAACGCGCGGTTCAGCGCCCGGCCGGCCTCGGTCCGGGAAAAAGCGATGTTTTCGCGCAGCTGCGCCGGATCAAGCGGACCATAGGCCAACATCAGGAACGAATACAGCCATTCGCGCGTGTCATCCTCGGTTTCTCCGGCCTGTTCGAGCAGTTGCGCCAGCATCTGGTCACTGTCCGCGACCACGCCCTGCCCGTCGGCGAGCCCGCGCAAAAACGCGTAATCCGCGCCGAGGGTGCCGGCGACATTCTGGTCCACTAGGTCATTGATCTGGACAAATTCGTCGATCAAGCGAAAGAACTCGGCCTCCTGATCCGCCCCGGCAAGGGCGTCCAAGGCCGCCTGCCGGATCGATTCTTCCGAAAAGGCCCGCCGGGCGGAATTCTCGAGCCGAACGACCGTCCGGCCGGTCTCGCCCTCGAAAAACACGGCCGCCTGTGTCATCTCGGTCGCGGTCATCCCGGCGGCCAGGGACTCGATCAGCCGATCATGCATCCACGCAGGGTCATAGAGGTCCTCGATCTGAGCCCGCAGATACGAGCCGCCCCGGCCCTCCAGCATGGCCGCGTCGATGTCACCGACTTGCTGAACGCCCTCGTTGCTGAGAATCTGCGCCACCTCGCGCAGGTGCAGCGCTGCAGCCAACCGCTCGGCCGTCTCGGACGTTGCCGCGGCGGCCGCCCATCCGGCGCAGATCAGCCACAGGGTCAGAACGACCCGC
Source organism: Ruegeria sp. BHSC276 (assembly GCF_059612945.1). Lineage (NCBI taxonomy): Bacteria > Pseudomonadati > Pseudomonadota > Alphaproteobacteria > Rhodobacterales > Roseobacteraceae > Ruegeria > Ruegeria sp. BHSC276. The sequence goes on along the minus strand of NZ_JBXWRP010000011.1, from coordinate 95,674 downwards.
ATCAGATGTCCTGAACCGGGCGCAGCTCGGCCATCCGCGCGGCCAGCGTCTCGAACCGAGTCGCCATGATCTCGTACTGCACCGCATTGAGCAGTTCATAGACCTGCTGCATCAACGGATGCTCGAGCGCGCGGGTGTAGGCCTCGAGATCGGCGTCCGAGAAGGTTTGATAAGTATAAGCGGCATTGGCCAACGCCGACTGCTGCATTGATTGGCGCATCTGGGTCTCGTTCGCCTTCATCATCGCGCGCAGGCCGTCGGCGTCGAGTTGCAGATCGATGACACCGGCCGCACTGGCAGCCAGAAGAAAACGCACCTGGATTTCCTGGACCGCCCGCAGCGCCGTTTCGCTGGCGTCGATCGCCCTGTTCATCCGCTTGAGGATCTCGACCCGCATCGACCCCTCTCGGACCAGATCGGCCACGATCCTGAGACCCTCGGCCTGCTTGGCGTCATCGTCCTCGATCATGTGCGAGGCGTTCTCCGCTTCGACCAGTCGCTGCCCCAGATCCGAGGCATAGAACTCGACCGCATGGGCCAGGGCCTCGTCGCTAAGCGTCTGCTCCAGTATGGACACAGCGGTTTCGCGCATCTTTTCGGTGTCGAACACCTCTTCCGACAACCGTGTCCATTGCGAACCGAACCCCTCGGGGTCGATCCCCACCATCTGAGGCGCCGAAGCGGACGCCAGCGCGATGCTCTCCAGCGCCACGTCGAATCCGGTGGTTTCGAGGAAGGCCTCAATCCGGTCTCGGCTTGCGGCCTGCGCCGCCTGCCCAAGCGCAAACAGCAGACCCAGCGAGAAAATAGCGATACGAGCGATGAAGGTAATGGTGTATTGCATGGGCTTCAGCCTAGGATATTTCATCGCTCAGGCAATGGAAAATCGGCCGGATGCGATATTGACGAATTTTCTGCTTGCACCCTCCGGCGATCATCACTAAATCCCCCCCTCACAGACCCCCGCGGAGAGGTGCCGGAGTGGTCGAACGGGGCGGTCTCGAAAACCGTTGTGGGTGCAAGCCCACCCAGGGTTCGAATCCCTGTCTCTCCGCCACTATCCCCATACATAATCGCATTGCAGTACGCGGCTTGGATGAATTCATCGCGCCGTTTTCCCGCGACGGCGTGATCTTGCCGGCCGAACTGCGTCGATCAGCGCCCGGCGGCTCAAACGCGGATCGGGGAAGGAAAACACGGGTTTTACCTTTTGAACTCAACTAGTTTGAGCACATCTCGATACCATGCATCCAAAGAGGAGACCCGTGATGTCCCGCCTGATCCTTATTGCCGTCATCGCCGTTCTAGGCGTCGGCGCCTACATGTATTTGAACCAACCCGAACCCACTCCGGCCGAGAAACTTGAATCGGCCGCGCAACAGGCCGGAGAGGCCATCGGCGACGCCGCGACCGCCGTGACCGAAGCCGCAGAGCAAGCACTTTCGGAAGCTGGAGATCAAGCCAGCGAAGCTGCGTCTTCAGTCGTCGAGCAGGCCTCGGAAACTGCCGAGCAGGCGGGTCAGGCCGCCACTGACCTTGCCGATCAGACCAGCGATCAGGTGGCTGCGCTGACGGCTCAGGGAAGCGAACTGATCAACGCTTGGGTTCAGGAGGGCATGCTGACCGCGGATCAGTTCGACTATGACAAGATGGTTGACGAGGTGCGCAACAGTCAGCTGAGCCAGGACATCCAGGCCAAGGTCATTGCCATTCTGGACGAGATCAAGGCGGCCCCGGAAACCGCCGCCCTGAAGCTGCAGGAATTACGCAACCTGCTGATCCAATGAGGTTTACCTGGGCCGCCCGGCAGCCTGGCCCAGGATGTCCGGCCATGCCGAGTGGCTTCCGTAACGTAACGGAACGGGTCGATTGACGGACAGGGCCGCATTTGCTTGGCTTGGCTTCAACAGGCTGCCCTGATCGGCTTGGGCCTTGGTTGATCCCAGCGTGCGGGCAATCCACCCGCTTGGGACGGGCCACAAACAATCGGGTAACGACCCAAGAGGAAGAGCAAAGTGACCGAGTTGCCCAAAACCATGTTCGCCGTGGTGCAGAAATTCGAAGGATACGCCAAAACCGCCACCGGACCTGTGATCGAGCAAGCCTCGGACTGGCTGGAAGAGGTCGAAATCCCGGTGCCCGCTGCGGGGCCCGGTCAGGTTTTGATCCGTCTGCGCGCCGCTTCGGTGAACCCGTCCGACATCCACTTCATCAAGGGTGAATATGGCCAGCCACGCGTCAAGGGCGCCCCGGCTGGCTTCGAGGGGTGCGGTGACGTGGTCGCCACCGGAAAAGGGGCCGAGGCGCTGATGGGCCAGCGCGTGGCTTTCGTCGCCTCGGGTTCGGGGGCCTGGGCCGAATATGCGCTGACCCAGGCACAGATGTGCATCCCGTTGCGCGCCGAGATTTCGGATGACGACGGGGCCGCGCAGATCGTGAACCCGCTGACTGCGATGGCGATGGTCGATATCGCCAAATCGGCCGGAGAGTCCTTTGTCGTATCGGCGGCAACCAGCCAGTTGGGCAAGCTGATGTGCGGGTTGGGGCGTGATCTGGGGCTGAAGCCCATCGCCATGGTTCGCCGGGCCGAGGCGGTCGAATTGCTGAAATTCCACGGCGCGGCCGAGGTTCTTGTGACCACCGACAGCGATGTTGTCGAGAAATTCGCGCAGACCAGCGCAACCCTGAAACCGCGCGTGTTTCTGGATGCGGTCTGCGACCAACTGTCCGAGCAGATCTTCTGCGCCATGCCCAACGGCGCGCGCTGGGTCAGCTATGGCAAGCTGAGCACCGAGGCCCCGCGACTGACCCAGATGGGGCAAATGATTTTCATGAGCAAGCGGATCGAAGGGTTCTGGCTGACTCAGTGGATGATGTCCACGCCGCCCGAGGACCAGATGCGCGTGGTGGCCGAAGTGCAGGCCCGGTTTGCCGACGGACGCTGGAAAACCGACGTGTCCGCGCACCTGTCGCTACGGAACATCCTATCGGGCCTGGCCGATGCGCTGAAAAAGAGTGACGGGAAGGTCATCATCACGCCATAGTAGAATAAGCCCCCCGGAGATTGGAGGAGATCCGGGGTGCGCAAAAGACGCCGGGCCAACCGGCAATTGGGAGGAGAATTTGGACAACGCACAGCTGCTGATCAGCGGGCTGGCGAATGGCTGTGTCTACGGCCTGATCGCGCTTGGCTTCGTGCTGATCTACAAGGCGACCGAAGCGGTGAACTTCGCCCAGGGCGATTTCATGATGCTGGGCGCCTTCGTCACCATCGGGTTGACCAATACCGAATATATGGGCCTGCCCTTCTGGCTGGCCCTACCCATCTCGCTGGGGATCATGGGCGCGCTGGGGTATCTGCTGGATCGGCTGATCATCCGCCGCCTGTTCGGAGAAAGCCAGACCGCCGTGGTCATCCTGACCATCGCCCTGGGCTTCGTGATCCGCTTTGTCGCCGGGCTGATCTGGGGCCACGAGCCGCAGACGTTGGAAAATCCGCTGGCCGGCAAGGAGGTCCGCTTTGGCGGCCTGGTTCTGGGGATGGAGGACGTGGCGGTCATCGTCGTGACCGTGCTGCTGACCTGGGCGCTCTACGTGTTTTTCAGCAAGACCAAGCTGGGTCTGGCGATGCAAGGCGCCTCGCAGAACCAGCTGGCGGCCTATTACATGGGGGTGCCGGTCAAGCGTGTGCAGGGTTTCATCTGGGGGCTGGCCGGTGTCGTGGCCGGGATCGCGGGCATCCTGTTTGCCGCCAAGGGCTCGGTCGATCCAACCACCGGGCTGCTGGGGATCAAGGCCTTTGCGGCGGCGGTCATCGGCGGGTTCGGCAGCCTGCCCGGAGCCTTGGCGGGCGGCCTGATCGTCGGCGTGATCGAACCCTTCGCCAGCCGCTACATCGCCGCGGGCTACAGCCAGATCGCGCCTTATGCGCTGTTGTTGGCGGTGCTTATCTTCCGTCCGCACGGCCTGTTCAGCCAAGTCCGGGTCAAGAAGGTCTGAGCGTATGAGGATCGTTTTCAAAACCGACTACATGCAGGACATCCGCCCGTGGAAGGACGGATACCAGTTGTCGCTCTATCTGATCCTGCTGGCGGTAGTCATTGCCGCGCCTTGGTGGCTGGACGCGTTCTATCTGGGAGAGCTGACGAACGTTCTGATCTGGGCCATCGCCGGGCTGGGCTTGATGATCCTGACCGGGCATACCGGCCAGGCCAGCCTGGGCCACGCGGCGTTTCTGGCCTTTGGCTGTTATGCCAACGTGATCCTGATCGAGGCCGGCGTGCCGTTTCTGGTGGCATTTCCGCTGGCCGGCATTCTGACCGGCATCGCCGGGGTCACGGTCGCCATTCCTGCCCTGCGGCTGCACGGCATCTATCTGGCGATCTTCACCCTGGCTCTGTCGATCCTGATGGACGACCTCATCGTTCTTGCCGAACCAATCACCGGCGGCGTGGCGGGCAAGTACATGGGCGGAGTCGAAATATTCGGCCATCTGGTCGATCGTTGGGGCACGCCCGAGCAGTTCTACTGGCTGGTGCTGGCCGTCACGGTTCTGGTCACGCTGGGCTATATCAACCTTTTGCGTACGCCGCTGGGGCGCAGCTTCATCGCGGTGCGCGACTCGGAAGTGTCCGCGCAGGCGATGGGCATCGACATCGCGCGCACCAAGACAGTGTCCTTCGCCCTGTCTTGCGCCGTTACCGGATGGGCGGGTGCGCTGATGGGCCTCTATGCCGGGGCCTTCAACAACGAAACCTTCAGCGTGGTGATCTCGATCCAGCTGCTGATGATGATCGTGATCGGCGGGCTGGGCTCGATCCACGGCGCGTTTCTGGGCGCCATCGTCATCGGGTTTCTGCCGCAGTTCCTGTCGATCGCCAAAGAATATGCAGGCGCCCTGTTCGGTGGCGGAACCGTCGCCATTCCGGGGCTGGAATTCGGCATCTTCGGCATGATCCTGATCGGGTTCATCCTGTTCGAGCCGATGGGCATCTATGGTCGCTGGCTGAAGATCCGCACCTGGTTCGAGCTGTTCCCCTTCTACCGCAAGGACATGTTCAAGCGGCAGAAATCCTATCTCAAGACGGAGCGCCTGAGATGAGCCTGCTGGAATTCGAGAACGTCACCCTGAAATTCGGTGGCCTGACGGCGGTGAACGATCTGTCCTTTTCGGTCGAGGAAGGCGAGGTCTTTGCCATCGTCGGCCCGAACGGGGCGGGCAAATCCACGGTGTTCAACCTGATCTCGCGCTTCTACGACCCATACGCGGGCCAGATCCGGTTCGACGGGCACGATCTGCTGCAGGTCAAGCCCTCGGGCGTGGCCGCCTATGGCGTGGCGCGCACCTTCCAGAACATCGAGCTGTTCGAACATGCCACCGTGTTGCAGAACCTGCTGGTCGGGCGGCACCGCCACCGGCGGACCAATCTGCTGTCCGACGTGTTTTTTACCCCCTCGGCCCGCCGGCAAGAGCTGGAGAACCGCGAGAAGGTCGAAGAGATCATCGATTTCCTCGACCTGCAGGCCTATCGCGACAAGATGATCGCCGGCCTGCCCTACGGCGTCCGCAAGGTGGTCGAGGTCGCGCGCGCGCTGGCCACCGACCCCAAGCTGCTGCTGCTGGATGAACCGGCCTCGGGGCTGTCGGTCGAAGAAACCACCGACATGCGCTGGTGGATCGACGACATCCGGCGGCAGATGGGGATCACAGTGCTGATGGTCGAACATGACATGGGGCTGGTATCGGGCGTGTCCGACCGGGTGCTGGCCATGGCCGATGGGGCGAAACTGGCCCTAGGGACACCGGCGCAGGTGCAATCGCACCCCGCCGTCGTCGAAGCCTATCTGGGGAAAGCCTCATGAGCGCACCGATTCTGAGCATCCGCAACATCGAAAGCTTCTATGGCCCGATCATGGCGATCCGCGGCGTGTCGCTGGACGTGCACCCGGGCCAGATCGTCTCGATCCTGGGCGCCAACGGGGCGGGCAAGACGACGCTGATGAAGACCGTCTCGGGCGTGATGGACCCGGAAAAGGGAACCATCACCTTCGACGGCGAGGAAATCCAAGGGTTAGAGCCGCACAAGATCGTCCAGAAGGGCATCGTGCATGTGCCCGAGGGGCGCGAGGTGTTCCCGCTGCTGACGGTGAACGAAAACCTCAGCCTGGGGGCCTATACCCTGCACGACAAGGCCCAGATCGAGCGCGACCGCGAGTTGGTGTTTTCTTACTTCCCGGTCCTGAAGGAACGCCGCAATCAAGAGGCCGGCACTTTGTCGGGTGGGCAGCAGCAGATGCTGGCCATCGGCCGCGGCCTGATGGCCAACCCGCGCATCATGCTGCTGGACGAACCCTCGCTGGGCCTGTCGCCGCTGCTGGTCCAAGAGATCTTCGGCATCCTCAGACGTTTGAACGACGAGCAAAACATGACCATGATGCTGGTCGAGCAGAACGCCAACGCCGCGCTGGAACTGGCCGATCATGGTTATGTCATGGAGGTCGGGCGCATCGTGATGGACGGCCCCGCCGACGTGCTGATGCGGTCCGAGGACATCCAGAACTTCTATCTGGGCGTGCAGGAGGAAGGCGCGCGGGAAAACCGCCGCTGGAAACGCAAAAAGACGTGGAGGTGAGCCGGATGAACATGACCACCCTGCCCCCGCAGACCAACATCAACGGCGTTCAATTCAACGCCACGCCCGGCCAGCGCCCCGTGAGGGTCGATGGCTGCGTTACCATCCCCGAGCTGTTCCAGAAACGCTGCGCCGCCCTGGGCGACCGCACCGCGCATCGGGAAAAGGATCTGGGCATTTGGAAATCCTATTCCTGGGCCGACTACTGGCAGCACGCCAAATGGATCGGGCTGGCGCTGCGCAATCTGGGACTGCAACGCGGTGAGGTCGTCTCGATCCTGTCCGAGGACCGCAAGGAATGGGCCTGGTTCGATCTGGGCATCCAATGCGTCGGCGGCATCGCCTCGGGCGTCTACACCACCGATTCCGCCAGCCAGCTGAAATACCTGGTCAATGACAGCAACAGCCGCTTTCTGATCGTTGAGGACGAGGAGCAGCTGGACAAGTTTCTGGACATTGAAGACGAGGTGCCCGGCCTGTTGAAGGTCATCATCCTTGAAGACGAAGGCCTGCACGACCTGGCCCATCCCCGCTGCATGATGATCAAGGATCTCTATGCCCTCGGCCGTGAGGCCGAGCGCGAAGAGCCGGGCCGATTCGAAGCCGAAATCGCGCTGGCCACGCCGCAGGACACGGCGCTGCTGATCTATACCTCGGGCACCACTGGTATGCCCAAGGGCGCGATGCTGAGCAACGAAAACATCATGGCCGCGATCGAATGCGGCGCACGCTGCCTGCCCGCGCTGGAGACGGATGAGCAGCTCTGCTTTTTGCCGCTGTGTCATATCCTGGAACGCGATGTTTCGATTTATTTCCCGCTGGCCTCGAAATGCACGGTGAACTTCGCGGAAAGCCCCGAGACGGTCTTTGCCAACCTTCAGGAAGTGTCGCCCTCGACCTTCACCGCCGTTCCGCGCGTGTGGGAGAAGATCTATTCGCACGTGCTGATCATGGCGCAAGAGGCCACCCCGGCCGGGCGTGCCGCGTTTGGCATGGCGCTGAAGGCCGGGATGAAACGGGCCGAGTACATCCTGCAGGGCAAACCGGCGCCGCCGGCGGTGGCCGCGAATTTCTGGCTGTGGGACCGGCTGGTGCTGCGCAACCTGCGCCGGATGCTGGGCATGGACCGGCTGCGGCGCGGCGGGTCGGGCGCGGCCCCGATCTCGCCCGAGCTGCTGAAATGGTACTGGGCCATCGGCGTGCCACTGGTCGAGGGCTTTGGCATGACCGAGACCTCGGGCATCGCCACGCTGAACACGCCCGAGGCCAACCGCATCGGCACCATCGGCAAGCCCGCACCGGGGATCGATCTGCGCATCTCGGACGGGGACGAAATCCAGATCCGCGGCCTGAACGTGTTCCAGGGCTATCGGCGCAACAATGCCAAGACTGCCGAAACCTTCACCGCCGATGGCTGGCTGCGCACCGGCGATATGGGGCACGTGGACGCGGACGGCTATGTAACCATCACCGGCCGCCTCAAGGACATCATCATCACCGCCGGCGGCAAGAACATCACCCCGGCCGAGATCGAAAGCCGGTTGAAGTTCTCGCATTACATCTCGGACGCGGTGATCATCGGCGACCGCCGCAAGTACCTGACGGCGCTGGTGATGATCGATCAGGAAAACGTCGAGAAGTTCGCGCAGGATCGCAAAGTGCCGTTCTCGAACTTCGCTTCGCTCTGCGCTGCAGCCGAGGTGCGCGAATTGATCGGCGCGGAAGTGGCCGCGGTGAACAAGGAATTCGCGCGGGTCGAACAGATCAAGGATTTCCGCCTGATCGACGTGCTGCTGACCGCCGAAGATGACGAACTGACCGCGACGATGAAACTGAAACGCAGCCTGGTGGAAAAGAAACACGCGCATCTCATTGAAGACATGTACAAATAGAACAGGGATCAACCCTAAGGGAGGAAGACACATGACCAAAGCAATCAGACGGCTGGCGGCGGCAACCGCCCTGTCCGCCCTGGCCTCGATGGGCTGGGCCGAAACGCAAGGCGTGACCGACGACGAAATCGTCATCGGGTCGGTCAATGACCTAAGCGGCATTTTTGCCGCCGTCGGGGTTCCGGCCACCAAGGGCGCGAACGTGGTGTTCGACCGGGTCAACGCCAATGGCGGCGTGCATGGCCGCAAGATCCGCTATGTGGTCGAAGACAACGGTTACCAGATGCCGCGCGCGATGCAGGGCTACAACAAGCTGCTGAACCGCGACAAGGTGTTTGCGATGCTGCAATCGCTGGGCACGCCGATGAACCTGGCCGGGTTCAAACTGCTGGACCCAAAAGGCATTCCCAATGTCGCCCCCTTGTCGGCCGCGCGGCAGATGCTGCAGGAACCGATGAAGAACAAGTTCACCTCGTTTTCCAGCTATTATGACCAAGCGCGCGTGGGCGTGAAATATCTGGCGCAGGAATTCGGCGGCGACAAGGTGTGCACGATGTATCTGCCCACCGATTTCGGCAAGGAAATCCTGGAAGGCAGCCAGGAAGGCGCCAATGAATCCGGCATTACCTTTGCCGCGGAAACCACTCACAAACCTGACGAAACTGATTTCGTGGGCTCGCTGAGCAAGCTGAAGGAAGAAGGCTGCAACATCGTCACCATCGCGCTGGGCGTACGGCAGGCCATCACCGTGGTCGGTACCGCCAAGAAGATGGGCCTGACCGACATGAAATTCCTGGGCACCTCGGCCAGCTTCCTGACCGTGGTGGCACAGGTGCCGGGTGGCGTGACCGACGGCTTCTACGCCGCCGCCTCGTGGCAGGATCTGTGGGCCCGCGCGGATGAACCCGCCCCCAAGGCCTTCATTGAGGAATACAAGGCCGCCACCGGCGAAGACCCGGTGGGCTTTTCGATGCTGGGCTATGCCGCGGCCGAAATGATGGTCAAGGCGCTGGAGGCCGCCGGCCCCGAGCTGACACATGACAGCTTTATCGCTGCGATGGAGTCACTGGATTATCAGGATGATCTGGTGGGCAACCACATGACCTTTGGCCCCGACGACCATCAGGGCGCCGATACGGTCTATGTCAGCGTGGTGGAAAACGGGGCGTGGAAGAAGATGCACGAGGAATAACACCAACTTCCGACCACGAAAAAAGGGCTCGCGGATGCGAGCCCTTTCCATTTTGTGCCCTCGGCAGCGATTAACGCTTCGAGAACTGGAACGAACGGCGGGCTTTGCGCTTGCCGTATTTCTTCCGTTCCACGACGCGGCTGTCGCGGGTCAGGAAGCCCGCGGCCTTCAGGGCACCGCGCAGGCTGGGATCGTACAGCTGCAGCGCTTTCGAGATGCCGTGCTTGACCGCACCGGCCTGACCGGTCAGACCACCGCCTTTGACGGTTGCGACCACGTCGAATTCACCTTCGACACCGGCAACCTGGAACGGCTGGCGCAGGATCAGCTGCAGAACGGGCCGTGCGAAATACACGTCCTGGTCTTTGCCGTTCACGGTGACCTTGCCGGAGCCCGGCTTGATCCAAACGCGGGCAACAGCGTCTTTACGCTTGCCGGTTGCATAGGAGCGACCCAGCTCGTCACGCACGGGCTCGCGCACGACGGTTTCTTCGGCCACGGTTTCAACGCCTGCGACGGCGCTCAGCTCTTCGAGAGTATTGATCTGATCAGCCATCGGTCATTAGCTCCGGGTGTTTTTCTTGTTCATGGACTTAACATCCAGAACTTCGGGGGCCTGGGCTTCGTGCGGGTGCTCGGCACCGGCATAGATGCGCAGGTTGGTCATCTGCTTGCGCGACAGACGGTTGCCCGGCAGCATGCGCTTGACGGCCTGGTAGACCACGCGCTCGGGGTGCGCGCCTTCCAGGATCTGCTGCTTGGTGCGCGACTTGATGCCACCCGGATGGCCGGTGTGCCAGTAGAAGTGCTCGTCGCGCTTCTTGCCGGTCATCTGGACCTTGTCGGCGTTGATGACGATGACGTTGTCGCCCATGTCCATGTTCGGGGTGAACGACGGCTTGTGCTTGCCACGCAGGCGCATGGCGACGATCGAGGCAAGACGGCCCAGAACAACGCCCTCGGCGTCGATCAGGATCCACTTCTTGTCGATGTCTGCAGGAGTTGCAGAGAAGGTTTTCATGTCAGGACAATCCTGTTTGATGTGAAAGACCGCCCCTGCCGAGGCGGCCCGAATTCGATGAATGGGTATCTAGACGCAAGGAAACTTCAGGTCAAGCGCAACCAAAGTGTTTTAAGCGTTTATTTTCAATGAGTTGCAAAATAGGTATTTATTTACCCCACAAAGTCAGACGCTGATTTGCTCGGGTGGATTGTCCAGCAGGATACGCAGGCGCAACATTGCTTCTTCGAATTTCCGCAGGGAGACGTGTCCGTTCATCGCGATTCGCACAGCGTTTGGTGCGCGCCCGTCCCGCAGGGCGAATTCATCGGCGGATCGAATCTGAATCCCCTCACGCTCGGCCGCGCGACTGAAAGCAGCGGCGCGCCAGCCTGACGGCAGGTGCAGCCACACAAAGGGAATTTCCGGATCCCAACTCAAATCGAACCCGCCCAGAGCATTTACCGCCACACGCACATACTCCCCCATCTTCACCCGCACATCCCGCGCCAGTCGACGGGCCGCGGGATCGGTAAGCAGCAGACGGGTCAGCTCGGCCAATGGCTGGGCAAGGCCGAAATAGCCGTATTCGGCCGACCGACGTAGATCACTGCCGCGGTCACGCGGAGCGATAGCAAAGCCCACACGCAGGGCCGGTGTCAGGGTCTTGGAAATGGACGAGACATGCCAGCCGCGCTCGGGCGCCAGCGCCCGATAGCTGGGCGCACGCGCCTCGCCCATGCGATAGCAATCGTCCTCGATGATCTGCAGGTCGTGCCGTCGGGCGATCTCGACCACTTCCAAACGCCGCTCCAGTGGCGTGTGGCTGCCGGTCGGGTTCTGCACCTCGGGCGAGACGCAGATCGCCTGCGCCGGAGTCTGGCGCAGGACATGTTCCAGTGCTTCGGGGTCGATGCCCCACTTGTCCATCTTTACCCCGACGACCTCGGCCCGCATCAGTTCACCGGCGCGGCGGAACCCGGCATAGGACAGGTCCTCGACCAGAACCACGGGTTTCGGCCCGCGCAATAGGGTCTGGAACACAACGCACAACCCGCTTTGGCCACCATGGGTCAGCACGACGTCGTCGGCGTTCAAAGCGCCAAGCGGCAGGTCGGAAAGCCAGTCGACCACCGCCTGCCGCACGCCCTGATAAGCGTCGCGGGTGGGATAGTTCATGAACAGGGCCGGATCGCTCTGCGCCACGCGGGCAAGGCAGGACCGGATCAGGGCCACCTGCCCCACATCCGGCAGACGGGGACTGAATAGGCTCACATTCTTTTCGTATTTGTCATCGCGCAAATGCAACTGCCGCGACCATACGTCATCCAGCAGAGGCGTCTTGGGCGGCGCCACGAATGTACCACGTCCGACCTCGGCGCTCAGCAATCCCTCGTCGGTCAGGATTGAATAGGCTCGCGCCACCGTACCGGGTGTGATCTTCAGCCGATAGGCCAGGTCGCGTACCGGCGGTAGTTTCGCTCCAACCTTTAGCGTGTTGTTTTCGATGGCCCTTCGGATCGTGTCAGCCACAAGAGTGTATTTGGGCCCCTTGGATTTTGGCAGCTCCTGCAGCCAAATTGTATCCATTACAATTCTTCCTTTGCCTCAACACAATCCTGTGTGTACTGCGGTGAATGTACCGAACATTTTATTATTGTGTCAATACAATTTGAAAGGATACCCGGATGACACGCGCAATGCACACCTCCGCCCTTCTGCTGCTGAACGACAGCCCGCGGCTGCCGTTGGTCGCCGCATTGGCCGTACGGTTTGCGGCGACTGTCACCAAATGGGAACGCCGGCGCCGCAGCCGCATCAATCTGGGCAAGCTGGATGATCGCCTGCTGCGCGATGTCGGGCTGAACCGTTTCGAGGCGGACCGCGAAAGCCGACGCCATTTCTGGATCGAATAAAGCATCCCCAGTCCCGTTCGCGGGACCTCTTCCTGGGCCGGGGTCAGTCCCCGGCCTTTTTTCATCCAAACGCCGCCGCGGCCGAGCCTTCGGGGGGCAGCGAATAGGTCATGCTGGCCCGGGCGCAGGGGGCATCGGCCCCGTCCGAATACATCAGCACATCTCCCACGGCCAGCGACCGCCCCAGCTTGAGCAACCGGCAATGCGCGATCAGATCGGTGCCGCCTTCGGGCTTGCGCAGGAAATCCATAGAACTGTTGGTGGTCACCGCCAGCGATTGCCGCCCCTTTCGCGCCAAAACCATCGAATAGACGCACACATCGGCCAGGGCGAACATCGAGGGCCCGGACACGGTGCCGCCCGGGCGCAGGTGCCGGTCTTCGACAACCAAGCGCATGGTGATCGTGTCCTCGGTCAGGGCTTCGACCACGAAATCCCTGTGTACCTGCGGAAAGACCTGCGCCAGGTACTGCGACAGTTCTTCCTTGTTCATTGCCAATGACATGCTTCCCCTCCTCGATTTGCCGACCTAGAGTTGGCCCGACAGCCAGCGGGAGGGCAAGATGGCAATTTTGGAACGTAGCGACACCGGGGCGATCGCCCATCTGAAACTGAACGCGCCCGAGCGACTGAACGCCCTGAGCGACGAGATGCTGGCCGCGATGCAAACCGAACTGGACGCTCTGCGCGATGACCGGTCCATCCGCGCGGTGATCCTGTCGGGCGCAGGCAAGGCTTTCTGCGCCGGCCACGACCTGAAACAGATGACGGCGGGCCGTCAGGCCGAGGACGGCGGCAAGGCCTATTTCACCGACCTGTTCAACCGTTGCGCGCGGATGATGATGTCGATCCAGTCACTGCCCCAGCCGGTGATCGCGCAGGTTCACGGGATCGCTACCGCAGCGGGATGCCAGTTGGTGGCGACCTGTGATCTGGCCATCGCGGCAGACAGCACCCGGTTCGGTGTGAACGGCGTGAATATCGGCCTGTTCTGCTCGACGCCGATGGTCGCGCTCAGCCGCAACATCCCGCGCAAACAGGCCTTTGAAATGCTGACCACCGGCGACTTCATCCCGGCCCAACGCGCAGCCGAGTTGGGCCTGATCAATCGCGCGGTCCCCGAAACCGAGTTACAACAGGAAACATGGGCCCTGGCCGAAAAGCTGGCCTCGAAACTGGGGGCTGCCGTCAAGATCGGCAAGCAGGCGTTCTATGAGCAGATCCAGATGCCGCTGGAACAGGCCTATGCCTATACCGGAGAGGTAATGGCACAGAATATGATGCATCGCGACACCGAGGAAGGAATTTCCGCCTTCATCGAAAAACGACCGCCCAATTGGACGCAATGACGCAAAGGTGATGAACAAAATTCTCGAATGTTCGCATTTTTTCACTTTCCAAAAGGGCAACTCTGTGGCAATGCTGGGACAGAGCCGAGGCTCTGACATTCTTTTGGGTCGCCGTGGGCGGAAGGTCCCTCCAGCCGGTCTCTCTCACTGGCGCTAAGATTCCCGCAGCGGCGACCCCAAGATTTTCCCTTTTTTCAATGGCTTGCCGCAGCAGTGCGTGTAACTGTGGCTGACCGTTGCGCAATCGGCCCGCGTGGCTTATGTGAACGCGCATGACACAGAAATTGCATATCGTGGGCGGCGGCATGGCCGGATCCGAGGCCGCATGGCAGGCCGCCGAGATGGGCGTGGACGTCGTGATTTACGAAATGCGCCCCGAAACTGGCACCTTTGCGCACCAGACCGGCAACCTGGCCGAGATGGTGTGTTCGAACTCGTTCCGGTCGGACGATGACGAGCAGAACGCCGTCGGCCTGCTACATTGGGAGATGCGCGCGGCCAACGGGCTGATCATGGCCAGCGCTGATGCCCACCGCCTGCCCGCCGGCGGTGCCTTGGCCGTCGACCGTGAGCCTTTTGCCGAGACCGTCACCGCGCGCCTGAAAGCGCACCCCCGGGTCAGCGTCAGCCATGAAGAGGTGACAGAGCTGCCGGACCAAGGCCACTGGATCTTTGCCACCGGCCCTCTGACCTCTCCCGCCCTGGCTCAGGCAATCCAGCGCGAGACCGGCGCCGAAGCGCTGGCCTTTTTCGACGCGATCGCCCCGATCGTCTATGCCGACACGATCGACATGAGCAAGGCGTGGATGCAGTCGCGCTATGACAAGGGCGAGACCGAGGAAGAACGAACCGCCTATCTGAACTGCCCGATGGACCGCGACCAGTACGAAGCTTTTATCGATGCGCTGCTGGCCGCCGACAAGACCGAGTTCCACGAAGGTGAAACCGCCGGCTATTTCGACGGCTGCCTGCCGATCGAGGTGATGGCCGAACGGGGCCGCGAGACCCTCCGCCATGGGCCGATGAAACCGGTGGGCCTGACCAATCCGCACCAGCCGGACGTCAAACCCTATGCGGTGGTACAACTGCGCCGCGACAACGCTTTGGGCACGCTGTTCAACATCGTGGGATTCCAGACCAAGATGAAATACGGCGCGCAGACCGAGGTGTTCCGGATGATTCCGGGGCTCGAGAATGCCAGCTTTGCCCGGCTGGGCGGCATCCACCGCAACACGTTCATCAACTCGCCCACCCTGCTGGACGCGCAGATGCGGCTCAAAACCAGGCCGAACATCCGGTTCGCCGGACAGATCACAGGGGTCGAAGGCTATGTCGAAAGCGCCGCGATGGGTCTGCTGGCCGGACGTCTGGCGGCTGCCGAGGTTCTGGGCCACTCCCTGCCCCCGGTTCCGCAGGACAGCGCCATGGGCGCGCTGATCCATCACATCACCGGCGGGGCCGAGGCCAAGACCTTTCAGCCGATGAACGTCAACTTCGGCCTATTCCGGCCGGTCGACGGGTTGAAAGGCGGACGGCGTGGCCGCAAGGACCGCTACAAGGCCTATACCGACCGCGCCAAGGCCGCATGGCAGGCGTGGCTGGCCCAAGCCGACTGGACGCAGGACGCCGCGCCCGCCTAGACTGAGCGCATGAGCAAAAAATACCTCGACAAGACCTATGAGCTGAATTCGCCCCAGGAAACGCAGGCGCATTATCAGAAATGGGCCGCGTCCTACGAGGATGAAGTGGCCGAACACGGCTATGCCACTCCGGGCCGCGTGGCCGAGGCGCTGTGGGACAGGTTTCCGCACCCGCAGGAACCCGTACTGGATTACGGATGCGGCACGGGTCTGTCGGGCGTTGCGTTGCACAAGGCCGGATTTCGCGTGATCGACGGTATGGACCCGACCCCGCGCATGTTGGAGGGGGCCGAGGCCAAGGGCGTGTATCGCAGCCTGACCCCCTTCGAGATTACCGACCCCAGCCCCGTGCAAACCGGCGCTTATCGCGCCATCACGGCCATCGGTGTGATCGGCGCAGGCGCAGCGCCGCCCGAAACCTTCGACATGCTGATGAAGGCCTTGCCCAAAGGGGGCCTGCTGGCCTTTTCGTTCAACGATCACACTCTGCAGGACCCGGCCTATACCGTCCGCCTGAGCGAATGGCTGGACATCGGCGCCGCGCGGCTGCTGTTTCGCGAACACGGGCCACACCTTCCGGGTCTGGATTTGAAGTCCGACGTTTATATCGTTGAAAAACTGTGACATTCATCACCCGTTTCGCCCCATCTCCAACCGGCCCCCTGCATCTAGGGCACGCCTATTCCGCGCTGCTGGCCCATGACATGGCCCACGCCAGGGCCGGGACGTTTCTGCTGAGGATCGAGGACATCGACCAGAGCCGCGCCCGCCCCCATTGGGAGGCGCAACTGAAAGACGATCTGGCTTGGCTGGGCCTCAGCTGGCCCGAACCGGTCATGCGGCAATCGGATCGGCTGGACCTGTATCACCGCGCGTTGGACGCAATGTGGGCGCGCGGCCTGCTGTATCCCTGCACCTGCAACCGCCGCGACATCGCCGCGGCCGCCAGCGCGCCACAAGAAGGCCAGCCGATGCTGGGCCCGGACGGGATCGTCTATCCCGGAACGTGCCGCTCACGCTGGACCCCCGAGGCCGCGCGCCAGCCGCGACCGACCGACCTGCCCTTGCGCCTGAACATGGCCGAGGCCTTGAAACAGATCAACTCCGCCCTTCAACCATCTGCTAAAACGACTAATGCAGCGCTGGCATTCATCGAGCAAGGTCACGGTCCCGGCGGAGAGACCGGGGCTATCACCATCGAGGCTGATCAACTGCGCAGTGCCGTCGGTGACGTGGTTCTGTCCCGACGCGGAATGGGCACCTCGTATCACCTGTCGGTGGTTCTGGACGATGCCGCGCAGCAGATCACCCATGTGGTGCGCGGGCAGGATCTGTTCGAGGCCACCTGCATCCACGTTGTGCTGCAACGTCTTCTGGAACTGCCGACGCCGATCTATCACCATCACCGCTTGATCCGCGATGACACGGGCAAGCGGCTGGCCAAACGCGACGACGCCCGCGCAATCGCGAAATATCGGGAGGAAGGCGCCTCGCCGCAGGACATCCGCGCAATGGTCGGGTTGTGAGGCACCGCCGTCAGGCCAACGGCGCCATCAATTCGACCTCATCACCATCGCGGACGGCGGTGTAGAAGCAGCTGCGCCGATTGGTGTGACAGGCCGGGCCGGTCTGATCGACCAGAACCAGCAGGCAGTCGCGGTCGCAATCCACCCGCAGATCGACCAGCTTTTGCACATGGCCCGAGCTTTCGCCCTTGATCCAGAACGCTTGGCGCGAGCGAGACCAATAGGTCACGCGCCCGGTCTCCAGCGTCTTGCGCACGGCCTCGGTATTCATCCAGGCCATCATCAGCACCTCTCCGGTGTCGTGCTGCTGGGCGATGGCGGGGATCAGCCCCGTTTCGTTGAATTTCAGCGTTGACGGGTCAAACGAGACGGCGCGCGACATGGCAAAAACCTTTTGCATCCCAGAACATGGCCACTATGTATGGGGAACACGCAGCGAGGGGAACCCATGTCCGGCGAAACCGATCTGATCAAGCTTTATTCCGGCCGCATTCTCGAACTGGCCGCCGACATCCCGCATCTGCAGCGCCTGGAAAGCCCCGGTGCAACCGTCAAGAAACGCTCGCCCCTGTGCGGGTCGACCGTCACCGTGGACGTCAATGTGAAGGATGGCCGGGTTTCCGAGTTCGGGCAGGATGTGAAAGCCTGCGCGCTTGGCCAGGCCGCGGCCTCGGTGGTCGGCGGTGCCGTGATCGGTGCGACGCGCGCTCAGATCGAGCAGGCGCGCGATCAACTCAAGGCCATGCTCAAACAGGACGGCCCCGCCCCTGACGCGCCTTTTGACGGGCTCGAGGTGCTGATGCCCGCGCGCGACTACAAGAACCGCCACGCCTCGATCATGCTGGCGTTGGACGCCACCGCCGAGGCCATGGCGCAGGCGGAACAGGCCAATTGCGCCTGAACATGGCATTTTCAGCACGTTGCATTTAACCTCCGGCCATATTTGCCGGAGATTTCAATGGAAAACCTGCTCGAACATTTCGTGACCCTGTGGGTCGTCATCGACCCGATCGGCACCATTCCGGTTTTCATCGCCGTAACCGCCGGCATCGATGTCGCCGCGCGCAGACGGACCGCCCTGCAGGCGGCCCTTGTCAGCGCGGGCGTCCTGCTGTTCTTCCTGGTGTTCGGCCAATTGTTGATCGAGGCGCTCGATATCGGCCTGAACTCGTTCCAGGTGGCTGGCGGAATCATCCTGTTTTTGTTCGCCCTGTCGATGATCTTTGGCGAGAGCAAACCCGAGGTCGACCAACGCGTGGCCGAGGAAGACCGGCAGGACCAGCTGCACCAGCACAACCCCGCAATCTTCCCGCTGGCGGTGCCGTCTCTGGCCTCGCCCGGAGCGATGCTGGCCATCGTCATCCTGACCGACAATCACCGCTACAGCTTGGTCGATCAGGGCATCACCGCGCTGATCATGCTGACGGTGCTGGCGGCCGCCTTTGTATTGATGCTGCTGGCCGAGCCGATCATCCGCCTGATCGGCCATTCCGGCGCTGCCATCATCAGCCGCGTGATGGGCATGATCCTCGCCTCGGTTGCGGCCAACTCGGTTCTGTCGGCGCTGCTGGAAATCATCAAGACGGGACAATTATAAAAAACCGCCGCTCCTTCCGGGCGAAAGGGCGGCGGCAGTCATGCGTGTCTCGTGTGGGGTCCGGGTTCCGCGCGGGGCCGAGGCACGGCCCCTTCAAGGGGTTTGGGACAGGCAGGTCACCCTTGACTGAGATGGGGATGAGCGCGCGGTGCTATCGGCACGAGATCGCAGGCAGAAAGGGTCAGAACCCGACAGGCAGATGCAGCGCCACCATCAGCATCACGATCAAGCACGCCGCGCCAGCTGCATCTTGCAGCAGCGTGCTTTGCGAACGGCTGATTGCGGTCTTGATCTGGCTCAGCATGGCGTCTCCTCCGGTCTGGCTTTAATGCTTTGTTGACCTTTTGTTCTCATATTTCTCCGAGTCGGTAAAGAACTTTTTGAGAACATTTGTGAACTATTCGGGGGCTGAGTCCCTAACCCACTGAAATCAAACGGATCGCTTGATCCTGTTTCATCAGCCACAGAAGAACGCGCGCCGCGTTGCCGCGCTCGGTGGTCAGCTTGGGGTCGATGGCCAGCAATGCACGGGCATCCGTCTGGGCGATTTCCATCAATCCTGCCTGCCTCTCCAGGTCGGCGATCTGAAACCGGGGCAAGCCGGATTGCGCCGTCCCGATCAGGTCGCCCGCTCCGCGCATTTCAAGATCGGTCTGCGCGATGCGGAATCCGTCCTCGGTTTCGCGCAGCACTTCCAGCCGTCTGCGACCGCCCTCGCTCAGCGGGGCTTGGTACATCAACAGGCAGGTCGAGGCCCCCTCGCCGCGCCCGACCCGCCCACGCAGCTGGTGCAGTTGCGCCAGGCCAAAGATCTCGGCGCGTTCGATAACCATGATTGTGGCATTGGGCACGTTAACGCCGACCTCGATCACCGTCGTGGCCACCAGCACCTTGGTCTGCCCCGCCTGAAAGGCCGCCATGGCCGCGTCTTTCTCGGACGGAGGCATCTGACCATGCACCAGCCCGACCACGCCCTCGCCAAACTGCGTCCGCAGATGTTTGAACCGCTCCTCGGCGGCGATCAGATCCGAAACCTCGGATTCATCCACCAGAGGGCAGACCCAATAGCACTGCCGCCCCTCGCCGATCGCACGTCGCAGATGGTCCACAACCTCGTTCATGCGTTGCGTGCTGACGATCGCGGTCTTGACCGGTTTGCGCCCGGGCGGCTTTTCATCAAGCACCGACACGTCCATGTCGCCGTATTGCGCCAGCGCCAGGCTGCGGGGGATCGGCGTGGCGGTCATGACCAGAACATCGGCACCCCTGCCCTTTTCCGACAGTTCCATCCGCTGGCGCACCCCGAACCGGTGTTGTTCATCCACGATGGCCAGCCGCAGATCCTTGAACGCGACATCGCTTTGGAACACCGCATGGGTTCCGACCAAAATCTGGATGTCCCCGGCCTGTAAGGCCGCCAGTTTCGCGCGCCGCTCGGCGCCCTTGTCGCGCCCGGTCAGGATCTCGAGCACCACACCGGCATCTTCGGCCAGCGGGCGCAGCCCTTCCAGGTGCTGACGGGCCAGAATCTCGGTCGGCGCCATCATCACACCCTGACCGCCGGCCTCGACGGCGATCAACAAGGCCATGAAGGCCACCAATGTCTTGCCCGCGCCGACATCGCCCTGAAGCAACCGGTTCATCCGCGCGTCCGAGGCCATGTCGGCCGCGATCTCGCGGATTGCGCGCTGTTGTGCCTGCGTCGGTTGATAGGGCAGTTTTTTCAGCACCTTCGACTGCAAAGCGCCGGTGCCGACGCTGACGATCCCGCGCGACTTGCGCTCACGCTGCCGCGCCAGGGCAAGGGTCAGTTGGTGGGCGAAAAGCTCATCATAGGCCAGACGCTCGCGTGCGGGTGCGAATGGGGCAACGTCATCGGCACCGCGTGGATTGTGGGCGTCGCGGATCGCTTCGGGCCATCCCGGCCATCCCCGGCGCTGAACCAAGGCCGGGTCCGCCCATTCTGCAAGATCCGGCACCCGGGCCAGCGCGCTTTGCGCCGCCTTGAAGGCGGTTTTCTGCGTCACCCCCTGGGTCAAGTGATAGATCGGCTCGAATTCCGGGATCGACCCGGCCTGATCGATCGGCACGACATGATCGGGGTGAACCATTTGGGCCGTACCGTCAAACAGTTCCAGCTTTCCCGAAATCACCCGCCGCGCCCCTTCCGGCAGGATTTTCTTCAGGTAGTCGCCGCGCGCATGAAAGAACACGAGTTGGAAATCACTCTGGCTGTCCTGCACAAACACCCGATAGGCGCCGCCCCGGTTGCGCGGCGGACGATGGGCACCCACGGTCACTTCGACGGTCAGGGTCGCCGGCAGGTCAACGCCGTGGATCGTGTCACGTCTGCGCCTGTCGATCACCGCATAAGGCAAGGCGAACAGCAGGTCGCGCGGCGTCTCAAGCCCAATCTGCCCCAACAGACGGGCCGTTTTGGGGCCGACGCCGTCCAGCGTCTCGGGTCCCGCAAACAGCGGGAAGAGCTGCTCGGGGCGCCCGCTCATGCGTCCCCGATCAGGTGCAGCCATTCGTCTTCATCCAGGACCTTGACTCCAAGTTCGGCCGCCTTTCTGGCCTTGGACCCGGCACCCGGACCCGCAACCACGATATCGGTTTTCTTGCTCACCGAGCCGGACACCTTGGCACCCAATGCCTCGGCCCGGGCCTTGGCCTCGGCGCGGGTCATTTTCTCGAGCGTTCCGGTAAACACGATGGTCTTTCCCGCGACCGGGCTGTTGCTTGTATCGGGCCGGACCGCATCCAGCACGTTCAACTGCGCCACCAGGTCGTCAATGGTTTTCCGCTCGGCCTCTTGCGCGAATGTCGAAACCAGGGTGCGGGCCATTACCTCGCCCACGCCATCGATACTTAGCAGTTCCTGCCATTCGGGGCCCTCAAAATCGGCGGCGGCGGTCATCGCTTTTTCAAACGCCTCCCACGAGCCATAGTGGTTGGCCAGCAGGTTCGACGCAGCCTCGCCCACATGGCGGATCCCCAGTGCAAACAGCAGCCGGGCCAGCGCAACGGTGCGCTTTTCGTCGATCGCGGCCCACAATTTGGCGACGCTCTGCCGGCCCCAGCCCTTGCGGTTGGCCAGTTTGTTCAAATTCTTCGCGTCGCGTTGCTGCAGCGTGAAGATGTCCACCGGAGTTTTCACGGGCAGATCAGGATCGTCATAGAACATCTCGATCTGCTTGGCGCCCAAACCTTCGATGTCGAAAGCCTTGCGCGAAACGAAATGTTTTAGCTTTTCCACGGCCTGCGCCGGGCAGATGACCCCACCTGTGCAGCGGCGCACTGCGTCGCCCTCCTCTCGGATGGCATCGCTGCCGCATTCGGGGCACTTGGTCGGAAACTCGAAAGGCACGGCCCAGTCGGGGCGTTTGCTCAGATCGACGTCGGCGATCTTTGGAATCACGTCACCGGCACGATAGACCTGCACCCAGTCGCCGACGCGGATATCCTTTCCATCGCGGATCACGTTACTCTTGGCGTCACGCCCGGCGATATAGTCTTCGTTGTGCAGCGTGGCGTTCGATACAACCACGCCCCCCACGGTCACCGGGTGCAGGCGCGCAACCGGGCTGAGCGCGCCAGTTCGGCCGACCTGAATGTCGATTGCTTCGAGCCCGGTCCAGGCCGTTTCGGCCGGAAACTTGTGCGCGATCGCCCAACGCGGCGTTGTCGAGCGAAAGCCCAACCGCGCCTGCAGCGCCAGGTCGTTCACCTTGTAGACCACGCCATCGATGTCATGGCCCAGTGTCGCGCGCTGCTCTTCGATCACCCGGTAGTGGGCCAGCATCTCATCAACCGAGCGGCACAGTTGCGTCAATTCGTTGGTGGCAAACCCCAAGGCGGCAAGCCGGGACAGGCCATCGACCTGGGTACGCCCCAGCGGTTCGGACAGCTCGCCCCAAGCATAGGCGAAGAACCGAAGTGGGCGCGAACGGGTGACTTCGGGGTCCAACTGGCGCAGCGATCCCGCCGCCGCGTTTCGGGGATTTGCAAACAGCTTGCCCCCGATTTCCGTTTGTTTCTGGTTCAGCCGGGCGAAATCCTCATGCGACATGTAGACCTCGCCCCGGACCTCCAGGATCTCGGGCGCATCGGTGAGAGTTTTCGGAATGTCGCGAACGGTCATCGCGTTGGCAGTGACGTTCTCGCCTACCTCACCATCACCGCGGGTCGCGGCCTGAACCAACGTGCCGTTTTCATAGCGCAGGGACAGGGACAACCCGTCAATTTTCGGCTCGGCGGTAAATTCAGGCACTTTGTCTTCTTGGAGCCCCAGGTATTTCTGGACCGACCGAACGAAGTCCCGCACATCCGCCTCGTCGAAAGCGTTGCCCAGCGACATCATCCGAACCGCGTGACGAACCTTTTCGAACCCGTCCGACGGGCGAGCCCCGACCTGTTCGCTCGGGCTGTCCGGGCGTTTCAGATGCGGAAACCGCGCCTCGATTTCCTGATTTCGGCGCTTCAGCGCATCATATTCCGCGTCGGAAATCTCTGGAGCGTCCTCACCGTGATACAAATCATTCGCCCGCGTCAACTCGGACGCCAGGCGCGCCAGCTCCTCCTTGGCCTGGTCTTCGGTCAGGTCTTGCACGGGAATCGGATTGCTCATGGCCTCGCCCTGTCATGTCTGGTTGGCACCAGTGATAGGGCGAGGCCATGGCCAGGTCCAGACGTGCTGAGCCGTGAGTGGAATTGCCGCCCTGGACCTCCGGCGGCGTGCTCGAGGCCGATCAGGCGCCGACGGCCAGGCGGTTTTCCTCGATACCGTCCTTCTGGGGGTCGCGCAGCACGTATCCCCGCCCCCAGACCGTCTCGATATAGTTGTCGCCACCGGTGGCATTGCTGAGCTTCTTGCGCAGCTTGCAGATGAAGACGTCGATGATCTTCAGTTCCGGCTCGTCCATCCCGCCGTAGAGGTGGTTGAGGAACATCTCCTTGGTCAGGGTCGTACCCTTGCGCAGGCTGAGCAGTTCTAGCATCTGGTATTCCTTGCCGGTCAAATGAACCGCCTGCCCGTCCACCTCGACGGTCTTGGCATCCAGGTTCACCGCGATCTTGCCGGTGCGGATAATCGACTGCGAATGCCCCTTCGACCGTCGGATGATTGCGTGGATCCTGGCCACCAGTTCTTCGCGGTGGAACGGTTTCGTCAGGTAATCATCGGCCCCGAAACCGAACCCTTTGATCTTGCTTTCGGTATCATCGGCCCCCGACAGGATCAGGATCGGCGTTTCAACTCGGGCGATGCGCAGCTGGCGAAGCACTTCATGACCGTTCATATCCGGCAGATTCAGGTCCAGAAGGATCAGATCATAGTCATACAGTTTCGCCAGATCGATCCCTTCCTCGCCCAGATCCGTCGCATAGACGTTCAGGTTGGCGTGTGTCAGCATCAGTTCGATGCTTTTCGACGTTGTGGGATCATCCTCGACAAGAAGTATGCGCATTCTGCTGCTCCAGTTCAGGTCTGTTCATTCCGGTTTGATCAGAGCCTGACCACAAATGGTTAATCTGACGTTACCGTTGATTCATTTTTTCGCTTTCGCCTTTAGGTTGTCTATATTTTTTTAAGGCCGTCACCTTCAGCGCATCGATTCCGTGTTCGGCCACCGCCGCAACCCAGCTGTTGAACTCCTCGTCGCTCAGCCCATAGCGTTTCTTGGCGTCCGACAACGTGATCAGGCCATACAGTACGCCGCGCACCACCATGGCCTTCCTGGAGGCGACCCACCGACTGGTATCGGGCGGCGGCAGATCGGCCCGCGACAGAACCGTTCCATCCGGCAGGGTTATCGACCTTGGTCCCTCAACTTTGTGCAAATACATCCTGCGACCCTTTTTCTTTTGTCACAAAGCTGGCGTCAGTCTACTTAATGCGGCGTGAAACCGCCTCTTGAGAGTGCGTAGAATTTTCTTATATTCTGCCGGTCTTTCTTAACCCGGACTGGAACAGCCCATGGCCCTCGACACCGAGACTCCTCTGAACTCGCTTGGCTTTGCCAAACCCCCGTCGGAAACGCGGGTGGTCGTTGCCATGTCGGGCGGTGTCGACAGCTCGGTTGTGGCGGCTTATCTGGCGGATCAGGGCTATGACGTGGTCGGTGTGACGCTGCAACTGTATGACCACGGGGCGGCGCTGGCCAAAAAGGGCGCTTGTTGCGCCGGGATCGACATCCACGACGCCCGCCGCGTGGCCGAGGAGCGCGGCTTTCCGCACTACGTTCTGGATTATGAAAACATCTTCAAGGACGCCGTGATCGACGAGTTCGCCGACAGCTATCTGGCCGGCGCGACTCCGGTGCCCTGCATCCGCTGCAATGAGCGCGTCAAGTTCAAAGATCTGCTGGAAACGGCCAAGGATCTCGAGGCCGACTGCATGGCCACCGGCCACTACATCCAGCGCAAGATGGGCCCCAATGGCCCCGAATTGCACTGCGCCGAAGATGCCAACCGCGACCAGTCCTATTTCCTGTTCTCGACCACGCCCGAGCAGTTGGAGTTCCTGCGCTTCCCTCTGGGGCACCTGCCCTCGAAGGACGCGACCCGGCAAATGGCTGCGCAATACGGGCTGAGCGTGGCGGACAAGCCCGACAGCCAGGACATCTGCTTCGTGCCCAACGGCAACTATGCCAGCGTGATCGAGAAACTGCGTCCCGGCGCGGCCGAACCCGGCGAGATCGTTCACGCCGACGGCCGCGTTCTGGGTCAGCATGAGGGCGTGATCCACTACACGATCGGCCAGCGACGCGGTCTTGGCATCGGCGGGCTTAGTGAGCCGCTCTATGTCGTCAAGCTGGACGTGGACCGCAAACAGGTCGTCGTCGGCCCCAAAGAGATGCTGGCCACCCGCACCATCCCCGTGCGCGAGATCAACTGGCTAGGCGATGCGCCCTTCACCTCGCAGAAGGAATGGCACGTCTCGGTCAAGGTCCGCTCGACCCGCCCCCCGCGCGAAGCGATTATCCGTCCGCTGACCGAAACCACCGCCGAAGTCGAATTGCTGACGCCAGAGGAAGGTGTTTCTCCCGGGCAGGCCTGCGTGTTTTATGAAACTGGGGGCAGCCGCATTTTTGGCGGTGGCTGGATCTGGCGCGGTTACTGAACCGCGTCGGTCCACGAGTTGCTGAGGATATAAAGCCCGGCGCAGATCATGACATAGGGCACAAAGTATTCCAGACGTTGTGCCAGACGTCCCGTCATGATCTGGGCGCGCCCACCGATCAGCCCCACAACCGCAAGAAAGAGAGCGGCCAGGCCGGCCCCTAGCACACCTGCCAGCCGGAAATCGGGGGTCGAGTCGGCCAGCAAGGGGGCGAGGACCGCAAACGTGTCCATCGAAAGACTCGTGAACACCAGCATGGTCACCAGTGCCGAGGCGCTGCCCGGCACAGCGGGGGCGGCCTGCGCCTTTGCACCGCGAAGCTGTCGAAAGGCTCCGAAAAGCCCCAAGGCCAGAGGGATGGTGCCGAGGTAGCCAGCCCGGTGCGGCACCACATCCTCGACCCCCAGTGCCAGCAGGAAGGCCACGCCGATCACCAGCCCCTGTGCCAGCAGGAACCCCAGAACGGCGCGCTGCGGACCGGTGACGATCATCAGGGCGACCAGAGCCATGAGGTTGTCGAGATTGGTCAGAACCTGTGCCATGAAGGCCGAGGCCGCAAAGACCACATGGTCCAGCATCACGGCTTCATCCGCTCCAACACCGCGCGTGCAGCCCGAAAACCGGGCGCTTCGCCACCGCGGCCTAGACGTTCCATCGTGACGGCCATTGCCTGTTCCTGCGCGCCCGGCGCGGCCGACACGGCGCCAAGTGCGGCGGCGATGGTTTCGGGCGTGCAATCATCCAGCAGGCATTCCGGCACCGTTCGGGTCTCGGATACGAGGTTGACCAGTGTGACCGTATCCAGCTTGACCATGCGCTCGGCGATCTTCTGGGTCAGCCAAGTCAGCTTGTAGGCAATCACCATCGGCGTAGATTGGGCCGCCAGTTCCAGCGAGACCGTGCCGGACGCGGCCAGGGCGATCTCGGCTGCGGCAAAGGCCGCGCGCTTGCTGGCCACCGCCTGATCCGTGTCGATGTTGCGGGGGTCCACCACGACCGGTTGACCCGGCCAGGACCGGACATGGGCGGCCACGGTATCGGCCACATGCGCGACCGCAGGAACCACCACCCGCATGTCGGGGCGGTCTTTCAGGTATAGTTCAAGCGCCGCGCCGAATACGGGCGCCAGCCGATCGACCTCACCACGGCGCGAGCCGGGCAAGGCCAGCAGGATCGGCGCGTCGCCAAGACCGTGATCGGCGCGGAACTGCGCGATCTGCGCGTCGGTTGCAACCGGCTCGCTGGCCACCGGGTGGCCGACGAAGTCGCACTCCATTCCGGCGTTTTCCATATAGGGCGGCTCGAACGGCAGCAGGGCCAGAACATGGTCGATGACCTTGGCCATCTTGTCCGCCCTCTTGGGGCGCCAGGCCCAGACGCTAGGCGCGACATAGTGCACGGTCCGTATATTGCTGCGCGCCTTGACCTGCTTGGCCACGCGCAGCGAAAAGTCGGGGCTGTCGATGGTGATCAGAACGTCGGGCTGGGTGTCCAGAACGGCCTGCGCGGTTTCGGCGATGCGGCGCTTGAGGTGAAAGAACTTGGGCAAAACCTCGACCAGGCCCATCACGCTGAGCTCGGACATCGGAAAGCGGCTGACCAGACCCTGGGCCTTCATCAGCGGCCCGCCGACCCCGTCGAATTCGACATCCGGAACAAGGGTCTTCACCCCCTCCATCAGCGCACCGCCGAGACGGTCGCCCGACGGCTCACCGGCGACCAGAAAGACACGCATCACATTGCCCGCTCGTGCACGTGCAGAAACAGGCCCAGGCGGTCGCATTCCGCGATCACTTGGGGCCGGTCCAACACGATCACCCCGCCCTTTTCGACGACGATACCGGTCAGGCCAGCCGCAACCGCGCCGGTCACCGTGTCTGGCCCGATGGCGGGCAGATCGGCGCGCCGGTCCTGACCGGGTTTGGGCCCCTTGAACAGAATGCCGCCGCCGGCATCGGGGCGCGCAGCCAGCGACTGCAGCATCCACGCCGTACCGAATGCGCCCTCGACCGCCAGAACCTGCCCTTGATGCACCACGCAGGCCTGCCCGATATCGGCGGCCCCCATCGCCCGCAACACGCCGACGGCCCGGTTGGCATCGTCCAGCTCGGCCTCGGTCGGTTGCGCCTGGGTCAGGCATCCCAGAGGGGGCAGCAGGTCGGGCGCGATCTGGTGCGCGGCCTGCACCTGCAGACCGGCATCCTCGAGAACACCGATCACCGCCCGCAACGCGCCATCATCGCCCGACACCAGCGCCTGCTGGATGATCGGAACCAGCGGCGCGGTCTGCGCGTCGATGCGGCCCGGGTCGATTTTTGGGCGGCGCACCGCACCGGCCATGCAGATATTGGTCACGCCGCGCGCCTTCAGCTCGGCAATGAAACTGCCGAGATGCTCCAGGGGAAAGGTGATGTCGGGGCGCAACCTGTCGGGCTCGAACCCCTCAAGGGCGCAGATCAGCGGACGTTCGGCCAGATGCGAGACCAGTTCATCCGGCAAAACGCCCGTTCCCGCGATCAAGGCCAGCATCGGCTCATTTCCTCGGCGTCAGGAACGACCGGTCGGACTCGCCGGTCACGAATTCCACGATCCGGCGGACATAGTCGCTGTCGGTGTCGTCCCCCAGCCGCTTGACGCGGTCCAGGAACGTTCCGTCGCCTTGCGCCATCTCGCGGAACGCGGCACGCAGGGCCGAGATGTCCGCCCGCGGTACCCCGCGCCGCTTGAGGCCCACCAGGTTCAGACCTTCCAACTCGCCCCGCGGAGCTTGAACCAAGCCATAGGGGATGACATCGTTGGGCACCATGGTCAACGCGCCGATGATGGCGCCGCGGCCCACGCGCACCCATTGATGCAAGCCGGAAATGCCACCGATGATCACGTCATCCTCGATGATGCAGT
The DNA here is from genome assembly GCF_059612945.1 of Ruegeria sp. BHSC276. NCBI lineage: Bacteria > Pseudomonadati > Pseudomonadota > Alphaproteobacteria > Rhodobacterales > Roseobacteraceae > Ruegeria > Ruegeria sp. BHSC276. The sequence goes on along the minus strand of NZ_JBXWRP010000011.1, from coordinate 66,906 downwards.
GACCGGCGGCGCCGGAATGGTTCACCATGATCACCCGGTTACCGATCTGTACGTCATGGGCCACATGAACTCCGGCCATCAGCAAGCAGTCATCGCCGATACGGGTCACGCCGCCGCCGCCCTCGGTGCCGGTGTTGATCGTCACGTGCTCGCGGATGCGGTTGCGTTTGCCGATCTCCAGCCGCGTGTCCTCTCCGCCGAATTTCAGATCCTGCGGGATTTCACCGATCACAGCGAAGTTGAAGATTACGCAGTCCTCACCGATCGAGGTGTCGCCGGTCACGACCACGTGCGATTTCAACTCGACCCGGTCGCCCAGCCGGACCTTGGGGCCGATATGGCAGAACGGACCGATCACGCAATCCTGACCGATCTGCGCACCGTCTTCGATGATGGCACTGGGATGAATGCGGCTCATGCTGTCTTTTCCATGTCCCAATCGACATAGGCCGAGAACTCGGCTTCGGCCGCCACTTCACCGTCCACGGTCGCGCGGCCGCTGAACTTGAAGATCTTGCCGCCTTTCTTGCCGCGCACGGTTTCCACATGCATCTTCAGCACGTCGCCCGGCACTACCTTGCGGCGGAATTTGCACTTGTCGATGTTCATGAAATAGATCAGCAACTCGCTGTCGATCACGTCCATGCCGACACCCAGCATCACGCCAGCGGTCTGGGCCATCGCCTCGACGATTGTCACGCCGGGCATGATCGGCGTTCCGGGGAAATGACCCTGGAAATGCGGCTCGTTCATGGTGACGTTCTTGATGCCGACCGCCGACTGATAGCCGTTGATCTCGACAACCTTGTCAACCAGCAGGAACGGATAGCGATGCGGCAGGATCCGTTGGATCAGCTGGATGTCGGCGCTCTTGGTGTCCGTGGTCATGTTCCGGGTGTCCTGTTTTCGAGGTGTGGTTTCCGCGTGGTTAGCAATACCACCGTGCGAGAGCAAGCCGCGCTAGGGTTCGTCACGCTCTTCCAGCCCGGCACCGTCGCCGATGGCCGCGTCGATCCGCCGGATGGCCACATCGGTGATATCCGAGGCATCCGAGCTGAGAAAGACGTTCGCGCGTTCGATAATGATCGACGCCCCCGTATCGCGCAGCAGATCGATTAGAACAGGGCGTGACAGTTCGACAAACCTGACCCGCGCCTCTTCGCTGCGTCGCGACAGCGCATCCAGTTTGGCACGCTGGCTTTCGCGGTGCGACTGCACTTTCTGGTCGAACGCTTCGGCCAACGGTTGAAACTCGTCCGGGGTCAAGACGCTGCGTTTGTCGGTCAGCTCCTTTTCCTCGCGGCTCAGCTCGGCCACGATGCGTTCGTTCTCCTCGGCCAGTGCACGGCTTTCCGCCTCGATCTCGGCCCGGATCCGCTTGCCGAAGGCCGACTCGGCGAACATCCGGTCACTGGATATGGTCAGCACCCCCGATTGCGGAATGCCCAACTGCTGAGCCGATGCGGGGCCCGCCGCCAAAGCGAATGCCAAAATGCACAGGGCCCGAAGAGGGCCCTGCACTGTTCTGGATATGTGTTTCAGCATGAACGTCAGAACCGCGCCTGAATGGTGAAGTCAAAGTTCTGTTCTTTGTCGAAGTCTTCCTTGACCAACGCTTTCGAGAAGTTGAAGCGCAAGGGGCCAAACGGCGTATCCCACAACAGCGACACGCCTATGACATGGCGGAGCGACCCGTCGGCGCCGACGATATTGGCCCCGGTCGTGTCGACATTGTCGATGTCCCAAAGGTTGCCGACGTCATAGAAGACACCGCCGCGCAGGCCCAGTTCCTCGGGCAGGCCCAGCGGGAAATCGGACTCGAAGCGCGCCACCCAGTAAAGGTTGCCGCCGATCGCGTCGTCCTGGCCGTTCGACAGATCCCGTGGGCCCAGACCGGCGGGTTCGAACCCGCGGAAGATGTTGGGCCCCAGAACATAGCGGTCGAGGGTTCGGCTGAAGTCGTCTCCTTGCCAATGCAGGGCGCCGGCCTCGAACGAAGCGCGCAGGGTCATCTCCTCGTTCAGCACCTTGGTCTGGGCGATGGCGCGGGCGGAGGTCTTGAGGAACTTGTTGTCCCCGCCCAAACCGGCGGCATCCACGCCGACTTCGAACAACGCACCCGCGTTGGGGTTCAACCCGCCGATCCGGCTGTCATAGACATAGGACAGGCCGAGCGAACTGGTCGACCGCTTGCCCTGGGCGATTTCCGAAGCGATCACCGCCCCGTTCACCTGGCTGTCCTGCTGCGTCATCTCGCTGTCGTTCCAGTTGTAGCGCAGCTTCAGCGCCGACAGCTCTCCGATCGCATAGCTCAGCTGCGGGTTGAAGAACACGGTCTTGGTGTCATAGCTGGCAAAGCTCGAGTTTGTGGAGGACAAACCAAGCCCCAGATCGAAGCGCAGTTTGCGGCCCAGAAGATAGGGTTCGGTGAAATTCAGGATATACTGTTCTGAATCCTGCGCCGTCGACAGCGTCACACCCAAAGCCTGCCCTCGGCCCAAGAAGTTCCGTTCTTCGAGCCCGATCGCGATGCCGAACCCGTCCGAAACCGAATAGCTGCCGCCCAGGCTCAGCGAGCCGGTGGGTTGCTCCTCGACATCGACATCCACGATGACCTGACTGGGGCTGGACCCTTCGCGCGTGTCCACGTCGGCGACCGCAAAGAAGCCCAGGGCACGAATACGCTCGGCGCTCTGGCGGATTTCACGCGGGTTGAACGGATCACCCTCGACCGTGTCGAACTGGCGCCGGATCACCCGATCCAGCGTTGTTGTGTTGCCTTCGATGTCGATGCGTTCGACAAAGATGCGCGGCCCCTTGGTCAGGACAAATTCGACATCCAGCGTCAAGTCGCGGTTGTTGCGGGTCACCCGCGGCTCGACCCGTAGGAAATCGACGCCGTTTTTCAGGCCCAACCGCTCCTGGCGGGTGATCGAATTCTCGATCAGCGTGGGCGAATAGGTCACGCCGGGCTTGATCTTCAACGCGGCTTGATAGGGCGCTGCGTCGACACCGGGAATCTCGCTGACGGTCGTCACCTTGCCGAACGAAAATTTCTGTCCTTCGGTGATATTCATCACCAGATAGAACGCATCCCGTTCGCGGGTAAATTCGACATTGGCGCTGTTGACGCGAAAATCTATGTAGCCGCGCGACAGGTAGAAATCACGCAGAACCTGCTTATCGAACTCGATACGGTCGGCGATGAACGTATCGCCGCGCAGGAAGGTCCGAAGGATGTTGGCCTGTTTGGTTTCCAGCACGCGCCGAAGGCGGCGGTCGGAATAGGCGCGGTTGCCCACGAAGCTGACGCGCTCGATCTCGATCGTGGTGCCTTCGGCGACCTCGAACACCAGATCGACGCGGTTGTCGCTGCGACGGATGATGCGCGGAATGACGGTGGCGGATACCCTGCCCTGCGCCGAGTAGATCTCCGCGATCACGTCGGCATCAGCCTCGGCCACCTGCGGGGTGAACACTCGGCGCGGCTGCGACGAAATCGCATCCAGCAGGACGTCATCCTTGACCCGCCGGTTGCCCTCGATGCTGATGCGGTTGATCGTCGGGTATTCCTGGACCTTGATCGCAAGCGTGCTGCCGCGCGGGGTCAGCTCGACTGTCTCAAAAACACCACTGTCAAGCAAACGCTGATAAGCGTCGTTCAGCTGGCCCGCCGTGACGGTCTGACCGGGCGTGATTCCCGTCCGGCTGATGATCGTCGAGGTTTCAATACGCCGGTTGCCTTCGACATCGAACGAATTGAACGTGTACGACTGTGCCCAGGCGGATTGCGAAAATACCGCAAGCCAAAGCGCTGAAACGAGGAAAAAACCCGATAGAAGCTGCCACAAAATGTTGGTTTCGGGCTCGACTGCACCGCAGGATATGCCCGCGTCTTCCCTGTATGCCATGTTTATCTCTGCCTGGTTCTGGGACTTTGAATTTGAGTACCGTTAATGGCACATCTTGTCAAAAGCCCAAAAGCAAAACGCGGCCGCAAGGGGCCGCGCAGCTAGAACCGGTGCTGGTAAAGAATCACAAAGAGGCCAGAAATGCCCCGCCCGCCAAGGCCAGCGCGGTGATGCCAAAGCTGAGCAGAAAATCCCAGTTCAGGACGAACAGGAAGTTGACCCCCTGATATGATTTTCGCAATGCACCTGTCATGATCTTCAGCCCGCTTCGTTGGAAACGAGTATCACCTACGTCGCAATTGAGGCGAATTTGCGGCGCCCGGAAGGCGCCGCTGCCTCAATCAGCAAAACAGATCGTTGCCGAGCGCGAAGATCATCAGGGTCAGGATCACTGTCACGCCGATGCCCATCATGATCTGGAATACCCGCTCGCTGGGCGGCTTACCCGAAACCGCCTCGTAAGCGTAGAACATCAGGTGGCCACCATCCAACGCGGGGATCGGGAACAGGTTCAACAGGCCCACGGCGGTGGACAGCACCGCGATGAACGACACGAAATTCTGCGCCCCCTGGCTGGCCATGTCGCCCGAAGTTTCGGCAATGCCGATCGGCCCCGACATGTTGCAAGTGCTGATGGCCCCGGTGATCATGTGCCAGATGCCCGAAAGCGAGCCCTCGATGATTCGCCAAGTCTGTTGCAGGCCGGCACCTGCAGCCTCGAACAGCCCCGCCGGTTCGGTGGCCGGCTCCAGCATCAACCCGCCGACGATCCCGATCCGCCAATGGGTCTTGAAACCACCATCGGGCTGCGGTTCGTCGGTCCGGCGCGGGGCCAGCGCGAATTCAAGCTCGGCCCCATCGCGCCAGACATCCAGCAACAGCACCTTGCCGTTCGAGCTTTCGACCTTGTCCTTCAACTGATCGAAAGCAAAAATCGGCTCTCCGTCCACTGCGGTGATCACGTCGCCGGGCGCAAGCTGGATATCCATCGCCGCGCTTCGCGGTGCGACCCGGCTGATCAGCGGCGGAAACAGGTATGGCGCCTCGACATCGATGGTCTGTCCGTCGCGCTTTACGGTGTAGGTCAGCACGGGCTCTTCGGGCAGTGCATCGGTGAAATCGGTCCAGGCGTCCTCGGCGTCGAAATCCGGCACCGGGATTCCCTCGATCGCCAGGATCTCATCCCCTTCGCGCAGCTCTTGCACGGTTCCCGGCAGCGGTTTCAGCGTGCCCGCGGTCAAAGGTTCGCGGGTCACCCCCTGCGACCAGAAGATCGCCGCGAATACCAAAATCGACATGACAAAGTTAAACACCGGTCCGGCCGCCACCGTTGCCGTGCGCGCCCACAGCGGCGCTCCGTGCATCGTATGACGCAGTTCTTCGGGGCTTTTACTGGCGATCGCGTCAATTGCCGCCGAATCCTTGCCCGACGCCGCGTTTGAATCGCCCAGGAATTTGACGTAGCCCCCAAACGGCAGCACCGCGATCTGCCAGCGCGTGCCGCGCTTGTCCACGCGGCTCCACAGAACCGGGCCGAACCCGATCGAGAACACCTCGGCATGGATCCCCGACCAGCGCCCGACGATATAGTGGCCGTATTCATGCACGGCGACGATCACCGACAGGGCCACGACGAAGGCAGCGATCGTGTAGATCAATCCACCAAATTGCGGGATCAGCGAGAGTATGTCCAAAAGTCTATCCTGCTCTTCTCAGTACGGCGTCATCCACCCATTGACGTGCCAGATGGTCCGCTTTCAACACGTTATCAAGGGTCATCGGGGCATCAATGAGGCCGCCTGCGTCCTCGAACCGGTCCAGAACCGCCGCCACCGCGTCGGACATGTCCAGAAATCCGATGCGCTGGCCGATGAAGTGATCCAGTGCACGTTCCTTGGCGGCGTTGAACACTGCACCAGACAGACCTCCGCGCGCCATGACCTCGCGCGCCAGCCGCAGCGCCGGATAGCGCGCCGGGTCGGGGTCACGGAACCGCAACTGTCCCAGACGGGCCAGATCCAGCCGGGGTACCGGCAGCTCGCGCCGCTCGGGCCAGTGCAGCGCATAGCCGATCGCGTGGCGCATGTCGGGCGCGCCCAGATGCGCCATCACCGCCCCGTCGCGAAACCCGACCAACGCGTGAACGATCGATTCGGGGTGGATCACGACCTCGATCCGGTCGGGCGCGATACCGAAGAATTCCTTTGTTTCAATGACCTCCAGCGCCTTGTTGAACATCGAAGCGCTGTCGATGGTAATACGCTGACCCATGTCCCAGTTCGGGTGGCTCGACGCCTGCTCGACCGTCGCCTGCGCCAGCCGCTCGACCGGCCAGTCGCGAAACGCCCCACCGCTGGCGGTTATGATGATGCGCTCGACCGCGGCCATGTCCTCGCCCACCAGCGCCTGGAACACGGCGGAATGCTCGCTGTCCACCGGCAGCAGGCGCGCACCATGCCGCCTTGCTGTCTCAAGCACCAGAGACCCGGCACAGACCAGTGTTTCCTTGTTGGCCAGCGCCAGCGTCGCCCCCTGTTCCAGTGCCGCCAGCCCGGGCGCCAGACCCGCCGCGCCGACGATGGCCGACATCACCCAGTCGGCCGGACGCGCCGCGGCCTCGACCAGCGCGGTCGCCCCGGCCGCTGCTTCGATTCCGCTGCCTTCCAACGCGGCGCGCAGGTCTTCCAACCTGTCGTCGAACGCGGTCACTGCGACCTGCGCGCGCAGGCGCCGGGCATCCTCGGCCAGTTGCCGGATATTCGCGCCACCGGTCACGGCCACCACGTCATAGACGGTCGGGTCCCGCGCGATCAGGTCGATGGTGTTCTGCCCGATGGAACCGGTGGCGCCAAAGATGGAGACCTTGCGCATCACATCTCTCCGGGGGCGTAGAACAGACTTGCAATCAGAACCAGCAGCGATGCCCCCATCATGCCGTCGAACCGGTCCAGAAACCCGCCGTGGCCCGGAATCAGGTCCGAACTGTCCTTGACTCCGAATTTCCGCTTGGTCGCGCTTTCCACGATGTCTCCCGCCTGGCTGGCCATCGAGGCCAGAACCGAGATCAGAACCAGCCCGGGCCCGAGGCTTGCATAAACCGCGAACGCGGCGCCCACCAAAGCAGCGGCCACCCAGCCGCCCACCGTACCCGACCAGGTTTTCTTGGGGCTGACCTTGGGCCAGAATTTCGGCCCGCCGATGGCCTTGCCCGCGAAATAGCCCGCCACGTCGGTGGCGACGACGACCGCGATCAGCCAGATCATCCAGCCAAAGCCCATGTTCGCGCGGATCGAGATGAATCCGAAACCCGCCGCCGCGATCCAGATCGCAAACAGAGCATAGATCCCGCGCGCGCGCTCTACCTGCCCGGCTCCGACAAGCGCCGGCGCGATCAGCACCGGCAAAGTGGCCACCGGCGGCAGATAGGTGGCCAAAAGAACCGCCACGCCGGTAAGCACGGATAATTGCACCGCAACTCCGGCCCGCTGCGGGTCAACCATGCGGACCAGTTCCCAGATCATGATACCGCAGGCCGCGGCGATGAAGGTCTCGAACCACAGCCCGCCCAGCCAAACCTCGACCGCGCCGATTGCCACCAGAACCACCGCCGACAGAACGCGGACGGTCAGATCGGACCAACGCCCGTCACTCATGCGGGGACGGCTCCGAACCGGCGTTCACGCGATCCGTAGCTTTTGCACAGTCGCTCAAGCTCCGAGGCCGTGAAATCCGGCCACAGCGTTTCGATGAACTCGTATTCCGAATAGGCCGACTGCCACAGAAGGAAATTCGAGATCCGCGCCTCGCCACTGGTCCGGATCACCAGATCAGGATCGGGCAGAACCCGCGTATCCAGGTATTTCGGCAGCGTCTCCTCGTCCACGTCGTCGGGGCACAGCTTGCCTTCGGCGACATCCCTGGCCAACCGTTTGGTTGCGCGAGCTACCTCGTCCCGGCCTCCGTAGTTCAGCGCCACGGTCAGATGCACCAGGTCGTTGTCGGCAGTTTCCCGTTCCAGCTGGTCCATCAGCTCGATCAGCTTGGCATCCAGCCGGACCCGGTCTCCAATGAACCGGACCCTGACACCGCTTTCGGCAAGCGTCCGGGTTTCCTTTATGATGTACCGTTTGAACAGGCTCATCAGGCCCGCAACTTCAACCTGAGTCCGCTTCCAGTTCTCGGTCGAAAAGGCAAAGATCGTCAGGTATTTGATCCCCAGCCCCGGGCAGGCTTCGACCACTTCGCGCACGCGCCGCGCCCCGGCATGATGCCCGTACAGACGCGGACGGCCACGGGCCTGAGCCCACCGCCCGTTGCCATCCATGATGATGGCCACATGGCGCGGCCCGCACAACTCGCCGATCAGGGGATCCTTGGGCATCTCCGCGTCTCAGACCTGCATGATTTCCGCCTGTTTCGCCTCAAGCGCGGCGTCAACGGCCTTGATCATCTGATCCGTCAGTTCCTGCACCTCGCTCTCCCAGAATTTCTGGTCATCCTCGGACAGGCCGTCAGCCTTGGCCTTTTTGATCTGGTCCATCCCGTCACGGCGCACATTGCGAATGGCCACGCGGGCATGTTCGGCATACTGGCCGGCCACCTTGCCCAGTTCGCGCCGGCGTTCCTCGTTCAGCTCGGGGATCGGCAGCATGATGATGGTGCCGTTCAGTTGCGGGTTGATGCCCAGACCGCTCTCGCGGATTGCCTTTTCCACCTTGCCGACCAGCGACTTGTCCCACACGTTGATGGTGACCATGCGCGGTTCGGGGACGTTAACGGTGCCCACCTGGTTGATCGGAGTCATCGACCCATAGGCGTCAACCATGATCGGATCCAGCATCGAAGCCGAGGCCCGGCCGGTGCGCAGCGACGCAAACTCGGTGCGCAGATTGGCCATGGCGCCCTCCATGCGGCGCTTCAGATCGTCGGTATCCAGTTCGAAGTCATCAGACATGCTGCTCACTCCCCTTATTCAGGTCTGTTTGCTAGGGTCATAAGCCATCGCAAATGGGATGTATAGCAATGATGATCGTCAAATGCCTCGACAGCAGGACACCGTTTGCCCCCGTACGTCGATACGTGAACAAAAACCGGCCCCAATGAGGCCGGTTCCGATTTGACGACAATCCGCCCGTCAGGCATTCACGTCCAGCACGACGCGACCCTTGACCCGGCCTTTCAGAATGTCTTCGCCCAGTTTGGGCAGATCCTTCAGCGTTGCCGGCTGGATCATCGAATCCAGCTTGTCCATCGGCAGGTCCGTCGCGATCCGTTTCCACGCGCGTACGCGATTGTCGTAGGGCTGCATCACGCTGTCGATTCCCAGCAGGTTCACCCCCCGCAGCAGGAACGGAATCACCGTTGCCGGCAAAGCCGCGCCCCCCGCCAACCCGACGGCAGCGACCGAGCAGCCATATTTCATCTGTCCCAGCACACGCGCCAGCATCGAACCACCCACTGCATCGACACACCCGGCCCATGTCTCGCTCTCAAGCGGGCGTTTGGTGGTCTCATTCAACTCCTCGCGCGGCACGATGGTCGCAGCGCCCAGAGATTTCAGATACTCCCCGGCCTCCGGGCGCCCTGTCACGGCCGCGACTTCGTAACCCAGATTCGCCAGGATCGCGGTCGCGACCGAGCCCACGCCACCGGCCGCACCGGTCACCAGAACCGGACCTCGATCCGGCGTCAGACCATGATCTTCCAGCGCCATGACCGCCAGCATCGCGGTAAAACCGGCGGTTCCCACCGCCATTGCCTGGCGCGTGCTCAACCCCTGCGGCAGAGGCACAAGCCAATCGGCCAGCGCGCTGGCTTTCTGGGCATACCCGCCCCAATGTGCCTCACCCACGCGCCACCCGGTCAACACCACCTTGTCGCCGGGTTTGTACCTGTCGTTCGAGGAGTCTTCTACCGTTCCCGCATAGTCGATCCCCGGCACATGCGGATAGTTGCGAACCAGACCACCGCCTTTGGGTGACATGCACAAACCATCCTTGTAGTTGACGGTCGAGTACTCCACGGCCACCCGCACATCCCCATGCGGCAGATCGTCTTCCGAAATCTGCTTGATCACCGGGGTTGCCAGCCCGCTTTCTTCGTCCTTCTCCATTACCAAAGCGTTGAACATGCTCACATTCCTTTCCTTCCTCTCGGCCAGACGACTTCTTCATCTGGCCCCAAATATCCCGGGGGAGTCGCGCAGCGACGGGGGCAGAGCCCCCTTCCCGGCTCAAATCCAGAACTTCGCCTGCACGACTGCATCCCGCATGCCGTCCGGTGTCTCGACCTCAATCCGTGTTCCCGGATCCCAGTGGCTCAGCCGCAGCATACCGATCGACACGTTGGTTTGGAAATCCGGCGACCAGGTGGCCGAAGTCACCTGACCCACGCGCTTGCCGCCACCATATACCGGCCACGGCCGATCACATGGTGGCACCGCTTCACCCTCGATCGCGATCGGGCGGATTTGCTGAACCGGCCCCTCCTTGGCCACCCGCAACAGCGCATCCCGCCCGATGCAGCCAATGGCCGTATGCGTGTTGCAGAACTTGCCCAACCCGCACTCATGGGGCGTGTTGTCGTCAGTCATGTCATTGCCGTAAGACAGCAACCCGCCTTCGATCCGCTCGATCAGGTTGGGGCAACCCGCCCGAACCTGCAGGTCCTCTCCGGCGGCAAACAGGGCGTTCCACAAGGGCATGCCGATGTCGCCGCCCTCGACATAGATCTCGAACCCGCCCTGTTTGGAATAGCCCGACCGCGCAATCGCCAGATCACGCCCCTCGAACTGGAACATGTCGAACTTGAAGAACCGGATATCGCGCACCCGGTCGCCGAAGACCCGCGCCATCAGGTCATCCGACTTGGGTCCCTGCACTGCCAAGGGCGACACGTCCGGCTCGTCCACCAGAACATCCAGTCTATACCCGTTGGCCAGGCCCTTGACCCACAAAAGCAAGTCGCTGTCTGCGATCGAGATCCACCAGCGGTCATCCGCCAGTTTCACCGCCACGGGATCGTTCAGCATGCCCCCTGTTTCGTCCACGATCGGCACATAGTAGCATTGACCCGGCAACATGCCGCGCAGGTCGCGCGGGGTCAGCATCTGCATCAGCCGCGCCGCATCGGGGCCGCGCAGTTCGACCTGCCGCTCGCAGGCCACATCCCAGACCTGCACATGGGTCTTGAGATGCCGATAGTCGGCCTCCACGCTTTCAAACACCGTCGGCAGCAACATCCGGTTGTAGACGGTATAGCCTTTGACACCGGCCGCCTCGACCCCGTCAGAGAACGGCGTGCGCCGCAGCCGGCGCGACAAAGAAATCTGTGGCACTTAGACCTCCTCGGGCAAGAAAACGAGATCACTGACCGGAGCCCCAGAACCGGCCTCGGTCAGCATTTTGTGGATTTGTCCCCGGTGATGAGTTTGATGATTGAAAAAATGCATCACGCACACGGCGTAAGGCATTGTAATATTTTTCTCTTTCACTCCGGAGTACCAAGTGAGCAACCCACTGATCGGGTCATCTCCCAGGGTATCCGCCCAGGCGCCGATCCGCGCGTCGATCGTTTCGCGCAGCGGCAACCAGTGAGCCAGATCGGGGCACAGATGGACGCTCTCATGGATACCGCCGCCTTTGCTGTCCGGGGGGCTGTTCGGGCCCGGACCCGCGTCGAACCGCGACATCCAGATCCAGTCGCCCCAAAGCAGACGGTTCGCCGTGCCCAGGATCGACCCAAAAAACGCGCCGCATTCCCGGGTCAATTCCACGGGCGAAAGCTCATGAAGAAAGCCCGCCAACTGGCTGTTTTGCCAACGGTTATAGCGGGCCATTCGCCGGGCAAAGGCGCCGGTGATCATTACCGGGGCCCGTGCCAGTCGATCTGACAGATCTCGGCCGAACGGCCGTCGAAATCCCAGACCCGACCGAAGGCGCGCACCTTGCCCTTTGTCGCGGTCGCCACTGTGATGTCCGGGCCCATCCAGTATTCGGTATTGGTGACGACGATTTCCTTGCCGTCCTTGCCCTCGACCGGGACCACCGCGCCCTGGATCTTTTTGCCGACCATCAGGCGGCGTTCCTTGCCTTCGGTTTCGAAATGCACCGGCGACCGCTCGGCCCCCAGGAACTCGCTGACCAGAACCGAGAACAGCCCTGTCGTACCGCGCGCCGCGCCCGAGAAGATGTTGACCAGCCCCTCATAGGCCGCCTCGGACGCGCGGTCGTCGATGAAGGCCGCAGCCTTCCAGTTGCCGCGCCCCATGTTGCCGGGGATTTCCAGGAACAGGCCCACGTTCAGACCCGACAGGTCCTCGTCGCCATATTGGCCCTCATCGATGCGGATGCCCGCCCAGGCCTGGCAGTAGCCCTCGGTCGGCGGATGCTTCCCAAGGCTGACCACGCAGGGGCAGAACACCGTGCAGTTGCAGTTCAGGATCAACTCGCCCTTGATGGTCCAGGGCACCGTGCCCACCGTATCCAAAGCCATGTCTGTCTCTCCTCTTGTCAGACTGTCGTAAACGCGACCCAGGCGGCCCCGATCAGCAACGCCACGCCCAGCGGGCGGGTCACCAGTCGGCCCAGGTCGGGCAATTTCTCGAAAACCATCAACAGCGTCGCCAGCCCCATGAAGGCCAGGTTCATCACGCCGCCCACGAAGGCCAGCAGCATCAGCGCCCAGCAGCAGCCCAGGCAGACCAGCCCCAACCGCAGACCGTTGCGCCAGGGGCCTTCCTCCCAGTGCTGGATGAAGAAGGTCAGCGGATGGCGGCACTTGCTCAGGCAGGCCTCTTTGATGGCCGAAAACTGGTACAGGCCTGCGACAGCCAGAAGGCCGGCGGACAGCAGCCCCGAGACGCTTTCGCCCAACCCGTTCAGCGCACCCGCCCGGAACAGCGCCATTTGCGCCAGCGCGGCCAGAACGGAAAAGCCAAACCAGACCGTCAGATACCCCGCCAGCAAATGCCCGAACCTTGTGCCCTGCGCGGCGTGGGACAGGTCGTCATAGGTGGCAAAGGCCGGCAAAGCCGTCGGCGCCATCATCGCCGCCGACATCAACGCCCACATGGCCACCATCTTCAGCAGCCCTGCCGCATCAGGGGTTACCGTGCACAGGCTGCGCCAGAAATCCTCGCCGTATACCGCACCAAGGGCGCGCATCTCGGCCGGCACCGCCATCAGGTACAGCGCCCCCCAGGCCAACAGGATCGCGGCGAACAGGGCCAGCCAATGCGGTGCTGTCATGGCTCTTATCCGGTCCACGGTCACGGCCCTCCCTGCGACTCACTCCTTGCTTTTCAAATGTCAGACTTTTAAATGTCAGACAAATAAATTTTTCACGGTGACCCCCAGAAGATGAAGATCGACCCGCAGAAAAGCACCGACCTTTCCGCCCAGATCGCCCAGGCCATCCGCGATGCGATCGTATCAGGAGAGCTGATCGTGGACGAACGCCTGCCCTCGGAATCCGAGCTGGCGGATCAGTTCCAGGTGTCGCGTCCCACCGTGCGCGAGGCGCTGAAGCGGCTGGCGGCACAGTCGTTGATCCGCACCCAGCGCGGCGCGACCGGAGGTGCGTTCGTCAACCGGTTGAGTTTCCAGGACGCCTATTCCCAGCAGATCACGACTTCGACGCTGCTGCTGTCGATGAACGAGGTCAGCTTCGACACCGCCTGCGAGGCCCGCTATGCGTTGGAACGGGCCTGCGCGCCCCTGTCGGCGCAGCGGCGCACCGCAGATCAACTGGCCACCATGCGCGCGGAAATTTTCCGCCAGGCGCAACCCGGTTTGACGGATGAGGCCTTCTGCGCCTCGGACGTGGCTTTTCACCGGGCGCTGGTCGATGGTGCGGGCAACCCTGTCCTGTCCTATCAACTGGCCGGCGCGGTCGAAGCGATGCAGCCCCTGATGAACATGATCACCTTTACCGCCCGCTCGCGCGAGGAGATCATCCGCCTGCACAGCAAGATCGCCGACGCGCTGGAGGCGCAAGACGCCGAGACCGTCGACGCAGCGCTGGTCGAGCTGGAAACCTACACGCGCCACCTTGCCCATGACGTGGCTGAACGTCGGCGGAAACCGGCCTGAGCGCCGCTTGAATAATTCTTGACGCATCACATCAACGGAAAGGACACTCGAGCAGGCAGACCATCATCCGGCGGGAAGACCGGCACTCTCAATAAAATTGATTTTCAATGACTTACGGGAGGACGTTATGAACAAAAGACCGGATCCGACATTTTATCCATCCGCCAAACTGGCCATGGAGGCCCCGCCCGAGACCCTTGCCTTCACGCTGATGCTCAGCCCTGATTTCTCGCAGCCCGACGGTTTGGCCGTTGTAAACGTCGACCCAACTTCGGGCGACTACGGCAAGATCGTTCACAAGGTGATGATGCCCAACAAGGGCGACGAGTTTCACCATTTCGGATGGAACGCTTGTTCCTCGGCCCTGTCGCCGCTGACCGGCCACGCCTTCCTTGAGCGCCGGTACCTGATCATCCCCGGTATCCGCTCGAGCCGAATCTATGTCATCGACGTGAAGGACCCGCTTCAGGCCTATATCCACAAGATTATCGAACCCGAGGAAGTCTTTGCAAAAACTGGATATTCCCGCCCGCACACGATCCACTGCGGCCCCGAAGGCATCTATGTCAGCACCCTGGGCGGCGGCGGCGAAAAGGGCACTGACGGTCCACCGGGCATCTTCATCATGGACTGTGAAACCTTCGACATCATCGGGCGTTACGAGATCGAACGCGGCGTGCAGGACAAGCATTATGATTTCTGGTGGAACCTGCCGCGTGACTACATGGTCAGTTCCGAATGGGGCCTGCCGCCGCAATTCGAGAACGGCCTGCTACCCGAGGACCTTCTGTCGAACAAATATGGCCACCAGATCCATTTCTGGAACCTGCGCGACCGCACCAACATCCAGACCATCGACCTGGGCGAGAACCACCAGATGGCGCTGGAAATCCGGCCTGCGCACGATCCTGTCAAGGAATACGGGTTCTGCGGCGTGGTGGTCGACACCACCAACCTGCAGGGCGCGATCTTTACGTGGTGGCGCGACAAGAAAGGCAAGTTCCACGCCAAAAAGACCATTACGATCGACCCCCAACCCGCTGATCCTGCTGATCTTCCCGAACTTCTTAAAGGGTTCTCGGCGGTGCCGCCGCTGGTCACCGACATCGACCTGAGCCTGGATGACAAATACCTTTACGTCGCGTGCTGGGGTACCGGTGAAATGCACCAATACGATGTCTCGGACCCGATGAAGCCCAAACTGGCCGACAAGGTCGAGATCGGCGGAATCGTCAAGAAGACCAAGCACCCCAACGGCAAGGACTTTGGCTATGGCCCGCAAATGGTCGAGATCAGTCGTGACGGGAAACGCGTCTATTGGACCAATTCGCTCTATTCCACCTGGGATGATCAGTTCTACCCCGGCGAGCGCGGCGCGGCGATGGTCAAGGCGGATGTCGGCAAAAAAGGCGGCCTGAAGCTCGACAGGAACTTCTGGGTCGAATTCCCCAAAGGTTATCGCGCCCATCAGATCCGGCTTGAGGGGGGAGACTGCTCCACCGACAGTTTCTGCTACCCTTCGGTCTGAATTGGACGTCTTGATGACATCGACGGCCGGCCTCTGGCTGGCCGTTTTGCTGAGCGGCGCCTATCACGGGCTGAACCCCGGCATGGGCTGGCCGCTGGCAGTGTCGGCTGCATTGATGGAGCAACGTCAATCCGCCTTGTGGCGCGCGTTAGCAGCCTTGGCGGGCGGGCATTTCTTGGCGATGCTGGGCGTACTGCTGCCCTTTGCGGTGATGACCATCCTCGTAGACTATCAGCGCGAAATCCGGATCGGAGCAGCCCTGATCGTGATCGCCATGGGCCTCTACATCGCGATCACCCGTCGGCATCCACGGTTCCTGGCGCGCGTGCCGCCCAGTAGGCTGGCACTGTGGTCTTTTCTGGTGGCGCTGGCGCATGGTGCGGCGCTTATGCTTGTGCCGATCTATCTGGGCCTGTGCGGACTGGACGAGCTGGATACCGGCCACAGAGCCGTGTCAGAGATCATGGGCACCAATGGCCTGCTGGTTCTGACGGTGGCCGCGGTCCATACCGGCGCGATGATGCTGGGTGGCGGCGCGCTGGCGTTCGCGGTCTATCGCTGGCTGGGCCTGCAATTCCTTTCGCGCAGCTGGTTCAACCTGGAAATGGTCTGGGCGCTCAGTCTGATCCTCGTGGGCGTGCTCGGCCTGTGGGCCGCAATCTGAGGTCTTCCCCCTGCCCCAAAACAGATTAGGTTCGATTGGCAGGCATTTGAAACGCGAGGCCCCCATGACCGGAACACTCAACATCATCGCAGCCCTTCTGACCATCGGCTTTGGCCTGTTCGGCTTTCTGGCTCCGGCCTGGACGGCAGCCTCGCTGGACCTTGCGCCCACCAACAGCACGATGGGCCTCAGTGAAATGCGCGCCTCGGTCGGCGGACTGTTCGTCGTGACCGGAATCGCGGTATTGTGGCTGAACCACCCGATGGCCTACGCGATGTTGGGCGTGATCTATGCGGGCGCGGCGCTGGGTCGGTTCGTGTCCGTTCTGCTGGACAATCCGCCCTTGGCCAAGGCGTTGACCTTCGGTGGTATCGAGCTGGTGCTGGCAATCTGGCTGATCGCCGCCAACCTGGCGAAGCCCGCGTGATCGGTTGAAAAAATCGCCATGATCCCGCGCCTTGGGGGTTTGCATCCGCAAAAATCCTCACCTATATAAGTCCTGTCCTTCGGGACTATGGACATAAACGCGCTCGTAATAAGCGGATCGGACCCGGGGGCGGTACCCGGCGGCTCCACCATATATCCTTCATTTGGGGATCATGGGGCCGAAACAGGATCGACGAACGTCTAAAGGGGTTAGCTTTGTCCCGGCTGTCTGCCACCGTTACCGGCGAAAACAGTACAATTGCAAATGACAATCGTGCTCCGGTTGCCGTTGCTGCGTAAGCAGTAACCAGACCGAAACTTAAGTCCTTGCGCCTAGCCGCGTAAGGCGGGGTTCGCAGGTACCTGGCAACAGAAACCTGCACTTTCCCAACCATTTGTCTGCGTTTTTTGCCCAGATCCTGACGGCGTTCAGGGTTTCTTCACCTCTATGCGCCAGCCTCTCCTCAGCTAGACAGGAGAGATGGGATGACTCATGCAGAGATTCTTCGGGCCTGGTACTCGGAGGTTTGGGAAAAAGGCAATGTTGACGCGATCGACGAATATTTCGCGCCCGAAACGATGGCCGAAGGGCTGATACCGGAAATGCAGGTCGGCGTGGACGATTTCCGCGATCTGGTGATGGCCTTCCGTCATGTGCTGGGCGACATTCAGGTGGACCTGCCGAAAATCATCGAGAGCGGCGACTGGGCCTCGGCGGTCCTGCACGTACGGACATCGCGTGCCGACAATGGTGCGCCGCTTGAGGTCACCGGACAGGTCATGGCGCGGTTCAAGGGTGACAAGATGGTCGAAGCCTACAATCAGTTCGATTTCGTGTCGCTGTTCGAACAACTAGGCCAGTTTCCGCAGGACACGCTGCCCGTATGCATGACCGGACAACGTCTCGATTGGGCCTGACCGGTTCTTGACCGCACAGGCAAAGCCCGCATAGCAAGGACCGAGACCTGCAACGCTCCCGCCCAGGCAGGACGCGGATTGCCACATCTCGAAATGCGGAAGGGCGTGTTCCATGGCGGGGCCGGTGTTTGGGGATTACTATCAAATGCAGGGTCGAATTCCCCCGCCGGGCATGCGGCCTCTGGTTGAGCACACGCGCCTGCGCACGCCGACCCTCGGCACTCCGGCAGTCGCCTCGGTCATGGCCTGCGGATGAGCCCCTCGGTCGCGGATCTTATCCGGGTGTTCGGCCGTATCGGAGTGTTGTCCTTTGGTGGGCCGGCCGCCCAGATCTCGCTGATGCACCGGGAACTGGTGGATCGCCGTGCCTGGCTGGATGAGCCGACATTTCTGCGCGCCCTGTCGCTGTGCATGCTGCTGCCCGGCCCCGAGGCGATGCAACTGGCCACATATGCCGGCTGGCGCCTGCGCGGCGTGCCCGGCGGGCTGATCGCGGGCGCGCTTTTCGTTTTGCCCGGCGCAATCGTGATCGCTGCGCTGGTGATGCTCTATGCCGCCTATGGCGACCTGCCGCCTGTCCAGGCGGCTTTTCTGGGTGTCAAGGCGACCGTCATTGCAATCGTGCTGCAGGCCGTGATCAACCTGTCGCGCAAGACCCTCTCGGGGCTGCAGTCTCGCGTTATCGCGGGGCTGGCTTTTCTGGCCATTTTTGCACTAAACCTGCCCTTCCCGCTGATCGTCCTGGCGGCCGGTTGTTGGGGGTACGTTATGTCCCGCACGACACATCCGCCGTCCGATCCGGGTCGGCTCCCAGCGGAAAGGCACGCGATACGCACCGCCTTGGTCTGGATGACGCTTTGGCTTTTGCCGCTGGCTCTGCTGACGGCGTCGGGTCAGACGCTGCTGGCCGATCTGGGCTGGTTCTTTGCCAAACTGGCGGTTGTCAGCTTTGGGGGCGCCTACGCGGTGCTGTCCTACATGACCCAGACGGTGGTGGCGCAGCATGGCTGGATCTCGGCCGACCAGATGATCGATGCGCTGGGCCTAGCCGAGACAACTCCGGGGCCTCTGATCCTGGTGACGCAATTCGTGGCCATGCTGACCGGTCAGATCGCCGGTGGCCCCGGTTTGGCCCTGTCCGCAGGCGCGGTCGCACTTTGGGCGACTTTCGTCCCCTGCTTTCTTTGGATCTTCCTGTCGGCCCCATATCTGGATCACATCGCCCGGAACCCGCGCTTGTCCGGCGCCTTGAGCGCAATCTCGGCGGCTGTCGTCGGGGTGATTCTCAACCTTTCGGTGTGGTTCGCGCTGAACGTGATTTTTGCAGACGTGGCCCGATACGGCCTTGGCCCCATCTCAATCCCGATACCCGTTCCATCCAGCCTGAATTTTCAGGCGCTTGCACTGACAGTTGCCGCCGGGCTGTTGATATTCCGACTGAAATCTGGTTTCGGGGTCGCGTTGGCCGCCATGGCCGCAGCAGGTTTGGCCCTGCATTTTCTTTGAACAATCCGGCGCTGCCGGGCCTTTCGTTTCCGCCCGAATCCCTTATGCTTGGGGCAACCACTTTCGAGGACAAGACATGTCGCAAGGCATCGACTACGGCAACCTAATGCACACCGCCATGCGCGGCCTGATCAAGACCGTTCTGCAACGGGTCTCGGAGTCGGGGCTGCCCGGGGCGCATCATTTCTTCATCACATTCGACACCCGCACACCCGGTGTTGAAATTGCCGACTGGTTGCGCCAGCGCTACCCGGATGAAATGACGATCGTGGTGCAGCATTGGTTCGAAAACCTGAGCGTCGATGACGACGGCTTTGCCATCACGCTGAATTTCGGAGATTCGCCCGAACCGCTGTATATCCCCTTTGCGGCAATCCAGACCTTCGTGGACCCGTCGGTCGAATTCGGGCTGCGCTTCGAGGGCCCCGAAGAAGACGAAGAGGAAATCGCGGCGACCGAAGAGGACTCGATCGAAGTCGAGCCCGAGGACAAGCCGCACCACGACGCCGACATCGTATCGTTGGACAGTTTCCGCAAACAGCCCTGATCGGCCGATTGTAGGGCTGAAACGCTATTTCCTGCGCAGGAACGTATCCACTGACCGCGCCTCGCGCCCGTCGCTGAAGCGCGAGAAGGACAGGTTCAGCCCGCCTTCGGCCAGCGTTCGGTCATATTGCTGCAGTTCATAGTCGCCTTCGTGGTCGATAAACAGGGAAAACACGGTCAGCGTGTCGCCGACTATGCGGCCCCATACGAAGGGTTCACCCTTCATTGGATCCAGCGGCACTTCGTGGCCGAACACGTTGCGTTTCATCGCCGCCGAATAGATCTGAGGGCGGTCCGACGGCCGGAAGTCAACCGAGAACGACTGCTCTTTCACCCGGCCATCCGCCTTATATGTCACTGTTGTCCAACTGACATTGAACCCGTCATCGGTTTCGGAGATGCGCACGCTCATGTCGCGCGGGGTCGCGGTTCCGTCCGCATCCACGACCTGGGCCGACCCGACATAGTCACCGACAAAGGGCCCGATATCCGCTGCGCCGGCCTGAACTCCGATCAGCATCGCCACGACAGCCGCCCAAACCCGCATCTGCGCAAACTGTGATTTTTTCAGCCCCAAACGAAACATCCCGACCTCTCCGTTTCCCGCCCTTCGCATTCTAGACACGCGGGCCACCGGCACAATGGCAGATGGGACGACCACCCGAAAGAAAAATGACGCACCTCGCCCGGCTATACCTTTTCTGCCCATCAGATTAAGGTGCGCGCAACTGGCCGATTGCGCCGCGGCGTGGCTGCGGCTAAACGGCATGCGACTGCATACCAGACGGAGTGACAGATGTCTCAGACCCGCACCGAATCCGACAGTTTTGGCCCGCTCGAGGTTCCGGCCGACAAGTACTGGGGGGCGCAGACGCAGCGCTCGATCATGAACTTCCCCATCGGCTGGGAGAAACAGCCCGTCGCCATCATCCGCGCGCTGGGCGTGGTCAAGAAGGCCTGCGCGATGCAGAACAAGGCAACGGGCAAGCTGGACGCACGAATCGCCGACGCCATCATCCAGGCCGCCGGAGAGGTGATCGAGGGCAAGTTCGACGACAATTTCCCTCTGGTCGTCTGGCAGACCGGTTCGGGCACCCAGTCGAACATGAACGCCAACGAGGTCATCGCGAACCGCGCGATCGAGATTCTGGGCGGCGTGATCGGTTCGAAGGACCCGGTGCACCCGAACGATCACTGCAACATGGGCCAGTCGTCGAACGACACCTTCCCAACCGCGATGCACATCGCCACCGCAATGAGCGTGCACGACGTTCTGCTGCCGGGGCTGGAAAAGCTGGCCGCCGGGCTAGAGCAGAAGTCGGCAGAATTCAAGTATATCATCAAGATCGGCCGCACCCATACCCAGGACGCGACCCCGCTGACCCTGGGCCAGGAATTCAGCGGCTACGCCCACCAGATCCGTCAGGGCATCGCCCGTGTGAACGCCGCCATGCCCGGCATCTACGAGCTGGCGCAGGGCGGCACCGCCGTGGGCACCGGGCTGAACACCCAGAAAGGCTGGGCCGAGGCCGTTGCGGCCAACATGGCCGAAATCACCGGCCTGCCCTTCGTCACCGCGCCCAACAAGTTCGAAGCGTTGGCCGCCCACGATGCGATGGTATTCCTGTCGGGTACTTTGGCCACGGTCGCGGGCAGCTGCTACAAGATCGCCAACGACATCCGCTTCCTTGGCTCGGGGCCGCGCTCGGGTCTAGGCGAACTGATCCTGCCGGAAAACGAGCCCGGTTCGTCGATCATGCCGGGCAAGGTCAACCCGACCCAAGCCGAGGCGCTGACCCAGGTCGCGGCCCACGTCATGGGCAACGACGCCGCGATCAAGTTCGCCGGCAGCCAGGGCCATTTCGAGCTGAACGTCTACAACCCGATGATGGCCTACAACCTGCTGCAGTCGATCCAGCTGCTGGGCGACGCGACCGACAGCTTCACCGAGCGCATGCTGCTGGGTATCAAGGCCAACGAGGCGCGCATCGACAAGCTGATGAAGGAATCGCTGATGCTGGTGACCGCCTTGGCCCCCACCATCGGCTATGACAACGCCACCACGGTCGCCAAAACCGCGCACAAGAACGGCACCACGCTGAAGGAAGAGGCCATCAAGCTGGGCTTTGTCGATGAAGCGACCTTTGACGCCGTCGTGCGCCCCGAGCAGATGATCGGGCCCAAGGACTGATGGGCAAGCCGGTCAATCTGAACCGGTATCGCAAGGAAAAGGCGCGGGCCGAGAAAAAGGCCCGCGCCGACCGGAACGCGGCGGCGTTCGGGCGCAGTAAAGCGGAAAAGCAGCTGGACAAGGCCCGTACGGACAAAGCTCGCGGAGATCTGGAAAATCACGAGCTGGATGAATGAGCGGCCGGCCCGTCAAACGCTCGCTGACCCTCCAGGGGCACCGTACCTCGGTCTCGCTCGAGGATGAGTTCTGGCAGGCGTTTCGGGACATCGCCAAAGCAAAAGGTTTGCCGATCAATGTTTTGGCCTCGGAAATTGATGCCGTGCGCGACCCTGAGACCGGCCTGGCGTCGGCCATTCGTGTCTTTGTTCTAAACTGGTACCGGTCATCCGATCGCACCCCTTGATCTGATCCCCGTCGGTGTCTAGGCTGATTGTGAACAAAAAGGGTACACTTGATGCGCGATCTCGTGACCGGCCCGGATGGCCAACCGCGATGCGGCTGGTGTCAGGCCGCGCCGGAGTTTTTCGACTATCACGACAAAGAATGGGGCTATCCGGTGGATGACGACCAGCGCCTGTTCGAAAAGCTCTGCCTTGAAAGCTTCCAATCCGGCCTCAGCTGGCGCATCATTCTGGCCAAGCGCGAAAACTTCTGCAAAGCCTTTTCCGGATTTGATTTCAACGTGATGGCCGGCTTTTCTGAAGCGGATGTCGAGCGCCTGCTGCAAGATGCCGGCATCATCCGCCATCGCGGCAAGATCGAGGCGGTAATCAACAACGCCTGCCGCGCGCAGGAGCTGGTGGCCGAAACCGGCTCACTGGCGGCCTATGTCTGGAGGTTCGAGCCCGAGACCCCTCTTGCGCCGCAGACGGCGTCGACTTCGCCCGAGTCGGTCGCCATGTCCAAGGATCTGAAAAAGCGCGGGTGGAAATTTGTTGGCCCCACCACGGTGTTTGCCTTCATGCAGGCAATGGGGCTGGTGAATGACCACGCCAGCGGCTGCGCCATGCGCGAAAAAGCGGCGCAGATGCGCCGCTCATTCACCAAACCGGTCTGACGTCAGACCGAGGCGCGGTAGATCTTGTCGATATTGCTGCCCAGGGCCGCGTTGAACTCGGCATCCGACTGCTGTTTCGACAGCCCCTCGGTCAGCGCACGCGAGAAAGAGGCGATCATCTTGCCGTTCTGCGCCAGCAGGTCACAGGCCTCGTCGGTCGAATAACCGCCCGACAGCGCCACCACCCGCAGAACACGCGGATGATCGGCGGCCTCGTCATACAGATTGGCCTTGCTGGGCAGTGTCAGCTTCAGCATGACGTCCTGCCCCTCGCCCAACTCGTCGAGGTTCTTGAGGATTTCGGCTTGCAGGATCTCTTCGGCTTCGGCCTTGGTGTCCGACTTGATGTTCACCTCGGGCTCGATGATCGGAACCATGCCGGCGGCGATCACCTCGCGGGCCACGTCGAATTGCTGTTTCACCACGGCGGCGATGCCCTCGGCATTGGCCTCGTGGATGACCGAACGTTCCTTGGTGCCGAACACGCCTTCGGCCTTGGCCAGCGTCTCGGCCAGACCCGGGATGGGCTTCATCAGCTGTACACCGTTGGCGGTGTCCTCCAGCCCTTTGTCAATCTTGAGGAACGGCACGATGCCTTTGATCGACCACAGGTAATCGGCCACCTTGCGGCCCTCGATTTCCTCGCCCAGCGTGCGTTCGAACAGGATCGCGCCGATCACCTTGTCGCGGGTAAAGTCATCGGCCAGTATGATCCGGGCGCGCATCTTCTGGATCTCGGCAAACATTTCCTCGTCCGAGCCATAGTCGGACGGCTGCACCCCGTACAGCGCCAGCGCCTTGGGCGTCGAGCCGCCGCTCTGATCCAGAGCCGCGATGAAGCCCGCACCGTTGATCATCTGTTCGCGCTGTTCAGCCTTGGACATAACACTTTCCCGTTCAGTAATGATTCCGCCTTTCCAATCGCATACAGCATGGCGCGGGGCGATGATAGTTTGTTAGCGCTCAACCACGCGCAGCCAGATTCCGTCGCGCGACCGGACCGTCAGATGCGCCACCGGTACCGGGGTGCGGCCCTCAACAGGTTCGAACCGGTACCGGCGCAGCAGGATCGACAGGATCAACGGCCCCTCAACCATCGCAAACCCCGCCCCGGTGCAGACGCGCGGCCCGGCCGAAAACGGGATGAACGCCGCACGCTGGCAGGCTTTGCCGTTTTCGGTCGCCCAGCGGGCCGGGTCAAAGCCGTCGGGGTCTTCCCACAGCCGCTCATGGCGGTGCAGATGCCATGGGCTGAGTACGATCTGCGCGCCCTTGGGCACGTCGCGGTCGCGGAAGCGTTCGGGGCATGTGGCCTCGCGCACCATCATCGGCACCGGGGGATAGAGCCGCAGCGCCTCGCGGAACACATCGCGGCTGATGCGCAGTATGGACATGCTGGCAAAGCTGATTTTGTCCTGCGCGCCAGCTTCCTCGGCCACGCGTTCCTGCCAGTCGGGATAGGCGGCCATCAGGTACAACGCCCACGCCAAGGCCGAAGCGCTGGTTTCGTGCCCGGCCAGAAAGAAAATGGCGACCTGGTCGATCATCTCGTCGGTGTTGAAACACTGTCCGGTCAGGGGGTCGGGCGTGGTCATGATCTTGGTGGCCAGATCGTCGGGCGCAGTGCCGGCGGCGATCTGCGCGGCCCGCTCGCGGGTCAGGCGGGCGATCAAGGCGCGGATTTCGGCCGCCGCACCGCGGGTCTTGCGCGCGTGGAACCGGGGCACCCAGTCGGGCAGCGGCACGAAAGCCGCAAGGTTCAGCAGCGGTTGCTGCCGCTGATAAGCGCGGAATTTCTCGAACACCTGTGCGGCGATCTCGTGCTCGATCGGCACTGAGAACAGGGTCCGAAAGATCACATCGGCGGCGGCATGGCTAGTGACCTCCTCGATCTCGACCGGTACGCCTGTCTTGTCGCGCAGGCGTTCGGCGCAAGCTTCGGCAGAGGCCAGCATCGCGGGAAAGGTTTGCTTCAGCCGTCCGCCCTCGAAGGCCGGGTCGATGATGCGGCGCTGGCGCTCCCAGGTCGCACCATTGGTCAGGAATACTGATTGGCCCAACAAGGGCCGCAGGCCTTCGCTGATCCGGCCGGATTTCGGGAAATCCTGGGGGCGGTGTTTCAGAACCCGGTCGATCAGTTCGGGCTGGTTGATCAGATAGGACCGGAAGAATGGGGTCCGGAACTCGGCCATCCAGGCGCGGTACAGGCGTTGCGGCTGGGCCGACAGGATGTCACGCCGGAACAGACGCAGGTATTGCCACAGCGATACCTTGTCAGGTCTGACGGGCGGCTTGGGCGGGGTCATGCGCGCACCGTTCGGTATTTGGACACCGCCCGCTCGATCCGCGACTTCGACGGGGCACGCCCGGCGAACCGCGCGCCCAATGTCTGCGGCCCGGCGGTGATGCGGAAATAATCATAATCGCCCGGCCGGTCGAACGCGCAAAGATACTGGAAATGCAGACGGAAGAACCGCCAGCGCAAAGCTCCCCAGCGTTCGGGCGACAGGGTTTGCGTGAAAGCGGCTGACAAAACCAGCGGCCAGCGTTTGCCCGGCCCGGCAACGCCGCTGACCGCAACCGGATCACACAAGGCAAACGCGCAGCCATCCCCGGGCGCCGAGACATCGACCCATGTCAACTGCTCGGTCTGCGACAGCAGCTGCAGGTCGGCCCGCAACCGATCGGCCCGCGGCAGGAATGACACCATCGGCACCACCTGCCCCAATGTCAGGAAGGACAGGACGGGGCCATCCGGCGGCACATCGCCCCGCCGCAGCATGTCGGCCAGAACCGAAACCCCCAGATGCGCGCCGGAACTGTGGCCTACCACCAGAACCTCATCGACCGGCGAATGCAGAGCCGCCGCGATAGTGGCACGGAATTCGTCCAACCGGGCCTGCGACTCGGGCGGCGTTTCCCCGCGCAGCCGCGCTGAATAGGCATAGTCGTGCATTAGGTAATAGGCGAACAGACGGTTGTCGATCTTGCGAAACCAGCGCAGGACCACCACCAAAAGCGCCAGCGCTGGCGGAAGCGCCAAAACCCCGACCCACGGGAACAGTAACGCCACGAGGCCCCATCCCAGTGCCACTGCCGCCGCCAGTTGCACCAGCAACATCCCCACTGGATACAGCGCAGCGATCACCGGGCCCTTGCGCAAGCCCATCAGCCGCCACAGCGTGCCGGTCGAAATGTAGACCCACGCCGTGCGCAGCAATTGCCAATAGGTCGCCGGGATCGAGCTGTCCATGCTGTCGCGTACGATGTCGGACCAGACCAGAACCTCGACATCCGTCTGCACCTCGGCCCCGTCCTGCACCGACCGGACAAGCCACCCATAGGGGCCATCGCCCGTCTTGGCCGAGACCTCCAACTGATACCCAGAAATCCCTGATTGCGTGCGCCCTTCTTTCCGATAGAGTTCGCGATAGCGGCGGGGATGGATCGGATCATAGCCGGGGATATAGAACACCCGGCGTCGTTGTACCCCAGATTGCGGAACCTGACTGCTCATGCCTCTGCCCTTGTTGCAGGCAGGTTAGCGCAGCGGTGTGGCCAAGGTAAGGCCCGATCATCGCGGCCGGGCGCCGCGTCAGCCCAGAGTGGCCAGCGCCGGGAATGTTTCCAGCAGCCACCAACTGAACTGGCTGAACAGGCCCGTCACCAGCATGATGCCGACCACCAGCAACAGGCCACCCATGACCTTTTCGATCGTGCCCATATGCGGCTTCAGCTTGTTCATCACCGACATCGACCGGTTCAGGAACATCGCCGCCAGCAGGAACGGAATGCCCAGGCCTGCGGCGTAGACGCCCAGCAGCAGCGTACCCCGCGCTACCGAGGCCTCGGACGCGGCCAGCGACAGGATCGCGCCCAGCTGGGGACCGATGCACGGGGTCCAGCCGAATGCGAAGGCCAGCCCCAGGATGTAAGCCCCGAAGACCGATCCGCCTGCGTCCCCGGTCTCGACCCGCGCCTCACGGTCCAGGATCGGAATGCGGAACACGTTCAGGAAATGCAGGCCGAAAACGATCACCACCAGACCCGAGGCCTTAGCGAACAGCTCCTGGTTCTGCAGCACGAAGGCGCCAAAGGCCGAGGCCGTGAAGCCTAGCAGCAGGAACACCGTCGACAGCCCCAGCACGAAGAACAGCGCAGACAGGGTCGCCTTGCGCCGGGCCTGCGCCTGATCCTGCATCTCGTGGATGGTCACGCCGCTCATATAGGCCAGATAGGGCGGCACGATCGGCAACACGCAGGGCGACAGAAAGCTGATCAACCCGCCGACCAGCGCGATGAACATGGCGGGCAGCAGCCCCGCGTCGATGATATCGATTCCGAACATGACACTGCAGATAGGGTATCCGAACGGCCGCGTCACGGGGCCATTCGGTCACATCCTCGTGGCTGCATGCTGGACAGAGCGCTTCGCGGCAAATATCTGAGGCACATGACTCATGAAGCCGAAACCCTTGACGCGCTGGGCCTTTTGTGTCCCCTGCCCGTTCTGAAAGCCCGCAAAAGGCTGAAATCCATGCCGGCGGGGTCTATTCTGCGCCTGCTGGCCGATGATCCGGCCGCCGTCGTCGATGTTCCGCATTTCTGCGCGGAATCCGGTCACGAACTTGTTGGGCGACAGGACATGCCCGATCACCAAGTCTATCTGATCCGAAAAAACGCGTGATGCCCCAAGAAAAAAATGGCGGGCCGATTGGCCCGCCTTTTCGTTCAGCTTCCCAGCGACCACCACCCGCGTTTTTTGGGCTTGGCCGGGGCGGGCGCGGGTTGTTCCGTAGCCACTTCAAGGACCGCGCCGCTGTGCGCCTCCTCTGCGGGCTCAGCGGGTGTTTCGGTCGCGTCAACGCCTTGGTCCGCAGGTGATGCATCCGCTTCGGCGGGCGACAGGGCGACGGTTTCGACAGCCTCAACCTGGCTTTCCTCCGAAACGACCGGCTCACTCGGTGCCTCCGCTACTGCGGTATCGGTCTCGTGCTGAACCTCAGCAGTCGGCGTCTCGTTTGACGCCCCCTCATCGGTTACAGCCGGTTCGGACAGAGCCTCCTGCGCCGCCGGAGCATTCTCTCCGGCTTCACTCTCATCGGTCGGCTCAGTGGCTGCCACCTCGGCCTCGGCGGTCTTCTTCCGCCGCGGTGCCCGGCGCCGTTTCGGCTTGGCGGATTTTTCCTCCTCGGCCTTCTCCACCTCGGCTGCTTGTTCCGTCTCGGCAGTCTCGTCCCCTGTACCGTCCTCAGATGCGGTCACGGCGTCCTTCGACTCTTCCGCCGCAGAATCTTCCGTCACGGTGTCGGATTTGTTCTCCGCCTGGGCGCCCTCGGGCTGCTCGGCATTTCCGCCGTTCTTCTTGCGACGCCGACGACGACGCTTGCGCTTGGGCTTTGCCTCCTCCTCGGACGTCTCCTGAGCGTCGGCATCGTCCGCGACCTCCTCCTCGGAGTCGACCAGATCCATCAACGACGCCGAGGCCGAAACCACCGGCGCCGAGACCTCGGGCACCGCCCGGGTCGCGGTCTTGAACTTCTCCATCGAGAAATCGGGGCTGACCAGATGAACGTCGCCCTCGACCCGGACCGACAAGCCATAGCGGGACTCAATCTGGGCGATGTGCTCGCGTTTCTGGTTCATCAGATAGTTGGCGATGCTGACCGGGCAGCGCACCAGAACCTCGCGCGAGCGGCGGCGGGTGCCTTCTTCCTCGATCTGGCGCAGGATGGCCAGCGCCATGTTGTCGTCCGAGCGGATCAGCCCGGTGCCGTGGCACGACGGGCAAGGCTGCGTGGTTGCCTCGAGCATGCCGGGGCGCAGGCGCTGTCGGCTCATCTCAAGCAGACCAAAGCCCGAAATCCGCCCTACCTGGATGCGCGCACGGTCCGTCTTCAACTTGTCCTTCAGGCGTTTCTCGACGGCCAGGTTGTTCTTGCGCTCGTCCATGTCGATGAAATCGATGACGATCAGACCGGCCAGATCGCGAAGGCGCAGCTGGCGTGCCACTTCCTCGGCGGCCTCGAGGTTGGTCTTGAGCGCGGTTTCCTCGATCGAGCCTTCCTTGGTGGCCCGGCCCGAGTTCACGTCGATGGCCACCAGCGCCTCGGTCACGCCGATCACGATATAGCCGCCCGACTTCAACTGTACCGTCGGGTTGAACATCGAACTCAGGTAGCTTTCCACCTGATAACGCGCGAACAGCGGCAGCTGGTCCTCGTACCGTTTCACGTTCTTGGCGTGCGACGGCATGATCATCTTCATGAAGTCCTTGGCGATGCGGTACCCGGCCTCGCCCTCGACCAGAACCTCGTCGATCTCCCGGTTGTACAGATCCCGGATCGACCGCTTTATCAGGTCCCCTTCCTCGTAGATCTTCGCCGGCGCGATCGACTTGAGTGTCAGCTCGCGGATTTGCTCCCACAACCGCTGCAGGTACTCATAGTCGCGCTTGATCTCGGATTTGGTGCGTTTGGCACCCGCGGTCCGGATGATCAGGCCCGCGCCGCTGGGCACGTCGATCTCCGACGCGATCTCCTTCAGCTTCTTGCGATCCGCGGCGTTGGTGATCTTGCGGCTGATGCCGCCGCCACGCGCGGTGTTGGGCATCAGCACGCAGTAGCGGCCCGCCAGCGATAGATATGTCGTCAGCGCCGCGCCCTTGTTGCCGCGCTCTTCCTTGACGACCTGCACCAGCAGGATCTGGCGCACCTTGATGACTTCCTGGATCTTGTAGCGACGCGGACGCGGCTTGCGCGGCGGCCGTATATCCTCGCTGTCGTCGTCATCGGCCACCGACTCGATCGACTCGTCCTTGGCGGCTGCGTCAGGCTTGGCGGGCGCTTCGTCATCCGCGCCGTTCTCACCATCGTCAGCTTCCACCTGACTCGCAGGCGCGTCGGTCTCGGCTTCTGTGTCACCAACCGCGACGGGTTCATCCACCGCCGGTTCATCCGGCTCCTCAACGGGCGTCTCTGCCACCGTCTCCATCGGCGAGGTGCCCTCGGGCACAGGCAGGTCCGCAATGCTCCCATCCACGTAGAGGTCGATGGTTTCCATGCCGGTCGGCTCGCTGGAAACCTCGAGGGTTTCCACCGGGTCATCCGACTTGGCCGACGCCGCCTTGGACCGCGACCGCGAACGGCGCTTCTTCGGACCGCTTTCGTCCGCCTCGTCACGCGCCTTCAGCGCCTCGACATAGGCCCGTTCCTCTTCCATCAGCGCTTCGCGGTCGGCGACCGGGATCTGGTAGTAATCCGGGTGGATCTCGGAAAACGCCAAGAATCCGTGGCGATTTCCACCATAATCCACGAAGGCTGCCTGCAGCGAAGGCTCGACGCGCGTGACTTTTGCTAGATAGATATTGCCGGCAAGCTGGCGTTTGTTCTCGGACTCAAAATCAAATTCCTCGACCTTGTTTCCGTCCACCACCACGACGCGGGTCTCTTCCGCGTGGGTGGCATCGATAAGCATTTTCTTTGCCATGTGTCCTTGATGCACCGCACCAAACGCGCTGTCCTGACCTGTCCAGGCGGACAGGCGCATCTGGGGTGGTGTCTTGTCTGGGCGATTTCGGACGGCGCGCGGCAGGGATCGGCAACTCGCCACCCTGCTCTTACACTCAATCGTTGCGCGCGCGTCATCGCGGTTCTTCTCCGACAGGCGCGACCATGCCGCTGCCTGCCCATTATTCCTTTTGCCCGATGAAAGGGCTCAGGTGCTCTACTGCCCATTGCTGGGCACAATCTGCATGCTTCACCCGGAGAGATGGGTCACCATCCGCGGCCAAGCAGCGAAACTCAATGATCCGGGACACGTCAGCCCCAATTCAGGCCGGGTCCGTCCTGACACATTAAAAGCAGTCCTGTGGAAAACACAATGGGCAAACTGCACGGCCCATGTTCAATTGTCGCCTGATCTTCATTTGGCCGCAAATATCCCGGGGGAGAATTGGCCATAAAGGCCAAGAGGGTGCTGGCCCCCTCCCTCACAAATAATCTGCCCGTTGCAGCCCGTATTTGGCCATCTTCTCGTTCAGCGTCCGGCGCGGCAGGCACAATTCCTCCATCACCGAGGCGATCGACCCCTTGTGCCGCCGCATGGTGTTGTCGATCAGCATCCGTTCGAACGCCTCAACGTATTCCTTCAGCGGCTTGCCCTCGGTGGTCATTACCGGCTGCATCTCTTCATGATCGGACATCAGCAGCGACGCGATGGTGCCCGAACCGCGCCGCGACTGCAGAACCGCGCGTTCGGCGATGTTGATCAACTGGCGCACGTTGCCCGGCCATGGGGCCTGCAACAGCTGCGCGGCCTCCTGGGCGCTGACTTGCGGCGCCTCACAACCGTATTCTTCGGCAAACTGCTCGCTTAGCCGGGTGAACAGGGTCAGGATATCCTCGCCCCGCTGCCGCAGCGGCGGCATGGTGATCCGCAGCGCCGCCAGACGATAGAACAGATCGGGCCGCAGCACGTCCTCGCTGGTCTTGCCCGCTTCCTGCAGGTTCGAGATCGCAACGATCCGGGTTTCGGCCGGTGTTCCCTGCTCGTTCATCACGCTCAGCAACCGCGCCTGCAGCGTGTCGCTTAGCGCCTCTATATCCTCCAGCACCAGAGTGCCGCCCCGGGCTTCCTCGATGGCGGGCAGTTGCGTGTCCTCGGGCATCATGGGTCCGAACAGCCGCTTGGCCAGCGCCTCTTCCTCGAGCGCGGCACAGGAGACCAGAACGAATTTCTTGCCCGCCCGGCTTCCCACTGCATGCAGCGCGTGCGCCACGAGGGTCTTGCCGGTGCCGGTTTCGCCGTCGATCAGCACATGCCCGTCGGCCTGGCCCAGGTCCAGAATATCCTCGCGCAGGCGCTCCATCACCGGGCTGGCGCCGATCAGCTTGTTCATGATCTGGGTGCCGCCCGACAGCTCGCGCCGCAGCGCCCGGTTGTCCAGAGTCAGCCGTCGCGCGTTACTGGCGCGTTTGGCCAGTTCCGACATCCGATCGGGGTTGAACGGCTTTTCCAGAAAGTCGAACGCCCCCACCCGCATCGCCTCGACGGCCATCGGCACATCCCCGTGCCCGGTAATCATGATCACCGGCAAGGTGCTGTCGGCGCCCATCAGCTTTTTCAACAGCTGAATGCCATCCATGCCGGGCATCTTGATGTCCGAGATCACGATCCCCGGATAATCCGGCCCCAGAACCTTCAACGCATCTTCGGCGCTGGCGAAGGTCTCGGTGTCGTACCCGGACAGCGCTAACCACTGGCTGATCGACTGGCGCATGTCCTGTTCGTCATCCACGATGGCAATCTTCATGGCCTGTGCCATAGCTAGATCCTCGTCATTCTGCGGCCTCCAGGCCGTCTTGCCCCAAGATGGGCAGTTGCATCTCGAACACCGCGCCGCCGTTCTGGCCGTTGCGCGCGGTCAGCCGTCCGCCATGGTCGTTCACGATACCCGACGAGATGGCAAGCCCCAAGCCGACCCCGTCACCGGCGCGTTTCGTGGTGTAGAAGGGTTCGAACAGGTTCTCGATATTCTCGATCCCATGGCCGTTGTCGCGTACCGCCAGCACGGCGGTTTCGCCCGCGGCCAGTATGATCTCCACCTCGGGCTCCACCACGGATTTGGTGGCGTCCAGCGCATTGCGCAAGAGGTTCACCATGACCTGCTCCAGCCGCATCCGATCGCCCATCACGATCACCGGCTCTTCAGGCAGGATCTGGCTGATCTTGACGTGGCGCTGACGCAGTTGCGGCTCCATCATCGACAGCGACGAAGCCAGCGCCTCGCCAAGATTCACGGGCGAAAACGCATCCGCCCCTTTGCGAGCGTAAGACTTGAGCTGCCGCGTGATCGCGCCCATCCGCTCGATCAGACCGTCGATGCGGCCAAAGCTGGCCAACGCCTCTTCTGGGCGGTTGCGGCGCAGCAGCAGCCGTGCGCCCGCCAAATAGGTCTTCATCGCCGCCAGCGGCTGGTTCAGCTCGTGACTCACCGCCGCCGACATCTCGCCCAAAGCGGCCAGCTTCGAGCTTTGCGCCAGCGTCTGTTCCGCCACTTCCAGCGTCTTTTCAACCCGTTCCCGCTCGGCGATTTCGCGCTGCAGGCGGGCATTCAATGCGCGAAGCTCCGCCGACTCGCGCTGGAACAGCGCCATGCGAAAAGTCGCCCTGCGGCTAAGCGCATAGAAGGCCAGCGCCAGCAGAATCGCAAAGCCCATGATCTCGAGCGCCAGAACGCTGTTCACTTTTTCGCGGATCGAGGAATAGGTCGTGAACGAGGTCATCTTCCAGCCGCGGAACGGAATCCGCGTCTCCATTCGCATGACCGCTTCGCCCTGCAGGTAGGCGTCGGGCGGCAGTGCCGTCCAGTCGGCGGTGGCCCGTATGGCGCGCTCGATGGCCCCCTGCGGGTGCTGCCGCAACAGCGCCTCCTGCTCGTTCAACCCACGCCACTGAGGTTCGGTCGACAAGATGATCGTGCCAGTGCTGTCGGTCACCATCACGGCATCCGAAATCCCGGCCCACGCGCTTTCGAATTTCTGCAGGTCCACCTCGACGACGATCACGCCCAGAATCTCGGCGCCGGCTTCAAGCCGCCGCGAATAAACGAAGTGATAGCCCCCGGCCTCACGCGGGATGACCGAGAAAATCGTTGAATTGGACCGGATCGCCTCCACAAAATAGGCCGCGCTGCGGTGCCCTTCGCCCAACCGGTTGCGGTCGGTCGCGGCGACCGCCCGGCCGTCGCGGTCCAACAGCATCAGCGACGCCGCGCCGATTTCCTCGACGAAGGACAGCAGGCGTTGCGTCGACAACGAGAAATCGCCCGACTGCAAGGCCGAGATCAACGTCGGATCCCGCGCCAGCAACTGCGGCACGATGGCGTTGCGGCGCAGCTCGCTCAGCAGGTTGCCGGAATACAGCGTCAGCCGCAGCTCAGCCCGATTGCGGGTGGATTCGGTGAACCGGTCGGTCAGCAGGCTGTTGGTGACCCACACGGTCGCGGCCGCGGCCAGCAACAGGCCGAATACCGCCAGCCGCAACCGCCACCCCAGCGGGGCGACGTTGCCGAAGATCGATTTCCAGCCTTTTTGCGCGTCAGATGTCATGAGCCGAAGCTACGCGCCGATGCACCTGACCTCAAGTCACGCAGGCGTCAGCACCCCCGACAATGCGCGGAAGAGCGCCACCCCGTCGGTGCCGCCATGCGCAGGATCCGCCGCACGCTCGGGATGGGGCATCATACCCAGCACGCGCCGGTTGTGCGACAGGATACCGGCAATATCACCGCGCGAGCCGTTCGGGTTGTCGACATAGGTGAACGCGATTCGGTCCTCGTCTCGCAGGCGGCTGATGGTGTCGTCATCGGCAAAATAGTTTCCGTCGTGATGCGCGATCGGAATGCGGATCACGTCGCCGGCGTCATAGCCCTGGGTAAAGGCGCTGTCGGCGGTCTCGACCTTCAACTCCACGGTGCGGCAGATGTATTTCAACCCGGCATTTCGCAGCAGCGCGCCTGGCAGAATGCCGGTCTCGGTCAGAATCTGGAACCCGTTGCAGATGCCGACGGCATAGCCGCCGCGTTCGGTATGTTCGACCACGGCCTTGCAGATCGGCGATTGCGCGGCGATCGCGCCGCAGCGCAGGTAGTCGCCATAGGAAAAACCGCCCGGAACGCCCACGATGTCCACGCCCTGCGGCAGTTGGGCATCCTTGTGCCAGACCATGTCGACCTGAAACCCGACCTGTTCGAAGGCAACGGCAAGATCCCGGTCACAGTTGGACCCGGGAAACACGACAACGGCAGCGCGCATGGCAAACCCTCCTTGGGGAAACGGCTGGAAAACTCAGACCAGTTCGATCTCGTAACGTTCGATGACCGTGTTGGCCAACAGCTTTTCGCACATCTCGGCCACGTCGGCCTCGGTTGCGCCCTCGGCCAGTTCAAGGTCGATCACCTTGCCCTGACGCACGCCTTCGACCTTGTCGAACCCCAGGGCGCCCAGGGCATGGCGCACGGCCTCGCCCTGCGGGTCCAGAACCCCGTTCTTCAGCATAACGTGCACTCGTGCCTTCATCTCAGGTCGTCCTCTGGTTCACTTGCGAAACCGTGTGGCCTCGCCATTTCCAAATCCTTGTTGCCGCTGCCCCTGGTTGGGCCTCGGCGTCAGTTGATCAGCGTGGGTTTTGTCACGTTGCTTTTGGGCAGAACGCCCAGCCGCCGCGCAACTTCTGAATAGGCGTCGGTCAGGCTGCCCAGATCGCGGCGGAACACGTCCTTGTCCAGCTTTTGCCCTGTCTCGATGTCCCACAGGCGGCAGCTGTCGGGGCTGATCTCATCCGCGACGATCAGGCGCTGGAAGTCACCCTCGTAGACACGACCGATCTCGATCTTGAAGTCGACCAGTCGGATACCCACGGCCAGCATCACACCGCTGAGAAAGTCGTTCACCCGCAGCGCCAGGCTGAGAATGTCGTCCATGTCCTGCTGGCTGGCCCAGCCAAAGGCGGCGATGTGTTCCTCGGTCACCAGCGGATCACCCAGCGAATCGTCCTTGTAGCAATACTCGACGATCGGACGCGGCAGCTGCGTGCCCTCGGCAATACCCAGCCTTTTCGACAACGACCCGGCGGCATAGTTGCGGACGATCACCTCCAGCGGGATGATCTCGCAGCTGCGCACCAGTTGTTCGCGCATGTTCAGGCGGCGGATAAAGTGGGTCGGCACGCCGATCTGGTTCAGGCCGGACATGAAGAATTCGCTCAGGCGGTTGTTCAGGACCCCTTTGCCGTCGATCACGTCCTTCTTTTCGGCGTTGAACGCGGTGGCATCATCCTTGAAATACTGCACGATCGTGCCCGGTTCGGGGCCTTCATACAGGATTTTGGCCTTGCCTTCGTAAATCTTCTTGCGACGCGCCATGTGCGACCTTTCCAGCGTGGGGCGAGGGAATGAGTCCCTGCGCTCTGGCGCTCTCATAGTGCAAGCCCCCCTTTCCCGCAAGTTCATGCATCCGAGAGGCTTTGATGCAGCGCAAATACCTTGCACCCGACCGCGCGTATGGTCATATCATCATCAAACGCAACACTACCCGAAGAGGCCCGACACCGATGACTACGTTCGACGACCGCGAAAACGCCTTTGAAGCAAAATTCGCCCATGACGAAGAAATGCAGTTCAAGGCGCAAGCCCGTTGCAACAAGTTGCTGGGCCTGTGGGCTGCTGAAAAACTGGGCAAAAGTGGCGATGAGGCCGCCGAGTACGCAAAATCCGTGGTAATCGCCGATTTCGAAGAAGCCGGCCACGAAGACGTGGTGCGCAAAGTCGCCGCCGATCTGGGCGATCTGTCCAGCCCCGAGGAAATCCGCGCCAAGATGGCGGAACTGCTGCCAGTGGCAAAAGCTCAGGTGATGAGCGAAGCCAACTGAGGCACGCCGTCCACCTCATGATCTTCATGAGTATTATGAATTTGATTTGACGTCCCGGTCATGCGACACGGGGCGTCTAAATTTTTGGCCCTCGGGGCCACAACTCCGGACATCTCCAATGACCAATGCGCTGACCAGACTGCTGGAAACGAAGGACGCCATTCTTGCTGACGGCGCCACCGGAACGAACCTGTTCAACATGGGGCTGCAATCGGGTGACGCGCCCGAGCTGTGGAACACCGACCAGCCCGACAAGATCCGCGCCTTGTATCAGGGGTCGGTGGATGCGGGCAGTGACCTGTTCCTAACCAATACATTCGGCGGAACCGCTGCACGTCTGAAATTGCATGATGCGCATACCCGCGTGGCCGAGCTGAACCGCATCGGCGCCGAACTGGCGCGCGAGGTGGCGGATTCCGCCGGGCGTCCGGTCGTGGTTGCAGGATCGGTCGGCCCGACCGGCGAAATCCTGGAACCAGTGGGCAGCCTGACCCATGCCGAGGCGGTTGAGATGTTCCATGAACAGGCCGAGGCGTTGAAAGCCGGCGGCGTCGACGTGCTGTGGCTGGAGACCATCAGCGCCCCCGAGGAATTCCGCGCCGCGGCCGAGGCCTTTGCCCTGGCCGACATGCCTTGGTGTGGCACCATGAGCTTTGACACCGCCGGGCGCACCATGATGGGCGTCACCTCGGCCGATCTGGCGCAGCTGGTCGAAACCTTGCCCAACCCGCCGATCGCCTTTGGCGCAAACTGCGGAACCGGCGCTTCAGACATTCTACGCACAGTTTTGGGTTTTGTTGCTCAGGGAACCGAACGCCCCCTGATCTCCAAGGGCAATGCGGGCATTCCGAAATATGTCGATGGCCACATCCACTATGACGGCACGCCCGAGCTGATGGGCCGTTACGCCGCCATGGCGCGCGACGCCGGGGCTACCATCATTGGCGGCTGCTGCGGGACCATGCCCGAACACCTGCGCGAAATGCGCAAGGCGCTGGACACCACGCCAGGCGGCGCGCGTCCGACACTGGACCAGATCACCGATGCGCTGGGACCGTTCTCGTCCGCCAGTGACGGAACCGGCGACGAGGCTACGCCCGAACGGCGCACACGCCGGCGCCGCCGGGCCTGAAGGTCAGCGTCCCTCGAACCGGGGGACGCGTTTTTCCAAAAAAGCCACCACGCCTTCGGCAAAGTCCCGTGTGCGCCCGCATTCGCCCTGCAGATGGGCCTCGACCTGCAGCTGCTGTTCCAGCGAATTTTCCCACGTGCCGCGGATCGCCTTCTTGATCGCGCCGAAACCTGCGGTCGGACCCTTGGCCAGATACTCGGCGCGCTTGCGCCAATGGGCCTCGAATGCGTCATCTGCCACGGCTTCGTAGATCAGGCCCCAGTCATCGGCCTGACGGGCGCTGATCTTGTCAGCGAACAGTGCCGCCCCCATCGCTTTGGCCATCCCCATCTGGCGCGGCATGAACCAGGTACCGCCGGCATCGGGCAACAGGCCGATCTTGGCGAATGCCTGCAGAAAATAAGCGCTTTCGGTCGCGATCGTCACATCGGCACACAGCGCCAGGTTGGCCCCGGCCCCGGCAGCCGGACCGTTGACGGCGGCGATCGTCGGGACCGGGCAATCCCAGATTGCCTTCAGCATCGGCTCGTATTCGTCCCGCAGCGTGCCTTCCAGGTCGATCTTGCCGGTGCTCGAGGCATCGCCCAGATCCTGGCCGGAACAAAAGGCCTGCCCCGCCCCGGTCACGACCACGGCCCGCGCGTCATGGGCGGCCTGTTTCATCGCGTGGGTGATCTCGGCCCGCATCTGGGTTGTCAGCGCGTTCATCTTGTCGGGCCGGTTCAGCGTCAGCACCGCCAGACCGTCCGTGATGTTCAAAAGCACCGTTTCGTATTCCATGAAGTCCTCACCTGGCACAGATTTTCCCGAACCCTGACGCAATTGCCCGGCAAGGGAAAGTCAAACCACGCGTCAGTCTTCCAGAATACGGCGCAGCCGCTCCTGCTCTTCCTCGCTCAGAGCGTCGGTTTCGGCCGTTGCGGCGCTGCGGGCGCGGCCGCGCAGGAAACTCCAGCCCATGATTGCCGCGATCAGAAACATGATCGGCCCGGCCAGCCACAGCAGCAGGTTCACACCCGTGGTCTTGGGCTTGAGCAGAACATATTCGCCATAGCGGTCAACGATGAAGTCAACCGCCTCTTCGTCCGTATCGCCGGCCACCAACCGTTCCCGAACCAGCAGGCGCAGGTCGCGCGCCAGTTCGGCGTTGCTTTCGTCGATGCTTTCGTTGCGGCAGACCAGACATCGCAGCCCGGCGCTGATCTCACGCGCGCGCTGTTCCAGAACCGGATCGTCCAGCACTTCGTCCGGCTGCACCGCCAGCACGGGCGTGGCCAGCAACATCAGAACAAGGATCAGGCGTTTCATTCCGCTGCAACTCCTGCGGGCATGTTTTTGCGCGCCCCCGCCGCCACGCGGAACCGGCGGTCGGACAGGCTGAGCAGCCCACCCAAGGCCATCAGGATGCAGCCCCCCCAGATCCAATTTGCCAGAGGCTTGATATACGTCCGAATGACCCAGCCGCCGTCATCCTGCTGGTCGCCGATCACAACATAGACGTCACGCAGAAAGCGGTAGTCGATCGCCGCTTCAGTGGTGGGCATCGCCGCCACCGGATAAGTGCGTTTTTCGGGGTTCAGGGTTGCGACGGTTCGGCCATCTTTTTCCACGAGGACATCCGCCATGGTCGAAAAATAGTTCGGGCCCTCGACCTCGCGCACCCCCTGCAGGGTGAAGGCAAACCCTCCGACCTCGAATGTCTCGCCCACACGGGCGACGCGGATGTCTTCGACCTCCCAAGCGGTCAGGCCGGCGATGGCGAACATCGTGATGCCCAGCCCGGTGTGGGCCACAGCCTTACCCCAATCTGCCCCCGGCAGACGCATCAGGCGCGCCACGCTGCCCTTGCGGCCCGTTCGGCTCCACAGGTCGACGATGGCGCCAAAGGTGATCCAGGCGCCCAGGAACAGCCCCACAGGCCCCAGCGCGCTGCGCCCCGTCTGTACCACCCAGACGAGGATCGCCAGCGACACAGCCAGAACGAAGGCATAGCGCAACTGCCACGCAACCCGGCCCAGCTTGCCCCGCTTCCACGGCAGCATAGCGCCCAGGGGCAGCACGATCCCCAATACCACCATGAACGGCGTGAACGCGGCGTCAAAGAACGGCGGCCCCACCGACAGTTTCCGGTCGAACATCATCTCGGCCAGCATCGGCCACATGGTGCCAACGAACACGACAAAGCTGCTGACGGCCAGCAGGATGTTGTTCAGCACCAGCGCGCTTTCGCGGCTGACCATGCCGAAAACCCCTTTGGCCTCCATCGCCTGCGCCCGCGCGGCGAACAAGGTCAGCGCGCCGCCGACGAAGACCACAAGGATCAAGAGGATGAACACCCCGCGCTCGGGGTCATTGGCGAAGGCATGGACCGACGTCAGAAGGCCCGAGCGCACTATGAAGGTTCCGATAAGCGAGAAACCAAAGGCGATGATGGCCAGCAGGATGGTCCAGCTTTTCAGCGCCTCGCGCTTTTCGACCACGATAGCCGAATGCAGCAGCGCGGCGGCCAGCAGCCAGGGCATGAACGAGGCATTCTCGACCGGGTCCCAGAACCAGAACCCCCCCCAACCCAACTCGTAATAGGCCCACCAGGACCCCAGCGCGATGCCAATGGTCAGGAAGATCCACGCCGCCAGCGTCCACGGCCGCACCCAACGGCCCCACGCGGCGTCGATGCGCCCCTCGATCAGGGCCGCGACCGCAAAGCTGAACGCCATGCTTAGCCCCACATAGCCCAAGTACAGGAATGGCGGATGGAAGGCCAACCCCGGATCCTGCAGCAGCGGGTTCAGGTCGCGCCCGTCAAACGGGGCCACGGGCAGCCGGTCGAACGGGTTCGAAGTGAACAGGATGAAGGCATAGAATGCCACGCCGATGGCCCCCTGCACCGCCAACACCCGCGCCTTCAGCGTAGGCGGCAGGCCGCCGCCGAAAAAGGCCGCCATGGCGCCAAAGATCGCAACGATCAGCACCCACAACAGCATCGAGCCCTCATGGTTGCCCCAAGTGCCGCTGAGTTTGTACAGCATCGGTTTGGCCGAATGGCTGTTCTCGACCACGATCCGCAATGAAAAGTCCGACGTCGCGAAGGCCCAGACCAACGCGCCGAAGGCGAACCCGGTCAGCAGAAATTGCGACACCGCGGCCGGTTCGGCGAAAAACATCCACGAAGGCCACCGCTTTGCCGCGCCGATCAACGGCACGACACTTTGCGCAATGGCCACCAGAAAGGCGAGTATAAGGGCGAAATGTCCAAGCTCGGTAATCATGCGCCCGGTATACCCTCGCCCCGTGCCGAGCGCCAATCACTTTCGCCGCCCTTACGCGCACATAGTGTCGCGCCTCAGGCCCGCAGACGCCGCCAGTCGTCCAGCGCCGGGTTGGGGTCCGGGGCGGTCAGTTGGGCCGTCAGTTCCGCATCCGTGCCCGGGTCGGCTGCGCCGGGGCTGTCCGCCCGCATCTGGCGCAGCGTCTGCAGGTTGGCCATCACCTGCGGCGCGCGCATCATCGTGACCGAGATGTCGCGTTGCAGATCCTGCACCTTGGCCTGATGCCGCGCCCCGAAATAGAAGGACACGATCACGCCCAGTAGCCACCACAGCGGCTCGGGCACCAGCGCGATGCCCTGCATCCGCGCCGCAAACCACAACGGATCGACCATCGCCGCAACGAACAGCCCCAGCGTGCCCAAGGCCAGCGCCGGGCGTGGAAGCCGGTTCAGCCCGTCCATGAACCGGTCGAATCCGCCTTTGCGCGGCACCGCAAATTCGGCGCCGAACTGGCTCATGGCCTGCCCGCGCATCTCGACGTCGCGCACGGCGCCGGCCTCGGCATTTTCTCGGAAAACTTCGGCTGTTTCGCGCACCACGTTGCGTCCGCCCCCGAACAGCAGATCGAAAATTCCCGCAATCAACCCCATACTGCGACCCTTTCGTGAAACTCCGATTCACTCAGATGGTAGGACGGAGACAGAAACGCCTCGGCCCGACGGATCCATCCGCCCTTGCCGCCGGTCCGGCTACGCACATATTTGCGCGAGGCCGGTCGCCGGTCGGCCAGCCGGAAATAATAGTTCCGCCGCGCCACCCCGTAGGCATCGCGCAGCGCCATCGGATCGGGTACGGCGGCCTGCGCGCAAGCCGCGGCGGTCTGTAGCCCCATCACCCCGTCAACGATCACCGCGAACCCCATCTGCACCAGCAGGCGCTGCAGAATGCGTACGGACTGGGCCCCAGCGTTGACATACATGTCGAACAGCGACGGCTGCAGCGCCTCGGGGGCAAGCCCAAGCCGGGGTTTCCGGAAATAATGCGCGATGAATATCTCGACCGCATGTTCCCGGCTCAGCGCCATCACGTCGCGCCGGTCAACCACGCCATCATCCGTCAGGTCGACCCCAAGGCGGCGCATCGTGTGGATGGTGACGCCGTATTTCGTGGCCCCGCCCGGGTCATCCGGGTCATCGACGAACCCACCTTCGCGGGCCACGATCTCCCACGCGATCTGCCGAACCGTCTGCATGCTGCACCTCTGTGTTCTCGTGCAGCCAAAACTCGGCCAAAAGATTTAATGCCTTGAAGCGACAGCGGGCGTTGCCCGGCCCTACCGCGCAACGCCCGCCTCGATCAACCACCGTGCGGCAGTGCCAGGATCAGCTCTCGCCGGCCTCCTTGTATACACCCTGCTCTTTCAGGGCGTCCATGACCTCTTTGGGCATGTAAGTCTCGTCGTGTTTCGCGAGGATTTCGGTAGCCTGGAAAACGCCGTCGACATAGCTGCCGGTGCCGACCATGCCCTGGCCCTCGGAAAACAGGTCAGGCAGCACTCCGGTGAACGACACCGGAACGCTTTCACCGCCATCGGTCACGA
Organism: Ruegeria sp. BHSC276; assembly: GCF_059612945.1. Classification (NCBI taxonomy): domain Bacteria; kingdom Pseudomonadati; phylum Pseudomonadota; class Alphaproteobacteria; order Rhodobacterales; family Roseobacteraceae; genus Ruegeria; species Ruegeria sp. BHSC276. The sequence continues at coordinate 24,636 of NZ_JBXWRP010000011.1, read as the reverse complement.
CAAAGCGCACCGTCTCGCCCTGCCCGCGCACGATTGACCCTTCTTCGACCAGCCCGCCGATGCGGAACACCTCGTTCGGCGCCGGCGGTTCGGCGATCACCTGGCTGGGCGAGCGGAAATAGTTGATCCCGTCTCGCATTGCATAACCGATCAGGCCCGTCGCCAGGGCCAAGGCGACGAAAGCCAACAGAATGATCTGTACACGACGACGTTTCTTCAGCGTCTTCATCTCGCCCTCATGGGAACAGTGGGGCCATCATCAGCCCCGTCGTTTCAGGTTCACCTAACATCAGGTTTGCGTTCTGCAAGGCCTGCCCACTGCTACCTTTTGTCAGGTTATCCAGCGCCGCGATCACGATGGCACGGCGTTCGATCCTGTCAGCAACGACGCCGATATGGCAGTAGTTCGACCCGCGCACATGGTGGGTCGAAGGCGTCTCGCCAAAAGGCAGCATGTGGATGAAGGGCTCGTCCGCATAAGTCGCACACAGCGTTTCATATACGCTCTGCGGGTCGCCCTTTACATACGAGGTCGCCAGAATGCCCCGGTTCGCGGGGATCAGGTGCGGCGTAAACTGGATGTGAACCGCACGGCCGGCCAGCTTCGAGAACTCCTGATCGAACTCGCCCAGATGCCTGTGGGTCCCGCCGACGGCATAGGCGTTGGTGCCTTCGCTCAGCTCGGCGTGCAGAAGGTTCTCTTTCAACGCCCGCCCTGCCCCTGAGACAGCGCATTTCATATCAAGAATGATGTCATCCAAATCGATCACCCCGGCCGAGATCAGCGGCCGCAGCACATATTGCCCCGTCGCCGCGTTGCACCCGGTGCCTGCAACCAACCGGGCGGTGCGGATCTCGTCGCGGTAGAACTCTGTCAGGCCGTAGACAGCCTCGGCCTGCTGTTCCAACGCGACATGCGGGTTGCCATACCATTTCTCGTATTCCGCCGGATCGCTCAGCCGGAAATCCGCCGACAAATCAACGACTTTCAGGTCAGAGGGCAACTCGCGGATCACTTCCTGGCTGGTCTTGTGCGGCAGCGCGCAAAAGCACAGGTCGATCTGGCCAAAGTCTATTTCCGAGATCTTGCACAGGCGCGGCAGGTCCAGATGGCGCAGATGCGGAAACACCTCGGCCATGGTCTGCCCGGCCTTGCGCTCGGCCGCCAGAGCGGTGATTTCCATGTTCGGGTGTTCGGCGATCAGCCGCACCAGTTCGGCACCGGTATAGCCCGAAGCGCCCAGGATTGCGATTTTGTGGGTCATGTCAGACCTCGTTCCTTAATGTGTCACGACTGGCAACCATCGCATGGACGGTTCCCCCGAATAAATCCGCGCGCCGCCCCGGTCATTGACCGAAGTCAGGCGGCCTGAAAGGTGATTTGTCGTCGCAGAAACTGCGTTGCCCGGTCGCTGACCTTCTTGGGATCGCCCGTGGTCAGGAACCCGGCCTCACCGGTGCCCAGCATGCCGGGGTGCCGCTTCAGATAGTCGGCAAGGCTTTCGGCAACCAGGTCACCCTGGCTGAACACCTGCACGTCCGGCCCCAAGGCCGCCTGAAAGGCCTCGGCCATCAGCGGGTAGTGCGTACAGCCCAGAATCGCAGCCTGCGGATGGGGCATCTTTCGCTTCAGCGCGTCCACATGGCTCCGCACCAGGGCCTCGGCCAGGATCATGTCGCCTTCTTCGATGGCATCGACCACGCCACCACAGGCCTGCGCCTCGACATCCACGCCGATGGCGCGGAACGCAAGTTCACGCTGGAACGCACGGCTGGCCACGGTCGCCGGCGTGGCGAACAGGGCCACGTGCTTGACCGCCACTTCGCGCGGGGGGCTGTTGTCGCCCCACTGGCGCTCGGTCAGCGCCTCGATCAGCGGGACGAACACACCCAGAACGCGCTTGCCCTGGGGCACGCCCTCTTCCTGCATCCGCCGCAGCGCCGCGGCGCTTGCCGTGTTGCAGGCCAGAATCACCAGATCGCAGCCGCGCGACCACAGGTCCTGCACCGCGTTTCGGGTCAGGTTGTAGATATCCTCGGCGTCGCGCACGCCATAAGGCGCGTGCGCGCTGTCTGCGTAATATAGGAAATCCACCTCCGGCAGACGTGTCTGCGCGGCGTTCAGGACGGTCAGCCCGCCCAATCCGGAATCAAAGATGCCTACTGCCATTTGCCCCTTCAGGCGCGATGCCGTTCCTCGAATTCATAGCCATAGTCATACGACTTCAGCGGCTTCGGAGACAGCTCATACGTGGCTTTGCGCAAGAAATCCATCATCTTGCGCGTATCGCCGGCCAATGGGTCCAGAACGTCGCGGCCGATGGGCTGCCCCACGACCACATCAACCGGGGTATCGACGCGCTTTCTAAACTCTTTGATCAGCAAACCCATGCGCAGCGTCACATGCAGATGGCTGGCAATCTGAAACAGCCGCGAGGTGTGCCCATCGAAGAACAAAGGCACCACGTTGGCGTTTGATTTGGCCACCATCCGCGCGGTGAAACCGCGCCAGCCCGGGTCCATCGGGTGCGCGAACGGCCGGGCCGCCGTACTGACCGTGCCACCGGGAAAAATTCCGATTGCTCCACCCTGCCCCAGATAATCCAAGGCGGTTTTGCGAGTCTGCAGGTTCAGCCGCATCGCCTCTTTGGTCTGATCGAAGGATATCGGCAGGATAATGCGGTTCAGGTCCTCGGCCTTGTGGAACACATGATTGGCCAGAATCCGGAAATCTCCACGGATCTGGGACAGCACATGCCCCATCATCAATCCATCCAGAATGCCGTAGGGATGGTTGGCGATCAGGATCAGCGGGCCGTCCTTGGGGATGTTGGACAGCGCCCCGCCCACCACATTCAGGCTCAGCCCGTAGCGTTCGACCATGACCGACCAGAAATCGCGGCCATTGGCGACCTCTCGCTCGTAACCATCCGCGCGCCGGATCAGGCGCAGCCGACCGGTCGTGTTCTCCATCAGTTTGATGACCATGCGCCCACCCCGCGTTTCAGCAGAATGGGCGTAGGAAATATCCCGAGCGACTTGGCGACGTGATTTCATCACGGGTCTCCGGTGTGGCCGTCACGGGACGGCGCGGACACTGATCCTACCGCGCCTCCGTGACACCGATGTGACGTTACTCGGCCGCGGCCCGCGTCTCGGTCCCTCCCTGCCGGATCACGGCTAGAAGTTCCTCACGCCGCTTGGCGGCCTTGGCTTCGTTGGCGGCCAATACCGGACCGAAACCGCGGATGTCCAGCGGCAACCGCGCCAGCGCGACAATCGCATCGCGGGTGTTGTCATCCAGCTTGGGCAGGACCTCTTTCATGTCCTTCTCGTACTGACGGACCAAGGCCCGCTCCATCCGGCGCTCGGCGGTATAACCGAAGATGTCCAGCGGCGTGCCACGCAGCCCCTTAAGCTTGGCCAGAACCTTCATCGGCCCCAGAAGCCATTCGCCGAATTGCCGTTTGCGCGGACGCCCGTCCGACCCTTTGCCACCCAGAATCGGCGGCGCCAGGTGGAAGGTCATCTTGAAATCGCCGTCAAATTCGGCGGCGGCCTTGTCGCGGCTGTCCAGCAGCAGGCGGGCCACTTCATATTCATCCTTGTAGGACAATAGCTTGTGATAGCCACGCGCGACGGCATCCCGGACCTTCGGGTCTTCGATCGACTCGACCAGCTTGAGATAGCGTTTGGACAACCGTTTGCCCTGATAGGCCACAAGATGATCGGCGCGGAAGGCGATGGCCTGATCGGGCGTCTTGGGCAACTCGGTCACCGTGGGGGCCACGATGCGCGCCACTTCCTCGGGGTGAAGAACCGCCCATCGGCCGACCTCGAAGGCGCGCTTGTTGCGCTCGACCGCGGCGCCGTTCAGCTCGATCGCGGTCATGATCGCCTCATGGCTGACCGGCAGCAGACCGCGCTGCCACGCCGCCCCGAACACCATCATGTTGGAATAGATCGAGTCGCCCATCACCGCGCGTGCCAGCTCGGTCGCGTCGAACAGGGCCAGCCCGTCCTTCAGCCGCGCCTCGAGCGCCAGTTCCAGCCGGTCGACCGGAATGTGGAACTCGGTGTTGCGGGTGAAATCGCCAGTGATGATCTCGTGGCTGTTGACCACCGCGCCGGTCTGACCAGTGCGCGTCAGCCCCAGCGTCTTGGCCCCGGCCGACACCACGAGGTCACCGCCGATCAGCGCATGCGCCTCGCCGGTGGCCACGCGAATGGCGCTGATGTCCTCGGGCTTGTTGGCCAGGCGACAGTGGATATGCACCGCGCCCCCCTTCTGCGCCAACCCGGCCATTTCCATCATGCCCGCGCCTTTGCCGTCGATCTGCGCGGCCTGCGCCAGAACCGCCCCGATCGTCACGACTCCGGTGCCGCCGACGCCCGTGATGACCACGTTATGCGTGCCCTCGATCTGCGGCAGAACCGGCTGCGGCAGATGGGGGATGTCGATCTCGGTGGTGGCTTCCTTGCGGATCTTGGCACCTTCCAGCGTGACGAAGGACGGACAGAACCCGTTGAGGCACGAGAAATCCTTGTTGCAGCTGGACTGGTCGATCGCCCGCTTGCGTCCCAGCTCGGTTTCCTTAGGCACGATCGAGACACAGTTCGACTGCACCCCGCAATCGCCGCAGCCTTCGCAGATGTCCGAGTTGATGAAGACACGCTTGTTCGGGTCCGGGAAGGTGCCGCGCTTGCGGCGGCGGCGTTTCTCGGCGGCGCAGGTCTGGACGTAGACGATGACCGACACGCCTTCGATCTCGCGGAACTTGTTCTGAACCGCCATCAGCTCGGCCCGTTCGTGGATTTCCACGTCGCCGGGCAGCGCCTTGAAGTTCACGTCTTCCTTCTCGTCATAGACGACGGCCACATGCTGGACGCCCATGGCCTTGACCTCGCGCACAATGCGCTCGGCGGTCAAATGGCCCTCGTTCTCCTGCCCGCCGGTCATGGCGACCGCATCGTTGAACAGGATCTTGAAGGTGATGTTGGTTCCGGCCGCCAGCGCCGCCCGGATCGCCTGAACGCCCGAATGGTTGTAAGTGCCATCGCCCAGGTTCTGGAACACGTGTTTCGTAGTCGAGAACGGCGCCTCACCGATCCAGTTGGCGCCTTCGCCGCCCATCTGGGTAAAGCCGGTGGTCTCGCGATCCATCCACTGCACCATGTAGTGACAGCCGATCCCGGCGTAGGCCCGGCTACCTTCGGGCACCTTGGTCGAGCTATTGTGCGGACAGCCCGAGCAGAAATAGGGCAGCCGCGTCGCGATCTCCTGCGCGTTGTCGTTGCGGCGGGCCTCGTGCAGGCTGGCCAGCCCTGCGCGGATCCCGTCGGTTTCGCGACCTTCCTCGATTAGGATCTCGCCCAGCTTCTCGGCGATCATGATCGGATCAAGCGCCCCACGTGTCGGGAACAGCTCTTCGCGGTGCAGCGTGCCTGCCCCGCCCTTGTACCAGCCGTACACACGACGTCCGCGACGGTCATCAAAGATCGCCTCTTTGACCTGCACCTCGATCAGTTTGCGCTTTTCTTCGACGATGATGATCAGGTCCAGGCCCTCGGCCCAGTCATGGAACCCCTTCATGTCCAGCGGGAAGGTCTGCCCGATCTTGTAGGTGGTGATACCCAGCCGTTCGGCCTCGGCCTCGTCGATGTTCAGCAGCGACATGGCGTGCACCAAGTCCAGCCAGTTCTTGCCCGCCGCGGCAATGCCGATCTTGGCCCCGGGCTTGCCCCAGACCCGCCGGTCCATCCGGTTGGCGTGCGAGAACACTTCGGCCGCGAACCGCTTGTAGTCGATGATCCGCGCCTCCTGCAGGTGCGGCGTGTCGCCCAGACGGATGTTCAGCCCGCCCTCGGGCATGTCGAATTCCGGCGTCACCAGCTGCATCCTGTCGGGCCGGCCATCCACGACCGAGGTCACCTCGATCGTATCCTTCATCGTCTTGAGCCCGACCCAGACCCCGGCAAACCGGCTGAGCGCAAAGCCATAGATTCCATAGTCGAGTATTTCCTGCACCCCGGCCGGGCTGACCACGGGCATGTACATGTCGACCATCGACCATTCAGATTGGTGCAGCACGGTCGAGCTTTCGCCGGTGTGGTCGTCGCCCATCGCCATCAGAACGCCGCCGTGCTTGGCGGTTCCGGCCATGTTGGCGTGACGCATGACGTCGCCCGACCGGTCCACACCCGGCCCCTTGCCGTACCACAGGCCGAACACGCCGTCATACTTTCCATCGCCGCGCAGACCCGCCTGCTGGCTGCCCCACAGCGCCGTCGCGGCCAGGTCCTCGTTCAGGCCGTACTGGAACACCACGTCGTTTTCGGCCAGCTGCTTCTGCGCACGAGACATCTGCAGGTCGACCGCCCCCAAAGGCGAACCCCGGTAACCAGTGACCAGACCGGCAGTATTGAGGCCCGCCGCCCGGTCGCGTTCCTTCTGCATCAGCATCAGGCGCACCAGCGCCTGCGTGCCGTTCAGCAGAACCGGGCTTTTGGTCAGATCGAAACGGTCGTTGAGCGAAATCTTTGGCTGACTCATCAGACGCCTCCCCACGTCGGAACAGTGTGCTGCATTTGCCGTCATTTTAGGTCACTATTTCTGACCTGTATAGGAAAATCCCCCTGCAGCGTAACGATTTCCGCCTTTGAATGTGGAACTTGCTACCTGTTTCATATAGTTCTGCGAAAACATAACGAAAGTTGCGACGATGAATTGGGACAAGCTCAGAATCTTTCACGCGGTGGCGGATGCCGGCAGCCTCACGCATGCCGGCGACAGGCTGAACCTGTCCCAATCCGCCGTCAGCCGCCAGATTCGTGCCTTGGAAGAGGCGTTGGGCGCCACGCTGTTTCATCGCCACGCGCGCGGCCTGATTCTGACCGAACAGGGCGAGCTTTTGTTCGATGCCACCACCGCCATGTCCAAGCGGCTGGAAACTGCCGCCGCCCGCATCCGCGACAGCGAAGAAGAGGTGTTTGGCGTCCTGCGCGTCACCACCACATTCGGCTTCGGCACGCTGTGGCTCGCCCCACGCCTGCCGAAACTGTACGAACAATACCCCGATCTCAACATCGATTTGATGCTGGAAGAGCGCGTCCTCGACCTGCCTATGCGCGAGGCCGATGTCGCGATCCGCATGAAGGAACCCAGCCAGGCCGATCTGGTGCGCAAACGCCTGATGACCGTTCGGATGATGCTCTATGCAACGCCTGAATACCTCGAGATGCACGGCGGAGCGCCACAAACGCTGGAAGACATTTCCAAGCACCGTCTGATTTGCCAGACACCCTCGGCCCCGCAAGTTGGCGTCGGAGCCACGATGGTCAGCCATCTTATGACGTATGAGCCCAGTTCGTTGCTGACCGTAAACAACTATTTCGGCGTCCTTCAAGGTGTGCTGAACAACCTTGGCATTGGTGTTTTGCCTGACTACGTAACCGAAGATTTTCCCAACTTGGTTCCAATTCTGTCGGATATCGAAACCGCCGAGGTGCCTGTCTACCTGGCGTATCCCGAGGAACTACGTCACTCGAAACGGGTCGCAGCTTTCCGTGACTTCGTGCAGGAGGAGATCATCGCGCACCGCAAGCATCTGAAAGAGCTGGGAAAGCTTTAGCCATGCACGAATCGCATAGCGGCCATGAAGACTCACGTGCAAAAAATTCTTGATCGTTCACAAACTGATCCCTAAATGACCACTCGAAGTCGATGATGCTGAAACGCTCATCATCTTCATACCTCCCTGTTGGACTACGGCCGAGCTTAGTGCTCGGCCTTTTTTTTCATCAACGCCGCATCCGGTCGCGTTTTGTTTGTAAAATGCGCTCTGCGCTGCCTATGATCGCGAAAAACAATCATTTTGTGATCGAGGGAATAATGGCAACACATTTCTTGCGTATTCTGATGGCGGCGGTTTCGGCCCTCATGCTGACCCTACCCGCAGCGGCCCAAGAGACCGGCAGTTCCGCCGCCCCGGTGTCGATTCCCGAAGATCTGACTCCCGAACAAGTCGATGACTTGGTCGCCCGTATGTCCGACGACCAGGTGCGCGCCATCCTGCTGGAACGGTTGGACGCGGTCGCAAGGCAGCAAGCCGAACAGCAGAGCACAAAGCGCGGCCTGATTCAGACCATTTCGGACTCAGCCAGCCAGATGGCGGCATCATGGATGGACGTGATCCGCAAGGTCCCGGTTCTGATATCGGCCCAGGTCGAGGCCTTCTCCAATTTCGGCAACAAATTCGGCGCAAACGGCCTCATGACCCTGTTCGGGTTCACCTTTCTGGCGCTTGCGATCGGGTATGCGGCTGAAAAGCTGTTCGGCCTGTGGACCCGCCGCTGGATCCGGCTGATCCCCGAAGACGCGTCCTCGGACCTCAAGGGCGCAGTGCTTTACCTGTTCAAACGCTTCTGCGGCGAGTTTTTGGGCCTGCTGGTCTTTTACTACACGCTGGTTTTCGTTGGCCGCCGATTTCTGGACGATGCGCAAATCGAACAGGCGGGGCCCTTCGTGTTCTATCTGATCTGGTTCCCGCGGCTGGGGGCGGCGATCTCGCGGTTCATCCTTGCCCCACAGCAGCCCCGGCTGCGGCTGGTCAGTATCGACGACAAATGGGCCAAGTACCTGCATCGCAACCTGATCGGTCTATTTCTGCTGATCGGCTTCACCATGTTCATCCTGGATTTCAACATGATGAACGGCGTGCAGCCGGGCGAGTCGCGGCTAGGGTTCTGGCTGAACACCTCTATCCACATCTACATCGCCGTAATGGCCTGGACGGCCCGCGAAGGGCTGACCGAAATGATGCGCGGCTCGGACCCAGATCGCACACAGTTCGACGAAGAGGTGGCGCGTTACTATCCCTATTTCGCCATTGCCGTTTCCATCGGCACCTGGCTGCTGGTCGAATTCCTCGCCGCGCAACGCGACCCGCGGGTTTTCGCCCTGCTGGCGGGGGGCGCGCATTACGTCACCATGTTCTGGCTGCTGATCGCGCCGGCGCTCGATACCTTTATCCGCGGACTGACCCGCCATCTGTTGCCGCCGATGATCGGTGACGGGCCGGTCGCTGAACGCGCCTACAGGGCAACCAAGCGCAGCTATATCCGCATCGGGCGCGTTCTGGCCGGCGTTTTGGTCGTCCTGATGATCGCCAACGCATGGGATCTGGACCTGCAGGAAATCGCGGGCGGAGATTCTGAAACGGGCAGCAAGCTGGTTCAGTTCTTCATCATCATCGCGGTCGGCTACATCCTGAACGAGGTGGTCTCGCTCTGGATCAACCGCCGCCTGGCCAAGGAGCAGACAGCCTCGGAGCAGAGCCCCGACGAGGAAGCCGGCGAAGGCGGCGGCGCCGGCGGCTCGCGCCTGGCCACGGTTCTGCCTTTGCTGCGCGTGACAGCTCAGGTCGCGATCTCGGTGATCTTCGTCCTGCTGGCGCTGGGCGCGCTGGGCCTGGACATCACGCCGCTTCTGGCTGGTGCCGGTATCCTGGGTCTGGCTATCGGCTTTGGCGCGCAGAAACTGGTTTCGGACATCGTGGGCGGCATCTTTTTCCTGATCGACGATGCTTTCCGAGTCGGTGAATACGTCGATGTGGGCGGCACCACCGGCACGGTCGAAAAGATCTCGATCCGCTCGATGCAACTGCGCCACCATCGCGGCCCGGTGCACACCATTCCCTATGGCGAGATCCAGAAACTAACGAACTACAGCCGCGACTGGGTCATCATGAAGCTGAAGTTCACCGTGCCCTTCGACACCGATCCGAACAAGGTAAAGAAGATCTTCAAGAAGATCGGTGCCGAGATGATGGAGGACCCAGTCCACAAGGACGGTTTCCTGCAGCCCTTCAAATCGCAGGGCGTGTTCGATTTCGACGATGTCGGCATGATCATCCGCGGCAAGTTCATGGCCAAGCCAGGCAAGCAGTTCACCCTGCGCAAGGAGATCTTCAATCGGGTGAAGGCCGCCTTCAACGAAAACGGCATCGAGTTCGCCCGCCGCGAGGTCCGCGTTGCGATCCCGGGCCTGGAGGAGACGGAACATCTTTCAGATGAACAGAAAGCGGCCATCAGTGCGGCTGCCGGTGAAATCGCAACTCAGCAGGCCGAACAACAGGCCGAGCAGCAACAGCAGGGAAAGAAATAGGACTGTGTGCCCAAGCGCAAAGACAGTGGTGTCCGCGTGTTGCGATCGCTAGTCAGGCCGCTTCTCGCAAGCGCAGGCGTCGCCTTGGCAAGTGCAGCGGCGGCGCAGGACGCCAATAGTGTCCTCGAAAAGAACCTCGGAGTTCTGGACGACTACACCGAAGACGAAATCGTCGGATTTCAGCGAGGATCGATCGTCGTCGCCCCAATTCCTTTTTCGAACCCTACAATCGGTTCCGGCCTCATTCTGGGCGCTGGGTATCTTTTCCAGATGGACGAAGGATCCAACCCTTCGGTGATAGGTGCCGGTGGATTGCGCTCCGGCAATGGCAGCATGGCCGCAGCCGGTGCATTCAAACTCAATATGGACAACAACCGTTGGATCATCGAGGCACTCTACGGGACAGCAGACGTCCAATACGACCTTTTCACCGGGGTTGGTGTGATCCCCATCCGTCAGGACGGTTTTCTGGGTAGGCTCGGGCTGTCCTATGGGGTAACGCCTGACCTGTCCTTCGGCGTGACCTTCCGGTATCTCGACACGACCATCACCCCCGCCTTTGCGGGACTGCCGCCGATCCCACCTCCCTTCGACCAGTTTCTGAATGTCGAGGTTGGGAATTTGGGCCTGGTGTCCGACTGGGATACACGGGATGACACGATTTACCCGACCAGCGGCCAAGTCCTGCATTTCGAAGCATCACAGGGCTACGGGCTCAGCGGGCTGGTGCAGGATTATTCCAAGTCCTACCTCAACTACACGTTTTACCTGAGCCCCTGGGCCGACGGTGTCATCGCCAGCCGGCTATCTGTGTGCGCCGCTTCGTCCGAGACACCGTTCTTCGATCAATGCGGCATCGGAACGGTGGATGCCTTCCGCGGGTTTTCGGCAACCCAGCTTCTCGATCTGCGCTCGGCTTCTCTGCAGGTCGAGCTTCGCCAGCGGGTGGGCGAGCGCATCGGCCTCATCGCCTTTGCTGGCGTGGGACAAACCGGCCAGAGTTTCAGCGATCTGAGCGACAACGGCACCAATTCGGCCTACGGGATCGGCGCGCGTTACCGGGTTTCCAAGAAATTTCCGCTCGATTTCTCGATAGATGTAAGCCGCAACGACCAGCAGGAGGACAACCTCTACATCTATGTCGGACAGCGGTTCTGACACGGCTGCGCGTTCTTGGCCCTTTCCCCCGGCGCGCCCTTGCCCTAAAAGGCGCGCAATATCGGCCAGCTTGGGGACAGGACAGACAATGCAAGAGCCCGCCATCACACCGGAACTGATTGCCGCGCACGGGTTGAAGCCCGAAGAATACGACATGATCCTCGAGATTATCGGGCGCGAGCCGACCTTTACCGAGCTGGGGATTTTCTCGGCCATGTGGAACGAGCACTGTTCCTACAAGTCCTCGAAGAAATGGCTACGCACCCTCCCTACCTCGGGCCCCCAGGTGATCTGCGGCCCGGGTGAAAACGCCGGTGTGGTCGATATCGGCGACGGGCAGGCCGTGGTCTTCAAGATGGAAAGCCATAACCACCCCTCCTACATCGAACCCTATCAAGGCGCGGCAACCGGCGTGGGCGGCATCCTGCGCGACGTGTTCACCATGGGCGCACGGCCCATCGCGGCGATGAACGCGCTCTCCTTCGGTGAACCCGACCACCCCAAGACCCGCCAGCTGGTCAACGGCGTGGTGGAAGGCATCGGTGGCTACGGCAACTGTTTCGGCGTGCCGACCGTAGGCGGCGAGGTGCGGTTCCACCCGGCCTATAACGGCAACTGCCTAGTGAACGCCTTTGCCGCCGGGCTGGCCGATGCCGACAAGATCTTCTACTCTGCCGCGTCGGGCGTGGGCATGCCCGTTGTCTATCTGGGCGCCAAAACCGGCCGCGACGGCGTGGGCGGCGCCACGATGGCCTCGGCCGAATTTGACGACACGATCGAGGAAAAGCGCCCGACCGTGCAGGTCGGTGACCCCTTCACCGAAAAACGCCTGATGGAGGCGACGCTGGAACTGATGCAGACCGGCGCCGTGATTTCGATTCAAGACATGGGCGCGGCTGGTCTGACCTGTTCCGCGGTGGAAATGGGCGACAAGGGCAAGCTGGGCATCAAGCTCGACCTCGACCGCGTGCCCCAGCGCGAAGAGAACATGACCGCCTACGAGATGATGCTGTCCGAGTCCCAGGAACGCATGCTGATGGTGCTGAAGCCCGAGCTCGAGGCCGAGGCTCGGGCCGTATTCGAGAAATGGGACCTGGATTTTGCCATCGTTGGCGAAACAATCGCCGAGGACCGTTTCCTGATCATGCACGGAAACGAGATCAAAGCCGACCTGCCGCTTTCGCCGCTGTCGGGCCGTGCGCCGGAATACGACCGTCCATGGGTTCCGACCCCTGTCGCCGAAGAGATGGCCGAAGTGCCGCAGATCGACCCGATTGACGGGTTGCGCGCACTCATCTCCTCGCCCAACTACGCGGCCAAGCAGTGGGTCTATGAACAATACGACACCATGGTCATGGCCGACACAGCCCGAACCCCTGGCCTGGGCGCCGGCATGGTCCGCGTGCACGGCACGGACAAGGTGCTGGCCTTCACCTCGGATGTGACGCCCCGCTATGTGCGCGCCAACCCCGAAGAAGGCGGCAAACAGGCTGTGGCCGAAGCCTATCGCAACCTGACCGCCGTGGGCGCCAAGCCGCTGGCCACCACCGACAACCTGAATTTCGGCAACCCCGAAAAGCCCGAGATCATGGGCCAGTTCGTTGGCGCTATCAAAGGCATCGGCGCGGCCTGTTCGGCGCTCGACATGCCGATCGTTTCGGGCAACGTGTCGCTGTACAACGAAACCGATGGCCAGGCAATTCTGCCCACGCCGACTATTGGGGCGGTCGGCCTTTTGCAGAACGCCGACGAAATCATCGGCACCGAAGTTCGCGAAGGGCATGTGGCGCTGGTGATCGGTGAAACCAAGGGGCATCTTGGCCAATCCGCCCTACTGGCCGTAGTCTTCAACCGCGAAGACGGCGACGCCCCGCATGTGGATCTGGACGCCGAGAAACGCAACGGAGATTTCATCCGCGCCAACCGTCACCTGATCAAGGCCTGCACCGACCTCAGCGACGGCGGGCTGGCGCTTGCCGCTTTCGAACTGGCCGAAGGGTCCGGCGTCGGCGTGCATCTTGAGGACGCTTCGACAGAATTCCTGTTTGGAGAGGATCAGGGCCGGTACCTTGTGGCCTGCAATTTCGATCAGGCCGAAGCTCTGATGATCGCCGCAGGCCAGGCCGGTGTGCCCATCACCAGCGTCGGCCGCTTTACCGGCGACACCGTGCGCATCGGCTCGTCCGAGGCCCCTTTGGCCGAGTTGTCGACGATCTATCGCACCAGCTTTGCCGAGGCCGTAGCCTGAGCCTCGTTAACACCCTTTACGCTCCGAACCCTGCGCCTGCCGAACTGGCGCAGGGTGCTTGTTTCGCCTTTGCCCGCGCCCCCTTGCACGGGCTTTGGCATCGCTCTACATCTTGGGAAAGACCTTCAGGAGAACCTACATGCCGATGAGCGCTCATGAAATCGAAACCCTGCTGCGCGAGGCCTTTCCGAACGCGGACATCAAGGTCGGGGGAAGTGACGGCGTGCACATGTCCGCGATGGTCGTGGACGAGAGCTTTCGCGGCAAGAACCGGGTGCAGCAGCAGCGCGCCGTCTATGCGGCGCTTAAGGGCAAGATGGATGGCCCTGACGGAGAACTTCACGCGCTGGCCCTGACCACCCGCGCACCGGAGTAACCCGGAGCAAACGCAACAAGACCCGTCGACTGGTCTGATGCAGAAAGTACCGAGAAACCTTCCCGGGAATCGGGCGAAATGACGAAAGCCAATGAACCGAACCGGGAGCCCGTCAAGAACCTGAAAGCCGACAAACGGTGGAGCGACCACCACGTAAAATGACTGCCCGCCGCCGCGGCGGGCCCAGCCTAGGAAACGCGAAATGACCGACGTGAAGACCCAGATCGATGAAACCGTCAAGAACAACGACGTGGTGCTGTACATGAAGGGCACCAAGGAGATGCCGCAGTGTGGGTTCTCCTCGCGCGTGGCAGGCGTTCTGAACTACATGGGCGTGGATTACATCGATGTGAACGTTCTGGCCGACGAGACCATTCGACAGGGCATCAAGGACTATTCAGACTGGCCGACCGTTCCGCAACTGTATGTCAAAGGCGAATTTGTCGGCGGCTGTGACATCGTCACCGAAATGACCCTGTCGGGCGAGTTGGACACCCTGTTCGATGAAAACGGCGTGGCCTACAACAAGGAAGCCGCCGACAAGATCCGCGAAGCCAACGCCTGAGCCTGCGGCTTAGCGGCTTGTACAGCCCTTCAGAACATCGGTTTCGCTGCCGGCCCCGGCCGCGGCGAAACTGATAACCGCATCCCAGCCTTTGGACCGCAGAACATAGGTCCCCTGCCCGCCGACCGACTCGTATCGGATACCCGATCCACTCGGAACCTGCCGCAAGGCGATCAACTGACCGTCCACTACCATGGCTGCTGCCCCGTCACCCTCGGGCGGGTTGAAATACGTGACAGCAAGTTCGACCCCACCTTCGCAGGTGAAGGTGACCGGCAAGATGTCGATCTGAGCCTGCGCCATGGACGCGCACAGTGTAGCCATACCGGCCAAAACAGTCAGGCGGCCCATTTTCATTTCCCTGACTTCTCGGCAACCATTTCCGCCAGTGACTCGGCACGCGCCGCCAACTCGGCAAGTGTGTCCGTCACCGAGGGCGGCACAACGGCCACTTCGACCCGCTCGGGTTCGGGCGGCGGTGCGTTGCGCAGACTGTCCAGTTCCGCCTGCGCCTCGGCCAGTTGCGCCTCCAGCGCCTTGATCCTGTCATCGGACGCCGCAGCCTTGTCGGCCAGCATCAGCCCCGCCATCAACAGCATGCGGGATTCCGGCATGCGTCCGATCTGGTCGGTCAGAACCTGCGCTTCATCATCCAGCAGCTTGGCTGCGGCATGCAGGAACGGCTCTTCCCCGTCCCGGCACGAGACTTCGAAACCGCGCCCGCCGATATGAATGGTCACTTCCGGCATTACTCCACCTCTCCTTCGGCAAGGTTGGCATGGGTCAGCAGCGGCTCGAGCCGGGCCAGAACCGCGTGGGCCTCAGCCGCATCCGTGGCCCGCGCGGCGCGGATTGCTTCAAGCTCGGCCTCGGTCGCGCGGTTCAGCAGCTCGGCATCGGGCAACCCGTCCGCGACTGCCTTGCGCAGCTCTTCCACGGTTTCCTGCAACTGCGCGTTGGCCTTGCGCAGACGCTGAAGATCGTCATCGAGGCGCGACATCGCCGCGCCGTGGCTCACCCGCTCGGCGCGCAGCATCTCGAGCTCGGCGTTCAGCTCGGCCACACGTTCGCCGTCGGCCAATTCCGCCTTGAGCCGGGCGATCTCGCTCCGCATCACCTCGACCTTTTCTTCTGATGGCTTCAAGCGCTCGACCTCGGCGCGTAGCTGGGCAAGTTCCTCGCTGTCATCCGGGCGGGTACGCTGGCTCTCGATCTCGGATTTCAACGCCGCCAGTTCATCCTGGTTCTCCAGCGCGGCCTTGGCCTCGGCCAGTTCGGCCCGCGCGGCTTCGACCGCCGCAAGCTGGGACTTGGCCTCGCCCAGTTGCCCGCGCAAGGCGTCGATTTCCTGCTCATAGCGCTCCTTGACGGATTTCAGGCGTTCCTCTAACTGCGCGTTGGCCAGACGCTCTTCGTCCAGCGCGACCCGCAATTTGCCGTCGCCGCCATCCCCTCCGGCCTGCATCGCCTCGATCCCGGCACCGATCCGGTCCATCGCGGCGGTGATGCGTCTGTGAAGGTCTTCGATCTGACTCATTGCCCCTGTTGCCCTTTTGCCAAGGTTCGCTCTGTTCTTACGCCGGCCGAATCAAGCCGGCTCGATCTCAGTCATAGTCTAGCGGAATGTGCGCCAAAATACCCAGTGTTTGCTTTCAACCACTTGGACAACACAGTTCAACCGCGCCCCCGGCGCCACGGCCAGTTCCGCTTGCACTTTGAGGGGTGAATGGTATTCAGCGCGCAATCTGCCCGTAACCCAAAGGAAAACATCCGTGGACCTGACAGCGCTGCGCAATGCCAACCCTGAACACTGGGCCAAGGCTGCGGCCATCCGCACCCTGACCCTCGATGCCGTCGCGGCCGCCAATTCCGGCCATTCGGGAATGCCGATGGGCATGGCCGATGTCGCGACCGTTCTGTTTGAAAAGCATCTGAAATTCGACGCATCCGCCCCCAAATGGCCCGACCGCGACCGGTTCATCCTGTCGGCCGGCCACGGCTCGATGCTGATCTATTCGCTGCTGTATCTGACGGGCTACGAACAAGTCACGCTGGACGAGATCAAGAACTTCCGCCAGTTGGGCGCCAAGACGGCTGGCCACCCGGAAAACTTCCTTTTAGACGGCGTTGAAACCACCACCGGCCCGCTTGGGCAAGGGATCGCCAACGCCGTGGGCTTTGCCATGGCCGAGGAGATCCAGCGCGCGCATTACGGCAAGAAGGTCGTCGATCACTATACCTATGTGATCGCCGGGGACGGCTGCCTGATGGAAGGCGTCAGCCAGGAGGCGATCACCCTGGCCGGTCGGCACGAGCTAAGCAAGCTGATCGTGTTCTGGGACAACAACAATATCACCATCGACGGCACCGTGGACATTGCCGACCGCACCGATCAGGTGCGCCGGTTTGCGGCCTCGGGCTGGAATGTAATCGAGATCGACGGTCACGACCCCGAGGCCATTGACGCGGCCATCACCGAGGCGAAGGCGTCGAAAAAGCCGTCGATGATCGCCTGCAAGACCCATATCGCCTTGGGCCATGCCGCGCAGGACACCTCGAAAGGTCACGGTGCTCTGACCGATGCCGAGCAGCTGAAAGCCGCAAAAGAGGCCTATGGCTGGCCCTACGGTCCGTTCGAAATCCCGGCCGAGGTCAAAGCGGCCTGGGAAGCGATCGGTGCTCGCGGCGCTGCGGACCGCGCGGCCTGGGAAGAGCGTTTCGCCCAACTGTCCGAGCGCAAGCAGGCCGAGTTCAACCGTGCCCATGCGTTCGAGGTGCCGAAGAAGCTGGCCGGCGCGATCCGCGCACTGAAAAAGCAGATCTCTGAAGACCGGCCCAAGCTGGCCACCCGCGCCTCGTCGGAAAAGGTGCTAAACGTCGTGAACCCGATCATGACCGAGACGGTTGGCGGCTCGGCGGACCTGACCGGGTCGAACAACACCAAATCGGCCGATATGGGCGTGTTCCTGCCGGAAAACCGCAAGGGCCGCTATATCCACTACGGCATCCGTGAACACGGCATGGCCGCGGCGATGAACGGCATGGCGCTGCATGGTGGCATCCGCCCCTATGGCGGCACCTTCATGGCCTTCACCGACTATGCGCGTCCGTCGATGCGCCTGGCCGCGTTGATGAAGATCCCCAGCGTTTTCGTGATGACCCATGACTCGATCGGTCTGGGCGAAGACGGCCCGACGCACCAGCCGGTCGAGCATCTGGCGATCTCGCGCGCGACGCCGAACACCTATGTGTTCCGCCCCGCCGATACCGTCGAGACTGCCGAGGCCTGGGAACTGGCGCTGACCTTCAAGGACAGCCCCTCGGTTCTGTCGCTGACCCGCCAGGGCGTGCCGACCGTGCGCACCCAGCATAAAGCCAAGAACCTGACAGCCCAGGGCGCCTATGTTCTGGCCGAGGCCGAGGGCAAGCGTCAGGCGATCCTGATCGCGACCGGGTCCGAGGTGTCGCTGGCCATGGAGGCAAAAGCGATGCTCGAGGCCGAAGGGATCGGTACCCGGGTCGTTTCGATGCCCTGTATGGAGCTGTTCGCCGAGCAGGACGAAGCCTATCGCAAGAAGGTCCTGCCTGCCGGGCCCGTCCGCGTCGGCATCGAGGCCGCCGTCCGTGCCGGCGGCTGGGACCGCTGGCTGCTAGGCGAGCGTGGCCGCGAGGCCAAGGCCGGTTTCATCGGTATGTCGGGCTTTGGCGCGTCTGCTCCCGCCGGCGAACTGTACAAGCATTTCGGCATCACCGCCGAAGCAACGGTTGCCAAGGTCAAGGAATTGCTGGGCTGATCCAGCCGAACCAAGCATTCAAGGGGCGGCCATCGTGCCGCCCTTTTCTTTTGGGCTTCAATGGTCCGCTTTCTGCTCTGGCTTATTGGGCCACAGCGGCGCGATGACCTTGGTCGCCAACGGTATCAGAACGAACCCCCAGGCCAGCCCGAACACGCCATCCATTGCGGCCTTGCTGATCCACTCCACCGCACCGGCCCATTGATCGGGCACGGCATGACCGGCCGCATAAGCCCAATCGTGGATATGGTGTGCCAACCAGCCAAAGCCCAGCACCTCGAGCCCATGGATCATGATCGAGCCGCCAACCCATAGCATCGCCGCCGTACCTACGACCGACAGGGTCTTCATGACCTTTGGCATCGCCTTGACCAGCCCGCGGCCCAACCCGCGGCCGACCGACGTCAGCGCGTTCTTGGCCAGATAAAGCCCGACATCGTCCATTTTGACGATCAATGCGACCGAGCCATAGACGGCCACCGTGACACCGATCCCCACAACTGCCAGCGTCGCCGCCTGCATCCAGACATTTGGCGCCTCAATTGCAGAAAGCGCGATGGTCATGATTTCGGCCGACAGGATGAAATCAGTCTTGATGGCACCCTTGATCTTCTGCTCCTCCAGATGACCCGGATCACGGACGTTCATGTCTTCTTCGATGACGTGGCTGCCATGCGGGAACAGCACGTGGAAGATCTTCTCGGCCCCCTCGAAGCACAGGTATGACCCACCAATCATCAGCAAGGGCGTGATCATCCATGGTGCGAAATTCGCAAGCAGCAAGGCCACCGGCAGAAGCAGAATGACCTTGTTGAAAATCGACCCCCGTGCGATGCGCCAGATGATCGGCAACTCTCGCGCGGGGGCAAAGCCCTGGACGTATTTCGGCGTGACGGCCGCGTCGTCGATGATCACGCCCGCGGTCTTGGCCCCCGCCTTGCCGGCGGCCGCCGCCACATCGTCGACCGAGGCCGCCGCCACTTTGGCGATTCCCGCCACATCGTCCAACAGGGCCAGCAAACCGCTCATGCCGCATCCTTTCCGTTCATCCGTCGCACTTTGGACCCTAACCGATCCAACAGCTAGCGCAAGCGTTAGCGCAACCACACCAAGTTTGCGCTAACACATTGCAAATATGACATTTTCTACCTTTTTTGATGGACCGATCATCGCTATATCGCCCAGAACACAAGCGGATTTGGAGACGTCTCATGACCATCAAGGTCGGCATCAATGGTTTTGGCCGCATCGGCCGCTGTACCCTGTCGCACATCGCCGCGTCAGGCCGCAACGACATCGAAGTGATCAAGGTTAATGCCACCGGACCGCTTGAAACCTCAGCGCATCTGCTGAAATACGACAGCATCCACGGCCGCTTTCCGCGCGAGATCTCGATCAGCGGCAACACGATGGACCTGGGCCGCGGGCCGATGCAGATGTTCTCGACCTACGACATGAACGAGCTGGACTGGGAAGGCTGCGACGTCGTTCTGGAATGCACCGGCAAGTTCAACGACGGGCTGAAGGCCAAAACGCATCTTGAGCGTGGCGCGCAGAAGGTTCTGCTGTCGGCCCCGGGCAAGAACGTGGACAAGACGATCGTATTTGGCGTCAACCACAACAGCCTGACCGCCAACGATAGGATGGTGTCGAATGGCTCGTGCACCACGAACTGCCTTGCTCCGCTTGCCAAGGTTCTGGACGAAGGTATCGGCATCGAAAACGGCATCATGACCACGATCCATGCCTATACCGGCGACCAGCCGACGCTGGACCGCCGTCACAATGACCTGTACCGCGCCCGCGCCGCCGCCATGTCGATGATCCCCACAAGCACCGGCGCTGCCAAGGCCCTGGGCGAGGTTCTGCCGAACCTCAAGGGGCGTCTGGACGGGTCGGCCATCCGCGTACCCACGCCGAACGTATCGGCCGTTGACCTGACTTTCCGAGCCGCGCGCGAGGTGACCGTTGATGAGGTCAACGCCATCGTCGCCGAGGCCGCCAAGGGGCCGATGCAGCGCGTTCTGGGCTATGAACCTGCCCCGCTGGTGTCGACCGATTTCAACCACACCGAAGAAAGCTCGATCTTCGCACCCGACCAGACCCGTGTCGTCGATGGCCGCATGGTCCGCGTGCTGGCTTGGTACGACAACGAGTGGGGCTTCTCGGTGCGCATGGCCGATGTGGCCGTCGCCATGGGGCGCCTTAACTGACATCGCCAAGTAAGCTTGCGCGAAAACGCCCGCTCAGGTTATCTGGGCGGGCGTTTGCGTTCGGAGCGGCAATGACAAACCAAATCGCGATCTGGCTTGGCGTGCTCATTCTGGGTGGACTGATGCTGGATTATGCCCTTGTCGGAACCGAGCATCTCCTATTCCTCGGCAAGAAGTTCTATGACCTTTTGGATTGGGTCGCGTTCTGGCGCTGACAGAGGTTTTGCTTGACATTTTCGCCTGACTGCCTTTGTTAGCGCTAACTAATTTCAATCGCGGCTTAGCGGCCATTCAGACGGAGCGCGACATGACACTCAAACTTGCAATCAACGGATTTGGACGGATCGGGCGCGGCGTCCTGCGCGCCCTGATGGAAAGCGGTCGCACTGATGTGCAGATCGTGGCAATCAACGACCTGGCCAAGCCGGAAATGAACGCGCATCTGTTCGAGTTTGACAGCGTGCATGGCCGCTACGCCAAGCCGGTCACCCTGACCGAGGCCGGGCTGGACGTGGGCGCCGGCCCGATCCGGCTGACCAGCGAGCGTGACCCCGAGGCGCTGGACTGGTCGGACGTGGACGTCGTTCTGGAATGCACCGGCGTATTCCGCACGCGCGAAGCCGCGTCGCGTCATTTCAAGAACGGCGCGAAAAAGGTTCTGATCTCGGCGCCGGCGCGCGGGGATGGCGAGGTGAAGACCGTGGTGTTCGGCGTGAACGAACACGAACTGACCGCCGCCGACACCGTGGTTTCAAACGCATCCTGCACCACCAACTGCCTGTCGCCCGTCGCTGCCGCATTGGATGCGGGCCTGGGTATCGTGCACGGCAACATGACAACAGTGCATGCCTATACTGCCAGCCAGCCAGTGCATGACACCGCCGGCAAGGACCCGTACCTGTCGCGCGCGGCTGCCCTGTCGATGATACCGACCACCACCGGCGCGGCCTCGGCCGTGGGGCTGGTTTTGCCGCAACTGCAGGGCAAGCTGACCGGTCAGGCGATCCGGGTTCCCACCCCGAACGTCTCGGTCGTCGATCTGGTGGTCGAAGTATCGCGCCCCACCACCGAAGACGAGGTCAACGCCCTGTTCACCGAGGCAGCGGCAAAGATCCCGACCGTTCTGGCCGCGGAAACCCGCCCGTTGATCTCGATCGACTTCAACCACGATTCCCACAGCTCGACCGTGTCGCTGGCCGAAACCAAGGTGACCGACGGCACGCTGGTCCGCGTTCTGGCCTGGTATGACAACGAGTGGGGTTTCTCGAACCGGATGCTGGATACGGCCGCCGCGATGGGCGCCCTAGCCTAACCGCTCTTTCAGCGCGATATTGACCTGGGGCGTGACGAATTTCGACACGTCCCCTCCCAGCCGGGCGATTTCCTTGACCAGCTTCGAGGCAATCGCCTGGTGGCGGGCCTCGGCCATCAGAAAGACGGTCTCGATGGAATCATCCATCGCCCGGTTCATCCCCACCATCTGGAATTCATACTCGAAATCCGCCACCGCGCGCAGGCCACGCACAATGATCTGGGCGCCCACGTCCCGGGCGCAGTCGATCAGCAGGTTCTCGAACGGATGCGCGACGATCTCGGTGCCGGTCTGCGCGGTCAGATGGGCGCATTCGGCCTCGATCATGGCCACCCGTTCTTCCAAAGAAAATAAGGGCCCCTTGTCGCGGTTGATTGCAACGCCGATCACCAGCTTGTCGACCAACATCGCCGCCCGACGGATGATGTCGATATGACCCAAGGTGATCGGATCAAAGGTTCCGGGATACAATCCAACCCGCATCTGGGCCTCCTGAGCAAGAAAATTTCTGCGCAAGCAAACACAAGTTTTCCGCAGCTGCAAGAGGCCGCATCATTAGCGTAGGGCTAGTGGCCCATGATCATGCCCTGCAGGGCATCCTTTTCCATCGCCAGTTCCGACAATTGTGCCTTGACCACGTCACCCAGCGTCACGATGCCGACCAACTGGCCGTCCTCGACGATCGGCATGTGACGAAAACGGCCTTCGGTCATGCGGGCCAGTACGTCCTGCACCTTGTCCTGTTTGGTGGCGGTAACCAGCTTTTTGGTCATGTAGGCGATGACCGGCTGGGTCAGGCAACCGCTGCCGCTGGCGGCCAGCTCGCGCACGATGTCACGTTCCGACAAAATCCCAACGGCGGTCTTGCCCCCGTCCTCCGAGACCACGACGGTCCCGATGCGCTTTTCGGCCAGGATCTTAGCTGCGTCGGAAACGGTCGTCGAAGGCGCCACCGTCACGACCCCGTCCGTTGCCTTCGAACTCAGAATGGCCTGAACAAGCATGGGCAAAACCTCCGACAATAATCTTCCCGTATTCCAAAGCGTTGCCGGAATACTCGACCCTGTCAAGCTTGGGCTTCAGCTTCCAGCCGCGCAATCTCGTCGCGGATGCCGCGACTCAGCGCGTCAGCAAAGCGGTTGAGGCGTTCATTGCGCTGATCGCCCTGATGGCGCACTAGGTAGAAGCTGCGGGTCAGACTTACTTGATCCGTCAGGATTTTCCGCAACCCCGGATGGAACGGAAGCGTAAAGTCATGGGCCACGCAGACCCCGGTGCCCAGCGATGCCTGCCGCAACTGGACCGAGACCGAATTCGATGCAAGCGCGACACGGTCAATACCGATGTCGTTGAGGTAGTCCAGCTCGCGATCGAAGATCATGTCCGGGATGTATCCAATCATGCGATGCCCCTGCAGATCCTCGAGAGTGCGGATCGGGGCATGGCGCGCCAGGTAATCCTCTGTCGCGACCATATGCAGGCGATAGTCGCTGACCTTCTGCACCAGCAACTTGCCGGCGGTGGGCGCGCTGACGGTCAGCGCCATGTCGGCCTCGCGCCGCGACAAATTGATAATGCGCGGCAGGGCAAGAATCTGAATGTCCAGATCCGGGTTCGCATCGCTGATGCGGGCACAGACCTGCGGCAGCAGATAGTTCGCACTGCCATCGGGCGCGCCGATGCGGACCTGACCGCTCAGCGCCTTGGTCGACCCGTCCATCGCCCCTGCTGCCGCGCGCATCGCCTCTTCGGCGGATTGGGCGTGTTCGAACAGGCGCTCTCCGGCCGAGGTCAACAGATAGCCTTGGGGCGATTTGGTGAACAGCGGCGCCTTCAGCGCCGTCTCCAGCCGCGCGATCCGGCGCCCCACCGTGGCCGGATCGATCTTCAGCCGCCGCCCTGCCGACGACAGGCTTTCCTCGCGCGCGACGGCCAGAAACACGCGCATGTCGTCCCAATTGGGGGTCATCCCTCACCTTTGCATTTTTGCAAAACTCTTTTGAGACATTGCCCCTGTTCAGGTGATTTATGCAAGCCTATGCTGCGCCCAAATTCTGCGGAGGAGTTTGCAATGCAAGACCTGACCCATTTCATCAACGGCGAATACACCCCCGGCACCTCGGGCCGGTTCGATGATGTTTACAACCCCGCCACCGGCGAGGTTCAGTACAGATGCCCGATGGCCAGTGCCGCCGAGACCACGGCCGCCATCGAACACGCCGCCGCAGCCCAGCCTGCCTGGGGTGCAACCAACCCGCAAAAGCGCGCCCGCGTCATGATGCAGATGGTTCAGCTGATGAACCGCGACATGGACAAACTGGCCGAAGCACTGAGCCGCGAGCACGGCAAGACCCTGCCCGATGCCAAGGGCGATCTGCAGCGCGGGCTCGAGGTGATCGAATACTGCATCGGCGCCCCGCAGATGCTGAAGGGTGAGTTTACCGACAGCGCAGGCCCCGGCATCGACATGTATTCCATGCGCCAGCCGCTGGGTGTTGTCGCCGCCATCATGCCGTTCAACTTCCCGGCCATGATGCCCCTGTGGCATGTCGGCCCGGCGCTGGCCTGCGGCAACGCTGTGGTGCTGAAACCCTCGGAACGTGATCCATCGGTGCCGCTGATGCTGGCCGAACTTTTCGTCGAGGCCGGTCTGCCCAAAGGCGTGTTCCAGGTTGTCAACGGCGACAAGGAAGCCGTGGATACCCTGCTGGACAGCGAGATCATTCAGGGTGTTTCCTTCGTCGGATCGACCCCGATCGCGCAGTACATCTATGCCCGCGCCACAGCGAACGGCAAACGCGCCCA
>NZ_JBXWRP010000010.1:0-125315 GCF_059612945.1 Ruegeria sp. BHSC276 | reverse complement strand
GCCGAAATACTTGGTGATCGCTGCGGTCAGCGTCGTCTTGCCGTGGTCAACGTGGCCAATCGTGCCGATGTTGACGTGCGGTTTTGTACGCTCAAACTTTTCCTTTGCCATTCCTCAGGCGCCCTTTGCGGTTTGGGGGACCCTTGGTCCCGGTTTGCATCTGCGCGCGCGAGATATTGGGTTCACAACGGAAAATCAAGCACAACCATCAGGAAAACGGGCGTCAGGCCGGATTTTGTATAGCCTCGCCCGACTCAAGCGGCTGGATCAGCCCCGGCCGCGGGTCGAACCAACCGTTTTCTTTGTGTTCTTCGGCCAGCCATTCCTCGACCCGGTCGGCGATCTTGAGGGCCAACCCGCTCATCTGCTCTTCGCGGGTGCGGCTGTTGCCCGACCCCACGACCGCACTGTCACTGGTGGTGTCTTCCAGCACTTGGAATTGCTTGCCCTTGGCCAAGAACTGCTTATTGCCCACATCATAGACATTGACCAGGACGATGGCGGTGCTCTTGGGGTTGTAAATCACCGGGATGCCCGGCGGCGCCAGCATGTACCCTTCGAGGCTGATGCCGATATCATATTCCTGGGTGCCCTGATACCGGCCCAGCCGGATGTCCACTGCCTTCTGGATCGCATCCACCCATTCCTGCGGGGTCGCGTCCCGGCTCACCGGTCCTTGTACCGCCTTTTCCGCATAGGCATAGTTGACCCGCAGCTTGAAGGCGCCAAGGTCCTCGGGCGCCTCGTCAACCAACGTCTGGGTGCAGGCCCCGATCATGGCCAGTCCGGCGAAAAGTATCAGCAGTTTGCGCATGGGTTCCGTCTCGATAGGGCCTGTTTTTTCCTGATCTAGCGCACCGATGCGGCCTGTGCCAAGCCGTATCGGCAGTTTTCGCCTGCAGGCCGCAACCGCATCACGAGAACTTGTAGTCGCGCGGGAAGCCGTAGGGCGGCTTTTTCCCGACGCTGGCCCGCTTGGCCAGCCACGGCGACATGTCCGGCTCGTGCCGGGTCTTGTCGCCGCCCATCGACCATTTCAGACCCTCTTCCCAGTTGAAGGTGGTCAGGTCGGACAGGCCGCCATCCAGTTCCAGAGTGCCCTGCCGGCCCCGCGCCATGTTGTATTTCTGCAGACGCACGCCCTTGCCCCGCGTCATCTCGGGCAGTTCCGAGACTGGGAATACCAAGAACTTGCCGTTCTGCGACACCACGGCGACGTGGTCGCCCGCGACCGGTTTGCAGATCACCGCGCGCTCGTCATCCTTGACGTTCAACACTTGTTTGCCGTTGCGGGTCTGGGCCAGAACCTCATCCTCGGGCACGATGAATCCGTTGCCCGCATCCGAGGCCACAAGCAGCTTGCGCCCCGGCTTGTGGATCAGGATGTCGACGATCTGCGCCTCGTTGGGCAGATCGACCATCAGGCGCAGCGGCTCGCCCATGCCCCGCCCGCCGGGCAGGTTCGCGGCGCTGACCGTGTAGACCCGCCCGTTCGAGGCAAAGATCAGCAGCCGGTCGGTGGTTTCCGCGTGGAAGATGAAACGCGGCCCGTCGCCGTCCTTGAACTTCAGTTCGCGGTTCAAGTCGATATGGCCGGTCATCGCGCGGATCCAGCCCATCTGCGAGCAGACGACCGTGATCGGCTCGCGGTCGATCATCGCCTCGAGCGGCACCTCTTCGACCGCGCCGGCCTCGGCAAAGCGGGTGCGGCGGGCACCGCCCTCGTAGTCCTTGCCGAACTTCTTCTTGGTCTCCTTGATCTGCTCGGCGATCCGCGCCCATTGCAGGGACTCGTCGGCCAGCAGATCCTCGAGATCGGCGCGTTCCTCCATCAGTTTGTCGCGCTCGCGGATCAGCTCCATCTCTTCCAGACGGCGCAGGCTGCGCAGGCGCATGTTCAGGATCGCGTCGACCTGAACCTCGGACAGCTCGCCATCGCCCGGCGCGGGCGAGACATAGTCGGCCTCGCTGGTGGCGCGGACATGGTCGATGCCCCAGTTCTCGCGCATCAGCGCGGCCTTGGGGTCGTCGTCATAGCGGATGATGTCGATCACCCGATCAAGGTTCAGGAAGGCGACGATGAAGCCCTCCAGCACCTCCAAACGGTGGTCGATCTTGGCCATCCGGTGACGCGAGCGGCGCAGCAGCACCTCTTGCCGGTGGTCGAGGAAGGCGCGCAGCACCTCCTTCATCGAGCAGACCTTGGGCGTCACCCCGTCTATCAGCACGTTCATGTTCAGGCTGAACCGCAGCTCGAGATCCGAGTTGCGGTAGAGCATGTTCATCAGCACCTCGGGGTCCACGTTTTTCGAACGCGGCTCGAGGATCAGGCGGATGTCGTCGGCGGATTCGTCGCGCACATCGCCCAGGATCGGGATCTTCTTGGTCTGGATCAGCTCGGCGAGCTTTTCGATCAACTTGGATTTCTGGACCTGATACGGGATCTCGGTGACCACGATCTGCCACTGGCCGCGGCCCAGATCCTCGATCTGATACTTGCAGCGCAGCCGGAATGATCCGCGCCCGGTGCGATAGGCCTGTGCGATGTTCTCGGGCGGCTCGACGATCACGCCACCCGTCGGGAAATCCGGCCCCGGCACATAGTTCAGCAGCGTGTCGTCACGTGCGTCGGGCGTCTTGATCAGATGCAGGCAGGCGTCGCACAGCTCGGCGATGTTGTGCGGCGGGATGTTCGTGGCCATGCCCACGGCGATCCCCGACGCGCCATTGGCCAGCAGGTTTGGGAAGGTCGCCGGCAGCACCACCGGTTCCTGCAGCGTGCCGTCGTAGTTGTCGCGAAAATCGACCGCATCCTCGTCGAGCCCCTCCAGCAACGCCTCGGCAACGATGGTCATCCGTGCCTCGGTATAGCGCGAGGCCGCCGGGTTGTCGCCGTCGATATTGCCGAAATTGCCCTGCCCGTCCACCAGCGGGTAACGGACGTTGAAATCCTGCGCCAGGCGCGCCATCGCGTCATAGATCGCGGCGTCACCATGCGGGTGGTAGTTACCCATCACGTCGCCCGAGATCTTGGCCGACTTGCGGAACCCGCCCGAGGAACTGAGTCGCAACTCGCGCATCGCGTAGAGGATTCGCCGGTGAACCGGCTTCAATCCGTCACGCGCATCGGGCAAGGCCCGGTGCATGATGGTGGAAAGCGCATAGGTCAGATAGCGCTCGCCAATTGCCCGGCGCAGCGGCTCCGCCACCTCGCCCCCCGCGTCGGGGGCCTCCATATTGGGGTCGTCGATCGTGTCGTTCATAGATGATGTGATACGATGCCCGACGCCCTTGGTAAAGCAATCAGCGCATATTTTGCTGGGGACAAGTCCGGCTTTTTGCAACAGGGGGACCCAACCCCGCGATTTCCCCCGACTTTCGACTCGGGCGCGCGATTATGGTAGTATCTCAACCATTGAATGCTGCCGATTTCTTTGTTGATGCGATTGCCGGGGGATGCGCCATGACGCGCCTGATTGTTGTTACCTTCGCCGCCTTGGGCTGGGCCTTCTTCGTGATGAGCGGAGGCCCCGATTTCGAGCCGCGCGGCACACGCGCTGCCACGCACAGTCTGGTTACCCAAGCCCGAACCGCTGACCGCTTGGTCGCCGCGAAGCCGAAGGAGCTTGTAACCCGCGCCGTTGCGCGCCCTGCAAAACCGGTCGAGCCAAGGCCCGAGCCGCTGCCCGTTGCGCAGACACCCGATGCAAGCGCCGTGTTGGCGCAGGTCGCCGCCGGAATGGGCGCGTCCCTTGCGGGCCTGGAAAGCCAGGGCCAGACCTTCTCGCTGGCATCGCTTGATGAGACCCCACCCCCGGCGCTGCGCGAGACGCCCGTCGGCCCCGAGGCCACACCAACCCAAGTGGCACCCGCACCCAAGGACATTCGCGAAGTGTCCGGCACACGAGTAAATATGCGCGACGGCCCGGGCACGATCTATCCGATCATCGGCAAGGCCCGGATGGGCCAGAAGGTCGAAGTGCTGAGCGACTCGGGCACCGGCTGGCTGCGCCTGCGCGTGTTGCCCGAGCAACAGGTCGGATGGATTTCCGCCTCATTGATCCGCAAAACCGCGAATTGACGCGATGCCGTCATTGCCCTGCCATGTTCCCCGCAATAGCTGTTGCTGACGGAAAGCCACGGGAGCGATATGCAGAAATCCATCCTCATTACCGGGTGCTCCTCGGGTATCGGGCTGGACGCGGCACACGGAATGCGTGCACGCGGCTGGCGCGTTTTTGCCGCGTGTCGGCAGCAGCGCGATTGCGACCGCCTGCGTGCCCAAGGCTTTGACAGCCCACGCATCGATTATACCGACACCGCCAGTATAACGGCCGGACTTGCCGAGGTTTTGGAGGCCACGGGCGGCGCGCTGGATGCGCTGTTCAACAACGGAGCACATGGGCTTCCCGGCGCCGTCGAGGACGTACCGACCGAAGGCCTGCGCCATATCTTCGAAACCAATGTATTCGGCTGGCACGAACTGACGCGTCAGGTGATTCCCGTCATGCGTGCGCAGGGGCATGGCCGCATCGTCCAGAACTCGTCGGTTCTGGGGCTGGTCGCCTTTCCGTGGCGCGGTGCCTATGTGGCCACGAAATACGCCATCGAAGGCCTGACCGACACGCTACGGCTGGAACTGCGCGACACCGGCATCAAGGTCATTCTGATCGAACCCGGCCCGGTCACCTCGAAGCTGCGCGAGAAGGCCATTCCGATCTTCGAACGGTTCATCGACTGGGAAAACTCGGCCCTACGCGAGAAATACGAGGGCGCGCTGCTCAAACGGCTCTACGAGGACAGCGGCCCCGACCGGTTCGAGTTGCCCGCCTCGGCCGTAACGAACAAGCTGGCGCGCGCGCTCGAGGCGAAATCGCCCAAGGCGCGCTACTATGTCACGACACCCACTTACATTGCCGGCTATCTGCGGCGCGTGCTGCCGACCGGCGCCATCGACCGGATCCTGTCCCGCATCTGAGGCGAAATTACCCGTTCGCTTTTACCGCCTGTCCGGCTAGATGGTTCGGCAACGGAACAAAGGCGCGAATGGGGGCGAAATGGATATCTTGATGGGTGTGCTGCTTTTGGCGATGGCGGCGGTCGTCGTCGTGCTGGCGCTTGGTGTGGCCAATTTCGGCAAGGGCGGCATGGAGGCCGCCAAGAAAAGCAACAAGATGATGCGGCTGCGCATCCTGTTTCAATTCATTGCCGTGGTGCTGATCGTGCTCTACGTCTATTTGCGTGGACAGGGAGTGCAGTAGATGGTCGTTCTGAATAAGATTTATACCCGCACCGGGGACGATGGCAAAACCGCGCTGGGCAATGGCGAACGGGTTGCGAAATACTCGGGCCGCGTGGCGGCCTATGGCACTGTGGACGAGCTGAATGCCTTTGTCGGCGTGGCTCGCACCGAGGCCGAGGGCGAGGTCGATGCGGCGCTCGCCCGCATCCAGAACGATTTGTTCGACCTGGGCGCTGACCTGTGCCGCCCCGACATGGAAAAAGACGCCGAGGCCGATTACCCGCCCCTGCGGATCGCCCCGGCCCAGATCGACCGTCTGGAAACGGAAATTGACGCAATGAATGCCGACCTCGAACCGTTGCGCAGCTTCATCCTGCCGGGCGGATCAAAGCTGGCGGCGCATCTGCATGTCTGCCGCACCGTCTCGCGGCGCGCCGAGCGCTTGGCCGTCGAACTCACCAACATGGAGCCGGTGAACGAGGCCGCAGTGAAATACCTCAACCGCCTCAGCGACTGGTTCTTCGTGGCAGCCCGCTGCGCCAACAACGGCGGCCACGATGACGTCTTGTGGGTTCCGGGCGCGAACCGCTGAAAGCGCCACAACGTCCACTGGACGGTGTGGCGACCGGAATAGCGAAGCGCCGGCCCGAAGGGCGGGCGCAAACCGCTGGAACCCGAGACTCTTGAATGCGTTTTCGCACCATCCGGCGCGACAAAACCGCCCATCGGCCGGGTAACAATATTTCGTTCCTTCACGTCAAAAAGCGTGAAACGCGACGTCCCCACGACATGACGTGACGATTTTGCCCTGTCCCGACGCCCCGCAAGGCGCTATCTAGGCCGACGAGAGCATTGGTGGAGTCGCATTGCGGCTTGCCGTTTTTGTAAGGAGCGTACGCAAAAATGAAGGTACTTGTGCCTGTCAAGCGCGTGATCGACTACAACGTGAAAGTTCGCGTCAAGGCGGACGGCAGCGGTGTTGATCTCGCCAATGTCAAAATGTCGATGAACCCGTTCGACGAGATTGCCGTCGAAGAGGCGATCCGCCTGAAAGAAGCTGGCAAGGCCGACGAGGTTGTGGCCGTTTCGATCGGCGTCAAGCAGGCGCAGGAAACGCTGCGCACCGCGCTGGCGATGGGCGCAGACCGCGCCATTCTGGTGGTCGCCGCGGATGACGTCCACCAAGACATCGAACCGCTGGCCGTCGCCAAGATCCTGGCCAAGGTGGTCGAGGAAGAGCAGCCCGGACTGGTTCTGTGCGGCAAGCAGGCGATCGACAACGACATGAACGCCACCGGCCAGATGCTGGCGGCACTGCTGGGCTGGAGCCAGGGCACCTTCGCGTCTGAGCTGGACATCGAAGGGGACACCGCCAAAGTCACGCGTGAAGTTGACGGCGGCCTGCAGACCATCAGCGTGAAGATGCCCGCCATCGTCACCGTCGACCTGCGCCTGAACGAGCCGCGCTATGCGTCGCTGCCGAATATCATGAAGGCTAAGAAAAAGCCGCTGGATGAAAAAACCGCCGCCGATTACGGCGTCGACGTCACGCCGCGCCTCGAAGTCGTCAAGACCGAAGAGCCGCCGGCACGCGCCGCTGGCATCATCGTGGGCTCGGTCGACGAGCTGGTCGGGAAACTCAAAGAAGCGGGGGCTGTGTAATGGCTGTACTTCTGCTTGCCGAAGTCAACAATGGCGAACTGGCGATGGACGCAACCGCCAAGGCGGTCACCGCTGCCAAGCAGCTGGGTGACGTGACCGTTCTGGCCGCGGGCGGCTCGGCCGCCGCTGCCGGCGAAGCCGCCGCCAAGATCGACGGCGTGTCCAAGGTCCTGGTCGCCGAAGACCCGTCGCTGGGCCACCGTCTGGCCGAATCGACCGCCGCGCTGATCGTCAGCTTGGCCGACGGCTATGAGCATATCGTGGCGCCGGCCACCACCGACGCCAAGAACGTCATGCCGCGCGTGGCCGCGCTGCTGGACGTGATGGTGATCTCGGACGCGTCGGGCGTGGTCGATGGCTCGACCTTCGAGCGGCCGATCTACGCGGGCAACGCGATCCAGACCGTCAAGTCGAACGATCCCAAGAAGGTCATCACCTTCCGCACCGCCAGCTTTGATGCGGCCGGCGAAGGCGGCTCGGCCCCGGTCGAGACTGTATCGGTCGGTGAAAACCCCGGCCTGTCGGAATGGGTCGAAGACAAGGTCGCCGAAAGCGACCGCCCCGAGCTGACCTCGGCCAAGGCCGTGGTGTCGGGCGGCCGCGGCGTCGGCTCGGAAGAAGACTTCAAACTGATCGAAGCCCTGGCCGACAAGCTGGGCGCGGCGGTTGGTGCCTCGCGTGCCGCAGTTGACTCGGGTTATGCCCCCAACGACTGGCAGGTGGGTCAGACCGGCAAGGTCGTGGCACCGGATCTATACATCGCGGTTGGCATCTCGGGCGCGATCCAGCACCTGGCTGGCATGAAGGATTCGAAGATCATCGTCGCGATCAACAAGGACGAAGAGGCTCCTATCTTCCAGGTGGCCGATTACGGCCTGGTCGCCGACCTGTTCCAGGCCGTGCCGGAGCTTACCGAAAAGCTGGCCTGAAAAAGCCCGACTTCGAAACGATCAAGGCCCGCCGATTGGCGGGCCTTTCTCAGTCCAGATCCCGGATCGCGGACAGCAACCGCTCGGCAATGGCGCGATACGTGGCCGGTCCGATCATGTACTCCGCCATCGGCTGCTGCATCGTGCCAAAAAGCATATCCTCGAGATCGTCAGACTCACCCGATGGGCGCACCTCCATCTCGATCTTCCCAGCACAGTGCCGCGCCAGTTCCGAGACCATTGAGGCGGAGACCTGCACCGTTTCCGGCAGGCTGAGGTGCTGCGCGTCGGGGCTGTGCACGATGTCCAACCACAACAGCACGACCGGCGGTTTTACCTGGGTCAGAAAATCGCTCAGCTTGGTCAGCCACCCCCGCCTCAGCGAGTCTGTCACCATTTCGAAGCGGGCATCCTGAAACTCGGCCAGTCGCAAAATCAGATGTCGGACGAAGTGGATTTCGGCGAAATCCACCTCGGGGTAGAGCGCGCGCAGATCCGCAGTCGCTTCAAGCACCCTGTCATTGCGCCGGACGTGCACCCTATAGAAAGGGTTGGTTTGGCCCAGAATCCCCGGCAGCTGCAAAACACATGTCTTGGCGTTGTTCATTAGGTCCAGCAGACAGGTGTCCAGCGTCAGCCCGTCGACTCCGCAAAACAGGCTGCCTAGGTTGATGCATGGCATGTCGAGCTTGTCGTCGAGGACAGACGGAAATGGGCGCGCAACGAAACGGCCAAAGGTTTCATCGGCGCCAACGCAGGCCAGATATGGTCGGTCCAGTGCCAGTTTTGGCCCGCGATACCATCGCTCCGAGCCTGCATAGCGGCACAGCGGCTCTTCGGCGCTCAGCGCGCCGGATTCGTGATAACTCATGTCATCCACCCAATTTCTTCACCCGGATGCCATTGTCGGGCCACAGGTACTAAGAAAATCTCAATGATCGACTTTTACGCGAATTCTACAGGTCACTGCCCCTTGCCGCCCTGCCCGGACTGCCGATAAGGTCGCCCCTGAACCTCAACGCAAAAGGCAGCTCAGCATGGACGTGAAATCAGTCGGAGTGATCGGCGCTGGTCAGATGGGCAATGGAATCGCTCATGTCATGGCGTTGGCTGGGTATGACGTTCTGTTGAACGACATCAGCAAAGAGGCGCTGGATTCGGCGCTTGAAACGATCAGAGGCAACATGGCCCGGCAGGTTTCGCGTGGGAAAATCACCGAGGACGACATGCAGGCGGCACTGTCCAAGATCAAGACCACGCTGAACCTGCCCGACATCGGCAAAACCGACCTGGTGATCGAGGCCGCGACCGAGCGCGAGACGATCAAACAGGCCATTTTTGAAGACCTGCAACCGCACCTTCTGCCACACACAATTCTAACGTCGAACACCTCGTCGATTTCGATCACGCGGCTGGCCAGCCGGACAGACCGGCCGGAACGTTTCATGGGCTTCCATTTCATGAACCCAGTCCCGGTGATGCAACTGGTCGAGCTGATTCGGGGGATCGCCACCGACGAAGAGACCTTTGCCACCTGCAAGACGGTGGTGGACCGGTTGGGAAAGACCGCCGCCAGCGCCGAGGATTTTCCGGCCTTCATCGTGAACCGCATCCTGATGCCGATGATCAACGAGGCGGTTTATACGCTGTATGAAGGGGTCGGCAGCGTGCAGTCGATCGACCAGTCGATGAAACTGGGTGCCAACCATCCGATGGGGCCATTGGAACTGGCCGATTTCATCGGGCTGGACACCTGCCTGGCCATCATGAACGTTTTGCATGACGGGCTGGCAGACACCAAATACCGCCCATGCCCGTTGCTGACGAAATATGTCGAGGCAGGATGGTTGGGGCGCAAGAGCGACCGCGGGTTCTATGACTATCGCGGCGAGGTGCCCGTTCCCACACGCTGACGGAACAAGGGGGCCAGCCCCCTCGCCCGGATTTCATCCGGGCTCACCCCGGGATATTTATGGCCAGATGAACTCGAGGGTCACGAAGTGCGCGATTGGCCGAGCGCCAAGGTGTGCTGGCGCAGCCAGGCCATGAAGCCACGGGGGTCTCGTTCAAGCAGCTCCATGTCAGCATCGGAAATCGGCTCTCCGATTACCGGCGATTGCGGCTTGTTGCAGGAGCGGACGATTTCGTGCAGCAAGAGGCCCTGACGCAGAATCGGCGACAGTTTGTTGGCGATCTGGTACCAGCGGGAGTTGCTTCCCGGGAAGAAGATCGGCAGGATCTTGGCCCCGGACCGGCGGATCATCTTGGCGGTGAACACGTTCCATTCACGTTCCTGCGCAGGTCCGAACCAGGTGTCAGATGACATCACCACCCCCGATGGAAACAGGGCGACGACGCCCCCGTTCTTCAGATGTTCCATCGCCTTGGCGCGCATCTCGAGCATCTTGGGTTGGGCTTCAGGGTCATGCGGGAACGGCACCGGGATCATGAAGGAGGTCGCCGCCTCGTCGAGCCCGGTCAAGACTGAGCGGGTCAGGATACGATAGTCCTGGCGAACGCGACCGATAAGTTCTGCCAGGATCATGCCATCCACCATCCCGTGCGGGTGGTTGGCGACAACCACGACCGGGCCTTCCTTGGGAATGCGCGCGATCTGGTCCTCGGGCGTGGTCAGGTCGATGCCCATGGTCCTGAGCGCGCCGCCCCAGAACTTCTGGCCACGGTAGTTCTCGTTCTGCTTTTCGAACTTGTTAACCATCCGCAGGATGGTGAGCTTGCCCGTGCACCACTCGATCGCCTTGATCGCGGTCGCGGTCCAGGGATCGTCGAAAGAATTTGCGTAGGTCAGCGTTCTGCGGTCGTAGACTTCGCCCTGTTGCGACGCCCCATCCGCAACCGGGCTTGTCTTGGTTTCGTGCGTGGTTTCCGCCAATTCCTGGTCTTCCCGTTCCTGTGTCGCGGTGCCGGGCTCAGTACCCTTCGCCGAACTTGTCGTTCACCAGGGCTTCCAACGCATCCGCCAACGCCTCAGCATCCGGCCCGGACGTTTCGACGTCAATAGTGGTTCCGCGCGAGGCTGCCAACATCAAAAGCCCCATGATGCTGTCGCCCGAAGCGGACAAACCGTCCTTCGACACCTCGGCGCGGGCGTCAAAGCCTTCGACCACCTCGACCAGCTTGGCCGACGCGCGCGCGTGCAGCCCTTTTTCATTGATGATTTTCAAAGTTCTGGTGGCCATGTCCATTCGATCCGGTCTCAGTCCAGCGTCACATTTTGCGTATTGATGTACTTTCGTCCAGCCTCCATCGCCTGGCGAACGGCATCGCCTACGGGCAGGTGGCGGCTTTTGGCCAGCTTGATCAGCATCGGGAGGTTGGCTCCGTAGAGGATTCGCCGGTCCTGCGGCGCACAGGCCCGCAGGCTGAGATTCGATGGACTGCCCCCGAACAGATCGGTCACGACGACCACGCCATCGCCGACATCCACCGCATCGGCAGCGCGGCAGATCTCGGCCTGTTTTTCCTCGCGGTCATGATCCGGCTCGATCGCGATCGCCACCAGCCCGGGTTGCCGGCCTACGACATGCTGCATGGCCGCCAGGTATTCCTGTGCCAATCCCCCATGCGCCACGATTACAATTCCGATCAATCCGGCCTCACATTCAACGATCGACGTTCCATTTCCCGGTGCCTAGTTGCCACCGGCTGGCCCCTGTCCGCAAGGGCCTTTGCAACGGCCTCGGCCACCGCGACCGACCGATGCTGCCCTCCGGTGCATCCGAAGGCGACCGACAGATGCGCCTTTCCTTCGGCCCGAAAGGCCGGCAGCAGAACCTGCAGCAGGTCGACGACCCGCTCGAAAAACGGAGCATAGTTCATGTCAGACTGTACATAGGCTGCCACGTCCGGATTTCGACCATCGGCCGAGCGAAGTTCGGGGCGCCAATAGGGGTTGGCCAGAAACCGGCAGTCGAACACCATATCGAGCCCCCGGGGCAGCCCCCGCTTGTATGAGAACGACTCGATCGAAACCGCAAGGTGTCGCCCCCCTTCCGGGGCGAACCAGCGTTCGACCTCTTCGCGCAGCTGATGGATGTTCAGCGTGCTGGTATCGATCAGAGTATCCGCGACCTCTCGGATGGGGGCCAACAGCTCTTTTTCCTGGTGGATGCCGGTTTCGGGGCTGGCATCCGCCGCGACCGGATGGCGTCGCCGGGTTTCCGAAAACCGCCGCAGCAGCACCTCGTCGCTGCAATCCAAGTACAGCGTGGTCAGATCCACCTGCGCCATACGACCCAGCTTGGCGACCAGTTCGATGAAGCCGATGGTCGAGAAATCACGGTTGCGCGCATCGATGCCCAACGCAAGGGGGCGGGTGGGGCCGGGCCCCTCCATCAACCGCATGAGCAGACCCATGGGCAGGTTGTCGATGGCCTCATAGCCCAGGTCCTCAAGCACGTGGATGGCGGTCGAACGCCCGGCTCCGGAGGGGCCGGTCACCAGGACAACGCGGCGCTGCGTGTTCATTTGCTGGGCCATTGCGGGTCGACTCGTCCCATCTTCATCAGTTGCATCAAGGCTGCCGCCAGATTGGGCGTGTCGGCGGCCCGAAGCAAGGGCAAGGACTGCCCCAACAGAGGAAACCGCATCGGTTCGGGCAGGCGCTTGGGTTCGGGACGGTCCAGATCGACCAACCAGCGCACGGGCGTGGCCTTGGCTACCTCGGCGCGCAGCAGCCCGATGCCGCGCGCCTCGATCAGGCCGCGTACCGGGTCAACCCCATCGGCCATCACGTGGTGCCCGTGCAGCCACAGGGCGATCCGGTCATCGCCGACCAGCCAGGCGCCATGGGCCATCATCTGCAAAGCCAGCGCGGATTTCCCTGCGCCCGAACGCCCTAGGATCAGAGCCCCGTGCCCGCCGACCGCCACGCACGAGCCATGCACGACCACCCTGCCTGCGACCGGGTCCTGCGGAAGATCTCCGACGCCCATGGGTCAGACGGGCAGGCCTACGACAAAACGCGCGCCCAGCGGATCCGATGTCGGGTCGGCGTCGGTCGGCCGGATGTTCTCGGCCCAGATTACGCCGCCATGGGCTTCGACGATCTGCTTGGAAATCGCCAGTCCCAGCCCCGAGTTGTTGCCGAAATGCTCGGGCGGGCGTTGCGAATAGAAACGCTTGAACACCTTTGTCAGCGCCTGATCGGGAATGCCGGGCCCGGTATCCTCGACCACGACCAACACCCGGTTTTCGCGCTGCCGCACCCAGACACGGATCGCGTCCCCCTTTTCGCAGAACGAAATGGCGTTGGTGATCAGGTTGACGAACACCTGGGCCAGACGCGCCTCGAGCCCGTTGACGATGATCGGCTTCGCCGGCAAATCGGTGATGTAGTCGATCCCCTTCGACCGGGCTTCCTCACCAAGATATTGTCCGATGTTGCCCAGCAGCTTGAGCAGATCGAAGGGCTGCTCCTCTTCCTTGACCAGTTCGGCATCCAGACGCGAAGCGTTCGAAATGTCGCTGACCAGCCGGTCCAGCCGCCGCACGTCATGTTCGATCACGCCCAGCAGTTTCTCGCGCTGGTCGTCGCGCTTGACCATCCGCAGGGTGCCGACGGCCGATTGCAGGCTGGCCAGCGGGTTCTTGATCTCGTGGGCGACGTCGGCCGCGAACTGCTCGTTGGCGTCGATGCGATTGTACAGCGCCGTCACCATGCCACGCAGAGCCCGGCTCAGGCGTCCGATCTCGTCCGGGCGGGCGCTGAGGTCGGGCATGCGGATGCGCCCCGGATTGACACCCGTGCCCCGATCCTTGCCCATCTCGGCCGCCGCAGCCAGATCGGCCAGCGGGTTGGCGATGGTCGAAGCCAGAACAAGACTGAGGCCGATCGAAACCAGCAATGCGACGACGAACATCTGGAGGATGCGCTCCTGCTCCTTGCGGGCCAGCGCGTCGATCTCGCCGGGCGGACCGGTGATGGCAACGGCACCGATCGGATCCCCGGCCTGCAGGATCGGCGAAGCCGAGACGATCACCGTGTCGCCCATGACGTCGCTAACCGCCTGCACCTGCAACTGGCCGTTCAGTGCGCCAGGCACGATTTCCTGAACGCGCTGGGCCAGCGTCGGGGCCTGATCCTGCGCCGCACCGGTGAAGACCTTGTACAACCCGTTCCAAACCGCGTTCAGGGCGTCACTGATCAGAGTGCTGCCCGTGGGCGCATCGGCCTCGGTCGGGATCAGCCCCGGCACCCTGGCCACGGATGATTCGCCCCGCGTCCATCCGATCAGGGTACCTGTGTCATCATAGACGAATACCTCGCCGCCTTCGGGTATGCTGAGCAACGACAGCGTGTCCTTGATGTTCAAATCCGCCGTCGCCCGAGCGCCCTCGGTCCGCCGCAGTTGGGCTTCAAAGACATTCGACACCAACTTAGCGTCGCCGATCAGGTCGCGTGCCGTCTGCTGGACCCGCTCGGCCCGGGAGTCATCCAGATACAAAAGACCGGCGACGAGGGTCACCAGGGCGATCAGGTTGAACGTGATGATCTTGCGGGCCAGCGGCGAGTTGCGCAACGTGAACAGCGTCCGGCGCGAGCGACGCGCGCGCAATTCGGCCGATTCGGGGTCCTGCGGGATGACCCAGTCATCCCCCAATACGACGCCACCGTCGCGCATTTCGCTGCCCTGCTGGGTGTCCCTCACGAAACCCAATCACCTTTGCTAAAGCCAGTCCGGCTTATTCTTCGTTGTACCGGTATCCTATGCCATAAAGCGTCTCGATGGCCGAAAATTCTGGATCGGCCGCGCGCATTTTCTTGCGCAGACGTTTTATATGGCTGTCGATCGTGCGGTCGTCCACATAGACCTGATCGTCATAGGCCACATCCATCAGCTGATCGCGGCTTTTGACGAAACCCGGCCGCTGGGCCAAGGCTTGCAGCAACAGGAACTCGGTCACCGTCAGGGACACGTCCGTGCCTTTCCAGCTGACCGCGTGGCGCAACGGGTCCATCCGCAGGTGGCCCCGTTCCATGACCTTGGTCTCGCCGGGCGCCGACGCCGACGCATCGCCCGAGATCGCTTCCTGCCGGCGCAGCAAGGCGCGGATCCGTTCGACTAGAAGACGTTGCGAGAACGGCTTTTTCACATAGTCATCCGCCCCCATGCGCAGGCCCAGAACCTCGTCGATCTCGTCGTCCTTCGAGGTCAGGAAGATGACCGGCATCTGGGTTTTCTGACGCAGACGCTGTAACAGGTCCATGCCGTCCATCCGGGGCATCTTGATGTCCAGAACCGCCATGTCGGGCAGTTTCTTGTTGAACGCATCCAGGGCGGCCTGCCCGTCATTGTAGGTTTCGACCTCGAATCCCTCGGCCTCGAGCGTCATGGACACGGACGTAAGGATATTCCGATCGTCGTCCACCAGTGCAATCTTAGACATAGGGCTGCCCTCTACCTGCTCACTGAAGTTATCTTGTGCTTTTGTAGGGCATTCTTGGCTTTTTTAAGGCCGCGAATCAATCCGGATGTACGAATCGCGCCACATTGTTCACGAAGCTGAGACAAAAAGGTCGTAACGGATGGCCGAAAGTGGTCGCGCTTTCCGACAGGAAATTCGTGGTTGCGCTAAACTTGGATGTGATGGCGCTAACTGTGCCAAACCGTCCTGTTCATGCCTTTGGCGCCCATGTTAAGACACGAGCATCCGCCGGTTTCCCGGCAAAAATGCCCCAAGTGCGCTGAAGGATGTTTTCCGGCGCCGCCACAGGAGAAGACACGCATGACATCTGGACGGGTTAACCCGCAATTTCGCCTCGAAGATCAGGGCATCGGGGGTCTGGGCAATGTCTATTACAACTTCATCGAACCGGCGCTGATCGAAGAGGCCCTCAAACGGGGCGAAGGCACGCTGGGCAACGGCGGGGCCTTCCTGGTCTCGACCGGCAAGTTCACCGGCCGCTCACCCAAGGACAAGCATGTGGTCAAGACCGACAGCGTGGCCGACAGCATCTGGTGGGAAAACAACGCCGCCATGAGCTCCGAGGGCTTTGACGCCCTTTACGACGACATGCTGGCGCACATGCGGGGCAAGGATTACTTCGTGCAGGATCTGGTCGGTGGGGCCGATCCCACCTATGCGATCAACGTGCGCATGGTCACCGAGCTGGCTTGGCACAGCCTGTTCATCCGCCACATGCTGCGCCGCCCCGACCGCGAGGACCTGGATGAGTTCGTCGCCGATTTCACCGTCATCAATTGCCCCAGCTTCAAGGCGGATCCGGCCCGGCACGACTGCCGCAGCGACACCGTGATCGCGTTGAACTTCGACCGCAAACTGATTCTGATCGGCGGCACCGAATACGCCGGCGAGAACAAGAAATCCGTGTTCACGCTGCTCAACTACCTGCTGCCGGAAAAAGGTGTGATGCCGATGCACTGCTCGGCCAACCACGCCGTCGGCAACCCGGTCGACACAGCCGTGTTCTTTGGCTTGTCGGGCACCGGAAAGACCACTTTGTCGGCGGACCCGGCGCGGGTTCTGATCGGTGATGACGAACACGGCTGGTCTGACCGCGGTACCTTCAACTTCGAAGGCGGCTGCTATGCCAAGACCATCAACCTAAACCCCGAGGCCGAACCCGAGATCTACGCGACCACCTCGAAATTCGGCACTGTGGTCGAGAACATGGTTTTTGACCCCGAGACCCGGGAACTTGATTTCGACGATGACAGCCTGACCGCGAACATGCGCTGCGCCTATCCGCTGGAATACATCTCGAACGCGTCGAAAACCGCTTTGGGCGGCCATCCGAAGAACATTATCATGCTGACCTGCGATGCCTTCGGCGTGCTGCCTCCCATCGCGCGGCTGACCCCGGCGCAGGCAATGTACCACTTCCTGTCGGGCTTCACCTCGAAGGTCGCCGGAACCGAGCGCGGCGTGACCGAGCCGCAACCCACCTTCTCGACCTGCTTCGGCGCCCCGTTCATGCCGCGCCGCCCCGAGGAATACGGTAAGTTGCTTCGCGACAAGATCGCCCAGCACGGCGCCACCTGCTGGCTGGTGAACACCGGCTGGACCGGCGGCGCCTACGGTGTAGGCAGCCGGATGCCGATCAAGGCCACCCGCGCCCTGCTGACCGCAGCTCTGGACGGCTCGCTGGCCGACGCGGAATACCGCAAGGATGCCAATTTCGGTTTTGATGTACCGGTGGCGGTACCGGGCGTCCCCGAAGTGCTGCTGGATCCGCGCCGGACATGGGATGATCAGGCCGCCTTCGACAAACAGGCCGAAAAGCTGGTGCAGATGTTCGCTGAGAATTTCGAGCAGTACCTGCCTTTCATCGACGAAGATATCCGGGCCGTGGCGATCGGCTGATACCGCGCAGACCACTTCAGCAGA
This sequence comes from Ruegeria sp. BHSC276, assembly GCF_059612945.1. Taxonomy (NCBI): domain Bacteria; kingdom Pseudomonadati; phylum Pseudomonadota; class Alphaproteobacteria; order Rhodobacterales; family Roseobacteraceae; genus Ruegeria; species Ruegeria sp. BHSC276. The sequence continues at coordinate 108,110 of NZ_JBXWRP010000010.1, read as the reverse complement.
CGGGGGCCACGCGGCCCCCGTTCTTCGTGTGGCGGAACTCAACGGAACCTCACTATCCCTATGGTTGCAGTTCCGATGTTGCGCATACAAATGCGTTGCTTGGCATGCGAACTTGCGATAGAGAAACTTCTCAACTCGCAAATAGCCCGGCGCTTGCGCACCGGGCCGGGACTGAAGACACACTGAAAATACCTTGAGGGCGACCTGCATCTGTTCACTCACCACAAGAACAGGCCGTCTAATCAAGAGTATGGTGGACTAGTAGGGGGCTAGTGTCAACGTGACAGCGGAATGCCGCTTCGGGGCGCGCCAAGTGTTCCACCGAAACTGTTCCACGCAAACGGGGCGTTATGTTGGCAGCAAGAATATCAGGAATGAACATGACCGAAATCTCGAAACTGGCCGAATTGCGCAAACTGGTACACAGCATGGAGCGTACACTGGGTCTCGAGGAACTATCTCCGGTTGAACGTGACATTTATTATGCGGCCGAAGAATTGTCCAAGAACGGTTCCGAGATCCGCACCTATGGATTGATCGAACACACCCTGGTGCAAAGCATATCCAGACCGACTTTTTTCCGCGCGCTGAAATCGCTGGTGCAAAAAGGCTATCTGGCGCACAGCGGAAACGCAAACAGGGGCCGCTATATCGTCAATGCGCCGCGTTGACCTGCTGCTGCGCTCGTTCAGCTGAACCTTATGCGATCGTGGATCACTGACACGTTTTTCGCCTCGCTGGCATATGTCGGAGCGTCATTTCTGACGTTTTCGGTTCTGATGCCTCTGCAGAACGTTTTCTTCCCGGAATACCCAAGCCGCGCCAGCCTGCTGTTTCTGCCACATGGCGTGCGGGTTCTGGCGGCCTGGCTGCTTGGATGGCGGGCCATTCCGGCGCTGTTTCCCGGAGTGTTCATCGTATTCGCACTGCTGGGCGGCGCGGATGTGTTTCTGGCAAACCGACTGCTGGCGATTGCCATCGCGGTCACGACGGCACCGGCGGTGTTCTACCTGCTGAAATGGGCGGGGTGGGATCTGTTTCCCGCCCCTGGCCGCAGCCCGTGCTGGGCCTGCATCATGGGGGTCGGTGTGATCACATCGATTCTGGTGTCCATCTTGACCAACTTGGCCTTCGGCAGTTCGACTTCGGAATATGTTGCGTTTCTTATTGGTGACATGTCGGGGCTGCTGTTTTTGATGTTCGGCCTGTATTTCGCCTTTCGCGTAGTCGACCGCCAGACCTGACCGATCACCCGACCAGACCGCGCCGCAACAGGTTTGCACCGGCGACCATCAGCACCAGCAGCGTTGCCTTGCGAAATGTGGCCTGATCGATCCGGTCGTGCAAGCGCAGCCCCAACCACATGCCTGCCACCGCGGGAACTGTCAGCGCCACGGAAAACGGCACCGTATCGGCGCGCAGCACCCCCGATCCCACATGCGCCACGGCCAGCGCCACGGCACCCAATCCGTAAATCACCCCCTGTATCCGCAGCTGCTCGGACTTGGGCGTGTTCAGCGCGGTCAGATAAGCCACGGTTGGCGGCCCCCAAACCCCGGAAATGCCCCCGACGAACCCGGCCATCGCGCCAATCGCAGCTTCGATCCGCGCCGAAGGCCGGGACAGGCTCAGCCCGAACCCCAGCAACTGCATCGCGGCAAAAAACGTGACTGGAAGACCGACCAGCAACAAGAACGCCCGCGCCGGCACAAGGCTGACCAACTGCGCGCTGGCAAGCAGGAACACCAGCCCCACCATCAGGAACACCCGGAACTGCCGAATGGCCGACACCGCCGCCGCACGCCCTTCGCGCAGTGCCTGAAACCCGTTCGTGACCAACGTGGGCAGGATGAGCCCGGCCAGGGCCAGTTGCGGCGGCAGCATCATGCTCAGCCCCGAAACCAGAACCATCGGCATGGCAAACCCGACCATGCCTTTGACCGCACCGGCCAGAAAGGCCACCGCGAAGGCAAGGCAGAGCTCAGGCCAACTCAGCATCGAAAACAGTGTCATGCCCTTAAATAACACCCTGCATTTCTTCTGCACCGCAAAAATCGTTGCGTAATTTTTGGACCTTTTCGACGCATTTTGTGAATTTTTGTTGCGCTGCACTTGCAGCATGGTATGACCAGACAACCCAGCAAAGGACGTGATTCATGGCCCATGACGGACAAGATATGACGAACATGACTTCTCAGCCGGTTCTGCCCGATCTTCTGACCCTAACGGGGGCCGCGCTGCCGGCGGTTCAGTCCGTCTTTGACCGGGCGCGCGATGCAGTGCGCGAGATGGTCACGGCCGAGGGTCGCGTCTCGGGCGCCTTGGTCGAAGCGAACCAGACCGCCGCGCATGGGCTGGCCTGGCTGGCCACCTACAACCAGTCGCTGCAGCAGATGCAGAAATGGGCCGAGGCGCTGGACGCCCAGGGCAAGTTCGGCGAGATGGAGCAGTTGCTGCACCAAATCGCGTTTGGTGAATACCTGCACCAGGTCGCCGGCGGCATCCCGATGAACCAGGGCGAGGTCGTGCGCCTGCAGGATCTGGGGCTGGGCTGGGATGCGCTGTCGGGCTTCCAATGCGCCGAGGTGCAGACGCTGATGGCACAGGCCAACAGCCAGGCCGCGCGCAGCCGTCTGGTTCAGCTGATGCAAGACCAGTCCGGGGCCACGATGTTCGGCGCCTCGGGCCTGGATGAAGAGCTTGAGATGATCCGCGAGCAGTTCCGCCGCTATGCGCTGGATCGGGTCGAGCCCAACGCGCACGAGTGGCACCTGAAGGACGAACTGATCCCGATGGAAATCATCGAGGAACTGGCCGAGATGGGCGTCTTTGGCCTGACCATCCCCGAGGAATATGGCGGGTTCGGCCTGTCCAAGGCGTCGATGTGCGTGGTTTCCGAGGAACTGTCCCGCGGGTACATCGGCGTCGGCAGCTTGGGCACCCGGTCCGAGATCGCGGCCGAACTGATCTTGGCGGGCGGCACCGATGCACAAAAGGCCCAATGGCTGCCCAAGATCGCGAGCGCCGAAATCCTGCCCACCGCCGTGTTCACCGAACCGAACACCGGCTCGGACCTCGGCAGCCTGCGCACCCGCGCGGTCAAGGACGAGAACGGCGACTACAAGATCACTGGCAACAAGACCTGGATCACCCATGCCGCGCGCACCCATGTGATGACGCTGCTGGCACGCACCGATCCCGAAACCACCGACCATCGCGGATTGTCGATGTTCCTGGCCGAAAAGACGCCCGGCACCGACGACAACCCATTCCCGACCCCCGGTATGACCGGCGGCGAGATCGAGGTGCTGGGCTATCGCGGCATGAAGGAATACGAGCTGGCCTTCGACGGCTTCCACGTCAAGGGCGAGAACCTGCTGGGCGGCGAGGAAGGCAAGGGCTTCAAGCAGCTCATGGAAACCTTCGAATCCGCGCGCATCCAAACCGCCGCCCGCGCCATCGGCGTGGCCCAAAGCGCGCTGGACATCGCCATGCAATACGCGCAGGAGCGCAAGCAGTTCGGCAAGGCCCTGATCAACTTCCCGCGCGTGTCGGGCAAGCTGGCGATGATGGCGGTCGAGATCATGATCGCCCGTCAGCTGACCTATTTCAGCGCCTGGGAGAAGGACAACGGCCACCGCTGCGACCTGGAGGCCGGGATGGCCAAGCTGCTGGGCGCGCGTGTTGCCTGGGCGGCGGCCGACAACGGGTTGCAGATCCACGGCGGCAACGGTTTCGCGCTGGAATACAAGATTAGCCGCGTTCTGTGCGACGCCCGCATTCTGAACATCTTTGAAGGCGCCGCCGAGATCCAGGCGCAAGTCATCGCGCGGCGTCTGCTGGCCTGAGCGCCAGTACGTCGCGGTTTCCCCAACTTGACCCGGCCGGGTGCCGGGTCTTTTCTTTTGTGGCAATCCAGTAGTGCCGAATGACCAGATCTGCCGTATTCAATTCACCCAACTCGACCCACCAGACACGATGGCGCGCTAAATTCCCGCTTGGGCCCCGGTACAGGTTTCAGCTAAGTAGCTATCGAACCGCATCATGCTGCGCCGCGGCTACGCAGATGCCGACCTGATCTTTGCGGAGTGACGATGGCGCGCCTTCTGATCCTTGTTCTTGGCTTCCTGCTTGCGGGATGCAGCACGCCGTCCGGCACACCCTCGGGCGATGTTGCCGGTCTGACCCGCGCCATTCAGAACCTCGGCCCCGATGTCGATCCGCAGGAAGCCGCCCGCGCGGCACGAATCGCTCATGACTATGCGCTGCAGCTGAGGGCCGAGTATCGGGTCACCGATCCGGCGATCATTCACAACGCCAAGGTCATCAACGGTTTTCGCGAACGCGGGCTGTGCAATGACTGGGCCGAGGATATCCTGAAGCGGCTGCGGCAAGAGAACTTCCGCACGCTGGACCTGCACTGGATCACCTCGCCACCGACCCCGTTCCGCATCATCCACCACTCCGCCGCGATCAGCGCCAAGGGCGACGGGCCCTATGACGCGATCGTGCTGGACGGCTGGCGCAACGGGGGTGACCTGTTCTGGGCGCCGGTGCGCGAGGACACGCGCTACAACTGGCGTCCACGGATGGAGGTGCGCACCGAACTGCTGGCGCAATGACGCCAAGTCGGGATAGAAAGCCCTCATGCTGCGCCTGAGCCTGATCCTGCCCGCCCTTGCCCTGTTGCAATGTGATCGCGACGAAAGCGTCGCCGCCTATGGCGCGGCCGACCGCACCTGGGTGCTGCAGGAAGTGAACGGCCAGTCCTATGACGCGAGCGCCTTGCTGCGCTTTCCCGAAGAAGGCAAGATTGCCGGCAACGCGCCCTGCAACAGCTACTCGGGCACATTGAGCGCGCCCTATCCGTGGTTCGAAATCGCCGACCTGACCGCCACCCGCGCCGCTTGCGCCGGGCTTGAGGCCGAAGGGTTCTATTTCGCCGCGCTGCTGGCGATGACGCAGTCCGAGGTGTCGGGCGACGTGCTGATCCTGCGCAACGAGGACGGGCACGAGATGGTGTTCAAAGCCGCCGAGTGAACTGATCGACAAAGCGGGCGCGGGCTTCGGGCAGCGGCGTGTGACCCAGCGATGGCGCCACGCGATGCGCCAGGAAATAGCCGGTTGTGCGCAGCCCGGCGGCGACCTCGTCATCCGGGGCGGCCCCCTGCCCGCGCAACACGGGCGGCAGAGGCAACAGCCGGTCGGCCCAATCCCCGGCGCCTTCGGCACTGACCGCCCGACCTGTCTTGGGCGAGACATAGGCCAGCCCCTCGGTCGTGCCGGTCACGGCGCAGCGGGTCAGGTCCAGCCCAAAGCCCAACTCTTCAAGCAGGGCCAGTTCCCAGCGCAGATAGGCCAGCGGCCAAATCTCGTCCTGGCCCAGTAGATCCATCAGCTGTTCCGTCTGCCGGAAGAGGCCGGGGTGCGGTTCTCGTTCAGGTAGACAAAAAGACAGCAGCGCCACGACCGCGTTCAGCCCTGACAACGCCAACCGCCCCGAAAACGCCGCCGCCGCGCGCGAGCGCAGCGGCTCGACCTGGAAGGTGCCGATATGTTCCTGCAATCGCGCCCGCCATAGCACGTCCAACTGCGCGCCGGGTTGCAGGATGGGCGCAATCTTGCGGCTGGCACCCCCGCGCACCACGCCCGCATGGCGGCCATGGGTTTCGGTGAACACCTCGATGATGGCCGCAGTTTCGCCGTGGCGGCGGGTGGTCAGAAGAATGCCATGGTCGCGCCAGTCCATGCGGGGCCTTTGGTTTGCCTTGAGGTCGCGTCGAACCGTGACGGTACGGCGCGGCGCAAAAAGAAGCAAATTCAATCGAAGAACTCCAACTGACGCGCCGGAATTGTGGACTTGAATTCGCAGCGGCATTACCCGGAACGGGCAGCCACGAGGCCAGACATGACCGACGCAACCTTTCCCAGCATTTCCGCCGCCTTCCGCCGCGCGGACATGGCGGTGCATGCGCTGGGGCTGGCGTTGATCTTGGGCGCGGGCGGCACGCTGCTGTCAAAAGCGATGGCCCATCTGCAAGGTGCGCTGGTGGCTGCGGTCTTGGTCTATGTGGCTTGCGCGCTGGCGTCGAACCTGGCGTCCTGGGCCTATCACTTTCTGCCGCTGCACGAGCGGCGGACGCTGCTGCGGCGCATCGACCACGCGGCGATCTATCCCAGCATCGCCGGCACCTTCACGCCGTTCTTCGTTCTGGCTGGCACGCCCTGGACAATGGGTCTGCTGGTGGTGTGCTGGGCTCTGACGGCGGTGGCGGTCTGGAACAAGACAACCAATGAAACCGTGAAATCGCGCTGGTCGACCGCGTCCTACCTAGGACTGGGAGCGCTGGGGCTGCTGGCCCTGCCCGACCTGCGGAGCGTACCCGTAGCGACACTTTGGTGCATTCTGGCCGGATCGGGCTGCTATGTAGTCGGAACCGCGTTCTATGCCCGCAAGACGTTGCCCTACCGCTATGCGATCTGGCACGTCTGGGTGAACCTGGGCGGGGTCGCCATGTTCGCGGGCGTCTGGCTGGCACTGTCGCCTCTGTGGGTGCCTTGAGCATCCTGACGGGCGCGGAAAGGCCCGATCAGGAATAAGTGTTTTTCAGCGCAGATCCCACTGATAGAAAGCACTCGGAACGGGGAACTAAAACGGGATCTACCGCCATGGACTGGCCGAATGACCTTCTACGCGACATCTTCAATGACCCGGACACCCCCAACAAGATCAGAAAACGCATCCGCCGCGAATTGAAACCCACCGAGGTCGACTATCGCGGGTGCCGGATGCGCATTCATCCCGCCGACAACAACACGGAATTTCAGATCTGGCGCATGGGGCGCACCCAGGAAGAACGTGCTTTGCGGCATATTCTGAAAGACCTGCCCAAAGACCGCCCGATCGTGGCCTATGACGTTGGCGCCAATGCCGGGGCTCACACCCTGCGCCTGGCAGCGGTCGCGGCACCCGGATCAGTGATCCATGCATTCGAACCCAACCCTGTCATGCGGGCGCGGCTGGAAGAAAACATCCACCTGAACGCATTTGACTGCATCCGGGTCCATGATTGCGCGATTTCGGACAATAGCGGCGAGATGGAGCTGTTTGTGCCAGCGCAGGGAAACCTGGGGCTGGCCAGACTGGGCGAACCGATGCGCGGCGCCAACGGCATATCGGTTCAGGTGCGGACGCTGACCGAGTTTCTGCCATCCGACCCGGATACGCCGATCGACCTGGTCAAGGTGGATGTCGAGGGCCAGGAAGACCGGGTGCTTGCCCCGCTGATCACCGAAGCTTCGGCCACCCAGAAACCCAAATCGATCTTCTTCGAACTCCAGCACGAACGCTTCTGGTCGGTCGATATTGCGGGTCTTTTGGAGCAAAACGGATATGAATTACGCGGTAAATTCGGGCGCAACGCGCTGTATCGGCTGACCTGAAAGGTCCAGGTCTCAGTCCAGCCCTTCCTCGTTCAAAAGATGCCGGCTTTGCCGGTCTTCGACCTCGATTACCCAGAGGTCGGGGTCAAAGCTGCGCTGGCGGGCGATCGCCTCGTCCACCTCAGCCTCGGGACCTTTGGCCAGCTCGATCCATTTGCGTGCGCCGCTGAGCAGGTCGAAGCTGCGCTGAAAGGCGGTGGCATTGCCGTCGAGCGTGTTGAGCTTGACCAGAACCGCGCCGGCAGTGTCGTCGCCATGGGCTACGACAAAGGCGGGGATCTCGTGCAGGCGCAGCCGGGCCAGGTAGGCGTGGACCCAGAACTCGGCCGTCAGGCGGGTCATTCGTTGCCGTCTTTGAAATCCAGACCCATCTCCGAGTAGCGCTCGGCCTCTTCCAGCCAGTTGGGCCGGACCTTCACCTGCAGGAACAGGTGGACTTTGCGATCAAGGAAATCCTCCAACTCGGCCCGCGCGGCCTGGCTGATGGCTTTGATCGTCTCGCCGCGCTTGCCCAGCACGATGCCCTTGTGGCCGTCGCGCATAACATAGATCACTTGGTCGATCCTGGCCGAACCATCCTTGCGTTCTTCCCAGTTCTCGGTCTCGACGGTCAGCTGATAGGGCAATTCCTGATGCAGCCGCAGGGTCAGCTTTTCGCGCGTAATTTCGGCCGCGATCATGCGCAGCGGCAGATCGGCGATCTGGTCTTCGGGGTAGAGCCAGGGGCCTTCGGGCAATTGCTGCGCCAGCCATTTGCGCAGGTCATCGACGCCGTGGCCTTTTTCAGCCGAAATCATGAAGGTTTCGGCAAAGGGGAAGCGGTCATTCAGTTCGCGGGTCAGTGACAGCAGCGCGGGGGCCTCGACCCGGTCGATCTTGTTGATCGCCAGCGCCACCTTGCGGCCTTGCGCGATCTCGGACAGGCCATCCAGGATACGCTCAACGCCTTCGGTGATACCGCGATGCGCCTCGACCATCAGAACGATGATGTCAGCATCGGCCGCCCCGCCCCAGGCCGCCGCGACCATCGCGCGGTCAAGTCGGCGGCGGGGTTTGAACAGACCCGGCGTGTCGACGAAGACCAGTTGCGCATCACCCTCCATGGCGACGCCACGGATTCGGGCACGCGTGGTCTGCACCTTGTGCGTCACGATAGAGACCTTGGCCCCGACCATGCGGTTCAGAAGGGTGGATTTGCCTGCGTTGGGCTCTCCGATCAGGGCGATGAATCCGGCGCGTGTCGTCATGGTGTCGTTGGTCCTGGTTGCAAGTCTGTTTCCCTAGCGCAGAACGGCGTCGGGGGCCAGCCCTGGACTGCGTCGTGAGCCGGGGGGGCCAGCCCCCGGGCCCCCCGGGATATTTTCAGCCAGATGAAGGCGGGCCGATTACTTGGGCAGACTGTCCAGCAAGGCACGTGCGGCGGCCTGTTCGGCCTGACGCTTGGAGGGCGCAGTGGCCTGAGCCTCGGGGCCGGATTCCAGCCGGGCGGCGATGGTGAAGACCGGAGCGTGATCAGGCCCTGTGCGCGACAGCTCGACATAGCTGGGCGGTTTCTGACCGCGGGCCTGGGCCCATTCCTGAAGCGCGGTCTTGGCGTCGCGGGCATCAGCCTTAACCGTATGGATCCGATCTCCCCAGAGCTTGAGGATCACGTCACGTGCAGCCTCGAACCCGGCATCGCGATAGACGGCGGCAATCACCGCCTCCATCGCGTCGCCCAGCAACGCCTGTTTGCGGCGGCCGCCCGACATCATCTCGGACCGCCCCAGCTTCAGCACTGCGCCCAGGTCGATCTGACGGGCGACCTCGGCACAGGTCTCCTTGCGCACAAGCGCGTTGAACCGCGGCGCCAACTGGCCTTCGGTGGCGGTCTTGTCGGCCTCGAGCAGTGCGCTGGCCATCACCAGGCCTAACACCCGGTCACCGAGGAATTCGAGCCGCTGGTTGTCAGGCCGTGTGGCCGAAGAGACCGACCCGTGCGTCAGCGCCCGCACCAGCAGTTCGGGATTGGCGAACTGGTGCCCGAGGCGTTTCTGGAACGCCTTCATGTCAGCCGACAGCTTCAATGGATTGCCTTGAAGAACCTGTCGCCCCGCCAGGTCCAGAAGAACAGCATCGACCGGCCCGCAGACGAGAACATGATGCGATCGGCGCGACCGATCAGGTTTTCATAAGGCACGTAACCGACCCCGCCAGCCGATTGCGGCAGGCGCGAGTCGGCCGAGTTGTCGCGGTTGTCACCCATGAAGAAATAGTGGCCCTCGGGTACGAGGTAGATACCGGTGTTGTCCGATCCCTGGTTGCCGATGTTCAGGATTTCGTGCTGAACGCCGTTGGGCAGGGTTTCGATGAAGCGTGACTTCTCGCAGGTGCCGCCGACACCGACCGGGCCGTTTTCGCAGCGCGGGCGCAGGCGCTGCGGGCCTTGCGGCTCGGCGATCTCGGTGAAGGTGCCGTCGGGGGTCTGCTTGACCTCGACCCCATTGATGTAGACCACCCCACCGCGCACCTGGATGCGGTCGCCCGGCAGGCCGATCAGCCGTTTGATGTAGTCGCGGCCGGTGACCGGGTGGCGGAACACGATCACATCGCCGCGTTCCGGCTCTCCGCCCAGCAGACGGGTGTTGTCTCCACCCATCCAGCCGCAGATGTCTTCGGCATCGATGTTGAGTCCGACACTGGGGATGATCAGGCTGGGGCACGAGGCGTAGGAGTAGCCATAGGCCATCTTGTTGACGAACAGGAAGTCGCCGATCAGCAGCGTGGGTTTCATCGATCCCGACGGAATCCAGAAAGGCTGAAAGAACAGAGTGCGGAAAACGCCCGCGATCAGCAGGGCATAGACGATGGTCTTGATCGTCTCCCAGATGGCGTTTCCGGATTTGGCTTGCTCGGCCATACTGCTCTCCAGTCCTTGCGTCGTTGGGGCTACATGCGGGGCGATCGAGGCCAAGTCAAGGCCGCGTCCGAATCGGCCACGGGGCGGGCCTCGATCACAACGAAAGCCTGGGCCCAGGGGTGGTCATCAGTCAGGGTGACGTGGATGATGGCCTCGTGCCCATCGGGCGTCATCTCGCGCAGCCGCTCAGCCGCCCAGCCGGTGACGTGCATCACGGGTTGCCCGGTGTGCAGGTTGGTCACGGCCATGTCCTTCCAGGCGATGCCCATGCGCAAGCCGGTGCCCAGCGCCTTGGAGCAGGCCTCTTTCGCGGCCCAGCGCTTGGCATAGGTGCCGGCGGCGTCGGCGCGCCGCTCGGCCTTGCGCTGCTCGGTCTCGGTGAAGACACGGTTGCGGAACCGGTCGCCGAACCGGTCAAGCGTGCCCTGGATACGGTCGATATTCGCCAGATCGGTGCCGATGCCGAGGATCATGTCAGGCGTCGACCTTTCCTGAATGCGACGGCGCTCGCGCCTCGTCCATCAGGCGGCGCATTTCATGGATGGCCGGACCCAGACCGCGGAAGATGGCCTCACCGATCAGGAAATGGCCGATGTTGAGTTCGCGCAGTTCGGGGAAGGCTGCCACGGGCTGCACCGTGTCATAGGTCAGACCGTGGCCGGCGTGTACTTCGAGCCCCAGCGCATGAGCAAAGGCGGACATCTCACGCAACGCGTCCAGTTCTCGTCGCGCGTCATCCATCCGGCCTTCGGCATGGGCGTCGCAATAGGCGCCAGTGTGCAGCTCGATCACCTGCGCGCCGATGCGGTGGGCGGCCTCGATCTGCTTGCGGTCGGCGGCGATGAAGATAGATACGCGGCAGCCCGCGTCACGCAGCGGCGCGATGAAGTGGGCAAGACGATTTTCCTCGCGCGCGACTTCCAACCCGCCCTCTGTGGTGCGTTCCTCGCGCTTTTCGGGGACGATGCAGACCGCGTGCGGCTTGTGGCGCAGGGCAATCGCCTGCATCTCGGGGGTGGCAGCCATTTCAAAGTTCAGCGGCACAGACAGCACCTGCATCAAGCCTTCGATGTCGGCGTCGGAAATGTGGCGGCGGTCTTCGCGCAGATGCGCGGTGATGCCATCGGCACCGGCCTCTTCGGCCAGTTTGGCCGCGCGCAGCGGGTCGGGATATGCCCCGCCGCGCGCGTTGCGCACGGTGGCCACGTGGTCGATGTTCACGCCCAGACGCAGGTGAGTGTCAGACATCTTTCGATTCCTTTCTGGTCGCCCGCGCCGAACCTAGAGGGTTTGTTTGCGAAACGGCAGGGGCTGCTTCGGCGCGGCGTTTGATTTCCTCGAACTTGGCTTTGATCTTGGCCCGGCGGCGCTGTTGATAGGTGCGGATCAGCGGCAGGCTGATATAGCCGCAGATCACTCCGGCCACGATACCCGGGATGATACCGCCGATCATGTAAGGGTAGAATACGCCGTCATAGAACTGCGCCCAGCCATGCCAGTCGGCGACGCGGTCGGTGAACAGAGCCACGAAATTGTTCTTCAGATCCCCAAGCGCATCGGCGAATTTGCGCATCAGCCCCTGGGTGTCGCCCTCATCATATTTTGTGCCCAGCAGGAAATGCCCGGTCTGCAGGCAGATCACCCCGATCGGCACATAGGTCAGCGGGTTGCCGAAAAACGTGCCGCTGAGCGCGGCCAGAATGTTGCCGTTGATCAGCCGGGCCAGCACCGCAGCCACCACGAAATGCAACCCGTAGAACGGCGTGAACGAGGCGAACACTCCGGCGCCAATGCCGCGCGCGATACGCTCGGGCGTATCGGGCAGACGCCGGACGCGGTGTTTGACATAGTGAAAGGCCCGGGTCCAACCGCCGCGCGGATAAACGAACTCCGAGGCGGCCTGAAGAGCAGAGCGGCGATCACGGCGCTTGAATACCACTCCTGCGTGTCCCCTCTCAGCTTGCTGCGACCGCAGCGTCCCGCGTGTTTCGATACCGTTCGACCGCCGCGACATCGCTTTCGGCCTCGAGCATCAGCATCAGCGAATGCAGCTGTTGCAGGTCGCGCACCTCGACACTGAGTAAAAGGCGGTAAAAATCCGGTTTGCGGTCCACGAATTCCAAGTTCGAGATATTGGCCTTTTTCTCGCCGATCAATGTGCAAATACGCCCCAGCACCCCGGCATCGTTGCCGATGGTCAGATCCAGCGTGGCGCCGTACGCCGCCGGGTGCGTACCCGAATGCCAGTGCAGATCAACCCAGCGCTGCGGCTGGTCTTCGAATTCGGTCAGGCGACCGCAGTCGATGGCATGCACCACTACACCTTTCCCGCGCGAAGTGATGCCCACGATCCTTTCCCCCGGAAGCGGCTGACAACAGGGCGCACGCTCGAATTTCTGGCCCGGTTCCAGGCCAATCACCGCGCGGCGCAGCGGGATCGCCTCGCCCTCATCCTTGGTCAGCTCGGGATAGACCACGGCGACCACGTCATGGGCTGTCAGTTCGGCACTGCCGACCCGGGCCAGCAACTCGTCGCTGTCCTTGATCCGCAGTTGCTTGGCAGCGGTCTCCAGCGCCTTGTCGGTCGCCTTGCGGCCCACGTGCTCGAACCCCGCGCGCACCAATTCGCGGCCCAGCTTGATGAATCTTTCGCGGTCGACCTCGCGCAGGGCGCGGCGGATGGCGGTGCGGGCCTTGCCGGTCACGGCAATCTCAAGCCATGTCACCTGCGGCGTCTGGCCGTCTGCGGTGATGATGTCGACCGATTGGCCGTTCTTGAGCCGGGTCCACAGCGGCACCCGGATGCCGTCGACCTTGGCCCCCACGCAGGCATGGCCGATGCGGGTGTGGATCGCATAGGCGAAATCGATCGGCGTTGCCCCACGCGGCAACTTGACCACATCGCCCTTGGGCGTGAAGCAGAACACCTGGTCGGAATACATCTCGAGCTTGACCGCTTCGAGAAAATCCTCGTGGTCTTCCTCGGCGTTGAACTGTTCGGTCAGGCTCGCGATCCACTTGGCAGGGTCCACCGCAAAGGGGTTCTCGGTCCGCACCCCGTCCCGGTAGGACCAATGCGCCGCCACACCGGACTCGGCAACATCGTGCATCTGCCGGGTTCGGATCTGCACCTCGACCCGCTTGCCGTCACGCCCGGAAACGGTCGTGTGGATCGAGCGATAGCCGTTCGATTTGGGCTGACTGATGTAATCCTTGAACCGCCCCGGCACCGCGCGCCAGCGTTGATGGATCGCGCCCAGCGCGCGATAGCAGTCTTCCTCGGTCTGCGTGATGATGCGGAAGCCATAGATGTCGGACAGGCGCGAGAAGCCCTGATCCTTTTCCTGCATCTTGCGCCAGATCGAATAGGGTTTCTTGGCGCGGCCGAACACCTCGGCCTCGATCCCCGCTTTCTCCAACTCGTGCCGCATGTCCCCTGTGATGCGGTGGATCACGTCACCGGTTTCGCGCTGCAGCGTGATGAAACGACGGATGATCGACTGGCGACCTTCGGGGTTGAGGACACGGAAGGCCAGATCCTCAAGCTCTTCACGCATCCACTGCATGCCCATCCGGCCGGCCAGAGGCGCGAAGATGTCCATCGTCTCGCGCGCTTTCTGCACCTGCTTTTCAGGGCGCATCGCCTTGATCGTGCGCATATTGTGCAGACGGTCGGCCAGCTTGACCAGAATGACCCGCAGGTCCTTGGACATGGCCATGAACAGCTTGCGAAAATTCTCGGCCTGCTTGGTTTCGCGGCTGGAAAGCTGGAGATTGGTCAGCTTGGTGACACCGTCGACCAGCATCGCCACCTCGTCACCGAACAACTCGGCGATCTTGGAGTAGCTCGCCTTGGTGTCCTCGATCGTGTCGTGCAGCAGCGCCGTGATGATGGTCGCATCGTCCAGACGCTGTTCGGTCAGAATGGCCGCCACCGCGACTGGGTGCGAGAAATAGGGCTCGCCCGAGTGCCGGAACTGGCCTTCGTGCATCTTCTTGCCAAACTCGTAGGCCCGGATGATGCGATCGGCATTTGTCTTGGGGTTGTAGTTGCGGACCAGCGCAACCAGGTCTTCAGCTGAAATCATCCGGTCCGCACCTTCGTGTTCAGGGCTTACCCCTGGCCCTGAGCCTCCATCAGGGCGCGCAGGAGTTTTTCTTCCGACATGTCGTCATCTGCGGGCTTGTCCGATTCGGCCCCCATCAGCAACGCCATCTGATCCTCTTCAGGCTCGTCGACCTCGATCTGGGTCTGGTTGGCCTCTATCAGACGCTCGCGCAGTTCGTCCGAGGTCTGGGTTTCTTCGGCAATCTCGCGCAGGGCTACGACCGGGTTTTTGTCGTTGTCGCGGTCGATCGTGATCGGCGCGCCGGCGGAAATTTCGCGCGCGCGGTGGGCAGCGAGCATCACCAGTTCGAACCGGTTCGGAACCTTGTCTACGCAATCTTCGACCGTCACGCGGGCCATGAGGCGCTCTCCACTAATGAATCCATGTCAGGAAGACGCTTATCTAAGCGCGAATCCCCGCCATGACAAGCGGGAAATGCCCTTTTTCACGCGGCATCCAGCGGCGTGACCGCGGCGACATCGTCCGGCGGCAGGCGTTCGATCATTTCATTAACCGTCAGGCCCAGCACCGGGTGCCGCCAGCCCGGCGCCACCTCCGCCATCGGAACCAGAACGAAGGCGCGGTCCTGCAGGCGCGGATGCGGTAGGATCAACTGCTCGGGAGCCGCCTCTCGCTGCCGGTCGGGCGGCAGGTTCAGCCAATGGTCGAACGCGGCAGCATCGGGCAGAACGCGATCGCCCCAGCAGACGAGGTCCAGGTCAAGTGTGCGCATCCCCCAGCGCTGCTGGCGGGCACGGCCGAAATCGGCCTCGACCCTGTGCAGAAGGGTCAGAACCTCCTGCGGGGCCGCCTCGGTCTCGACCAGCGCGGCGGCATTGACATAATCTGGTCCGGCGCCCGCCGGAAAACACGGGGTCGAAAAGAACCGGCTGACAGCGCGAATCACCAAGCCCTCACCGGCCAACGCGTCGACAGCCCTGCGAAGTGTCACCTTGGGTTCATATGATCTCAGTTTGAGATTTGCCCCCAGCGCGATGACCGCTTTTGACGTGGAGTTGACCATAAATAACCCTATGTTCAGACCTGAGCGCACTTGCGATACATGCGGAATCTCTTATTTTAAAGCGGCCGGCGCGTGATTTCTCATCACTCACTCACTTACACCACCGCGCGCTGGTCAATACCGGAAGGACGATTTTATGTTTTACAAGGACGAACGGCTGGCGCTGTTCATCGACGGCTCGAATCTGTACGCCGCCGCGAAAGCCCTGGGATTTGATATTGATTACAAGTTGCTGCGTCAGGAATTCATGCGTCGCGGCAAGCTTCTGAGGGCCTTTTACTACACAGCGCTGCTGGAAAACGACGAATATTCGCCGATCCGCCCCTTGGTCGACTGGCTGAACTACAACGGTTTCACCATGGTGACCAAACCGGCCAAGGAATACACCGACAGCATGGGGCGCCGTAAGGTCAAGGGGAACATGGATATCGAACTGACAGTCGATGCCATGGAACTGGCGCCACGGGTGGATCATATCGTGCTGTTCTCGGGCGATGGGGATTTCCGCCCGCTGATTGCCAGCCTGCAACGTCAGGGCGTGCGCGTGTCGGTGGTTTCGACCATCCGCAGCCAGCCGCCGATGATCTCGGACGAACTGCGGCGCCAGGCCGACAACTTCATCGAACTGGACGATCTGCGCGACGTGATCGGGCGCCCGCCGCGCGAGGCGTCGGACGAGCCGCGCAATGTGGCGGTGGCCGGGAAGTAACGTCTCTCACGGCCCACACCTGCGGATCAATGGCGCGGCCGGGACGGAAAGCCCCAGCCGCGCGTCTTCAAAAAAGAACCTGTGCTCAAACACCGGCACCTTGGCATGTGTTTGTGTCAGCGAAATGACACCCGTCCCGTCTGGACCCGAGGGCGGAAAAGCCTTACCTGTCCCTGTCAAGGAGACAGACGCATGACCAAGCCCCCCCTGACCCTGTATCTGGCCGCCCCGCGCGGGTTCTGCGCTGGTGTGGACCGCGCGATCAAGATCGTGGAAATGGCCCTGCAGAAATGGGGCGCCCCGGTCTATGTCCGGCACGAGATCGTGCACAACAAGTTCGTCGTGGACGGCTTGCGCGCCAAGGGTGCCGTCTTTGTCGAAGAGCTGGACGAATGCCCCGATGACCGGCCGGTGATCTTTTCCGCCCATGGCGTGCCCAAGTCAGTGCCCGCCGCCGCAGCCGCGCGCGAGATGCTCTTTGTCGACGCCACCTGCCCGCTGGTATCCAAGGTCCATATCGAGGCCCAGCGCCACGCCGAGGCCGGGTTACAGATGATCATGATCGGGCACAAGGGCCACCCCGAAACCGTCGGCACCATGGGCCAGCTGCCCGAGGGCGAGGTTCTGCTGGTGGAAACGGTTCACGATGTGGCCGAGGTGCAGGTCCGCGACCCCGAAAAACTGGCCTTTGTCACCCAGACTACCCTCTCAGTGGACGACACGCGCGACATCGTGGCCGCGCTGCAGGACCGCTTCCCGGCCATCGTCGGCCCGCACAAGGAAGACATCTGCTATGCCACCACCAACCGTCAGGAGGCGGTGAAGACCGTCGCACCCAAGTCGGATGCGCTGCTGGTGGTGGGTGCGCCCAACTCCTCAAACTCGCGCCGTCTGGTCGAAGTGGCGTCCAAAGCGGGCTGCACCTATGCCCAGCTGGTGCAGCGGGCCACCGACATCGACTGGCGCGCGCTGGAAGGGATTTCCAGCATCGCCATCACCGCCGGCGCCTCTGCGCCCGAAGTCCTTGTGAACGAGGTGATCGACGCCTTCCGCGACCGCTATGACGTGACCGTCGAAACCGTCGAAACCGCCACCGAGAATGTCGAGTTCAAGGTGCCTCGCATTCTGCGCGTGCCCGCATGAGCGGCATCCCCCGCGCACCGTTAGTTCTGGGCCTGGCCGGTCTGATCCCCTTTGTATGGGGCGCGCTGACCTACCTGAGCGGAGACCTGAATGATTGGGGCAGCCGCGCGCTGGGCCCCCGGTTCGTGGGGCCCTATGTGCAGCTGTTCTATGGCGCTGTGATCCTCAGCTTCATGTCCGGCGTTCTGTGGGGTTTTGCCACCAAGACCTCGGGCAACCGGGCGGCGCTGTGTTATGGGCTGTCGGTCCTGCCGGCGCTGTGGGCGTTTTTCACCACCGGCGGCGGGCCGGTCGACGCGGGTACCAACCTGATGATCGGCTTTGCCGGTCTGCTGGTGCTGGACGCGCTGTTCTGGTCGTGGGGCCTGACCCCGCGCTGGTGGATGAAACTGCGGCTACTGCTGAGCGCCGTCGTTCTGGCCTGCCTGGCCGTTGGAGTATTCCTGTGAGCGACAAACGAACCATCGACGCCTACACAACCCGTGTGGACGATTATCTGAAAGTGCCGCTGCCGCCCGAACAGATCGAATCGCGCGCAGCATTCGCGCAGGCGGTCGGCGACGGGCTGGTGCTGGATCTGGGGTCGGGTCCGGGTTTGGACAGCGGATTCTTTCTGTGCCAGGGGCTTCGGGTTCGGGCGCTGGACGCCACACCTGCCTTTGTCGAACACGCCCGCGCAAATGGCGTGGAGGCGTATCTGGGCACGTTCGACGACGTGACTGAAACAGCCGAATACGATGGGGTCTATGCCAGCTTTTCCCTGCTGCACGCCCCGCGCGCCGATTTCCCGCGACACCTCACCGCCATCCACCAGGCCCTGAAGCCGGGCGGTGTGTTCTTTCTGGGCCTGAAACTGGGCACCGGAGAGCATCGCGACGAACTTGACCGCTACTACACCTATTTCACGCGCCCCGAGATCGAGACCGCGTTGGTCGAGGCCGGGTTCGTCATTGACCGTGTCACCACCGGTATGGGAAAGGGGCTGGTCGGATCGTATGACGGTTTCATTCTGGTGCTGGCCCATGCCTGATCTATTTGCCTATACCGATGGTGCCTGTTCCGGCAATCCCGGCCCCGGAGGCTGGGGCGTGCTGCTGCGGGCCATGAATGGCGAAATCGTCCTGAAAGAGCGCGAGTTGAGCGGCGGCGAGGCCGAGACGACCAACAACCGGATGGAGCTGCTGGCTGCGATCAGCGCGCTCGAGACATTGGAGCGGCCCTCGAAAATCACCATCGTGACCGACAGCGCCTATGTGAAAAACGGGGTGACGGGCTGGATCCACGGGTGGAAGCGCAACGGCTGGAAGACCGCAAACAAGAAGCCCGTCAAGAACGTGGACCTGTGGCAGCGGCTGGACGAAGCGCAACAGCGCCATGACGTGACCTGGGAATGGGTCAAGGGCCATGCCGGCCACCCCGAAAACGAACGCGCCGACGAACTGGCACGCGCGGGCATGTCCCCGTTCAAGCCGAAAAAGGCCCGCACATGAGCGGTCTGGCCCTGCTGGACTATACCTCGGTTTTGGTCTTTGCGCTGACCGGGGCGCTGGTGGCCAGCCGGGCGCAGCTGGACCTTGTGGGGTTTGCCTTCATCGCCTGTCTGACGGCGGTGGGCGGTGGCACGGTGCGTGATCTGCTGCTGGATCGGCACCCGGTCTTCTGGGTGGGCCAGCCAGACTATATCCTGATCGCGGTGGCGGCGGCGGTGGTCGTGTTCTTCACCGCGCATCTGGTCGAAAGCCGCTACAACTGGTTGGTCTGGCTGGACAGTTTCGCGCTGTCGATCGCCGTGGCCGCGGGAACCGGCGCGGCGCTGGCGCTTGGCCAGTCGGGCGTGATCGTGGTGTTGATGGGTGTGACCACCGGCTGCCTGGGCGGGCTGATGCGCGACGTGGTCTGCAACGAGGTGCCGCTGGTGCTCAAACAGGGCGAACTCTATGTCTCCTGCGCCTTCACGGGGGCGCTGGTGGCGGTGATGGCCACCCGTCTGGGGCTGGAGACGCTGCTGGCGCTGGGCCTTTGCGCGCTGTCCTGTTGGGCGCTGCGGGCCGGATCGCTGCTGTTCGGCTGGCAGTTGCCGGTCTACAAGGCACGCCCGCCGCGGCAATGACCGCCCGCCGGACAAGGGCAAAAGGCGCAAGGATTCATCCGATGACACGGTTGCTGATCTGCCTGCCCCTGCTGGCTGGATGCGCCGAGGACTACACGCCGCTGAGTTTCGTTGAGCGCGGGGACAAGATCATTGTGACGGGAACGATCGACCACACCTCGCTCAGCGCCTTCGAGGAGGTCATCGCCCATAATCCGGGGTTGCAGGACGCTGGTGTTGCAGAACATCGAAGGGTCGGTGGATGACGACGCCAACGTGATCTTCGGCCGCGTCGTACGGGCCGAAGGGTTCGATACCGTCGTTCCGTCAAACGGTCTGGTGGCATCGGGCGGAACCGATCTGTTTCTGGCGGGCAATCGACGGACCCTGCAACCGGGCGCCTGTGTCGGGGTCCATAGCTGGGCGGGCGGTGGGTTCATAGCCGCAGAGCTGCCGGAAGATCACCCCGAGCATGACAGGTATCTGGACTATTTCCGCGATATCGACGTGGACGAGGATTTCTACTGGTTCACTCTGGATGCGGCTTCGGCCGAGGACATGCACTGGATGACTGCGGGCGAAGCGAACCGGTTCGACATGACAACCCAGCCCGTTCAGCGCCTTGGATCCGCGGACATCTATGACGCGCGCTAGGGCCTCGGGTCAGCGCCGGAAATAGGTCTTCCAGATCCAGATCAGCAGCAGCGCGCCCAGCACCGCGCCGACGAATCCGGGCATCCAACCCATGACCGTCAGCAAGGCACGCATGATCAGCCCGCCCACCACGGCCCCGGCGATACCGATCAGCAGGGTGGTGGGGATGTCCGCCTCGATCCGCATCAGGCGGGTGGCCAGAAATCCGGCTGCGGCTCCGATGACGATCAGGGCAAGGACGGGCATCTCATTTCCTCCAATGCGTGGGCACGATGATCAAGGCCCCCACCGACGAGATCACCGCATCCAGCCCCGGCGGCCCAAAGCTGATGCCGAACATGATGCGGATAAAGTAGAACAGGAACGCCCCGCCCACGCAGATGATGATGGATTGCAGATAACCGTTGTGGGTAAAGCCCGTCACCTCGGACAGATAGCCGACGATGCCGGCAATCACGACGGTGCCCATCATCACCATGAACATCAGGACGTCTCCGAGCTGAGGCGGGTTCCGGCCGGGATCGACCAGCCCCGCAGGAAGGTTTCCGTATCCTGCGCCGCCCTGCCCGCCCGTTGCAAGCGCAGCAGTTCGACCGCGTCGGTGCCGCAGGCCACGCGCAGCGCGTCGTCCAGTACCTCGCCCGGCACGCCCTGCCCATCCGACAGGCGCGAGGCGAGCAGCTTGACGCGCTCGCCCTCGATCTCGGTCCAGGCGCCGGGAAAGGGCGACAGGCCACGGATCTGGCGATCGACCTCGACAGCGGGGCGCGACCAGTCCACGCGGGCCTCGGCCTTGTCGATTTTTGCGGCATAGGTCACGCCGACCTCGGGCTGCGGTTCGGGGGTTAGCTCGGGCAGGCGGTCCAGTGCCTGCACGATCAGATCGGCGCCCATCGCCGACAGGCGGTCATGCAGCTGGGCGGTGGTTTCCTCGGCTCCGATCGGGGTGGCCTGACGCAGCAGAACGGGGCCGGTGTCCAGACCGGCCTCCATCTGCATGATGCAGATGCCGGTCTCGGCATCGCCCGCCATGATCGCACGGTGGATCGGCGCGGCCCCGCGCCAGCGCGGCAGCAGGCTGGCGTGGATGTTCAGGCAGCCATGCCGGGGCGCGTCCAGAATCGGCTGCGGCAGGATCAGCCCATAGGCCACGACCACCGCCACATCGGCCTTCAGCGTGGCAAAGGCTGCCTGTTCCTCGGGCGATTTCAGCGAGGTGGGATGGCGCACCGGCAGGCCTAGCGCCTCGGCGCGGGCATGCACCGGTGTGGGCCGGTCCTTCTTGCCGCGACCGGCCGGGCGCGGGGGCTGGCAATAGACGGCGGCGATCTCATGCCCGGCCTGCACCAGCGCATCCAGCACCGGCACCGAAAACTCGGGCGTTCCCATGAAGATGACGCGCATGCCGCCCTACCCCGCTTTTTTCGCCTTGCGCAGCAGCATGTCGCGTTTGACCTTGCTGAGACGGTCGAAATACATCCGACCGTTCAGATGGTCGATCTGGTGCTGCACGCTGGTGGCTTCGATGCCGACGAAATCGCGCTGGTCGATCTCGCCTTTTTCATTGAGGAATCGGACCGTCACCGCACGCGGACGTTTGATCTTGGCCGACACGCCCGGCAAGTTCGGGCTGGCCTCGTCATGCTCGCGCAGCTCGATCGAGCTGTGCAGAATTTCGGGGTTGGCCAGGCGCACCGCGCGGCCACGCTCGGTCGAGCCATCCACGACCGCCAGCCGCAGCATCACGCCGATCTGGGGCGCCGCCAGGCCGACGCCGGGCATTGCCTCCATCGTGTCGATCATGTCATCCCAGATGGCGCGGATCTCATCGGTGATCTCGGTTACCGGCTCGGCCTTGGCGCGCAGGCGCTTGTCGGGCCACAGCAGGCAGGGACGGACGGTCATGCGCGGGCCAGCTCACGCTTGAGCTTGACCATCTTGCGCGTGATCATCTGCCGTTTCAGCGGCTTGAGATAGTCGATGAACAGCTTGCCGTTCAGGTGGTCGATCTCGTGCTGCACGCAGGTGGCCCAGAGCCCGTCGAAGGTTTCGCGCTGCGCCTTGCCGTTCTTGTCCATCCAGGCAACCTCGACCTCGGCGGGGCGGGTGACCTCGGCGAACTGATCGGGGATCGACAGGCAGCCTTCCTCGTAGACACTGGTCTCATCCGAGGCCGAGATGATCTCGGGGTTGAACATCACCAGCGGGCGGGGGGTGGCGCCTTCCTCCTTGACGCAATCCAGCACGATCAACCGTTCCAGCACGCCGATCTGGGGCGCGGCCAGCCCAATGCCCGGCGCGTCATACATGGTTTCCAGCATGTCGTCGGCCAGCGCGCGCAGCTCGTCCGACAGGTCGTCCACGGGCGCACAGACCTTTTTCAGGCGGGGATCGGGATGGATCAGGATGTTGCGTTTCATGGGGCTGATTTAGGTCATCGCGGGCGCGGCCGCAACGCCCCCCTTGCACCGGGCGAATTTCCCGATAGCTTTCAAGCCAACAAATGGAGCAGACATGACTTTCAACGACCTGATCGACCGCCGGGGCACCTTCAGCTCGAAATGGGACAAGATGGAGCAGCTGTTCGGCGTCTCGCCCGAGGACGGGCTGGCCATGTGGACCGCCGATTCCGACTATGCCACCGCGCCCTGCGTGATCGACGCGGTGCGCCGCGCGGCCGATCACGGGGTGTTCGGCTATTCCTGGCAGCACCCGGCCTATCTGCAGGCGGTGCAGTGGTGGATGCAGAACCGCCACGACTGGGCGATCGAGACCGATTGGGTTCTGACAACACAGGGTCTGGGCAACGCCATCGCGCTGAGCCTCGATGTGTGGAGCGAACCGGGGGACGGAGTGGTGATCTTCACGCCGGTCTACCACGAGTTTGCGCACAAGGTGAACAAGACCGGCCGCCGGGTGGTGGAATGCCCGCTGGTGCGGGCCGGCGATACCTATGAGATCGACCTGGACGACGCACAGTCGCGGCTGGACGGGTCCGAACGGATGTTGATCTGGTGTTCGCCGCAGAACCCGTCCGGGCGGGTTTGGACAGTGGACGAGCTGCGTGCGGTGGCGGCCTTTGCCGAACGCAACGGGCTGATCCTGATCTCGGACGAGATCCATCACGATCTGGTCTATCCGGGCCACAAATTCGTGCCGATGGACGTGGCCGCGCCGGATGCGCGGCCCTGGACGGTGACGCTGACAGCGGCGTCCAAGACCTTCAACATCGCAGGCCAGCGCACCGGCAACATGATCATTCCAGACGACACGCTGAGGGCGCAGATGCGCCACCGGCTGAACACTTTGGACTATGACCCCAGCGCACTTGGCGTGGCCATGATCACCGCGGCCTACACGCCGCAAGGCGCCGAATGGGTGGATGCCCAGATCGACCATCTGAACGGCAACCGTGCGCTGTTCGATGAGACGATTTCCGAGATCCCCGGCCTGTGGTCGATGCCCCTGCAGGCGACCTACTTGGCCTGGGTCGATTTCTCGGGCACCGGAATGAACCATGCCGAATTCGTGCGGCGTCTGCGGCAGGACGCACGGATCGCCACCTCACCCGGGCCAGGTTTTGGCACTGGGGGCGAGACGTTCGAACGCTTCAACCTGGCCACCCAACGCACGCGGGTCGAAGAGGCCTGCACGCGGTTGAAGGCGGCCTTCAGCGATTTGCAGTAGACTTGGCAGGCCTACTCCGCCGGCCCGAGCAGGGCAATCGGGGCGTCGGGGTCACGCGCATAGTCCAGTGGCGCAGTGTCGACATGGGCCGTGCTGCGTTTGAACTCATACCGCATTTCCGGGCCTTCAGTATCTGCCGCAATGATCAGGCACTGATACAGATGCCGCGCTCCGTCATAGATGTCGACCAGCCCGCGCAGGCGCGGCGTGGTATCAGATTCGACCGTGAACCCGTCCTTCCACAATCTGAGGACTCTGTAGGTTTTGTCGCCCACTTCCACCCGCAAACGGCTGGCCTTCTTCAGGGCGGCGATTCGGGCGGCGTCCAATTCCGCGCTGATTTCCTTGGAAACATAGGTACTCATGAAAAACTCCCCCGGTTGCCGATTCCATTCTGACCTCATTTTCGTAAAAATCCAGTGAACTTGGTCGCATGAGCGCGGGCGGCGTTGTGCATCCGCGCAGGGACCTTGCGCGCTGAACCTCATAGGAACGAAGGACTATGCGTCTTATCATTGTGGCCAGACGCAAAGTGGAGGAGCCGGGATGGGCCTTTTGATCGACGGCGTGTGGCACGACAAATGGTATGACACAAAATCCACCGGTGGGGCCTTCAAACGCTCGGCCGCCCAGTTTCGCAACTGGATCACAGCCGACGGCCGCCCCGGCCCGTCGGGCAAGGGCGGGTTCAAGGCCGAAGCCGACCGGTATCACCTTTATGTCAGTCTGGCCTGCCCCTGGGCGCATCGCACGCTGATCTTTCGTCAGCTTAAGGGGCTGCAGGACCTGATCACCGTATCGGTCGTTCATCCCGACATGCTGGAACACGGCTGGACCTTCCAGACGGACGACCACGGCGCCACCGGAGACACGCTCTATGGCCTGGACTATGCCTATCAGGTCTACACCCGCGCCGATCCGCAGTATTCGGGCCGGGTGACGGTACCGATCCTTTGGGACAAGGCGCAACAGACCATCGTGTCGAACGAAAGCTCCGAGATCATCCGCATGTTCAATGCGGCCTTCGACGAAATCACCGGCAACACCGACGACTACTGGCCCGCCGAAATGCGCGACGCGATCGAAGAGGTCAACGCGCGGGTCTATTCAAACGTGAACAACGGTGTCTACAAGTCGGGCTTTGCAACCACGCAAGAGGCCTATGACACGGCCGTGCACCCCCTGTTCGACACGCTGGACTGGCTGGAGGACCGGCTGTCCACGAACCGTTATCTGATGGGGGATCGCCTGACCGAGGCCGACTGGCGCTTGTTCACGACCCTGATCCGGTTTGACCCGGTCTATCACCTGCATTTCAAATGCAACAGAAGGCGGCTGATCGACTATCCCAACCTGTGGGCCTACACGCGCGAGCTGTATCAGTGGCCGGGGGTGGAAGGCACAGTGAACCTGCATCACATCGTGCGGCACTATCACTACAGCCACGACAGCATCAATCCGCACCGGATCATCCCGATCAACCCGGTTCTGGACTATTGGCAGCCGCACGGACGCAATCAGCGCCCCGCTGCGTAGTGTTCGACCATGGCCGCCAGATCCTCGGGCGGCGTGTTGCTCTGGACATAGGCACAGGCGTTCGAACTGTGCGCAAAGATCGACCCGTCCGAGAAGAAGGTGGTATTGGTGACAAAGATCACCCGCGCGTCCGGCCGGCGATAGTTGGCAAAATCCGCCACGGCCAGCGCGCTGCCGGACTCCAGCACCAAATCCAGAATGATGACTTCGAACGGCGTCGCATACAGCGCCAGGATCGCGGTCTCCTGGCTGTCAACCAGCGTTACCTCGGCACCCTGGCGCTCCAGGTGCCGCTGCCACACCCGACCGAGGTCAGGGTTACTCTCAACAATCAAAACTTTCATTTGCAACAACCTTGGCACTTGATACAGTCCGAAGTGCCATCCCCTACGCCCCTGATCCCGCGATTTCGTTAACAAAGTGTTAACGGTCACTTCCACATTTCCAGAACGGGCGGATTCCCTTGTAAATTCGGCGTGAATCCGCTTGAACCTGGGTAAATCGCGCGAACAGGCAAGAAAACGCATGACGGACAGCATCGAGGATTTGAACCCGCGCAGCCGGCGCGACCATGGCGGCGGCCTGGACCAAGCCATCGCCGGCCATGGCGGCGCGCGAGCGGACTGGATCGACCTGTCGACCGGGATCAACCCGCATCCTTATCCTGTGGCGGACCTCATGCCTGAAGACTGGACCGCCCTGCCGGATCACGGGGCCTTTGCCCGGCTCAGCGATGCGGCCCGTCGCTTCTGGGGTGTGCCGAACAGCGCGGCAATCCTGCCCGCGCCGGGCGCCTCGGCCCTGATCGCGCGGATCCCGGCGCTGGCCCCCGTTGGTGCGGTCCAGATCACCACGCCTACCTACAACGAACATGCTGCCGCCTTTGCCGCGCAGGGCTGGAGGGTGCAGCCTGACGGTCCGGCGCCGGCACGGGTGATCGTGCATCCCAACAATCCCGACGGCCGGATCTGGCAGGCCGAGGATGCCGACGCGCCACTGACCGTGATCGACGAAAGCTTTTGCGACGTGACGCCCGAGGCATCTCTGATCCGCCTGTCGGAACGCTCCGGCGTGATCGTTCTGAAAAGCTTTGGCAAGTTCTGGGGTCTTGCGGGCCTGCGACTGGGCTTTGCCATCGGGGACCCCAACCTGATCGCGCGTCTGAACGATCTGATCGGCCCCTGGGCGGTGTCCGGCCTGGCCCTGCGCATCGGCGCGCAGGCCTTGAATGACACAGCCTGGGCCGAGGCCACACGCGCCCGGCTGGTCCGTGATGCGGATCGGCTAGATACGCTGATGACTGGCAAGGGCGCGCATTTGGTCGGCGGCACCACCCTGTTCCGCCTGTATGACGTGGACGATGCCGCCGCCTGGCAGGACCGGCTGGCACAGGCCCATATCTGGAGCCGCATCTTCCCCTATTCCGACCGGTTCCTGCGGCTGGGCCTGCCCCCCGAGCATGGCTGGTTGCGGCTCGAGGCGGCGCTGTGAGCGCCGCGCTGACGCTGGCCCTGGCGATGCTGCTGGACGCCGCATTGGGCGAGCCCGACTGGCTGTGGTCGCGTCTGCGGCACCCGGCGGTGCTGATGGGCAACGCCATCGGCTGGTTGGACCGCCGCCTGAATCACGGCACGCATCGACGCGCCAAGGGCGTGCTCGTCGCCCTTCTGCTGCTCTTGAGCGGCTGGGTGGTCGGTGCGGCGCTGGCGTGGCTTGGCTGGGTGGTCGAGGTCGTAGTCTGTGCGATCCTGTTGGCGCAGAACTCTCTGGTGGCGCATGTCCGCGCCGTGGGCGTCGCACTGCGGCAGTCCCTGCCCGAGGGCCGCGCCACGGTTGCGATGATCGTGTCGCGCGACACCTCGCAGATGACCGAGGCACAGGTGGCGCGCTCGGCCATCGAAAGCGCCGCCGAGAACCTGAGTGATGGGGTGATCGCCCCCGCCTTCTGGTTCTTGCTGGGCGGCCTGCCGGGGTTGCTGGTCTACAAGGCGGTGAACACCGCCGACAGCATGATCGGGTACCGCAACGACACGTACCGAGACTTCGGCTGGGCCGCCGCCCGGCTGGACGATCTGCTGAACCTGATCCCGGCGCGGCTGACTTGCCTGATGATCGTGGCCCTGTCAGGGCAGTGGCGCCAATGGCGGGCCATCGTCGCGGACGCGCGGCGCCACATCTCGCCCAATGCCGGCTGGCCAGAGGCCGCAATGGCCCGCGCGCTGGACGTGGCACTGGCCGGGCCGCGCAGCTATGACGGGCAGATGCGCGATCTGGCCTGGGTCAACGGCGAAGCCCGGCGCTCGATCGGCGCAACGGAGGTTTTCCGCGCATGCAGAATGCTTTGGCAGGTTTGGGGGCTTGCGTTGGCGGGGCTGACGGTGTGGGTTGTTCTGAACACGGTTTTCTGAGGATGGTTTTCGTCATGCGCATTGTCTCGGGCCTTGTGGCCGCTTGCCTGTTCGCTGCCCCGGCCCTTGCACAATGCGGCGGCGGCTTCAGCGCCTTCGTTCGCGGGCTGAAGGCCGAAGCGGTGCAGCAGGGGTTCGATACGGCCACGGTCGATGCGTTCTTCAACGGTGTGCAACAGGACCCCAAGGTGCTGAAGGCCGACCGGGCACAGGGCGTGTTCCAGAAACCGTTCATCGAATTCTCGCGCCGCCTGATCTCGCAGGACCGGATCAGGCGCGGCCAGGCGATGGCGCAGAAATACGACGCCGTGTTCGACCGGATCGAGGCCGAATACGGTGTGTCGCGCGGGGTCCTGCTGGCCTTCTGGGCGTTCGAGACGGATTACGGCGCCTTCCAGGGCGATTTCAACACCCGCAATGCTTTGGTGACGCTGGCCCATGATTGCCGCCGCCCCGAGCTGTTCCGGCCGCAGATCTTCGCCGCGATCGAGCTGTTCCGGAACGGCGATTTCGACCCGAACCGCACCACCGGCGCCTGGGCGGGCGAGATCGGCATGGTGCAGATGCTGCCCCGTGACATTCTGGAAAACGGCGTTGACGGTGATGGCGACGGGCATGTGCAACTGAAAACGTCGGCCCCCGACGCGCTGATGTCCGGGGGCAAGATGCTGTCGCATCTGGGTTGGCAGCCGGGTCAGCCCTGGCTGCAGGAGGTCACCGTGCCCGCACAGATGGACTGGTCGCTGAGCGGGCCGGGCAAACCGCGCCCGGTGTCAGACTGGCAGGCGATGGGTGTGCAGGCGCGTAGCGGGTCGCTGGCCAACCTGCCGGCCTCGCTGATCCTGCCGCAGGGGCGCAAGGGGCCGGCCTTTCTGGCCTATCCAAATTTCGATGTCTATTTCGAGTGGAACCAGAGCTTTGTCTATGTCCTGACCGCGGCCTATTTCGGAACGCGTCTCGAGGGCGCACAAGTCTATGCTGCGGGCAACCCCGATCCGGGCCTGACCGGCGCCCAGATGAAGCAGCTGCAGGCCAAGCTGCATGCGCGCGGGCACGACGTGGGCAAGATCGACGGTATTCTTGGCGCCGGTACGCGGGCCGCAGTTCAGGCCGAGCAGGCCCGGCTGGGCCTGCCCGCAG
This sequence comes from Ruegeria sp. BHSC276, assembly GCF_059612945.1. Lineage (NCBI taxonomy): Bacteria > Pseudomonadati > Pseudomonadota > Alphaproteobacteria > Rhodobacterales > Roseobacteraceae > Ruegeria > Ruegeria sp. BHSC276. Next base: position 79,269 of record NZ_JBXWRP010000010.1, on the reverse strand, counting down.
ATGCTTGGCCAACGGTGGATCTGCTGAACCAGCTCTGAGCGGGCGCGGCACAGGAAAGGCCAGTGCGAAGCCAACCGCTCGAACCGGCGGCCCGATGACCGACGGCAGAAAACGGTTGATCCGACGGCGCGGCATCCGCTTAACTTCCAGAGGTGAAAAGTTTCCCGGACCGGATCGCAGGGGCGGACGCGGCGATCCGCACCCGGTGCGGTCCGGCTGCAATCGGGCAAGCACCCTGCTCGGCTGTCTGGAGGTTGGTGTGATCCGTGTTCTGAGTGTTCTGCTGTGTCTTGGTGTCGGGCCGGCATTCGCCGCCCCCAACTGCGCCGAGGGTCCGGTACCCAACTTGCAAGGATTTGACATTCCCGCGCCGCCTGATCCCGGCGACACCGCGCAGCCTGCAGCAGTCGTTGTACCCTCTGACATTGTCCGCACGCCCGTCGCCGTCTCGCCCCGCCCTGCCTTACGACCGTGCAAGTTTTCCAAGATCGGAGAGGGCCGCCAGCGCATGCGCGAACGTGGCGCCTTGTGCGATGACTGGACCATCGTTGGCGAACCTCGGAGACGCTTCGCCGGAACGTACCGGGGCTGCGGCATCGGCCGCCCGGTTCAGGTCCACAGCATGTCGGACATCCGACTGAGCCAGAAGGCGTTGATGGATTGCCGAACGGCAATCACCCTCAATACATGGATCGAGACCATGGCCAAACCGGCCTTTGCAGATCTGGGCGGCGGATTGGACGAGGTCCGGCTTGTCGGACACTATTCCTGCCGGACGCAGAACAACCACCGCTATGCGCCTTTGTCCGAACATGCGCGCGGTCGGGCCGTAGACATTTCGGCGTTTCAACTCAGGGATGGCACGATCGTGTCCGTGCGGGATGGGTGGAATACACTGGAATTCGGCCCCATTCTACGCCGCCTACATCGTGAAGCCTGCGGGCTGTTCGGTACCGTGCTCGGCCCGGCGGCGGACAAGTACCACCGTGATCACTTCCACTTCGACACGGCACAGCGCCGCAAGGGGGCGCTGTGCCGCTAGCATCCGGCCAAAGCCATGCACTGCCAGGCTCCACGCATCGGGGCAGAGCCCGATGGATCTGAATGCCATGACATCAAGGCCGCACCGGAAATCGTTCGCCTTTTTCGGTGATCAGGATCAGCCGGTCTTTGTTGCGCACATACAGATCGCAGCGGTCGAACCCATTTCGATACTGCACACAGATGCTGCCATCAGCGGCGATGCTGTAGGTCCCGAAGGCCGTTCCGCCGCCATTGGCCGCTGAATAGGTATAGGAATAAGACCCACCGGCCGAGTATTTCGACTGACCGTCGTCATGGAAGGTCAGCGTGCGGCCTGCCAACGCATCCAGTTCAGCGGGGCTCAAGGGGACGTCGCCGGGGCGGGTGGCCCATTCGGCAGCCCAGAGCGGCGAGGCGGCGCAAGCCGCGGCGATCAGCAACAGATGTTTCATGCGGCCAGCCTAGCCCGGTCCGGCACGATCGCGGAATAACGTTGCGGTGAGCGGTCAGGCGACCATCTGCTCGGCCTTCTTCAGATCGACCGAGACCAGCTGGCTGACGCCCTGTTCCTGCATGGTCACGCCGAAGAGACGGTCCATCCTGGCCATGGTCACCGCGTGGTGGGTGATGATTAGGAACCGCGTGTCGGTCTGGCGGCACATCTCGTCCAGCAGATCGCAGAACCGGGTCACGTTGGCATCGTCCAGCGGCGCGTCGACCTCGTCCAGCACGCAGATCGGCGCCGGGTTGGCCAGAAACACCCCGAAGATCAGTGCGGTGGCGGTCAGGGTCTGTTCCCCGCCCGACAGCAGGCTGAGCGTCGACAGCTTCTTGCCGGGCGGTTGGCACATGATCTCGAGCCCCGCATCCAGCGGGTCGTCGCTCTCGACCATCACTAGGTTGGCCTCGCCGCCACCGAACAGATGCTTGAACAGCATGGCGAAGTTCGCGTTGACCTGCTCGAATGCGGTCAGCAGGCGCTCGCGGCCCTCACGGTTGAGGCTGGCGATACCGCTGCGCAGCGCCTTGATCGCTTCTTCAAGATCGGATTTCTCGCTGTTGAGCGTGTCGAACTCCTCCTGAACCTCCTTGGCATCCTCCTCGGCGCGCAGGTTCACCGCACCCATCGCGTCGCGCTGGCGCTTGTGGCGGTTCACCTCTGCTTCCAGGGCATCGGCGGCGGGCATGTCGTCAGGGTTCACGTCCAGCTGGTTCAACAGCTGGTTCGGTGTCAGTTGCTGATCCTCGGCGATGCGCTCGGCGGCGGCGGCGACACTTTCCTTGGCCGCCTCGAACCGCGCCTCGGCCGCGGCGCGGGCTTCGCGCGCCTCCGAGGCCTTGCGCTCGGCTTCGCGCTCAGCCAGCACGGCTTCGCGTTGCAGGGTTTCGGCATGGACCAGCTTGTCGGTGGCCTCGGCGCGGCGGGCCTCGGCGGCCTCGATCATCTCTTTCAGCTCTTCGCGCGCCTCGGCGATCTCGGCGGGCGCGGCCATCGCCTCGGTCAGCTCTTCTTCCGAGCTGGCTTTACGCTCGGCCAGCTCGGCGATGCGCTTCTCGGCGGTTTCCAAGCGGTGTTTCCAGCCGCTCAGGTCCTTGGCCACCTCCTGCGCGCGGCGGGTGCGGGCCTCGCCTTCGCGGCGCAGCTCGTCATGGGTCGAGCGGTGCGTCAGCATGGTGATCCGCGCGGCCTCGACCGTCTGCTTGATGTCCTCGACCCGTGCGCGGGCAGTGTCCAGATCGCCCAGCGCGGCCAGCGCGGCCTCGGCCTCGCGCAGCTGGGCGCGGGCCGCCATCGCATCCTGCTTGTGACGGTCGACCGCAAGCGTCAGGTTCTCCAGTTTGCCCTGCGCCAGGTTGCGGTCGGCCTCGGCCCGGCTGAGCGCGCGGGCCGCTTCGGCCATGCGTTGGTCGGCGGCGCGGCGGGCCTCGCGTGCGCGGCGGTCGGCCTCTGTCACCTCGGCCAGTTGTCGCGACAGGGCCTCGTGCGCGGCGCGGGCACCGTCGGCCTGCGCTTCGACCTGCGCCAGCTGCTGTTTCAGCACCTCGAGCTTGTTGAGCTGCTCCAGCCGCAGCGCCGCGGCGCTGGGGGCATCCTCGGCCCAGGCGCGGAACCCGTCCCAGCGCCATAGATCGCCCGAGCGCGACACCAGCCGCTGGCCGGGTTTCAACAAAGGTTGCAGCCGCGCGCCCTGATCCGCGTCGATCAGGCCGATCTGTGCGATGCGACGGCTGAGACGGTCCGGCCCCGATACGTGCAGCGCCAGCGGCTCGGCCCCGTCCGGCAAAGGCTGATCGGCGTCATAGCCCGGCACCTGCACCCAACCCGACGGCCCATCGCCTTCGACCAGCGGGGCGCGGAGGTCATCCGCCAGCGCGGCCCCCAGCGCCTTTTCAAAGCCCGGCTCGACCCGAAGCAGGTCCAGCACCTGTCCGCCCTCGGCGGTATCGCGCTCGACCAGCTTGGCCAGCGCAGTGGTCTCGGCCCGGATCGCCCCCAGCTCGCCCTCGGCCTCAGACCGTTGGGCGCGGGCCTCGGCCTCGCGCGCCTGGGTCTCGCCGCGCAGTTCGTCGGCGGCGGCCAGCGCTTCTTCGGCGGCTTCGGCGGCCTCGCGCGCCTCTTCCTCAACGGCTTGCGCGGCCTCGAACGCTTCGTCGGCGCGGGTCAGCGCGGCGCGGGCCTCGGCAACGGCCGCGCGGGCCTTTTCCTCTTCGGCCTCTGAGCGTGCCAGCGTCTTGCGGCTGTCCTCGACCAGGCGCTGCGCCGATTGGTGACGCGCGACCAGACGAGCGGTGTCCTCGGTCTCCTGCGCCAGCAGATCCTCGCGCTCCTGCAGAACCGCGGCGGCCTCGCGGGCAATTTCGGCGGCTTCGGCCAGCTTGTCGTCATGGCCCTCGGCGGCCTTGGCCAGTTCGCGGGCTTCCCATTCCAGCCGTTCGATCATCTCGCCGGCGTCGCGGTTCAAACCGGTTTCACGCTCAATGTCGCGGCCCAGTTGCTGGATGCGGGCAGTCAGGGTTTCGATGGTCTGGCGCGCGCGGGTTTCCTGATCGGACAGCTGATCGCGCTGCACCTGCTGGCGCTGCAGGACGGCGGCGGCGATGGCCTCCTCCTCGCGCAGCGGCGGCAGGGTTTCTTCGATCTCGGCGCGTTTCGCGCTGGCGGCGCGGGCCTCGGCCTCGGCGCGCGCGGCTTCGGTGATGCGGTCACGCAGACGCTCTTCGGCCTGCTGGCGGGCCATGTCGGCCTCTTTCCAACGGCGATACAGCAACATGCCTTCGGCTTGGCGCAATTGCTCGCCGATCTCGCGATACCGCGCGGCCTGACGGGCCTGGCGCGCCAGCTGCGCCAGCTGCGTGCCCAACTGTTCCAGAACGTCATCGACGCGGGTCAGGTTGGCCTCGGTGCCTTTGAGCTTCAGTTCGGCCTCATGCCGGCGCTGGTATAGGCCCGAGATACCGGCGGCCTCTTCCAGAATGCGGCGGCGAGCGCGGGGTTTGGCGTTGATCAGCTCGGCGATCCGGTTCTGCCCCACCAGCGCGGGCGAATGCGCGCCGGTCGAAGCATCGGCGAACAGCATCTGCACGTCGCGGGCGCGCACGTCTTTGCCGTTGGCCTTGTAGGCGCTGCCCACGTCGCGGGTGATGCGGCGCACGATTTCGATCTGATCGCTGTCGTTGAACCCGGCCGGAGCCAGACGTTCCGAGTTGTCCATGGTCAGGACGACCTCGGCGAAGTTGCGCGCCGGACGGGTGGCGGCACCGGCAAAGATCACGTCCTCCATCGCACCGCCGCGCATCGATTTGGGGCGGTTCTCGCCCATCACCCAACGCAGCGCCTCGAGCAGGTTGGACTTGCCGCAGCCGTTGGGCCCCACAACACCGGTCAACCCGTCCGCGATGATCAGATCGGTCGGATCGACAAAGCTTTTGAAGCCGGTGAGTTTGAGTTTGGTAAAGCGCAAAGGCCGGTTTCCATGATTCCCGTTCCTTCAAAGTCTGGACAAGGGAATGGCCGCGAGTCAACGAAGTTGCGCAGGATATGGGATATTGGGCCAAGTTATCCACAATATCTTGCTGATTTGGGCGGAATTGCGCGGAGTCAATAAGGCGAACACTCGAACACCTGGTATCCGGTGTCCGATCCGCTGTCATGGGTTCCGAAGTCGATGCATTCATAGTTGGTCGGCGTGACCGCAGCCAGCAACAGCCGGTCCGACGCCCTGCGGTCACAGGCGAGAATGCCCACGGTCACTGCCGCATCGCCGAGCACGTCGGCGACCGGACAGCCCGAGACCTGCGCCATGGCCAACGCGGCCCGATCCCGGATCGACCCTAGCCGCGGGGCATATTGGCAGTTGATGCGGACCGCCTCGGCCAGGTCACCGCGCCGGCGCACGTCGAACACACTGCCGTTTATGGCCACGCGGGTTGCGGGCAGGTCACGGAAATGGGGCGTGCCGGCCGAGCAGCCGGCCAGCAACAGCAAGGCGAGGAACCGGATCATGCCGCAGCTTTGCGGCAAAATGGTTAACGAAAGCTTTCCCGAACTTACCCGCGCAGGACCGTGCCCAACCGGGCAATGCCCTCGGCAATCCTGGCCTCGTCCGAGTTGGAGAAACTCAGCCGGATCGTATTGGCGCCGCTGCCATCTGGGTGAAAGGCCTGTCCGGGCACAAAGGCGACCTTGACCGTCTCAAGCGCGCGGGCCAGTAGCTGTGCGCCATCCGAGCCGGGCAGCAGGGTCAGCCAGATGAACATGCCACCCTCGGGCCGGGTCCATTGCACGCCTTCGGGCATGTGCCGTTCCAACGCCGCCAGCATCGCGTCGCGGCGCGCGCGGTAGGTTGCGCGCACTTTCGGGATGTGGCTGTCAAAACAGGTTTGGGCCACCTGGTGAACAGCCATCTGGTTGATGGTGGCCGAATGCAGGTCGGCGGCCTGTTTCATCAACACAAGCTGCGAGATGACGGGCCGCGCCGCCACGACCCAGCCAACTCGCAACCCGGGCGACAGAGTCTTGGAAAAACTGCCGCAATAGATGGTTCGGCACGCTTGCAGATCGCCCTTTCGCTCCAGTTCCAGCGCAAGGATCGGTGGAATCGCCTGCCCGTCATAGCGCAGGGCCTGATAGGCACCGTCCTCGATTAGGGCGCAGTCCAACTCCTCGGCCAAATCCAGAAGGGCCTCACGCCCCCGCCGATCGACTGTCTCGCCGGTCGGGTTGGCAAAGTCGGGCGACAGATAGGCGTATTTGACCGCCCCCGGCCCCGCCGCGGCCCGATATTGCGCCGCGCCCGCGTTGCCGCCTGCGCGCAACCGGTCAAAGCGCGGTTCATAGGCGTTGAAGGCCGCCAAGGCTCCCAGATATGTCGGCCATCCGACCAGCGCCGTGTCGCCGGGCGACAGGAACAGCTTGCCCAGATAGTCCAGCGCCTGTTGCGAGCCCGAGGTGATCAGAACGTCATCGGGGCCGCAGTCGATGCCGATCAGACGCATGTGGTCGGCGATCCATTCCCGCAACGGCAGGTACCCTTCGGACACGGAATACTGCAGCGCCTGCGCGCCGCTGCCAGCCCCAAACGCCTGTTGGAATGCCTGGGCAAAGGCCTCGGCCGGAAACAGCGCCGGGTCGGGGATACCGCCGGCAAAGGAAATAATGCCGGGTTGATCCAGCAGTTTCAGCAGCTCTCGGATTTCAGACGCCTTCATTCGCTTGGCGCGCGTGGCAAATAGCTGATGCATGGGCCGAGCCTCCTCCGCTGGGTCGGACCGACGCTATGACCTCCGCGCTTAAAGTCAATAATGCTGACCTATTGTTTCAGGCAATGTGATCGCCGCCCGTTCTTGCGCAGGCCGGGCTTGTGTGGTCATATGATTTGACCAATTTCCAGCGATGTTCCGATGCCCTTTCAGAAAGTCCAGACCGAGAAACTGTCCCTGGCCGTCGTCAAACAGATCGAGCTGCTGATCCTGCGCGGGATCCTGCGCCCCGGTGAACGCCTGCCGCCCGAGCGCGAACTGGCCGACCGACTGGGCGTATCGCGCCCGTCGCTGCGCGAGGCGATCTCGCAACTGCAGGATCAGGGCCTGCTGTCTGCCAAGGCCGGGTCGGGCATCTATGTGGCCGAGGTTTTGGGCTCGGCCTTTTCTCCGGCGCTGATCCGTCTGTTCAGCAGCCATGACGAGGCCGTGTTCGATTACCTTTCCTTCCGGCGCGACATGGAAGGTTTGGCGGCCGAACGCGCCGCGCGTCTGGGCTCGGACAGCGACCTGAAGGTGATCCAAGCGATTTTCGACAAGATGGAGGCCGCCCATGCCCGCAACGCGGCCGATGACGAGGCCCATCTGGACGCGCAATTCCACATGGCGATCATCGAAGCCAGCCACAACGTGGTGATGCTGCACATGATGCGGTCGATGTTCGATCTGTTGCGGCAGGGCGTGTTCTACAACCGCCAGATCATGTTCCACCAGCGCACCACGCGCGACGCAATCCTGAACCAGCACAGGGCAATCAACACAGCCCTTCAGGCCCGCGACCCCGAGGCCGCCCGACAGGCAGTGGAACAGCACCTGAGCTTCGTCGAACGCTGCATGCAGGACCAGCAGAAAGCGCAGCGCAACGAACGTATCGCGCGCCAGCGCCTGGAACACGAAACCGCCGGGCGTTAAGCGCCAGATGTCAGATCCGATGCAACTTTCGCATCAGTCTGTGCTTCCACAGCTGGGGTCGCGCAAAAGGCTTGGGGTCGCATTTACGCAGATCGGGAAAGGTCGCTTCGGCCTCTTTGCGGGTCCGCAACTTGAGTGGTTCGTCGAGGATACGGCGGACCAGATCATCCTGCGGCACGACCGAAGCGCGCTCGGCATCGATCACCTCGAGCATTTCGGCATGGTAGGCTTCGATATCTTCCGACCGTTGTCCGTTGCGGAACCTGAACGCGCCAATTTGGTCATGAACGGACAACATCGTTGTATGCTTCGAAAACCTCAGCCACAGTTCTCCGTCCACGGCAAGGCGGAGCGACTCGTTCAACCTACCGCCTGCGACTTCCCACAGGCTGCGGCGCCAGAAAGTCGATTCCTGCTGAATCCATTGATAGTCGGCCGCAAGAAACCGCGTATGGGTCACAAGTCGCGGGCGGTGGATGCTCAAAACCTGATCGGCCTCGTCGATACAGGTCACCCGACCGGTCAACCATTCTACCGAGGAATTGAACGCAAATATCGAGCCCACAAGTGACAGACTTCCGGGCAACAGGACATCGTCCGAGTTGATCCATCCCATCACATCTCCGGTCGACAACGCAAAGCCCCGATTTATTGCGTGGGCTTGTCCGTCATCCGGTTCGGACAGAACCGTAGAGAAGAAATTGCGGTACCTCTCGACGATTTCGAGGGACCCATCCGTACTGCCGCCATCCGAAAGGATCAGTTCGAGGTCTGGATAATTCTGATCGATGACAGACCGAATCGTGCGTTCGAGAAACTCGGCGCAATTGAGGTTCGGGATCACAACGCTGATCCGGGGCAGTCGTGTCATGTGTTACTCGTGGCTCAATCGGGCAAGCCTTGAAACGTGTTAATATGATGAACCTACAGTATCCGATAAAACGGCGAGGGCAAATTCTGCCCCCGCCGAAACTCCTACAACCGTCGAGGAAGTCTGAGACGCGTTCGCCACCAGGCGCCGAGACCGCCTCTGCGCCGGATCAATGCAGTTTCTGCGCCACGGTCGCGATGGCCTCGTCGATCAGTTTGTTGGCCTGGGCCGCGGTCATCTGCTTGGCCAGTACCGACTGCGCGGCGACGACAGCCGCTGCGACGGCCTGATCGCGAACCTCTTTGACCGCTGCGGCCTCAGCCGAGGCGATCTGATCCTGAGCAGCCGCAAGGCGACGGGCAATCGACTTCTCGAGGTCGGCCTTGGCCTGCTCGGCCGCCAGAACGGCGTCTTCCTTGGCAGCAGCCACGATGGCATCAGCCTGGGCCTGCACCTCGCGCTGCTTGCGCTCATACGAGGCCAGCAGGCCGCGCGCTTCTTCGTGCAAGGCGCGGGCTTCGTCCAGTTCGGCCTGGATGCCCTGGGCGCGATTGTCCAGCGCCCCGCCGATCATGCCGGGCACCTTGAAATAGAACAGCACCGCGATGAAGACGATGAAGCCCAGCAACACCACGAAGTCGGTGTTGCCCAGCGAGAAGAACGGGCCGCTTGCGGCAAAGGCCGGGCTGGCGGCGCCCGCAGTCAGGACAAGGGCAAGGATGTTCCGCATGTCACTTATCCTTTCAGCTGTGCTTCGACGGCACCTGCGATGGCGTCGGCATCCGCCTTGCCGCCCAGTGCGGTGACCAGCTCGGCCGCCACGTCCTTGGAAACCACTTGAATGCTTTCCAGCGCTCCGGCCTGGATCTCGGCAATCGCCTTTTCGGACTCGGCCGCCTTGGCCGCGATTTCCGCGTCAGCCTTGGCGATCGCGTCATCCAGATCCGCCTGGATTTCGGCGCGGGCTTCGGCCGCAATCCGCTGCGCCTCGGCACGGGCATCGGCCAGCGCCTTGTTGTAGGCTTCTTCGGCCTCGACCGCTTTGGCCTTCAGGTCTTCGGCCGCGGCCAGGTCGTTGGTAATGGTCCCCTGACGCTCGGCCAGGATCGCCGCGATGCGCGGCAGGGCCACGCGGGACAGAACCAGAAAGATGACGACCAGCGTAACGACGAGCCAGAAGATCTGGTTCGGGAACCAGTCGAAGCAAAGCTGCGGCATCCCGATGGCAGAGCCATGAGAGTCGACGCAGGTTCCTACTGCTCCGGTTGTTTCAGTCGCCATGATGTCCTCCGTCGGAACGTTGTCTTTACAACAGGTGGGCCGCTATGGCTTGGGCCCACCTGCGCGTAAGGATCAGGTTCCGCAGATTATACGGCGAACATCAGCAGCAGCGAGACCAGGAATGCGAAGATCCCCAGGGCTTCTGCGAATGCGATACCGATGAACAGGGTTGCGGTCTGCGAAGCAGCCGCCGAGGGGTTGCGCAGAGCGCCGGCCAGGAAGTTGCCAGCCACGTTGCCCACCCCGATTGCGGCCGCGCCGGAACCGATTGCTGCCAGGCCTGCGCCGATGTGTGCGAGATCGCCTTCCATGATGTATCTCCTTACGAATTGGAAGTTTCGATTTTGGGTTATCGTTCCTGTGCCGGGGTCACGCCCCGATCAGTGATGCGGATGCAGAGCGTCCTTGAGGTAAACACAGGTCAGAATGGTGAATACGTAGGCCTGGATGAAGGCCACCAGGACCTCGAGGCCATACATTGCGGTGATCGCCAGGACCGACACGGGCGAGATCGCGGCGACGGCTGCGAAGCCTGCGAACACCTTGATCACCGCGTGGCCTGCCATGACGTTGCCGGCAAGACGAATGGAGTGGCTGACCGGACGCACGAAATACGAGATCAGTTCGATGATCGCCAGGATTGGGCGGAGGGCCAGCGGTGCGCTCGACACCCAGAACAGGCTGAGGAACCCGGCGCCGTTCTTGACAAAGCCCAGCACGGTCACGGTCAGGAACACCGCCAAGGCAAGCACCACGGTCACGGCGAAATGCGAGGTGGTGGTGAACGACATGGGCAGCAGGCCCAGGAAGTTCGCGGTGACGATGAACATGAACAGCGTCATGACATAGGGGAAGTACTTGACGCCTTCCTTACCGCAGATGTCTTCCAGCATCTTGTAGATGAAGCCATAGGCCAGTTCGGCGATCGACTGCATGCGGGTCGGGACGATGGCGCGCTTCGAAGTGCTCAGCACCAGCAGACCGATGATGGCCAGAACCGCGAAGAACAGCCACAGGGTCACGTTGGTGGGCGTGTACCAGGCGACCGTTTCGCCGCCGAACAGCGGCTTGACGATGAACTGGTCCATGGGATGGAACACCAGGCTGCTGCCTTCTGCTGCGTGTTCTGCGCCTGCGGCGCCGTGTGCTGCGGTGGTCTCGCTTGCCACGTTCAGTCCCTCTCGTCCTTCTCGGCCCTTGTCGCGGCCGCTTGTTTCTCTTGGGCCTCCTGTGCGCTGCGGAGCATGACCTTCACCCCGGCGACGAGACCCAGCAATGTAAACAGCACCAGGAAGATCGGGATCGTCCCGAACAGGCTGTCCAGCCCGTACCCGATGCCAAATCCGATCCCCAGACCGGATACCATCTCGATGACCATCCGCCAGGCCAGTTCGCCCCCGGATATGTCGGCGTCTGCGCGGGCCTGCGGTTGCTTGGCCTTTTTCGCCGCTTCGATCCGCGCCTCAAGCTGCGTCAGGCGCTGCTTTGGGTCGTCATCGGTCACGGGCGGTTTCCTCGCACAGTCTTGGCGCAGTTGCTAAGCGGCACGCGGCGCAGAGTCAACGGCCTTGACGGACCCAATTGCCGCAGCTCAAGACTTTGTTTTTTCATCACTTTTCTCGTATCTGCCAGTCTCACCGTCTGAGCATCGGGTCCGCGTCAGCCCCAAAAGCCCTGAATCCGCATATTCAACCAAATGGTTGACCAAACTTTCCCGCTGTGGTTCAGCGGGGTCATGTCCGATGACCTCGATACCGTCTTTGCGGCCCTGGCCGACCCCACGCGGCGCGCAATTCTGGCGATGCTGCTCGAGGATGACATGGCCGTCACCGACGTGGCCGAGCCGTTCGAGATGTCGCTGGCGGCGATCTCGAAACACCTGACGATTCTGACCCGGGCCGGGCTGATCAGCCAGGAGAAGCGCGGCCGGGTGAAATGGTGCAAGCTGGAACCCGACTCCCTGCGCGCGGCCTCGGTCTGGATGCAAGGGTTCGGGCAGTTCGAACCGGTCAATCTGGACGCGTTCGAGCGGTTCCTGGAAAACCAGTTGTCCGCGGGTGACGAGGCCTAGCGCACCACGAAGACCGACATGCTGGCATGTTTGGCCAGGTATCCGGCATGGCTGGACAGGATGAAATCGGTGATCCGCGGCGCATGGGTGCCGATTACGATCAGGTCGGCGCCGATCTCTTCGGCGGTGCGGGCCAGATCGCCATCGACCTCGGCCGCCACGTCCACCGAATGGATATTGCGGAAATCGACCCCGCCGCCGCTGGCTTGGGACAGCTCGTCCGCCAGATCGGACAGATGATCGTGGATCGCGCTTTCGGTCTGGGTCGGGTCACCGGGCTGGTTGCTGGTGACACTGACGATGGTGATCCGGGCCCCCTGCCATCGGGCGACTTGGGCCGCAACCTCGGCGGCTTTGCGCACTTCGGGCGGCAAGTGCAGATCGACGGGAAACATGATGTGCTTGAACATGGGACACCTCCTTGACCTTGTATCAGCCTAGCCGAGCCGCGCGGTCTGCCCCTTGATCTGCCTCAACAGGTAGGCGTCAGCGCGCCACGGGCTGCCGGTCGGCGCGTCGCAGATCGTCGCCCTTCAGCAGCAGCACAAGGGCCAGGATCGTCAGCCCGATTCCCACCAGCACCAAAAGGTCCGGCGCCGGCTGGCCCAGTGCGATCTGCCAGATGATCACCCAGCTTGGCGTCAGGTAGGTATAGGCCATGACCTTGGCCGATGGCAGCAGCAGCGTTGCATATTGCAACAGAACGAAGGTGGCCGCGCTGGCGCAGATGGCGACATAGAGCAGGCCGATCCAGACGATCGCCGGCAGGTTGGCCCAGTCGGTCGCGCGGATGTCGGACCAGCCGAACACCGTCAGCACCGCGCACCCGGCCAACAACGTGCCGAAAGTGAACACGACCGGCGGCTCGCCCCGGTTCAGCTTGCGCACCATGGGCGTATAGATCGCATGGGCCACGCAGCCCCAGAAATAGATGATCTCGCCCTGCCCGATCTCGAAGGCGCGAAAGGCCAGCCAATCGGCGCGGAACACCACCCACAGCGCGCCAACCGCGCCCACGCTCAACGCCAGGGCCATGTGCGGGGTGGTGATCTGACGCAGCAACACCCAACCCGCCACCGCCGACAGGATCGGCGTCAGGGTGAACACCGCCGCCGCGCTGACCGGCGGCGCGGTTTTCAGCCCGTAGAACATCAGCACGAAATAGGCCGAGAACAGCCCGCCCAGCACCAGATACCGCCAAGGCGCGCGCGCCGCGCTGCGCGGCAGGCCGGTCGTCATCAGCGCCGCGATGCCGATCACCACGCCGGCAACCGCGAACCGCGCGGCGTTCAGCGCCGCCGGCGCGATCTCGTTGGCAATCATCGAGCCTAGCGAGAAACTGCCCGCCACCAGCGCCGAGAACACCAGCATGGCCAGATGGCCACGCGCCTGCGGGCTCATGGCAGCCAGTCCTTAGCCTGCTCCTTGAGGAATTTCAGGAAGGTCTGCACCTTGTTGGTGCGGTGCAGATCCACATGGGTCACCAGCCACAGATTTCCGGCCCATTCCGGCAGCGGCTCCATCACCTCCTGCAACTGCGGATGGCGGGCGGCCTCCCAGCGGGCCATGAAGCCGATCCCCGCCCCGGCCAGTACCGCCTCGGCCACGGTGAAGTTGTTGGAGCAGCGGAAGGTGATCGCCTCGGCCGGGACATTGGCGCGCAGCCAGCGCGAAAAGGGTGCGCGGCTGTTCTCGTCATCCGCCCCGACGAAGGCGTGGTTGGGGAAATCCTCGACGCCCGCAGGCAGGCCGCGCCGCGCGATGTAGTCCTGACTGGCATACAGCCCCACCTCTTGCGTCATGAAGGGCTGCACAACATTGTCCGGCTGGTCGGGGGCCGCACCGGCGCGGATGGCCACATGCGCCTCGCCATATTCCAGGCGGAACAGGCGGTCGCCGGTCAGATAGCGCACGATCAGGTCGGGATGGTCCTGCTGGAACGCGGTCAGCGTGGGCACCACCAGCGGCGCCAGCGAGGCGAGCGAAGTCACCACCAGCTCGCCCGAGACATCGTCTCCGCGCCCCTTCAGCCGCCCGACCAGCTGGTTGAACTGATCCTCGGTGGCCTGGGCCACACGCAGCAGATCCTCGCCCGCCTCGGTCGGGGTGTAGCCGCGCGCGTGGCGCTGGAACAGCTTGACCTTCAGCCGGGCCTCGATCGCGTCGATATGGCGGATCACCGTGGCGTGGTGCACCCCCAGAACCTCGGCCGCGCCGCTGACCGTGCCCATACGCGCAACCTGATAGGCGGTGCGGACCTCGTCCCAATTGTCCATGACAAAACCAATTCTGTGCAATTTCCAACAATGCCTGTTGAATTATCCCAGTTTCGTTCGCTCACGCAATACTCATATTGGGTTCAGACGCAAAATCCGAAGCCTGAGAAGGACACACACCATGACAAAGACCATCCTGCACATCGACGCCTCGGCCCGCCGCACCGGCTCGGCCACCCGCGACCTGTCGGCCCGCATCGTCCAGCACCTGGGCGCCAACCGCATCATCCGACGCGACCTGGCCACGCCCCTGCCCTTGCTGACCGAGGACTGGATCACCGCAAACTTCACCCCCGCCGATCAACGCGACGCCACCCAGCGCGACCTGCTGGCCCTGTCGGACGAGTTGGTCAAGGAACTGCAGCAGGCCGACACGGTGGTGATCGGGCTGCCGATCTACAATTTCTCAGTCCCCGCCGCCTTCAAGGCCTGGATCGACCTGGTCGCCCGCGCGGGGCTGACGTTCTCGTATACCGAGAATGGCCCCAAGGGCCTGCTGGAGGGCAAGCGCGCCATCCTCGCCATCGCTTCGGGCGGAACCGCCGTGGGGTCCGAGATCGACTTTGCAACCGGATACGCCCGCCATGTTCTGGGCTTCATCGGCATCCACGACGTGGATGTGGTGGCCGCCGACCGCATGGCCCTGGACCCGGAAGCCACGCTGAGCAACGCGCAGAAAGCCGTCGCCGAACTGGCCGCATGATGCAACCGGGCGCCGCCGGTGGCGCCCGGTATTCCACTCTCCGTCAGGCGCGCTCGGACGGGCGCGCCTTTCAGGGCAGCCAGGTGACCTCGCACCCGATCCGGTCGAAGAAGGCCATCAAGTCGTCGCGCGCCATGGCCACCGTCCGGTCGTTGACCAGCGGATGCATATAGATCACGTCCACGCGCTGCGCCGCGTCGTCCATGAAGAACCGTACACCGTTGCCGACACCGTTGATCATCGCCAGCGGGCTGACCGCGCCAGGACGAATGCCAAGGTTCTGCATCAGCCGATCCGCCGACCCGAAGGTCAGGTTGCCCACCCCCAGTTCGGAGCCCAGCGCCTTGAGGTCGATCTCGCAGCTTTGTTCCAGCGTCACCAGGTAGTTCCGCTTTTTCTTGTCGCGCAGATACAGGTTTTTGAGTCGCAATGCGTTTTCGCCCGGAACCATGAACTGATCCTCGACCGCCTTCGACTCTTCGACCGTCCGTAGCGGGACGTGGCTGTGCAGGCGATAGGGCAGCCCCCAATCGTCCAGCTGCGCCAGCAGTGCATCGGAACTGAGTGGCAATGTGTCCTGAAAGGCGGATGAGGCGTCCATGGTCTTCTCCCGAATATCGCGCCAGTCATGGCCGACGGGGCAAGACGATGCAACCCGGCAAGCGCGGATGGTTGACACAGGCAGCCAATGGGCCTAAACGCCAACGCAAAATCCGGAAGCGTCTGTTCTTCCGGTCCCTTGAGTCGTTCAGGGATCGCCCCCCACCAGCGAGTTTCGCCCGTGGGGGCGTTTGTGCATTGACTCGTCCGCCCCTATCTATGGGGCGCCAACCGACAACCGGCGAAGGAGGCCGAAGGCATGTTTGAAAATCTATCCGAACGCCTCTCTGGCGTCTTTGACCGGCTGACCAAACAGGGCGCCCTGTCCGAGGAAGACGTCAAGACCGCCCTGCGCGAGGTTCGCGTGGCGCTGCTTGAGGCTGACGTTTCGCTGCCGGTGGCGCGTGCGTTCGTCAAGAGGGTGCAGGAACAGGCGACCGGCCAGGCGGTGACCAAGTCGATTACGCCGGGCCAGCAGGTCGTCAAGATCGTGCATGATGCGCTGGTCGATACCCTGCGCGGCGAGGAAGACCCCGGCAAGCTGAAAATCGACAACCCGCCCGCGCCGATCCTGATGGTCGGCCTGCAGGGCTCGGGTAAAACCACCACCACCGGCAAGCTGGCGAAACGCCTGAAAGAAAAAGAGGGCAAGAAGGTCCTGATGGCCTCGCTGGACGTCTACCGCCCGGCGGCGATGGACCAGCTGGCGGTTCTGGGCACTCAGATCGGGGTGGACACCCTGCCGATCGTGCCGGGGCAGAAACCGGTGGATATCGCCAAGCGCGCCAAACAGCAGGCCACGCTGGGCGGCTATGACGTCTACATGCTGGATACCGCGGGCCGTCTGCATATCGACGAAGTCCTGATGGACGAGGTCGAGCAGGTCCGCAACGTGGTCGACCCGCGCGAGACCCTGCTGGTGGTTGACGGCCTGACCGGTCAGGTCGCCGTAGAGGTCGCCGAGGAGTTCGACGCCAAGGTCGGCATCACGGGCGTGGTCCTGACCCGGATGGACGGTGACGGCCGCGGCGGCGCGGCGCTGTCGATGCGCGCAGTGACCGGCAAGCCCATCCGCTTCGTCGGTCTGGGCGAGAAGATGGATGCGCTGGAAACCTTCGAGCCCGACCGCATCGCGGGCCGTATTCTGGGCATGGGCGACATCGTGGCCCTGGTCGAAAAAGCCCAGGAGACCATGGAGCTCGAGCAGACCGAGCGCATGATGAAGCGCATGATGAAGGGTCAGTTCAACATGAACGACCTGAAGATGCAGCTGGAACAGATGATCCAGATGGGCGGCATGCAAGGCCTGATGGGCATGATGCCGGGCATGGGCAAGATGGCCAAGCAGATGGATCAGGCCGGGTTGGACGACCGGATCCTGCGCCAGCAGATCGCCATGATCCAGTCGATGACCAAGAAGGAACGCGCCAACCCCGCGCTGCTGCAGGCCAGCCGCAAGAAACGCATCGCGGCCGGTTCGGGCATGGAGGTCAGCGACGTCAACAAGCTGCTCAAGATGCACCGGCAGATGTCGGACATGATGAAGAAGATGGGCAAGATGGGCAAAGGCAAGATGCTGAAACAGGCCATGAAGGGCATGTTCGGCAAAGGCGGGCCCAGCCCCGAGGAAATGGCCGCCGGCATGGACCCCAAGGCGCTGGAAGCCGCGGCCAAGGCGATGGGCGGCAAGGTGCCCGGCGGCATGCCCGGCATGGGCGGCGGCATGGCCCTGCCCCCCGGCCTGAGCGGATTCGGAAAGAAGAAGTAAGTGACCGCGCCCGTCGCATATCCCTGGGAGGCTCCGGCCTCCGGCCCCGCTGCCGCCCTGTCGGCGCGGCTGGCGGCGGACTTGCCGCAGCTGGAGACCGCGCGGCTTGTGCTGCGCGCGCCGCGGATCGGGGATTTCGACACTTATGCCGACATCCTGACGTCGAACCGCGCCGAACACATGGACGGCCCGTTTGACCGGCAAGCGGCCTGGCTGGATTTCACGCAATACGTTGCTGGATGGCTGCTGCGTGGCGCGGGAATGTGGGCCATCGAGGACCGCGCGGGCGGTCAGGTTCTGGGCTTCGTGTCAATCGGCATGGAATTCGGCGACCGCGAGCACGAGTTGGGCTATTTGCTGACCGAAGCCGCCGAAGGGCGTGGCATCGCAACCGAAGCGGCCGAAGCCGCCCGCGACTTTGCACTGGGTCCGCAGGCCCTGCCGTCACTGGTCAGCTATGTAGACCACGACAACGCGGCCTCGGCCCGCGTGGCCGAGCGTCTGGGCGCCCAGCGCGACCTGCAGGCCGAGGCCGGGTTCGGCGAGCCGGTTCTGGTCTATCGCCACCTGCCCGGCGACGGCGATGGCGGGATGGAGGCCTACGCATGACGACCTTCGCCATCCCAACCCTTGAGACCAAGCGCCTCATCCTGCGGGCGCCGCATCTGGACGACCTGCCGGCCATGACCGCCTTCTACGCGACCGAGCGCAGCCACATGGTGGGCGGGCCAAGGGATGCGGCAGACTGCTGGAGCGTGCTGGCGAACCGTCTGGGCCACTGGGCACTTCGTGGCTATGGCCTGTGGCACCTGACCGAAAAGGCCAGCGGCGCTTTCGTGGGCTGGACCGGCATGATCGATGTACCGGGCTGGGACGAACCCGAGCTAGGATGGACCCTCATGGAACAGGCCGAGGGCAAGGGGCTGGGCTTCGAGGCCGCGCAGGCCGCCCGCGACCACGCGGCGCGCCATCAGGGACTGAACGGCGTCATCAGCTATATCGCCCACGCCAATGACCGTTCGCGCGCTCTGGCACAGCGCCTCGGCGCGACCTACGAGCGCGAGGGCGAAGTGCTGGGCAAGTCCGCACAGATCTGGCGGCACCCGAAACTCGACACGTCAACGACCGATCTGACCACCGAAAGGACCGGCCAATGAACAATCCCGTGACGCGGGCCGCGGCCTTGCTGAAAGACCACCGCGAAAGCATCGACCGGCTGGACGCGATCCTGGTCTATACGCTGGCCGAGCGGTTCAAGCACACCCAGGCCGTTGGCAAGCTCAAGGCCGAACACGACCTTCCCCCGTCCGATCCCTCGCGCGAGGCCGCGCAGATCGCACGGCTTGAAGACCTGGCGAAAGAGGCGGATCTGGACCCCGATTTTGCCAAGGCTTTCCTGAATTTCATCATTCAGGAAGTCATTCGACACCACAAGAAACACCAGAAGTGAACCCGAGGTTCAGCAAACACCAGAAATAGCCGGAGCAATCCGGCCAACGCCATCCAAAGGAGATACCACAATGGCAATGAAAATTCGTCTGGCCCGTGGCGGCTCGAAAAAGCGCCCCTTCTACCGCATCGTTGCAGCGGACAGCCGCATGCCGCGTGACGGCCGCTTCATCGAGAAGCTGGGCACCTACAACCCGCTGCTGCCGAAAGACAGCGAAGAGCGCGTGAAGATGAACATCGAGCGCATCCAGTACTGGCTGGACCAGGGCGCGCAGCCGACCGACCGGATCGCCCGCATGCTGGAAGCCGCCGGCGCCAAGGAGAAGACCGAGCGCAACAACCCCAAGAAGGGCACCCCTGGCAAGAAAGCCCAGGAGCGCGCCGAAGAGAAGGCCGCAAAGGCAGCCGAAGCCGCTGCTCCGGCAGAAGAAGCCGCTGCAGAAGAATAAACAGGCGGGCGCGTGCAGGATCAGGCTTTTACCGACGAGTTCCGCACGCAGTTCGATCTGTTGATGCGGCTCCGGCGCGACGTGCGCCGGTTCCGCACCGACGCGGTGGACGAGGCAGTGCTGACGCGCTGCCTCGACGCGTTTCAGCTGGCCCCTTCGGTGGGTCTGAGCGAACCCTGGCGCGTGATCCGCGTCGAAAGCGACGCGGCCCGTACCGCGGCGCTGGAGAATTTCAAGGCCGCCAATGACGCCGCGCTTGCGGGCTATTTCGGCGACCGGGCGCATCTGTACAGCCAGTTGAAGCTATCGGGTATGCAAGAGGCTCCGGTGCAGCTGGCGGTGTTCTGCGATGACGCCACCGACAAGGGCCAGGGGCTGGGCGCGGGCACCATGCCCGAAATGCGCCGCTATTCGGTGGTCTCGGCCGTCACTTTGTTTTGGCTGGCGCTGCGCGCGCATGGGATGGGGTTGGGCTGGGTTTCGATCCTCGATCCCGACCGGCTGGCCCGCGACCTGTCGGTGCCCGACGACTGGCGGCTGATCGGCTATTTCTGCGTGGGCTGGCCCGAGGAAAGCTCGGACACGCCCGAGCTGGAAACTCTGGGCTGGGAGTCCCGCCGCGGCAGCCTGCCGGTGGAAACGCGTTAGGATGCCATGTTCGGATTGATACGCCTTCCCATCCTGTTGCTGATCGCCTTTATTGTGGGCGTGTTCTTTGAACGCAGCAATCAACGCGAAGTCTGCGCCGAAATCGGCCGGTGGATGAACGGAACTTGTGTGACGACGGAAATGCCCAATGACTGATCTGATCTGTGTCGGCAGCATCGCCGGGTCCTTCGGCGTACGCGGCGAGGTCCGCCTGAAAAGCTATTGCGCGGTTCCCGAGGATATTGAGAACTACTCCCCCCTGACCGACGAGACCGGCACCGAGCGCTATCCGCTGATCATCACGCGCGCAATCAAGAACGGGTTTGCCGCGCGCTTGGGCGGGGTCGAGACCAAGGAGCAGGCTGACGCCCTGAAGGGGCTGCGCCTTTTTGCCCGGCGCGATCAGTTGCCGTCGCTGCCGGATGACGAATTCTATCACGCCGACCTGATCGGGCTTGAGGTCTATGACACCGGCGGCACCCTGCTGGGCAAGGTCAAGTCAGTGCAGAACCACGGCGCCGACGACCTGCTGGAACTGCACGGGCCGGGGCTGAAAACCACCGTTCTGCTGCCCTTCACAAAGGCGGCAGTACCCACGGTTGACCTTGAGGCCGGCCGCATCGTCGCCGACCCGCCCGAGGGGCTGCTGTGATGCGGCGCATCCTGCTGCATCTGGGCCTGCACAAGACGGGCACCACGGCGGCCCAGTCGTTTCTGTTCGAAAACCGCGAACTCATCTGGCCGCACCACGCGTTGGTGCTGCCCTATGTCACCCGCAAGCGCGGGTTGTCCGAGGCGGCCACCCGCCATTCGCTCTATGGCACGGTGGGCACGCTGGCCGAGTTCGGTTCGCAGTTTCATGCCCTTCTCGACTCGCTGGATTTCGGCGAAAAGCGCGGGCTGGTGCTGAGCGAGGAGAATTTCGCCGGGCTTCGGCCTAGTCGCAATCCGGCGGTGGGCTATGACGCGGCGCCCGAACTGGCGGCCTGCATCGTGGACATGGTGCGCAACCGGCTGGCGGGGGATCCGCTGGACATCACCGTCTATCTGTCGCTGCGCCAGCGCGGCAGCTGGCTGCGCAGCCTGTGGGCACACGACCTGCAGCGCACCCGGCTGGTTCTGGATTTCGACGCCTTCCGCGACAAGCTGGCCGACCTGCCCTCGCCCCAGCAAACCGCCGAGGCGATCCGTGACCGGCTGCCTTCGGTCCGGGTGCAGACGGAATGGCTGGAAGAACTGCGCGAACGCCCGTTTGGCCCCGGCACGCCCTTCGCCGAATTCCTGAACCTGCCGCGCGAAAAGGCCGCGCAGCTGATCACGCCGACCCGGTCCAACCCCGCCCTGCCCGAGGCCACGTTGAAGGCGATGCTGGATCTGAACCGATCGGGGCTGGACGAGGCGGCGCTGGTCCGGCAGAAGGCCCGCATCGTCGAAGACGCCCGGAACAGCCTGACCCCTCAGCCATGACGGACAAACCCGCCAAATCCCACGGCCGCAAGGCCATCCGCCCCACCCTGAAGCCGCGCGAGCTGTTGACGCCGACGCCGGACCTGTACGGCGTGTGGAAGGCCAAGGTGATCACGCTGTTCCCCTCGGCCTTTCCCGGTGTTCTGGGCGAAAGCCTGACCGGCAAGGCCCTGCAAGACGGGCTTTGGCAGCTGGAAACCGTCGATTTGCGACAGTTCGGCATCGGCAAGCATCGCAATGTCGACGACACGCCCGCAGGCGGCGGCGCCGGCATGGTGCTGCGCGCCGACGTGCTGGGCGCGGCGATCGAACACACGATGGACGGCGTGCAGGGCAACTGGCCGTTGGTCTATCTCAGCCCGCGCGGCCGCCGGATGGACCAGCGCATGATGCAGAATTTCGCCCGCTGCGACGGCCTGACCCTGCTGTGCGGCCGGTTCGAAGGCGTGGATGAACGGGTGCTGGAGCACTACGGCATCCAAGAGGTCTCGCTGGGCGATTTCGTGATGACCGGCGGCGAGATCGCCGCGCAGGCGCTGATCGACGCTACCGTCCGGCTGCTTCCCGGCGTTCTGGGCAACCAGGCCTCGGCCGAGGAGGAGAGCTTTGCCTCGGGGCTGCTGGAACACCCGCAATATACCCGCCCGGCCGAATGGAAAGGCCGCCCGATCCCCGAGGTCCTGATGTCGGGCCATCACGGCCGCATCGCCGAATGGCGGCAGCAGATGTCGGAAAAGATCACCCGCGAACGCCGCCCCGATCTTTGGGCCTCCTATCGCAAAAAACAGGGCGAGGACTAGGGCCTGCCGGCCTTCCACCGCGCCCACAGATCGGGCGAGCCGTTGAAGGCGTTGATGTCCACCCGCCCCTGCACGCCCGGTACAAGCCCGGTGCCCGTGTACTGCCAGAACCGCCAGACCGCCCGGGGATAGACATTGCGCGGATGCCCCGCGACCGAGCGCAGCCAGAACTCGGTCTTGGGCAGTCGGCCAATGCTAGTGTCCGCGTAGAAATCGACCGTGGTGTAGACGATCGGCCGGCGGCCGTAGTGACGTTCGAGGATATCAAGGAACCGCTGCGCCTCGGCCCGGACGGTTTTGCCGTCGGGGCGCAAGGTGCAGGTTTTCGAATGCGGCGTCCACTCCATGTCGAGCACATGCGGCAGGTCGGCCCCACGCGGCACGTTGCGGATGAACCATCGGGCCTGCTCGGCCGCCGGACGACAGAAATAGTAGTAGTGATAGGCGCCCCAGGGCACACCCGCCGCCGCCGCGCCGCTGCTGTGGTTTTCGAACATCGGGTCGGCCACGTCGCCGCCCTCGGTCGCCTTGATGAAGACAAAGCTGATGCCCGCGGCCTTGGCTTGGCGCCAGTCGATCTGGCCCTGCCAGCGCGACACGTCCAGCCCGTGAACGGGATAATGCTCTGGTCGGCGGCGGTCCCAGTCATGCGGATCGGCATCGGCAAAGGCTGGATACAGGGCCTGCGGCGCCGAGCGGTCGTACCCGGCCGGCAGGTCGGTCACCTGCGGCGCGGGCGTGCGGCGTCCGCAAGACAGCAGCAACAGGCCGATGGCCACACCGAGTATGACTTTGCGCATCCTATCGTCCTGCCTCAGATAACGTTGCCCGATTATCACCAGCATGCCTGAGTGCCCGAATATCGCAACATTTGCGTTCCACGGCGGCGGATTTTCACCGCTGCGCCAGTTAAACCCGGTGAATCGGGCTTGATCTACCTCCGCGAATTGCCTAAACGGGCGCAATCCGGTGGCGCCCTGCGGCGACTCCGGTGTTTTGGTTTGTGTCGCAGGATCGCACCCGGCTTTCTTCGGATCGGGGAAGCTGCACACGAAACCGCACGAAAGGAACAGTCGACCTGATCTCTGGCGGGCTGCGCAAGCGGGACCCGGGGAAGACCAAGAGCTCTCGGGCCGTGCCAACTTCGTGGACCAACCACGAGCAGATAGGAGTACCTGCGATGGACCTGATCGCACAGCTTGAGGCGGAACAGATTGCCGCCCTGGGGAAAGAGATCCCCGATTTCAAAGCCGGTGACACCATCCGTGTCGGCTACAAGGTGACCGAAGGCTCGCGCACCCGCGTGCAAAACTACGAAGGCGTCTGCATCGCGCGCAAGAACGGCAATGGCATTGCCGGTTCGTTCACCGTCCGCAAGATTTCGTTCGGCGAAGGCGTGGAACGCGTGTTCCCGCTGTATTCGACCAACATCGACAGCATCACCGTTGTCCGCCGCGGCCGCGTCCGTCGCGCCAAACTGTACTACCTGCGCTCGCGCCGCGGCAAATCGGCCCGGATCGCAGAGGTCACCAACTACAAGCCCAAGGCTGACGCCGAGGCCGAAGCGTAAGGAGCGGACCCATGAAAAAAGACATCCACCCCGATTACCACATCATCGACGTCAAGATGACCGACGGCACCGTGGTTCAGATGAAATCCACCTGGGGCGCCGAGGGCGACCAGCTGGCCCTGGAAATCGACCCGTCCTCGCACCCGGCTTGGACCGGCGGTTCGTCGCGCTTGATGGACGCGGGCGGCCGTGTGTCGAAATTCAAGAAGAAATACGAAGGTCTGGGCTTCTGATCCCACGCTATCGCGTTTCAAGGCCGTCCCGTCGGGACGGCCTTTTTTGTTTGTGTGGCTCAATTGTCGGGCACGTCCAGGTCGAACACGATGATCCCCTCGGCTCCATTCTCGCACAATGCACACAGTTGGCCGCCCAATTGCCGATGCACCGGATGTTCTGCATAGACACGCAGCGCCTCGGCATCGGCAAACCGGATCACGAAGCCGTCGCGCCAGGCCTGCGACTTGCCCTCGAAATCGCGGTTGGGGCCATAGTCGAACCCAATCGCGCCGGCCAACTCGGCGCACAAATCCGAGAGCCCTTGCACCACATCCCGCCGCGCCTGCTGCGACGTGTCGGTGCGAAAGGTGAAGAAAACGCAGTGCAGGATCATCGGCCGTCCCTTTCTCTGACGCGCGGGTGGTCGGGTCGTCTTCGGTGGTCCAAGGCGTCCGCCCCCAAATGACAGTGCCTGATCTTGACGCAGGAAGCCGATTCGACCGCTTTCCTTTGGCGCACACACAACATATAGTGGCTGCAAACAACGTGTAGTCAAACACGACGGAACCGGGGAACACTGGCATGGCACATATCATCGTGGTGGGGAACGAAAAGGGCGGCGCAGGCAAATCGACCGTCTCCATGCATGTTGCCACCGCGCTGGCGCGGCTGGGACACAAGGTCAGCACGCTGGATCTGGATCTGCGGCAGCGCAGCCTGGGCCGGTATTTCGAGAACCGGCGCAATTTTATGGCCAACGAGCATCTGGACCTGCCCAGCCCGCGCCACCACGACCTGCCCGAGATCGACGCAAGCAAGCTCAAACCCGGCGAGAATATCTATGACCACCGCCTGTCCGCCGCCGTGGCCGAGCTGGAAAGCGACAGCGATTTTATCCTGATCGACTGCCCCGGGTCACACACAAGGCTTAGCCAGGTGGCCCATTCGCTGGCCGACACGCTGATCACGCCGCTGAACGACAGTTTCATTGATTTCGACCTTCTGGCGCGGATCGATTCGAAGGGCGAAAAGATCCTCGGCCCCTCGGTCTATTCCGAGATGGTGTGGAACGCCCGGCAACTTCGGGCGCAGGCTGGGCTGAAGCCCATAGACTGGGTCGTGGTGCGCAACCGCGTGGGCACCCAGCGCATGGTCAAC
Source organism: Ruegeria sp. BHSC276 (assembly GCF_059612945.1). Lineage (NCBI taxonomy): Bacteria > Pseudomonadati > Pseudomonadota > Alphaproteobacteria > Rhodobacterales > Roseobacteraceae > Ruegeria > Ruegeria sp. BHSC276. Next base: position 54,247 of record NZ_JBXWRP010000010.1, on the reverse strand, counting down.
AAGGAAAAGATGCAGCGCGCCATCGAGATGCTGTCGAAACGGATTGGCTTCCGCGTTGCCTCGGGCTTTTCCGAGCGTGTGATCTTTCGCGAACTGTTCCCGCGCGGGCTGACTCTGCTGGACCTCAAGGATGTCGGGGTGAAACAGCTCAACATCTCGAATATCGCCGCCCGGCAGGAGCTGCGCGACATGATGCGCGAACTGAATTTGCCGGGGGTCGAGATCGATTTCTAAGCCGTCGGCGCGTAGATCGTGAACAGCTCTTTGGGCTCGGGAACGCCGCGCAGCATGTAGCGCCCGACCGAGATCAGTTCCTGTTCGCAGGGCTGAGCGGCGCGGGCAACGTCATCCGAGATCAAGATACGCCGGTCTAGCGACCGGTGCATGCCTGCGATGCGCGCAGCCTGGTTCACTGCTGGTCCGATCACGGTGAAATCCAGCCGGCTTTCAGCGCCAATATTGCCATACAGGATTTCGCCCGAATGCAGGGCAAGGGTGAAATTGGCGATCGGTAAGCCGGCAGCAGCCCGTTCCGCGTTGAGCACCGCAATGCGCTCTTGCAGAACAGTCACAGCGGCCAGCGCGGCGCGGGCGTCCTCGTCAATCTCGCCCACGTCGAACATGGCCATCAGACCGTCGCCCATGAATTTAAGGATATTGCCGCCACAGCCCTGAACGACCTCGACCGCCACGGCCAGATAGTCGTTCAGCATGGCGATGATGTCCGAGCCGGGAAGGCGTTCGGCTAGGCCAGTAAAGCCCTCGAGGTCGAAATTCCAGATCACGGCGTCGATCTGCTGCAACGATCCGCGCCGGATTTCCCCCGACAACACGCGCCGACCCGCATCCCCCCCCAAATAGACGCGCAGCAGATCCTGCGCCATTTTTCGGTTCGAGGCCGATTTTAAGGCCAGCCCCAGATGCGGCAGGGCATATCGGATCAGATCCAGGTGAATTTCCTCGAACCCCTCGGCATGGTCCGTCGTCCAGGACATCAGAACGCCCTCGGGCATCTGGTCCAGGGCAATCCGGTTTTCGGGCTCGACCTTCTGCAGAACCAGACCGGATGCAAAGTAATCGGTGGCGCCTTTCTGATGCAACTCGTTCAGAAACGGAAATCGGCTGGGTTCGTTTTGATCTTTCAACCTTTCACGCAGCTCCTTCGCCCCGCTCTGCAGCATCGCGTAGAGTGGGCTTGAAACCCACTGATCGGGCAATTCCTCGCGGTGCTCGTAATTCTCGACGCTGCCCCCTTCGTCCCGGTACCAGTTGAAGCCGGTGCCGCCATAAATGGGGTGATAGGCGCTCTGGGCGGCGTGAAACCGCATAAGGGGAACGCCCGCATCCACAAGCCGCAGGCAATAGCCTTCGAGTATTTCCGACTGTTCGGCCCCTTCCAGCCCCCGGTCCAGCAACCATCCAATCAGGTCATCGGCGCGGGCTTTGGGGTCGGTGGATGGCATCTTGGGGCTCCGTCTGGTCTGACCCCCCACTTGGGGGTTGCGGGGCCAGAATACCAGAGGTCAGTCCATCCCGGCCAGCCGCCGCAGCATCATCCGCAACAGCGCCGCCTCGCCCGTGGTGAACATGCCCGCCAGCCGGGCGTCATAGTCGCGGGCGATGTCGCGCAATTCGCGGTACACCGCCAGACCGGCGGGGGTCAGGGTCAGCCGCTCCATCCGGCGGTCGTTTTCGTCGCGGGTGCGCCGCAGGTATCGGCGCTGTTCCAGCTTATGCACCGCGCGGCTGATCTTGGTCTTGTGCATCTTGGCACGTTCCCCGATCTGTTTGGCGGTCATCTCTCCGTAGTTGCCCAGGTGGAATAACACGCGCCATTCGGTGCGCAGCATCCCATAGCGGTTCTTGTAGACCTTCTGAAAATCCAACGAGCTTTCCTCGGCCGCCTGGTTGAGCAGGAAGGGCAGGAAATTTCGCAGGTCGAAGTCATCTTTTTCGGAGGAATCTGGCTGTGTCATGGTTGTTAGTTACAAAATCAACTATTATCCGACAAGCAGCAAACGGAGGAACCCCGATGAATCGTCCGACTGACCCGCACGCTCTGACCCAAGCCAGCACGCCCGTTGGCACCCACGCAGGCTATATGCCCGGATTTGGAAATGACTTTGAAACCGAGGCGCTGCCGGGCGCACTGCCGCAGGGCATGAACAGCCCGCAGAAATGCAACTATGGCCTTTATGGCGAACAGCTCAGCGGCACCGCCTTCACCGCCAACCCGCCCGAGCGCACCTGGTGCTATCGCATCCGGCCGTCGGTCAAGCATTCGCACCGCTATGAAAAGATCGACCTGCCGTATTGGAAAAGCGCCCCGAATGTCGATCCGGACGTGATCAGCCTGGGCCAGTACCGCTGGGACGCGGTGCCCCATTCCGACCAACCGCTGACCTGGCTGACTGGCATGCGCACCATGACCACCGCCGGGGACGTGAACACCCAGGTCGGCATGGCCAGCCATATCTATCTGGTCACCGAATCGATGGTGGACGACTATTTCTTCTCGGCCGATTCCGAGCTGCTGGTGGTGCCGCAGGAAGGCCGGCTGCGCTTTGCGACCGAGTTGGGCATCATCGACCTGGAACCCAAGGAGATCGCCATCATCCCGCGCGGGCTGGTGTACCGGGTCGAGGTGCTGGAAGGCCCCTGCCGCGGCTTCGTCTGCGAGAACTACGGCCAGAAATTCGAGCTGCCGGGCCGCGGCCCGATCGGCGCAAACTGCATGGCCAACCCGCGCGACTTCAAGGCGCCCGTGGCCGCGTTCGAAGATCGCGAAGTGCCCTCGACCGTGACGATCAAGTGGTGCGGCCAGTTCCACACCACCAAGATCGGCCACAGCCCGCTGGACGTGGTGGCCTGGCACGGCAACTACGCGCCGTACAAATACGACCTGCGCACCTATTGCCCGGTCGGAGCCATCCTGTTCGACCACCCCGATCCGTCAATCTTTACCGTGCTGACCGCGCCTTCGGGCGTACCGGGCACGGCCAATATCGATTTCGTCCTGTTCCGCGAACGCTGGATGGTGATGGAGGACACGTTCCGCCCGCCGTGGTACCACAAGAACATCATGTCCGAGCTGATGGGCAATATCTATGGCCAGTACGACGCCAAGCCGCAGGGCTTCGTGCCGGGCGGCATGAGCCTGCACAATATGATGATCCCGCATGGCCCCGACAAGGAAGCCTTTGAAAAGGCGTCCAACGCCAATCTGGGGCCGGACAAGTTGGACAACACCATGTCCTTCATGTTCGAGACCCGCTTCCCGCAGCACCTGACCGCCTTTGCCGCGAACGAGGCGCCGCTGCAGGATGACTACATCGATTGCTGGACGGACCTGGAAAAGAAATTCGACGGCACGCCCGGCAAGAAATGACACCGGTGGCCCCACGGCCACCGCACCGCACAAGGAAACGCAATGCCTTTGATGAAATCTTGGGTGGCCTCGGCCAATGACGCGAACCACCCTTTTCCGCTGAACAACCTGCCTTATGGCGTCTTTTCGACCGCAGGGTCCGAGCCGCGCTGCGGTGTGGCCATCGGGGACATGATCCTTGACGTGTCCGCCGCCGAGGCCGAAGGGCTGATTACGCTGGGCGACGAGCCGCTGTTCGACCTGCCCTTCTGGAACCCGCTGATGGAACAGGGGCCGGCCGTCTGGGCCGCGCTGCGCGAGCGGCTGACCGCCATGCTGGCGAAGGGGTCGAAAGAACAGGACAAGGTCGAACCGCTGCTGGTTCCGCAAGCCGAGGCCCAACTGCACATGCCCTTTGCCGTCAGCGAATACACCGATTTCTACGCGGGCAAGCACCACGCCATGAACGTCGGCACCATGTTCCGCGGGCCGGAAAACGCACTGCCGCCGAACTGGCTGCACATCCCAATCGGCTACAACGGCCGCGCCTCGTCGGTGGTGGTCTCGGGCACCGATATCCGCCGCCCCTGGGGGCAGTTGAAATCGCCCGACCAAGATCGCCCCGCCTTCCTGCCCAGCCGTCGTTTCGACATCGAGCTGGAGATGGGCGCCATCGTCGGCACCCCGTCCGACGGCCCTATCACGGTGCAGGAGGCCGACGACCACATCTTTGGCTATGTCCTGTTGAACGACTGGTCGGCGCGCGACATCCAGGCCTGGGAATACCAGCCGCTTGGCCCGTTCCAGGCCAAGGCCACCGCCACCTCGATTTCCCCGTGGATCGTGACCAAGGCAGCGCTGGACCCCTTCCGCTGCGACACGCCCGCGCGCGAGGTCGAACTGCTGGATCACCTCAAGGATTGCGGTCCGATGCTCTATGACATCGAGCTGGAGGTGACGATGGCGCCCCCGGGCAAACCGGCGACCACCATCGCCCGCACCAACTACAAGGAAATGTATTATTCCTCGGCGCAGCAACTGGCGCACCACACCACTTCGGGCTGCCCGATGAACGTGGGCGACCTGCTCGGCTCGGGCACCATCTCGGGGCCGACGAAGGACAGCCGCGGCTCATTGCTGGAACTCAGCTGGGGCGGCAAGGAGCCGATCACGCTGGAGACCGGAGAAACCCGCAGCTTCATCGAGGACGGCGACACGCTGACCCTCAAAGGCGCCGCCCGGGGCGACGGCTACACGATCGGCTTCGGCGACTGCACCGGCACGGTGCTGCCCGCCCTTGAAGACCCATACGCACGATAAGGAGCGCCACATGGCCAAGGCATTCGCGTCCCAGGGGGACATGACCGAAAAGAAAATCTCGTTCACCGAGGTGGGTGAAGGTCTGTACGCCTTCACCGCCGAGGGCGACCCGAACTCGGGCGTGATCATCGGCGATGACAGCGTGATGGTGGTCGAGGCCCAGGCCACGCCGCGCCTGGCGCAGAAGGTGATCGACTGCATCCGGTCCGTAACCGACAAGCCGATCACCCATGTGGCGCTGACCCATTACCACGCGGTCCGCGTGCTGGGCGCCAGCGCCTTCGGCGCGCAACAGATCATCATGTCGGACATGGCCCGCGCCATGGTCGTCGAGCGCGGTCAAGAGGACTGGGACAGCGAGTTCCAGCGCTTTCCGCGCCTGTTCGAAGGGCATGAAAGCATCCCCGGCCTGACCTGGCCCACCACCACGTTCAGCGATACGATGACGGTCTATCTGGGCAACCGCCGGGTCGATCTGATGCATCTGGGGCGGGCGCATACGGCCGGCGACATCGTGATCCACGTGCCCGACCAGAACGTGATGTTCACCGGCGACATCGTCGAATATCACTCGGCCTGCTATTGCGGCGACGGGCATTTCGGCGACTGGGGCGACACGCTGGATCAGATCCAGTGGTTCGACGTGGATGCCATCGCGCCGGGGCGCGGCGATGCGCTGGTCGGCAAGGAAATGGTGAATGCCGCCATCGAGAACACCCGCGACTTCGTCGAAAGCACCTATCGCCCGGCGGCAAAGGTGGCCGCGCGCGGCGGCAGCCTGAAAGAGGCCTGGGACGCAGTGCGGGCGGAGTGCGATCCGAAATTCTCGGACTATGCCATCTACGAGCACTGCCTGCCCTTCAACGTGGCCCGTGCCTATGACGAGGCGCGCGGCATCGACACCCCGCGCATCTGGACCGCCCAGCGCGATCTGGAGATGTGGGAGGCCCTGCAGGGCTAAGAAATGGCCCGGCGACTTGATCCAGATCGTGTCGCCGGCCTGAAAACGATGCAACCATGGAGGAGAGCCATCGGCGCCCCGCGCCGGTGGGCGGAGGTTGTGCGCCCGGCGCACAGAACTTGGGGAGAGAGCCCATGAACAAGATTTTTGAACAGCCGCTCTATGCCTATGCCCGCAGCCCCGATCAGGACGCCCCCACCCCGGTGCGGCATCAGGTGATCGTGATCGGCGCGGGCCCGGTCGGGCTGGCTGCCGCCATCGACCTGGCCCAGCAGGGCGTCGAGGTGGTGGTGCTGGACGACAACGACAAGGTCAGTTTCGGCAGCCGCGCAATCTGTTTCGCCCAGCGCACGCTGGAAATCGCCGACCGGCTGGGTTGCGCCCGCCCGATGGTGGACAAGGGCGTGCTGTGGAACACGGGCAAGGTGTTTTTCGACGACCGCAAGGTCTATGAATTCAACCTGCAGCCCGATGAGGGCTATGCCCATCCGGCCTTCATCAACCTTCAGCAATACTACTTTGAGCAGTTCATGGTCGAACGGGTCCGCGAGTTACAGGCCGAGGGCGTACTGATCGAGATCCGTGGCCGCAACAAGGTCGAGGCGATCGGCACCCATGACGACCACGTCAAGCTCGAGGTCGAAACGCCCGAGGGGTCGTACACCGTCGAGGCGGACTGGCTGATCGCCTGTGACGGGGCCAATTCGCCCACCCGCCGGATGCTGGGGCTGGATTTCGTGGGCCGCGTGTTCGAGGACAACTTCCTGATCGCCGATGTGATCATGGAGGCCGATTTCCCGTCCGAGCGCTGGTTCTGGTTCGACCCGCCCTTCAACCGCGGCCAGTCGGCGCTGCTGCACAAACAGCCCGACGACGTCTGGCGCATCGACCTGCAACTGGGCTGGGACATCGACAAGGAACGGGAAAAGCGCCCCGAAAACGTGATCCCGCGCCTCAAGGCGATGCTGGGCGAGGATGTCCAGTTCGAGCTGGAATGGGTCAGCATCTATACCTTCCAGTGCCGCCGGATGGAAAAATTCCGCCACGGCCGCGTCCTGTTTGCTGGCGACAGCGCCCATCAGGTCAGCCCCTTCGGCGCGCGTGGGGCCAATTCGGGCCTGCAGGACACCGACAACCTGTGTTGGAAGCTGAAGATGGTCCTTGACGGCACCGCGCCCGACAGACTGCTGGACAGCTATGATGTCGAGCGCATCCATGGCGCGGACGAGAACATCCTGAACTCGACCCGCTCGACCGATTTCATCACGCCGAAATCGGAAATGTCGCGCATCCTGCGCGACGCGGTTCTGGACCTGAGCGAACATTACGAGTTCGCCCGCCCGCTGGTGAATTCCGGGCGGCTGAGCGTGCCCTGCACTTATGACGGCTCGCCGCTGAATTCGGCCGATGCGCTGAATGGTCCGGCCGAAACGCGCCCCGGCTCGCCCTGCCCCGATGCTCCGCTGGGGGATGCGTTCCTGTTGCCCAAGCTGGCGGGCAAGTTCACCCTGTTGACCATCGACGCCGACGCCCCAGACAGGATCGAGGAAGAGGGCGTGATGGTCGAGCGGCTGGCGCTGTCGGTCAAGGATGACCGGACGCTGGCGCTGAAGCGGCGGTATCTGGGCGACGCGGCAGGCGCGGTCTATCTGATCCGGCCCGACCAGCATGTGGCGGCGCGGCGCGACAGCTATGAAGACAACGCGTTCCGGCAGGCGATCCGCCGGGCCATCGGCAAGGAGTAGGCACAATGGATGAACTGATCCTCACCCCGAATATCGACGGCGCGGATGATTTCTATGCCGATCTACTGGCCGCGCACGACGGTCTGGACAAGGCCGAAAGCGATGCGCTGAATGCGCGGCTGGTGCTGGTGCTGGCCAATCACATCGGTGACCGGACCATCCTGAAACAGGCAATCGACGCGGCCAAAGCCCGATGAGTGACGTCGTCCTGTATGACTACTGGCGGTCCTCGGCCAGCTACCGGGTGCGCATCGCGTTGAACCTGGCCGGGATCGCCTATCGCGCGCAGACCGTCGATCTGGTCAAGGGCGAGCAGACCGCGCCCGCGCATCTGGCCCGAAACCCGCAGGGCTTTGTGCCGGTGCTCGAAATCGACGGCGTGCAGCTGACCCAGTCGCTGGCCATTCTGGACTATCTCGACCGGACGCGGGCCTTGAACCTGCTGCCGGACAAACCGGTTGCGCGGGCCAAGGCGCAGGCGCTGGCCCATGCCATTGCGGTGGATGTGCACCCGGTCTGCAACCTGAAGGTCGCCCGCCACGCGACGCAGTTGAGCGGCGGACGGGGCGACATGCCCGGCGACTGGATGCGCCATTTCATCCGCCCCGGCCTGATGGCCTTTGAGGCGATGCTGGCCGAGTTCGAACAAGCCCCCTATTGCACGGGACCGGCGCCCGGGCTGGCCGATCTGTGCCTGATCCCGCAGATGTACAACGCCCGGCGCTGGCAGGTCGATCTGTCGGACATGCCGCGCATTCTGGCGGTCGAGGCAGCCTGTGCCGACCACCCCGCCTTTGCAGCGGCCCACCCGGACGCCCACGCGCCAGGCTGAGCCGCGCACAGGTTCTGTGTGCCGATGCGTCTGTGCACCGGCGCCTATCAGGCCTAGCCTTATGCCGGAAATCACCGCACGAGACCCCCGATGCCACAGATCACCGGCTATCACGCCCATGTCTATTTCGACGCCGAAACGCAGGACACCGCCCGCCGTGTCTGCGAGGAGGCTGCACGCCTGTTCCCCGCCCAGATGGGCCACATGCACAGCCGCAATGTCGGCCCCCACCCGCGCTGGAGCTGCCAGTTGAGCTTTGCCGCCGATTCCTTCGACAAGGTGATCCCGTGGCTGATGCTGAACCGGCAGGGGCTGACCGTGTTCACCCACCCCGAAACCGGCGAGCACCTGCCCGACCACCGCGATCGGGCGATCTGGATGGGCAAGATGCTGGACCTCGACCTGTCGATCTTTGACCGGCTGGGCGCCTAGCCCAGCGCCCGCGCCTGTTCCCTGAGCTTGAATTTCTGGATCTTGCCGGTCGAGGTCTTTGGCAAGGCGCCGAACACCACCGTCTTGGGTGCCTTGAAATGGGCCATGTGGTCGCGGCAAAACGCGATCAGATCGGCCTCGGTCGCCTCGGCGTCCGGCTTCAGTTCGACAAAAGCGCAAGGCGTCTCGCCCCATTTCTCGTCCGGTTTGGCGACCACGGCGGCCTCCATCACGGCGGGGTGCTTGTAGAGGATATCCTCGACCTCGACCGACGAGATGTTTTCGCCCCCCGAAATGATGATGTCCTTTGACCGGTCCTTCAGCGCGATATAGCCGTCGGGATGCATCACCCCCAGATCGCCCGAGGCGAACCAGCCGCCGCGGAACGCTTTCTGCGTGGCCTCGGGGTTCTTGAGATATCCTTTCATCACGATGTTGCCCTGCATGAAGATCTCGCCCATGGTCTCGCCATCGGCCGGCACCGGTTCGAGCGTTTCCGGATCGGCCACCATCAGCCCGGACAGGGCGACGTATTTCACCCCCTGCCGCACCTTGAGCGCGGCCCGTTCTTCGGCGGGCTTGTCATTCCATTCGTCCTTCCACGCGCAGACGACCGACGGCCCGTAGGTTTCGGTCAGGCCATAGACATGGGTGACCTCGATGCCCATCCCCTCCATCGCGGCGATCACCGCGGCGGGGGGCGGGGCGCCTGCGGTCATCACCTTGATCTCATGATCGAAGTCCTTGAGGTGATCGGGCGCGTTGGCCAGCATGTTCAGAACGATGGGCGCGCCGCAGAAGTGCGTGACCTTCTCGTCCCGGAAGGCCTTGTAGATCGGCTCATCCCGCACGGCACGTAGGCACACGGACGTGCCCGCATTCGCGGCCATGGTCCAGGGGAAACACCAGCCGTTGCAGTGGAACATCGGCAGCGTCCACAGATAGACCGAATGCTGCGGCATGCCCCAGGTCAGGATGTTCGAGGTAGCGTTCAGCGCCGCGCCACGGTGGTGATAGACGACACCCTTGGGGTTGCCAGTGGTGCCCGAGGTATAGTTCAGCGTGATAGCGTCCCACTCGTCCTGCGGCAGCGACCAGTCGAATTCTGAGTCGCCCTCGGCCAGTAGGGCGTCATAGGTCAGCGCGCCCAGTTTTTCACCACCATCGAAACTCGGATCCTCGATATCGATGACCAGAATGTCGTGATCAACCTGCTCCAGCGCCTGCTTCACCACGCCCGAGAATTCGGGATCGACCAGCAGCACCTTGGATTCGGCGTGGTTCAGGATGAAGGCGATGATCGGTGCGTCCAGCCTTGTGTTGATCGCGTTCAACACCGCGCCTGCCATTGGCACGCCGAAATGGGCCTCGTACATTTCGGGGATGTTGGCGGCGATGATCGATACCGTATCGCCCGTGCCCACCCCACGCGCGGCCAGCGCGCTGGCCAACCGGCGGCAACGCGCATAGGTCTGCGCCCAGCTGTAGCGTCGGTCGCCATAAACCACGGCCGGATAGTCAGGGTAAACGGCTGCCGTCCGCTCGATATAGCTGAGCGGGGACAGGGCCGTGAAATTGGCCGGGCACTTGTCCAGATCGCGCTGATAGATGTTGTGGGTCGCCATCCGCCTCTCCTCCCCAAATCGTCGGATTTTTCGTATTGAGCACAAAGGTTGCCGCAAAACAAACCCGTAAAACTACGTGTGGCGAATATACTGGAGCTACGCGATCGGGTAATCTGGCCCTACTGCGTACCGGGCTTTCGGGCTGATCTGCGGTATCTGGTTCATCCGCGCCCGCCGGGTCTCGTGATTCCTGCGCGTCGCATCTTAGTGAAAGGACATGTCATGGACGGCACGTTCAACGAAAACGATCTTTCCCGCGTGGTCGAGGCCGACCGCGCCCATATCTGGCACCACCTGATCCAGCACAAGCCGTTTGAGACGAACGATCCGCGCATTATCGTCGAAGGCAAGGGCATGCGCGTCTGGGATCAAAAGGGCAAGGAACACCTGGATGCCGTCTCGGGCGGCGTCTGGACGGTGAATGTGGGCTATGGCCGCGAATCCATCTGCAAGGCCGTCTACGACCAGTTGATGAAGCTGTGCTATTTCGCCCAGTCGGCGGGCTCGATCCCTGGCGCGATCTTTGCCGAAAAGCTGATCGAGAAGATGCCGGGCATGAGCCGGGTCTACTACACGAACTCGGGCAGCGAGGCGAACGAGAAGGCGTTCAAGATGGTCCGTCAGATCGCCCACAAGAAATACGGCGGCAAGAAGACCAAGATCCTGTATCGCGACCGCGACTATCACGGCTCGACCTTGGCCGCGATGTCGGCGGGCGGCCAGGACGAGCGCAATGCGCAATACGGCCCCTTCGCGCCAGATTTCGTACGCGTTCCGCACTGCATGGAATACCGCAAGCACGAACTGGACGGCGCACCTGACGAGAACTTTGGCGAATGGGCCGCCGATCAGATCGAAGCCGTAATCCTGCGCGAAGGCCCCGACACCGTGGGCGCGCTGTGCCTTGAGCCGGTAACCGCCGGCGGCGGCGTGATCGAAGCGCCCGAGGGCTATTGGCAGCGCGTGCAGGAGATCTGCAAGAAATACGACATCCTGCTGCATATCGACGAGGTCGTCTGCGGCGTGGGCCGCACCGGCACCTGGTTTGGGTACCAGCAATATGGCGTGAAACCCGATTTCGTGACCATGGCCAAAGGCGTGGCCTCGGGCTATGCGGCGATTGCCTGCATGGTGACCACCGAAGAGGTGTTCAACATGTTCAAGGACAATGCCGACGATCCGATGAACTACTTCCGCGACATCTCGACCTTTGGCGGCTGCACCGCAGGGCCGGCGGCGGCGATCGAGAACATGCGCATCATCGAAGACGAGAACCTGTTGGCCAATTGCGCCGCCATGGGAGATCGCATGATGGGCAACCTTCGGGCGCTGATGGACAAGCACAAGGTCATCGGCGACGTGCGCGGCAAGGGCCTGTTCCTGGGGGCCGAACTGGTGGCGGATCGTGCGACCAAGGAACCGGTGAACGAGAAACTGGCCCAGGCGGTCGTGGCCGACTGCATGGCGCAGGGCGTGATCATCGGCGTCACCAACCGCTCGGTGCCGGGCAAGAACAACACGCTGTGCTTCTCGCCCGCGCTGATCGCAACGGCAGACGACATTGACCAGATCACCGACGCCGTGGATGGCGCGTTGGGTCGCGTCTTCGGCTGACGGCGTGTGACGACCGACCGGCGCGTTCGGCGCGCCGGTCTTTCACTGGCCCCGGCCACCTCGAAGCCCGCGCAGCGAGGTGACACCGATCTGGGCCATGGCGATGTCCATCTCCTCGGACAGTACCTCCCACAAACGGTGCAGGGCGGCCTCGCCGCCCGCCGCGATGGCGAATTGCAGGACACGCCCAAGGAACAGGAAATCGGCACCAGCCATCAGCGCCTTGAGCGCATCTTCACCCGACCGCAGGCCGCTGTCGTAGAACAGCGGATAGTCTTCGCCGACCGCCGCCCGTATTTGCGGCAGGACCGAGATCGGCGCGGGCGCGCTCTCCAACTGACGGGCGCCGTGGCTCGAGACCTGAATGGCGTCGACACCGGCAGCCTTCAGCGCAACCGCGTCTTCAACATCCAGTACGCCCTTGACCACCAGCTTGCCCGGCCACCGGTCCCGCAACCGCGCCAGCGTGTCCCAATCGGCCTTTGCACGGCTTTCGGTGCGGTCGAACGCGAACCCCTCCATCAGGAAATTCGCCATCTGCGGCTTGCCCTGCAGCAGGGTCGAGATCGACCAGCGCGGATGCAGCGCGAAATCCAGAAACTGCCGCGGCCCGATCCGGAACGGCATGCGGAAGCCGTGGCGCAGTTCGCGCGGGCGGCGGCCGACTTCGGGCACGTCAACCGTAAGGATCAGGGTCTTGTAGCCCGCGGCCTTTGCCCGATCGACCAGCTTGAACGTGCCGCTGCCATCGCCGCTGAAATACAGCTGAAACCAGGCATGGCCCCGGGCCTCTTCGATCAGCACCTCCATCGGTGTCGAGGCCACCGTGGAAACGCCCAACGGCACCCGGTATTGCGCCGCCAGCCGCGCCAGCATCAGGTCGGCGCCCGGTGCGGACAGGTTGCACATGCCCATGGGCGCAATGCCGAAGGGCCTTTCGGCCGGTTGCCCGAACACGCGGGTCGCCAGAGACCGGGTACTGACATCGCGCAGGATCCGGGGCCGCAAGGTCATCGCGTCCAGCGCCGCTCGGGTGCGCCGGGCGCCGGCCTCGGACCCGGCGGCCCCGTCGATATAGTCGAACACCATCCACGGCAGACGCCGCCGGGCCAACCGGCGGGCATCTTCGGCGCTGTGGATGGCGCTTGCGCCCATCAGGCCTGAACGGCCTTCATGAAGCGGTCGCGGATGACGACCGGGTCCATCGTGATCGGCGGCATCTTGGCGTTTCCGCTTTCACATTTGCTGACGATGATGGTCATCTGGCGGGCGTCCAGCGCCTCTTGCAGCACGCGGCCGGTCTCTTCGGCCTGGCATTCGATCACGCGCTCGCAGCCCGCCGCTTCGGCCATCTTGGCCAGCGAGGTCTTCTGCCCCGCATAGGTCGGCTGATCACCGGTCGAGCCGTAGGAGCCGTTGTCGATGATCAGCAGGATATAGTTGTCGGCCACGTTGTTGGCGATAGTCGGCAGGGTCCCCAGATTGGTCAGGATCGAGCCGTCGCCGTCGATGACGATCACCGGTTTTGGCTGGGCCAGCGCCAGCCCCAGACCGATGCTCGAGGCCAGCCCCATCGTGCCCAGCATGTAGAAATTGGTGGGCTGATCGTCGATGGCATGCAGTTCCTGGCTGGGGATGCCGATGTTGCACACGACTAGTTGGTCACGCAGGATCGGGGCGATTTCCTTCAGGATTTCAGAACGGATCATTGGTCGCCATAGCCTCCCCAGAAATTGGCGTCGGTCAGGATCGCGACGGGCTTGTTGCACATGAAGGTGTATTTCAGGATCGCATCCAGCTCGGCCACGTCTTCCTGATGGTGGAAATGGTAGGTCGGGATGTGCATCTGCGCCAGCAGGGCCTTGGTGTGAACGGCCATCTCGACCTGGCAGGCGATGGGCTCGCGCAGTTCGCCCCGATACGAGATCAGCATCGGCAGCGGCATCCGGTAATACTGGATCAGCGTCGCCAACGTGTTGATCGTGACCCCGATCGCGGTGTTCTGCATGATGATCGCGGGTCGCTTGCCGCCCATCCAGGCCCCGGCGCACAGGCCCATGCCCTCGTCCTCTTTGTTCGAGGGGATGTGGTAGATGGCGTCATGGGCGTCGATCTCGGCGATGACGCCGGCCAGTTGCTTGCACGGCACCGTGGTGACGAACGAGATGTCGTTGGCCACCAGATCTTCGGTGATCTTCTTGTCTATGTTCATGTCCAATCTTCTGTTCCTGGGTTGGGGCGCCGAGGGCGCGATGGACGGGTCAGGCCCTGCGGTGGACGTGGACGGCACATTTTGCATGCCGCACCACGCGCGACGCGGTGGAGCCAAGGAAATAGTCGGTCAGGCCGGGCCGGTGCGAGCCGATGACGACGCAATCGAACCCGTGGTCATTGGCATAGTCGATGATCGTGCGCGCGGTGTGGCCCTTGACCAGTTCGGGCTTTACATCCGGCAGGCCTTTCAGCTTTTCCATCAGGACTTCGCGGGCCCGGGCAAAGCCTTCGGCCACGGCATCCTTGTCCAGATAGACGCTGACCGAGCCCTGAGGCATCTCATAGACATGCAGAGCCACGATCTCGGCGGATCCGCCGCCCAAGGCACGGGCGATCTCGAGCGTTTGCGGCGAAATGCCGTGATCAAGCGCCATGGGGACAAGAATTTTTTTATACATGGTTACCTCCAATTCCGGGCGGTCAGGCCCACGGGGACAGCACGATTTTCGGAACCGCGACCTCGCCCGAGCGTAGCTGGGCAAAGGCCCGGGCGCCATCGGCCAGATCGCGTTCTTCGATCCAGTCCAGAGGACCCAGCGCGCCGTCAAAAATGGCCTGGGCGGTCTGACGGAAATCCTGCGCGGTATAGGTGTAGGTTCCGATGAAGGTGATCTCTTGCAGGGTCATGCGCCGCACGTCCAGCCCACCGGTGTGCTCGCCCAGGCCCACATGCGCGATCACCCCGCCGGGTCGGGCCCGTTCCGATGCCAACGCACGGGTGGCGGCAAAGCCCACGGCGTCGACCACGATCGGGAAATCGCCTTGCGCTTCGGGTACGACATTGGCGCAATCCAGCCCTTGCAAGAACGTCCGCCGCAGGTCGTTGGGTTCGACCACGGTCACATCCACGACATTCATCGCTCGCAAAGCCAGCGCCGCCGCAAGGCCAATCGCCCCACCCCCGATCACCAGCGCACGACGCTCCATTGCCGGGTGCAGCGCCTCGAGCGCGAGGCGTGCGGCGTGCCAGCTGACGGCCAGCGGCTCGGCCAGGGCGGCCTTGGCAAAGGGAACGTGATCCGGCACCTCAACCAGGTTGCCCCAAGGCATCGAAACATATTGGGCAAAGGCGCCTTCGCGCGGGGGCATCGAGATGATCTGACGGTCGGGGCACAGGTTTTCGCGCTCTGCCTTGCAGGCCGGACACTGCCCGCAAGTCACCAGAGGATTGATCGTGACCCGCGTTCCGTCCTTGGGACCGCCGACCACAGTGCCCGCCGCCTCGTGCCCCAGAATCAAGGGCGCCGGGCGGCGCGCATCATGGCCCAGATATGCATGCATGTCGGACCCGCAGATCCCGACGGCCTCGACCCGGATCAGGTGCTCGCCGGGTTGCGGCGCAGCGTCCGGTACGTCACGGTAGGTCAGGTGTTCGACGCCTTCATAGACCAGAGCCTTCATTTCGCCGTGAACCCCCCGTCAACCATCAGGATCTGCCCGGTGACGTAGTCAGATGCCTGCGAGCACAGAAAAAGGGTCGGCCCGTCGATGTCGTCCATGCGGCCATTGCGACCGATGCAGGTCTGCGCCGCGTTGCGGGCCGCGCGGGCGGTGTCATCGAACACCGCCTTCGTCAGCTCGGTCGGAAAGAAGCCCGGGCCGATGGCGTTGGCGGTGATCCCGTGCGGCGACCAGGCTTCGGCCATGGCGCGGGTCAGCTGGGCGATCCCGCCCTTGCTGGCCCCGTAGGCGATCCCGCCGGGAAAGGCCCGCGTCGTCTGCAGCGAGGCGAAATTCACGATCCGACCCCAACCGCGCGCCTTCATCGCGGGCACCATGGCTTGGCTGAGGAAGAACGGCGCACCAAGGTTCAGGCCCAGCGTCGCGTCCCAGCCTTCCGGCGTGACATCATCGGCGGCCTGTCGCGTGTTCACCCCGGCGGCATGAACCACGATATCCGGCGCGCCGAACGGGGCCGAGATTTGTTCGACTAACGATGGCAAGCCACTTCGGTCGGCTACGTCACCTGCGACCACCGCAGCGCTTGAACCGATCTCGGCCTGCAACTCGGCCAGTGCCTCGGCCCGGCGGGCAACGCCCACCACCCGCGCGCCCGCAGCCGCCAGCACCTGCGCAACGCGCCGGCCCAGACCCGAACTGGCGCCCGTGACGCATGCCACCCGGCCGGTCAGATTGAACAGGTCGCGGGGGTCATTCATCTGCGGTCAGGTCAAAGTTTTCGTCCGGGAAATACTTGGCCAGACGCACATCGGCGGCGCGGGCGTGGCCCTCCATCCCTTCCAGCCGCGAGATCCGCGCGGTCGCCTCGGCGATGGGTTTCGAGCCCTCGCGCGTGGCCCGCTGCCAGGTGACGATTTTCATGTATTTGTGCACGCTCAGCCCACCGGTATAGCTGGCCGCGCCCGAGGTGGGCAGGACGTGGTTCGTACCGGTGGCCTTGTCGCCATAGGACACGGTCGTTTCTTCGCCCAGGAACAACGAGCCATAGCAGGTCAGGCGATCCAGCCACCAATCCAGATCCGCGGCCTGCACGGTCAGATGCTCGGGGGCGTAGTCGTCTGAACACGCGGCCATCTCTTCGCGGTCCGCGCACAGGATCACCTCGGCATAGTCGCGCCAGGCGGCGGCGGCGTTGTCGCGGTTCAGCTCGGGCAGATCGGCGATCAGGGTCGGAACCAGATCCATCACCCGGGTCGCCAGATCGCGGTCATCGGTCACCAGCCAGACGGGCGAGTTGTAGCCATGCTCGGCCTGGCTGACCAGGTCGGTGGCCACGACGAAGGGATCGGCCGTGGCATCCGCCAGGATCAGGCTGTCGGTCGGGCCGGCGATCATGTCGATGCCGACCTTGCCGTACAGAATGCGCTTGGCCTCGGCCACGAACTGGTTGCCCGGCCCCACAAGGATGTTGGCGCGCGGCAGCCCGAACAGGCCATAGGTCATGGCGGCCACACCTTGCACGCCCCCCATGGCCAGGATGCTGTCAGCGCCGCTGATATGGGCAGCGTAGACGATCGCCGGGGCCACGCCCTCACCCGGGCGGGGCGGCGAACAGGCGGTGATGTGACGGCACCCCGCCACTTTGGCGGTGGTCACGGTCATGATGGCGCTGGCGATGTGGCTATACCGCCCGCCGGGCACATAGCAGCCCGCCGCATCGACCGGGATGGCCTTTTGACCCGCGATAAAGCCCGGCACGATTTCCAGCTGCACATCCGACACGGTGGCCTTCTGCGCCTCGGCAAAGCGGCGCACGTTGTCCTGGGCAAAGCGGATATCGGCCTTGAGCTTTTCCGGCACCCGGGCGCAGGCGGCTTCGATTTCCTCGGGCGTCATCAGCACGTTGCCCTCGAACTTGTCGAATTTGGCCGCGTATTCCAGCGCCTTGGCGTCTCCGCCGGCCTCGATGTCGGCCAGGATGGTCTTGACCGTGTCATGCACCTCGGACGCGTGGGATTGTGCGGTCAGGGTGGCCTTCTTGAGGTATTCACGCGACATGTTCAGAAGATCCTATTGGTAGATTTCAGGAAGCAAAGTGGTCGACAGCGCCGGAACGTAGGCGATCAGGATGACGACGATCAGCATGGTCAGCACAAAGGGCACGGCGCGGGCTGCGATCTTGAGGATGGATTCACCCGTGATCCCCGACACCACAAACAGGTTCAGCCCCAGCGGCGGCGTGATGAAGCCAACGCCCAGTGCGGTGATCATCATGATGCAGAACTGGATCTCGTTCATGCCGATATTGTCCGCCAGCGGTTTCAGGATCGGGGCAAGGATGACGATGTTCGGTGTCGTCTCCATGACGCAGCCGGCCGCGATCAGAATGCCGATCATCAGCAGGATCAGCAGGAAGGGATCCTCGGTCAGCGAGGTCACCGAGGCCACGAAGCCCTGCGGCACGCCCATGATCGCCAACGCCTCGGCGAGCGGGGCCGAGAAAGCGATGATCGGCAGGATCACCCCGTTCACCTTGGCCGAGCTGACCAGCATCGACGGGAAGTCCGCCAGCGTCAGCGTCCGCAGGATGAACCCCATGATGATGGTGACGACAACGGCAGTCGCGCCCGCCTCGGTCGGGGTCAGGCGACCCGAGAAGATGCCATAGAAGATGATGCCCGGCACGATGAAGGCATACCAGCCCGATTTCAGCGCCTTGCCCAGATTGGCCAGCCATTCGCCCATGGTCATCATGCCGCCGCCCTCATAGCCATAGAGACGGTTCATGATGATGTTGGTCACGAGGATCGAGATCAGGATCGCCAGCCCCGGGATCAGAGCGGCCAGGAACAGGGTCGAGGCCGAGATGCCCAGCACGAGCCCGATGATGATATAGGCGATCGAGGGCGGGATCAGGATCCCGGTACAGGCCCCCGCCGCCACCAGCGCACAGGCATAGGGGCGCGGATAGCCGCTTTCGACCAGTCGGTTGATCGTCATCCGACCCACTGCCGCCGCCCCCGCCGCGTCAGACCCCGAAATGGCTGCGAACATGCCGCAGACCAGAACCGTGGCCGAACCGAACCCGCCCTTGGCAAAACAGGTCAGCGCCTCGGCCACGTCCAGAAACTTGCGAGACAGCCCTGTGCGCACCAGCACGTCACCGGTCAGGATGAACAGCGGCACCGCGGTCAGCGCAAAGGCGTCGATGCCCGTGAACAGGCTTTCGCCCACAAGGCTCAGCGGCAGGTCGCCCGACATGATCAGCATCACGATCGCGGCCGAGCCGATCGCGGCCCAGACCGGAACCGCCAGCGCGATCAGGCCGACGAACAGGATCACGGGCAGGTAGAAATCCCAGCCCAGTTCGACTGTTTGGTTGAGAGAACTCCACAGCATCCGGTTTCTCCTC
Organism: Ruegeria sp. BHSC276; assembly: GCF_059612945.1. NCBI lineage: Bacteria > Pseudomonadati > Pseudomonadota > Alphaproteobacteria > Rhodobacterales > Roseobacteraceae > Ruegeria > Ruegeria sp. BHSC276. The sequence goes on along the minus strand of NZ_JBXWRP010000010.1, from coordinate 35,264 downwards.
AGTCAAACAGCTTGTCGCCTTCGAAGACGGGCGTGCCGTCACGAAGGCTTTTGATGTCGTTCATCAACGATTGGATCAGGCGCCAGATCATCAGGGCAAAGCCCATAGGCACCGCCATTAGGAACCAAACCTTCGACACCCGCAGCCCGTCAGTGACCGAGCCGAACTTGGCCGAGACATGCACCGCCTCGTAGGACCAGTAGAGCGCGATGACCGCCACCGCGAACATCACCAGATCACCGAAGATATACAGCACCGCCTTGGGCCGCGGGCCGAGGTAATGCATGATCACGTCGATCCGGATATGGGCGCGTTCCTTGACCGCCGCCGCAGCGCCGACCCAGGCCAGATAGATGAAGGAATAGCGGACGATCTCCTCGCCCCAGATCGAGGAATAGGCGAAGATCTCGCGCCGCAGCACCTCGATCGCCATCGTGATGACGAGCATTACGTAGAACACCAGCAGCAGCCAGCGTTCGGCGTTGCGGTCTATGGTTTTGAGTAACGACATCGCTTCCCTCGGCAAGGCTGGGGGGATGGGCCTGAAGGATCAGGCCGTGCAGGTCTGGAAAAGGCGGGCGCACGTCCGGCGCCCACCCGGTCCGTATCAGGCGTCGTGGACGTAGTATTTGCCTTGGGTGCCGGCCGCTTCGACCAGCTTTTCGAAGGCGTCCATCGATCCGGCCAACTCGGTCTTGAAGGGGTCCCATTCCGACCGCTGATAACCGCCGGCCTCCTGCCACTCGGCCAGTTGATCGTCGGTCAAAGAATGGAACTCGACCCCGGCCTTGTTCAGCTCGGCCATGGCATAGGCGCGGGCCGAGGGGACCTTGGCAAGGTTCTGATGGCTGGTCATCTCCGAGCCCCACATGATGCCCTCTTGCACATCGGCCGGCATCGAGTTGAACCATTCCAGGTTGCAGGAATAGACCTGGCTGTCCGGCACCGCCTGGGTGAAGGTGACGTGAGACAGAATGTCCTTGAAACCAAACACATAGAGCGCACCGACCGACGGGTCGAGCGCATCCGCCACACCCTGCTTGATGGCCGAGGGGGTCTCACCCCAGGCAACGGGCGTCGGGTTGGCACCGACCATGCGATAATACTGCTGCAGCATCTTGGACCCGGGCACGCGGAATTTCACGCCGCTCATGTCCGAGGGGGTAATGATGGCATTTCCGCCCTGGCGTACAGCCACAACGCGCGGGTCGATCACGACATAGAACAGCGCCTTGAAGCCTGCGGCCTCGACCTTGGGGTGCACTTCGTTCTTCCAGGTTTCGGAATGCACCAGATTGGTGAACCGCTGATTCGAGCCGCACAGATACGGCATGTTGATCAGGTCCACGGTCGAAGCGAAGGGTGCGAAGTTCGACAGCGAATGCTGCGCGGCCTGGATGGTTCCGCCCTGCACCTTCTGCACCAACGCGCCGCCCGCGCCCAGCTGCCCGCCCGGGGCCAGCTTGACATAGACTTTGCCGTTGGTTGCGTTCTGGATGTTCTCCTTCAGATCCAGCTGCATGATCGGATAGCTGCGCGAGGCGCCCAAAACATAGGCCGTGGCCACCGTCATCACATGCTCGGCAGCTTGTTCGCGCTCCTTTTCCTCCTTCGCGGTCTGCGCCGCAGCCTCGGATGACCACAACACGCCGCTTGCGCCCGCCACCAGTGCGGCCGTGAACGCGCCACTGGCACTGAGTTTCAGGAAATTGCGGCGTTCAGCTGACGCCAGTTCCATTTGATCTTTGTTCATTGGTTGCCCTCCCATTGGAAAAATTCAGCCGCCGTTCTCCTCGCGTTCGGCCTCTTTTTTCAGAATTGCGACAACGAACAGGATCGACGCCGCGAACAGAACCAACATCTCACCCACATCCCCAAGAAACGCGCGGCCTGCAAACGCACCCAGCGCCACGTTCGCGAAATAGACGACGAAGACGATGGCGGATGCGGCAAGAAACATGTTCGGGACCTAGAATGGAATCGGCTCTGGCTACACTTGTAAGCGCTTACATGAAAAATGCAAGCGTTTACATTTCGACTTTCAACCCCAAATGGAACCGGATAGAATTGAATAAAACGAAGATCAGGTTCGGAAATGCCAAAGCAGAAAGCCGCCCCGACATTGGATGACGTTGCCAGAAAGGCGGGCGTTTCCACGGCTACGGTTTCGCGTTGCATCAACACCCCGGACAGGGTGGTTGAATCGACCCGCAAACGCGTGCAGTCGGCGATCGAGGCCCTGGGCTATACACCGAATTTCGCGGCTCGGGTCATGGCGGCCAAGCGCACGTTTACCATCGGCGCGATCATCCCGACGATGGAAAACGCCATCTTTGCGCGCGGTCTGCAGGCCTTTCAGGAAGAGCTGCACCAACATGGATATACGCTTCTGGTGTCAAGTTCGGCCTACAAACCGGCAACCGAAGAAGAGCAGATCCGAACTCTGGTCGCCCGCGGCGCCGATGGCCTGCTGCTGATCGGTCACGACCGGGCGCCGCACATTTACGAATTCCTTCAACGCCGCGATATTCCGGCGCTGGTTGCGTGGTCGTTTTCCCCGGACGGGCGTCTGCCCTCCATCGGTTTCGACAACCGGGCGGCCATGTACGAGCTGGCGAAAAGGGTCCTCGACCTCGGGCACATTCGGCTTGCGGTGATATCCGGCATCACTCACGGCAACGACCGCGCGCGCCTTCGACTGGACGGGGTGCGCGACGCTGTTCGGCAGCACGGGCTTGACCCGCAGGTGCTTCAGGTCATCGAGACCCCGTACGAGATCGAAAACGGCGCCGAAGCGTTCGCGGATCTCATGTCGCAAGACATGCCACCGACTGCTGTCATGTGCGGCAACGATGTTCTGGCCGCTGGCGCCATGCTCAGGGCTCAGGATATGGGGTTGAAAGTGCCGCAGGATGTCTCGATCACCGGGTTCGATGACATCGAACTGGCCCGGATCCTGCGCCCGGCGCTGACGACCGTGCATGTGCCGCATCGGGAAATGGGTGGAAAGGCCGCCAAGGCATTGATCGAAATGGTTGAAAAAAGGGCCCCCGCTGCCGGTGAACACCTGTACACGCATATCGTCAAACGGCAGTCCCTGGGTCCTGCCAACTCGGTGTGATCCGTGTGACTGGATCAGGCGGCCTGGTCTTCCATCGTCCGGAAATCACCCTTCAGCCACAAATGCCGTTTGCACATCGGCTCGGTAAAATACTGCCGGATCAAGCTGCTGAGGGCCTTGTGGATCAGTTTTGAGGTGGTGTCCGGATAGACCTCGGTCGTGAACAGGGAAACGATCCTGACAAAGTTTCGACCCGGAAAAGGCGTTGCCCGGACCGAGTCATGATAGCGATGCGCCCGGTGGAAGCATCCAGCGGTGGTGATCGCCCATCCGCTGCCTTCTGCCACCAGCCCCATGATCGACTGGTTGCATTCCAACTCGAACCGGTTGGGCAGATTGTACTTGTTGCGCGTCAGCTGGATCTCGATCTGCTTGCCGATCGTGTAGTCACGCGAATACCGCAGCAGCGGCAGGTCGGAATGGGGCGAGAACAGGTCCTGAATGTCTCCCTTGAACTTCTCGGGCACGATCACGATGAACGGATCACGCAGAAGTGGGTACTCGATCAGCCCCTGCGTGCCGCCCGGCGGTCGGGTCGCCACACCTGCGTCCAGTTTGTGTTCCTGCAATTTCTCGATGATCTCGTGGCTGGGCCGTGTGAAATGCCGGAAATTGCAGCGCGGCAGCGCATGGGCTAGGAACCGGATCAGTTCGGGCGCGATCTGGTTGTCGAAATCATCCACCAGGGCCAGCCGCAGATCGGTGGCGTGGCGCCAGTTGCCAGACCGGATCTCGGCCTCGCCCCGCTTCAACACGGTCAGGCCATCCCGTACATAACGCGAAAATACCTCGCCAGCCGGTGTCAGGCTCATCGGACGGCGACCGTGATCGACGAGGCCGACGCCCAAAGCGTCTTCGAGACTGCGCAGATGGTTGGACACGGTGCTGATCGACAGGCCAGTTTCCGAGGCCACCTGTTGAATCGACCCAGACTTGGCTACCAGGCGAAACACCTCCAGCCAACGCAGGCTCAGCGGTTTGGACACGGGGCAAAACCCTCCCGCAATTTCGATTTCATCGAAACTAGCGAAACAGAGTTTTGGCTTTCGGGCAATGGTGAATGTTGGCCACCCGCTTTAGCTGCGCATGTGGGTGAAGTCGGGATCGTAGGGGCAGGCAGGGATCACCCGCGCCGGAACCCTGTCACCACACAGGTCCAGCATCATCTCGCTGCCTTCGGTGGACAGGTGCGGCTCGACAAAGGCATGTGCCAGGTTCAGCCCGGTGCGATGCCCCCAGTCGCCCGAGGTCACCGTTCCAACCACCCGATCCCCGGCCATCAGCGACGCGCCGGGATGCGCGGGCGCGTGCGTGGCCTGCACTTGCAGCGCAACCAACTTGCGCGACGGCCCGTTGGCCTGCCGTTCGATCAGCGCCGCGCGCCCGATGAACTCCGGCTTGTCCAGCCGGACAAAGCGGTTCAGCCCGGTTTCAAGCGGATCGAACTCCGTGATCAGATCCGCTTTCCAATGCAGGAAAGTCTTCTCAATCCGCATCGACTCGACCGCCCGCGCGCCGAACAATTGCAGGCCAAAGGCCTGTCCGGCCTGTCGCAGCGCAAGATAGGCCGCGTAGAGCGAGGCGTTGGGTACATGGATCTCATAGGCCAGCTCACCCGAGAAACTGACGCCCATCACGGTGGCGGGCGCGATCCCGACAAAGCACTCGCGTACGCTGAGCCACGGGAAGGCGTCCCGCGACCAATCCCCGCGCGAGCAGGCCGACAGCACGTCACGCGCCCGTGGTCCGGCCAGGACCAGGATGGTCTGGTCGTTGGTCAGGTTGCGTAACTGTACGTCCTCGTCGGGGGCGATGTGTCGGGACAACCAATCCATGTCATGCAGCTCGGCCGCGGCGGCCGAGCCGTACCAGACGCGATCCGGCCCACGGTCGCTGGCGGGCAGATTGGCGATGGTCGCCTCGGCCTTGACCATGCCCTTGTGGTTCAGCAGATAGGCCAATCCCACCCGCCCTTGTCGACGGGGCAGCGCGCCGCAGATCATCCGGTCGAGGAACGCATGCCGGTCGGCACCGGTAATCTCGATCCGGTTGAACCCGTTGACCTCGGCCAGCCCGACATTCTGCTGCACATTGGCGACCTCGGCGGCGATCACGTCGAATGTTTCGTCAAAATCGAAACTGAGCGTCGGCGTGAAATCGGGCGTGGGCTTGATGTACTCGACTCGCTCCCAACCATTCACCACGGTAAACGCCGCGCCCTCGGCGGCCAGAACCGGGGTCAACGGCGTTGTCTTGGCGGGCCGCCCGGCGGGACGGTGTTCGTGCGGAAAGTGAAAGCGGAATTCGTTCTGGTAGTCCTCGATCGCCTTCAGCGCGGTCAGCTCGACATTGGCGTGCCCGGCGAACCGGCGCGGGTCGAGGCACCAAGTGTCATAACAGGCCTCGCCATGCACGATCTGCTGGGCCAGCAGCCAGCCGTGGCCGCCCCCCTCGCCCAGCCCGGCCCGCAGGCCGATGATGCAATAGGCGTTGCGCTTGCCGGGGATCAGCCCCACCAGGGGCGCACCGTCGATCGTATAGGTGATCGGGCCGTTGACGACCGTGTGGATCCCCGCCTCCATCAGGGCGGGCATGCGGGCAAACGCGCCTTCCAGCACATCGGTCACCCGGTCCAGATCGTCCGGGCACAGCGCGTTGACGAAGTTCGGGTCGATCCCGTCCATGCCCCAGGTCTTGCAGTCTTGCTCGTAGAAACCCAGCAGCAGCCCGTTCTTCTCCTGCCGGCAGTAATAATCGCTGATCGGGCAGCGCAGCAGCGGCATGCGGTGGCCGGCATCGCGGATCGCGGGGATTTCCTCGGTCAGGAAATACTGGTGCTCCATCGAGGCCACGGGATGGTGCACGCCCATCATCGCGCCAACCTCGTTCACGCGGTAGCCACAGGCATTCACCACGATGTCGCAGTCGATGTCGCCGTGCTCGGTATGAACGGTCCAGGTGTCGTCTTTGTGCTGGGTCAGAGCCGTGACTGGCGTGTTGCGATAGACTTCGGCCCCGGCCTTGCGCGCCCGCCGCGCCAGCGCCTGACACAGCTGGGCGGGGTCGATGTCCCCGTCCAGCGGATCCCACAACCCGCCCAGCAGATTGTCGGTGGAAATGAGCGGGTGGCGACGGGCGCATTCCTGCGCGTCGATCACCTCGAAATGCACGTCCATCCCCCGCGCCATCGAAGCGAAATGGCGATAGCCCTGCATCTGCGCCTCGGTATTGGCCAACCGGATGCCGCCGTCGCCATGGTGGTAGTTGATCGGATAGTCCGGGTCTTCGGCCAGTTCCTTGTACAGGTTGATCGAGTGGGTCTTGAGCCCCACCATCGTCTGGTTCATTCCGAAATTCGTCACCTGTGCGGCCGAATGCCAGGTGGTGCCGGATGTCAGCTCGTTTCGCTCCACCAGAACCACGTCGCTCCAGCCTTCTTGCGTCAGGTGATACAGGGTTGAACAGCCGGCGATTCCGCCGCCGATCACCACGACCTTGGTGCGCGATTTCATGGGTGTGCTCCTTCTGACGTTCCCCAAACCCTGCCGAACGGCGCGGCGGGCGGGCAATGGTGCAGTCACCGGTCCCGAAAAATCGAAACGGGGATTGAGATTTCTCAAAACGGCATTTCCGCTTTGGCCGCACCCCGCGTTGCCGCGTAACCTGCAGGGCAGGATCGGATCAGGAGCCTTCGGAGATGCCAGAACAGGGCAAACGCGGCGGGCGGCGGGCGAGGCTGGCGCAACGGGCGGCCAAACCGGCCTTTGACCCCTGCGCGCCCGGCCAGATCGGCGGGCAGTACAAACCCCTGACCTTGCCCGAGATCGCGGCGATCCACGACACCGCCCTGCGCCTGCTGGAAACGCTGGGCATGGGCGAGGTGCCCGACCGCCTGGCACAAGACCTGATCGCCGCAGGTGCGCGGCCAGGCCCGCCGGGACGGCTGGTCTTTCCTCGCACGATGGTCGAAGGCGCGGTCCGACAGGCCGCCAAACGCTTTACCCTGCACGGGCGCGACCCGGCCCGGTCGATCAAGGTGGGCGGCGACCGCGTGCATTTCGGCACCGGCGGAGCGGCGGTCCAGACGCTGGACCTGGACAGCGGGCTTTATCGCCCGTCGACCCTGGCCGACCTGCATGATTTCACCCGCCTTCAGGACACGCTGGCCAATGTCAGCTGGTTCACCCGATGCTGTGTCGCCACCGACGTGCCGGACAATTTCGATCTGGACGTGAATACCGCCTATGCGCTGATCCGGAATACCACCAAACCGGTAGCGACCTCGTTCACGCTGGCCGAACATGTCGCGCCCATCGTGCGGATGCTGGACATCGCCGCCGGAGGCCAAGACGCCTTTGCGGAACGCCCGTTTTTGAAGGCGCATATCAGCCCGGTGATCTCGCCCTTGCGGTACGGCGAAGATGCGGTGGACGTGGTCTATGAATGCATCGCGCACAACATCCCCATGTCCTGCATCACAGCAGCCCAAGCCGGGGCGACCGCGCCCGCCACCATGGCCGGGTTTCTGGCCCAGTCGCTGGCCGAAACCCTGGCCAGCCTGGTCATGGTCAACGCGATCCGGCCGGGCTTTCCCATGGTGTTTTCGAACTGGCCGTTCATCATCGATCTGCGCACCGGCGCTTTTTCGGGCGGCAGTGGCGAAACCGCCGTGTTGAACGCGGCCTCGGCCCAGATCACCAACTGGCTGGGGCTGCCCTCGGGCGTGGCCTGTTCGATGACCGATGCCAAGGCCATCGACGCGCAATACGGCGCCGAAAAAGGCATCACCTCGCTGGCCGCAGCACTGGCCGGCGGCAATTTGATCTACGAAAGCTCGGGCATGACGGCCTCGCTGCTGGGGGTCAGCTTCGAGGGGTTCGTGCTGGATGACGAGATGCATTCGCACACCTATCGCGCCCTGCGCGGGATCGAGGTGACCGAAGAAAACCTGGGCTTTGACGCGATCTGCCAGTCGGTTCTGGGCGAGGGCCATTTCCTGGGCAGTGCCCACACCCATGCAGCGATGGAGCGCGACTATTTCTACCCCGCTCTTGCCGATCGGGCCGAGCCGCGCAGCTGGCAGGACAGCGGCGCACGCGATGCCTGGTCCAACGCCCGCGACCGCGCGCGTGAAATCCTGCGCACGCATCACCCGCAATACCTCAGCCCCGAACAGGAGGCCGAGATCCGAACCAATTTCCGGATTCTGTCCTGATCCGACGCCGTTGTGTCGCGGACCGGGTGTTTTTGACGCGGGCTTGCCGCTAGGCTCGGGCAAACGACGACACAGGGGGCCCCATGGCAAATGCGTTCTTTCAACCCGTCTCGGCGATGGAGCTGGCGCGCTTTGCCGGTGTCCCCACTTTCATGCGCCTGCCGGCCCTGACCCCGGACGACGACCGGATGGATCTGGTCGAGCTTGGGCTGGTCGGCATCCCCTGGGACGGGGGCACCACCAACCGGCCCGGCGCGCGGCACGGGCCACGGCAGTTACGCGACCAGTCCACCATGATCCGCGCCATGAACCCGGTGACCGGGGTTGCCCCGTTCGAACTGGTCAACTGTGCCGATCTGGGCGACGTGCCCCCCAACCCGGTGGATATCGAGGATACGTTGGACCGCGTCACCCGCTTCTACACCGACCTGATGCTGCGTGGCATAGTACCCCTGACGGCGGGCGGTGATCACCTGACCACCCTGCCCGTCCTGCGGGCGCTGGCTAGCGACGGCCCGCTTGGGCTGATCCAGTTCGACAGCCATACCGACCTGTTCGACAGCTATTTCGGCGGGCATAAGTATACCCACGGCACCCCGTTCCGCCGCGCAGTCGAGGAAGGGCTGGTCGATCCCGAACGCTTCGTGCAGGTGGGCATTCGCGGCACCGCCTACAACACCGAGGATATCGAATGGGGCGAGGCGCAGGGCATCCGCATCATCCGCATCGAAGAACTGTTCGACCGCGGCATCGACGATGTCATGACCGAGGTCCGCTCCATCGTCGGTGACGCGCCCTGCTATTGCACCTATGACATCGATTTCGTGGACCCCACCCATGCCCCCGGCACCGGCACGCCCGAGATCGGCGGCCCCAACAGCTTTCAGGCCCAGCAGGTCATCCGCAAGCTGGAAGGGGTGAACCTTGTGGGCGCGGATCTGGTCGAGGTCTCGCCACCCTTCGACCCATCGGGCGGCACCGCATGGCTGGGCATTTCGCTGATGTTCGAACTGCTGTGCGTGCTGGCCCAGGCGATCGACGCGCGGCGCTAGGCCCGGGCGACGTTCTCGGCGATCATCGAGATCATCTCGAACATCACCGCAGCCGCCGTCAGCGCGGTGATGTTGTTGGGGCTATCCTTGGTCGGCATCATGCAGACCACATCGCCGCCGACGATGTTGAGCCCCCGCGCGGCATGCAGGATGCCCACGGCCTCGTCGATGTCAAAACCCTTTTCGCCGGGTTCCAGGTTCGACACCCCCGGCGCGATGGTCGGATCCAGGCAGTCGAGATCGAAGGTAATGTAAACCGGCCGGTCGCCCAGAACCTCGCGCGTTTGGGCCACCACATCGGCCAAGCCACGCTGGCGGAACTCGCGCATGGTGACGATGTTGTAGCCATAGTCATACGAGGGTTGTAGCCAGTCCAGGCTGCGCGGATGCCCCCGCAATCCGATCTGCATCGACCGGGTCGGGTCCACCTGCCCCTGATCGGCCAGGTAAGCTCCCCAATGCGCAGCCGACTTCTTGGCCCCCAGGAAATGATCGACTTTGGTGAACACATCCGTATGCGCGTCCAGATGCAGAAAGCTGACTGGTTGCCCGCCCGCCAGTTTGCCTCGGCCCAGCGCCTGTACGATCCCACCCGTAATCGAGTGATCGCCGCCCACCGAAACGGGCCGCGCCCCGGCGGCGTCGATGTCACGGTAGAAGGCGGTGATGCGCTCGATGCAGTCCTCGTTGTCGTTGGCGCGCGGGAACGGCACGTCGCCCACATCGGCAATGCGCGCGCTTGACCACGGATCGATCTGGAACAACGAATGCACCCGGCGCTGCACGGCCGAGACATGACGCAGCGCACGCGGGCCCAGATGCTGGTCGCGCTCGGTGGTGCCGTTACCGGCGGAATGCGGCACGCCCACAAGAGCGATATCCTGATCCTGCGGCCCCACATGGGGGCACCGGAACAGGGTGGGCACGCCCCACCAGTACAGGTTGTCCATCATGGATTGTTCGTAGCGGTCCGCCATCGTGTCTCCCCGCCCTGAAATGAAACCGCCCCCACTGGTGACCCGGGGGGCGGCTGTCGCGTCAGATCTTTTCGTCTTCGCGTCGGAAGGCGCCCTGGACGATGCGGTCCATGACCATGGCCAGGAACAGGATCGCAAAACCGCCCAGCAGGCCCGGCCCCTTGGCCGCGTATTGCAGCGCCTCAAGGATTTCCTTGCCCAGACCCCCGCCGCCGATCAGCGAGATGATCACGACCATCGACAGGCACATCAGGATGGTCTGGTTCACGCCGGTCATGATCGAAGGCAGCGCCAGCGGGATTTCCACGTCCTTCAGCAACTGCCATTTCGAGGCGCCAAAGGCCACGGCGGCCTCTTTGATGCTTTCCGGCACCCCGCGCATGCCCAGCGCCGTCAGGCGGATCACCGGCGGCATACCGAAGATGATCGTGGCCAAGATGCCTGGCGGGTTGCCGGTGCCAAAGAAGGCGATGATCGGGATCAGGTAGACGAAGGCCGGCAGGGTCTGCATCAGGTCCAGCACCGGCTCGGCCGCGCGATAGGCGCGTTTTGATTTGCCGAACCAGATGCCCAGCGGAATACCGAAGGTGACGCACAGCAGCACGGCCGCGCCCACCAAAGCCACCGTCTCCATCGCCACGTCCCAATAGCCCAGCAGCGCGATATAGGCCAACGACGCGGCAGTGAAGATCGCCACGCGCGGTCCCGCCGCGCGCCACGCGGTCACGCAGATCACCAGCATGACCACCGGCCAGGGCGATCCGATCAGGGCCACCGTCAACCCGTCCAGAACCGAGCGTACACCGGCAACGATCCCGTCGAAAATGTCTCCGCCTGCGGCAGCTGCAGCGTCGATCCGGGCCTCCATCCAACTGGCCAGGGCCGAGAACAGCGTGCCCTGATCAGGCCCGAGGATCATTTCCGACACTGCCTTTTCAGGGAAAGCGTCCAACAGAGGCAGCGATGCGTTCACAGTGAATTTGTACACGATCAGCGGGCCGATCGCTGCCACCAGAACCGCGCCTAGAACCGTGTTCCGGGTCGAGCGGCCGCTTTCGGTGCTTTCGGGGTCGATCCGCCAGTTCGAATACTGTTTTTCGTACACCCGGTCAGCGTAGAACCCCTGCACCAGCTTGAAAACCAGCAGCATCAGAAGACCGGTGACCATGATCCCCAAGGCTTCGGACTGCGCCAGCTGCGCTTTCTCAAGGCTGCTGTCCGCCGCTTTCTGGATATTTGCGGCCAGTTTGTTGAATCGGTCGATGTCTGCCTTCTCGATTGCATCCGCCGCGCGAGCCAGCAACTCGTTTGCGCGTTCCTGCTGACGGGCCGCGCGTTCGGCCAGATCTGCCCCCGGGTTGCCCCAAGCGCCGCGACCGATCTGCACCCAAGCGATGATCTCAAGGATCAGGAAGGTCCAGAACATCCCCCAGATCGCCCGCGAGGCGGACCAGAACGGCCCCAGCACCGCCGCCCACAAGTTGAACGTGTTCGGGATCGGACTGGTCGCATCATGGATCTTGTGAAAGGCTTTGACGTAGTAGTCACCATTAGGGCCTGCGAATTCGTGGATCGACCGATCCAGCGCCTCGCGGTCCACCTCGATGTCGGAGGCGGCCGTGACTTTCAATTCCGTGGTTGCATCAGTCATTTTTGCCCCCCTGAATTCCGCGCAGCAGGCGTGGTTTGGTCACGACGCCCACATCCTGACCGCCGTCGGTGATCACCACCGGAAGCTCGGTGTTCACGGCCAGATCGATCAGCTGGTCGAGGTCTGCGCCCTCATCCGCGCGCGGCGCGCCATCCAGCGGGCCGGAGTAACTGTCCAACGACTCCATGATCGAATGCGCCTTGACCAGTTTGAGCTTGGATATGCCCTGCACGAACTCGCGCACATAGTCATCGGCCGGGTTCATCACGATGTCCTCGGGCGTGCCGATCTGGACGATCACACCGTCCTTCATGATGGCGATGCGATGACCGATACGGATCGCCTCGTCCAGGTCATGGGTGATGAACAGCGTGGTCTTTTTCAGCTGTGCAACCAGAGCCTTGAACTGGTCCTGCAACTGCAACCTGATCAGCGGGTCCAGTGCCGAGAACGGTTCGTCCATCAGCAGGATTTCCGGGTCCGAGGCCAGCGCGCGCGCAATGCCTACGCGCTGCTGCATCCCGCCCGACAGTTCCTTCGGCAGCCGGTCCTCATAGCCGGTCAGATCCACCAGGCCCAGCGCGTGATCGGACACTGCCCAACGCTTGGATTTCGAGACTTTGCGGATCTCCAGCGGATAGGCCACGTTGTCGCGCACCGAGCGGTGCGGCATCAGCGCCATGTGCTGGAACACCATCCCGATCTGCTGGGCGCGGATGCGGCGCAGTTCGGACTCGGAGATCTTGGACACGTCCTGCCCCATGATCTCGATCTTTCCGGCCGTGGGCTCGATCAGGCGATTGACATGGCGCACAAGGGTCGATTTGCCCGAACCCGACAGGCCCATGATGCAAAAAATCTCGCCACGTGGCACTTCGAACGTGGCGCCTTGAACGCCGACCACGCAATTGAATCTTTCAAGAACTTCAGGTTTTCGAATACCTTCATTTCGGACTGCGGCCATGGCTTCTTCGGCCCGTGCGCCGAAAATTTTCCAGACATTTTCTAGTTTTACGACAGGTTCGTCCATTTGCCCCTCATCTACGGGGTTGCATCCCGGCAAACAGGCAAAGGGCCGCCGCGATCAGTCGCGACGGCCCCCTGCGTTTCTGATTTAGTTCGTCAGCCAGCCGATAACGGTGTCTTCGTTTTCAGCCACCCACTGGCGGGCGAAATCGGCTGCTTCCACGTTGTCCACGGCCAGCGCCTTTCCCATCGCGCTCAGATCGTCACCCTGCATCTGGTAGTTGCGGAACAGGGCCGCGACCTCGGGGTGGCTTTCCTCAAGCTCTTTGGCGTAGTGCAGGTGCAGAGTTGCCCCGTTCCACGCGGTCGAGGCCTCGGACTTGTCCAGCCAATCCGGGTCATCGGTGGGCTGAACGATCGTCCAGGTGGCCGGATCATGCGGTGGCTCTTCTAGCACGGTCAGTTCCTGCGTCACAAAGATGTAGTGCGGGCTGTAGCAGAACCCGATCCACGGATCACCGGCCTTGGTCGCGTTTGCCAGGTTGGCATAGGCGATGGTTTCCTCGTACTCGGTCAGCTCAAAGATCTGGTCATAGCCGTAGGATTTGGCGCGGATCTTCTCGACCACGGTCGACGCCCAGCCGGGCGCGCCGATCCAAACCTCGGGAGTGCCGTTTCCGTCAGTGTCAAAGATCGCCATCTTGTCCGGATCGCTCAGGTCGTCGATGGATTTGATGTCATATTCCTCGGCAATGTAGGTCGGAACGCACATACCCTGCTCGGCCTGGACCGGGTTCTCGTTCATCACGACGGTGCCTTTTTCTTTGACATAGGTGTCGTGCAGGTTCTGCTGGTTTGGCATCCAGACTTCGGGGTGGACGTGCATCGCACCCGAATCCATCGCTTCGAACACGATGGGGTTGGTGCCGTTCTGCAATTCGACATCGAGGCCGAGGTTGTCTTCGATGACAACTTCAAGAATGTGCGCGGTGGCATTCACCGACGCCCAGTTCGGTACGCCGATCACGATATCCGCGGCAACCGCAGGCATGGCAATCGCCATCGATGCGCCCCCAAGCAGCATGGTCAATTTCTTCATGGCATTTCTCCGTGTTGGTCATCTGCGGTGCTGGTCTTGCATCACGCCCCCAGCCCGGTTGGGACCGCCGCGCGCATGCCAGCATCTCGGTTGTTTTCGCGCACGGCCATTCAAAGGACCGCTGCATGAAAAATGAAGCACGCGGGCCCGAACCCTTTCAAGCGCCACGATCTGATGCGGTCACATGTGCGACTTTATCTAATGCCTGTTCCGACTTTTTCGAAATGATGCCCGGCCGTTTTTGACGCCGGCAGTCTGGCCGGTTGCGCCAACGAAAAAGGCCGCCCCATGCGGGACGGCCTTTCTTTCACTGTCTCTCGAAAGAAGATCAGGCAGCCAGAGCGGCCTGTGCCTTGGCAACGATCGCGCCGAACGCTTCCGGTTCGTGCACGGCCAGATCGGCCAGGACTTTGCGGTCCACTTCGATGCCGGCCAGGTTCAGGCCGTTGATGAAGCGGGAATAGGTCAGAGCTTCGTCATGCGAACGAACAGCGGCGTTGATGCGCTGGATCCACAGAGCGCGGAAGTTGCGCTTGCGGTTCTTGCGGTCGCGGGTTGCGTACTGGTTGGCCTTGTCGACGGCCTGACGGGCAACCTTGAAGGTGTTCTTGCGGCGGCCATAGTAACCTTTGGCGGCCTTGATGACCTTCTTGTGACGGGCGTGAGTTACGGTTCCACCTTTAACGCGGGACATATCGGTATCTCCTCTTAGCGGTCGTAGGGCATGTAGCCCTTGACGATCTTGGCGTCGGGGGCGGACAGGGTGGTGGTGCCACGGGCGTCGCGGATGAACTTCTTGGTCCGCTTGATCATGCCGTGCCGCTTGCCGGCCTGAGCCGACATGACCTTACCGGTCGCGGTCACCTTGAAGCGCTTCTTGGCGCTCGATTTGGTCTTCATCTTGGGCATTTCCGTCTCCTTTCAGGGTTCGGTCCGAAACGCGACTCGGCATGCCACATCGGCCGGTCGCGCGATCAGATGCGCCGTTTACGCAAGTTCGGTCATGCTGGCAAGGGGTTTTTGACCCGGTTTTTCCCTTTTCGCACCGGTGTCGGGAACCGGGGCGGCAGGGCCGCCCCGGTTGGTATCATCAGTCGGCGAACTTGCGGATTTCGCCGCTTTTCAGCCGCGCACTGTACGAGGCCAGTTCCTGGCGCACCACTTTCATCAGGAAGTAGAGTGCAAAGACGTTAACCACGGCCATTGCAAAGATCGCCGCATCCGAGAAGTCGATGACCGGCGTCAGGTTGGCCGCCGCCCCGATCACTACGAAGATGCAGAAGATGATCTTGAACACCAGTTCCTTGGTGTGGCCTTCGCCGAACAGATAGGTCCAGGCCTTGAGGCCATAGTAGGACCAGCTGATCATGGTCGAGAAGGCGAACAGGATCACCGCGACGGCCAGGATGTAGGGGAACCAGCTGAAGGCGCTGCCGAAGGCGGCCGAGGTCAGGCTGACGCCCGCGTTTCCATCCACGGTTGCGATCGCCGTGCCCTCTTCGTTCAGCATGTACAGGCCGGTTGCCGGATCGATCACCAGCTGCTGGGTGATGATGATCACCAACGCGGTCATGGTACAGATCACCACCGTGTCGATGAACGGCTCGAGCAGCGAGACGAAGCCTTCGGTGATCGGCTCCTTGGTGCGGACGGCCGAGTGCGCGATGGCCGCCGAACCCACTCCTGCCTCGTTCGAGAAGGCGGCGCGTTTGAAGCCTTGGATCAGGGCGCCGACCATGCCGCCGGCCACGCCCAGACCAGTGAAGGCACCGGCGAAGATCTGACCGAAGGCCCAGCCGATCTTGTCGGCATTCATGCCGATGATGACCAGCGCGGTCACAACATACAGGATGCCCATGAACGGCACGACCTTCTCGGTCACGCGAGCGATCGACTTCAGGCCGCCCACGATGACCATGAAGACAACGGTCGCAAAGACCAGGCCGGTGATCCAGCCGGGATAATCGCCGACGATACCCGCGATCTGCTGGTGCGCTTGGTTGGCCTGGAACATGTTACCTCCGCCCAGCGCGCCAAGGATACAGAAGATCGAGAACAGGACCGCCAGGATCTTGCCCCCGGGAAGCCCCAGCTCGGCAAAGCCCTTGGACATGTAGTACATCGGGCCGCCCGAAACGGTGCCGTCCTCGTACTCGTTGCGGTACTTCACGCCCAGCGTGCATTCGGTGAATTTCGACGCCATGCCCAGAAGGCCGGCGAGGATCATCCAGAAGGTCGCTCCGGGTCCGCCGATGCCGATCGCCACCGCGACGCCCGCGATGTTGCCCAAGCCGACCGTACCCGACAGCGCCGTTGCCAGCGCCTGGAAGTGACTGACCTCGCCCGCATCGTTGGGGTCGGAATAGTCACCTTTGACAAGGCTGATCGCATGGCCGAAGAACCGCATCTGCACAAAGGCGAAGTACAGCGTGAACACCGTTGCGGCCACGACCAGCCACAGCACGATCCACGGGAAGCTCGTGCCCGGAAGCGGCGCGAAGATGAAGCTGACGAAGGGGCCCGTCAGATTTGAGAAGGCCTGGTTGATCTTTTCGTCCAGACCGGGGGCCTCCTGCGCAAGTGCGGGGTTGGCCAGCAGGGCCGCGGCCGCACCGGACAGGCCCAGAGTTTTGATCGATTTCATGTCTGCTCCTCCCCTCAGTTTACGACCGTGACCGGGACGTCGGCATGCATGACGAGATTCTGGGTCGAGCTGCCGAAGATGCGTTTCTTGAACCCGTCGGCGGATGACCGGCCGACAACGATCTGCGATGCGCCGTTCTTGACGGTGATCGCGTTCAGCGTTTCGGCCACGTCACCATGCCGGACGACGCCCTGTGCGTTGAAGCCTTCGGCCTTCAGCGCTGCCACTGCGGGTTCGACCACGCGGCTGTTGGCAAGGGCGATTTCTTCCTCGCGCCGCTTGTGCCGCAGGGCGTTTTCCTCGGGCGTCTGGAATGTGTAGGGCGACCATTCGATGACATAGGCGACAATCAACTCGCACTCGTCGATCCGCTTTGCCAGGGTCTTGGCAAATTCGAGAGCACGTTCGCCGGTCTCTGTCCCGTCCAGTCCTATGACAATTTTCGTTGTCATCTCGTTCCTCCGTTTTTTGTTGATTTGGCCGAGGCCCGTGCCCCCGGCAGGGCAGCCGGAACCTGGAACTCGTCGTCGAGACTGCCCTGTGGTCAAGTATCAGGAATAATCACTAGGGAAAGGGGATGATTTTGGTCTAATCTCAGGAAAAAATGCCGCTCCACCTAAAAATTTCAGGGAATTTGACTGATGGATAGGGATTTGGACAAGATCGACCAACGCATATTGGCCGAGCTGGAGGCCAATGGCCGCCTGCCCATAGTCGAACTGGCAGCGCGTGTAAACCTGACCAACACGCCCTGTTCTGAACGGGTGAAACGGCTTGAGAAAAACGGCTATATCACTGGCTACAGCGCGGTGATCGACAAAGAGAGGCTGGGGCTGGCGCACCTGACTGTGGTTCAGGTGTCACTGGCCGCCACGGCCGATCACTCTCTGGACCGGTTCAACGACGCGGTACGCCGGGTGCCCGAGATCGAGACCTGCCTGATGGTGGCGGGCTCATTCGACTATCTTCTGACGGTGCGTACACGCGACATCGCCCATTTCCGCATGGTGCTGGGCGACAAGATCAACAAGTTGCCGGGAATTCACCAGACAAGTTCCTTCACGGTCATGGAGACCGTGAAGGAACCCGTCGGGTCAAAGACACGTACCGCCTAAAGGCGCATCATTCCGGGTCGGTGGCGTAGATCAGGCGTTCGTCACAGGGCGCGACGCGCAGGATGTTGGTCGAGCCGGGTACGTTGAACGGCACGCCGGCGGTCACGACGATCTGGTCGGACTGGCTGGCAAAGCCGCTGGCGCGCGCCGCGCGGGCGGCATTGACCACCGCCCCCTTGAAGCGTTCCAGTTCCGGCGTCATCACGCAGTGACACCCCCAGGACAGGCACAGCCGCCGCGCCGTGCCCCGCAGCGAGGTCATGGCGATGATCGGCACATGCGGTCGTTCGCGGGCAGTCAGCAGGGCGGTGGTGCCGCTTTGGGTAAAGCAGCAGATCGCCTTTATGTCGGTCTTCTCGGCGATCTCACGCGCTGCGGCGACGATGCCGTCGGCCACGGTCGTGCCCTTGGTGGCGCGCGAGGCAGCGATGATCTCGGCATAGGTCGGGTCGGCTTCGACCTCGATGGCGACCTGGTTCATGGTCTTGACCGCCTCGATCGGATAGGCGCCCGCGGCGGATTCGGCACTTAGCATGATGGCGTCGGCGCCCTCATAGATCGCGGTCGCCACGTCGGAGACTTCGGCGCGCGTGGGCATCGGGCTTTCGATCATGCTTTCCAGCATCTGCGTCGCCACGATCACCGGCTTGGCCGCCGCACGGCAGCGGCGCACTAGGCGCTTCTGGATCGGCGGCACGGCCGAAACCGGCAGTTCGACCCCCAGATCGCCGCGCGCCACCATGATCCCGTCCGAGGCATCCAGGATTTCCTCAAAGGCCTCGACCGCGGCGGGCTTTTCAATCTTGGACAGGATGGCGGCGCGTCCATCGGCAAGGGTGCGGGCCTCGAACACGTCCTTGGCACGCTGCACGAAGCTGAGCGCCAGCCAGTCGACGCCCAGTTGGCAGACGAATTCCAGATCATCCCGGTCCTTTTCCGACAGGGCCGCCAGCGGCAGCACCACGTCGGGCACGTTCACGCCTTTGCGGTTCGAGATCGTGCCGCCGATCTCGACCTTGCAGTCGGCAAAATCGGCGCCGCACTTCTCGACGATCAGGCGGATCTTGCCGTCATTGACCAGCAGATGCGCGCCGGGCTCGAGCGCCTGGAAGATCTCGGGATGCGGTAGGCAGACGCGGGTGGCGTCCCCCGGCGCATCATCCAGATCAAGGCGGAACGGCGCACCTTCGACCAATTCCTCGGCGCCATTGGCAAAAACGCCCACGCGCAGCTTGGGTCCCTGCAGGTCGGCCAGAATGGCGATCGGGCGGTCCACGTCCTTTTCCACCTGCCGGATGATCCGGTGGCGTTCGCGAATCTCGTCATGACTGCCATGGCTCATGTTCAGGCGGAACACGTCGGCGCCGGCCTCGTGCAGCGCGCGGATCGTATCATAGTCGTTGGACGCCGGGCCCAGCGTCGCCACGATTTTCACATTTCTCAGGCGTCGCATCGCGCTTGCTCTCCTTGATGGCCAAATGTTACCGCAAACAGTGTTCGGGTCGCTTATTGCGCAATTCCCTTTCCGAGGCAACTGCCCTACACCTGCGACAAACAAGATGACAGGCTCATGACATACACTCCGTTTTACGTGCACGGGGCGGATCGCCCGTCCCGCTGGCTGATCACGTGCGACCACGCCACCAACACCGTACCACCGCAGATCAACGGCGGCGACCTCGGCCTTCCGCGTGAGGACATGGAGCGCCACATCGCCTATGACGTGGGCGCCTACGAGGTGTCGAAACATCTGGGCGAGATCCTGAACGCGCCGGTGATCGCGGCCAATTTCTCGCGGCTGGTGATCGACCCGAACCGGGGCGAGGACGACCCGACCCTGTTGATGAAGCTGTATGACGGGTCGATCATTCCGGCCAACCGTCATGCCGACGCCGCCGAGCGCGAACGGCGCCTGAACCTGTGCTATCGTCCTTATCACGAGGCGCTGGCCAAGATGGCCGCCCTGCCCCACGCCGTGATCGTCTCGATGCATTCCTTCACGCGCCAGTTGCGGGGCCGCCCGCCGCGCCCGTGGCATGTCGGCATCCTGCACACCGCGGACGAGCGGTTCTCGGCCCCGCTGATCGACCGGCTGCGGGCCGAGGGGGATCTGTGCGTCGGCGTCAACGAACCCTATACCGGCGTGCTGCCGGGGGATGCGATCGACCGGCACGCCACCGCCTTTGGCCGCCCCAACGCACTGATCGAGCTGCGCAACGACCTGATCGCCGATCATGCCGGGCAACGCGCCTGGGCCGAGCGGCTGGCACCGATCCTGCAGGACGCGCTGGCCGCAAGCGGTCTGTAACGCTCGTAAAATCCGCGACCAAACGACGCCCGCTCTCTTGAGCGGCGCGCGGGCAATCCCCATTTTTTGGGGTGAAAGGAGGCCGTCATGACACCTGAAACCCTGACAGCCTTTTTCGGCTGGATGACCGTTCTGAACTTTGCGGTCCTGCTGCTGTCGACCCTGATGGTGGTGGCCCTGCAGGACCGCATTGCCGCCATTCACAGCCGCATGTTCCAGATGGACAAGGCCGAGGTCAGAAAGGCCTATTTCAAGTATCTTGCGAACTACAAGATCCTGACCCTGATCTTCTGCCTGATGCCCTGGATTGCCCTCAAGCTGGTCTGAACCGGCGCGCGTTGTGCAATGGTCACGGGCTTGCTAGGTCTGGATCAAATCCCTCAAACCGGAGCCCCACCATGGACCCCAAGACCGAGATCGAACTGCAGGCTGCCGCTTTCCGCCGCCTGCAAAAACACCTGATGCAGGACCGCACCGACGTTCAGAACATCGACATGATGAACCTGGCCGGGTTCTGCCGAAACTGCCTGGCGCGCTGGTATCAGGAGGCCGCCAATGAAAAAGGCATCGAAATGGGCAAGGACGAAGCCCGCAAGATTTTCTATGGCATGACCATGGATGAGTGGAAATCCAAATACCAGACCGAGGCCAGCCCCGAAAAACAGGCCGCCTTCAAGGTCGCGTTCGAGGAAAACGTCGGCAAAAAAGACTGACGCCAAAACAAAAAAGGCCCGCCAGATCGGCGGGCCTTGGTGTTCAGATCGCTGCTTTGCGGCTTTCGTCCAGATAAATCTCGCGCAGCCGCGTGGCGATCGGGCCGGGTGTGCCGTCGCCCAGCGCTACGCCGTCGATCTCGACCACAGGCATTACGAAAGCGCTGGCCGAAGTGGTAAAAGCCTCATCGGCCTCTTTTGCTTCGTCAATGGTGAACAGGCGCTCCTCGACTTCCATCTGCGCCTCGGCCGCCATGCGCAGTACGGCCTTGCGGGTGATCCCGTGCAGGATGTCGTTCGACAGCGGGCGGGTGACGATCTTGCCGTTCTTGACGATATAGGCGTTGTTGCTGGTGCCTTCGGTGACATACCCGTCTTCGATCATCCAGGCATCGTCACACCCAGCGGCCTTGGCCATCATCTTGCCCATGGACGGGTACAGCAGTTGCACCGTCTTGATGTCGCGGCGGCCCCAGCGGATATCCTCGATCGAGATGATCTTGGCCCCTTTCCTGGCCGCGGGGTTGTCAGCCAGACCGGGCTTGTTCTGAGTGAACAGCACCAGCGTCGGCTTGGTGTCGGCCGAGGGGAAGACGAAATCGCGGTCGCCGTCGCTGCCTCGGGTGACCTGCAGATAGACCAGCCCCTCGTTGATGCCGTTCAGCTCGACCAGCTTGCGATGGATTTCGAGCAGTTCGTCCTTGCTGCAGGGTTCGGCCATCTGCAATTCGTCCAGCGACCGCTTCAGGCGCACCGCGTGACCCTCGAAATCGATCAGCTTGCCATCCAGCACGCTGGTCACCTCATAGACGGCATCCGCCATCAGAAAGCCTCGGTCGAAGATCGAGACCTTGGCTTCGGTCTCGGGCAGGTATTCGCCGTTCACGTAAACGGTGCGGGTCATGTCATATCCTTCTCGTCCTTGGGCTGCGCCCATTCCTCGCCACAGCGCGTCACCCCCAGAGCGCCGCCTGCGGCGGGTGTACGCCGGCCTCGTCGAAAACCAGCGGTGTATCGCGGTCTTCGGCCAACAGAAGCGGGCCGTCAAGGTCCGTCACCAGCGCCCCCTGCGCCACCAGTGTCGCAGGCGCCATCGCCAGAGAGCTGCCGACCATGCAGCCCACCATGATGCCATAACCCTCGGCCTGCGCCGCGCGGCGCAGTTCCAGCGCCTCGGTCAGACCGCCGGTCTTGTCCAGCTTGATGTTGATCACGTCATATTTGCCCTTCAAGCCGGGCAGGCTGGCGCGATCGTGGCAGCTCTCGTCAGCGCAGACCGGCACCGGGCGCTCCAGCCCGATCAGCGCCTCGTCATCGCCGGCGGGCAGCGGCTGTTCGACCAGCGCGACGCCCAAACGCACCA
This sequence comes from Ruegeria sp. BHSC276, assembly GCF_059612945.1. Classification (NCBI taxonomy): domain Bacteria; kingdom Pseudomonadati; phylum Pseudomonadota; class Alphaproteobacteria; order Rhodobacterales; family Roseobacteraceae; genus Ruegeria; species Ruegeria sp. BHSC276. The sequence continues at coordinate 13,040 of NZ_JBXWRP010000010.1, read as the reverse complement.
GATGCGGCGCCAGATCGGCATAGACCTCGGCCGACCAGCCCTCGTTGGCATCCACGATGATCCGGGCATCAGGCGCCCCGGCTCGCACGGCCTCGAGCCGCGGCATGTCGTCGGGCGTGCCCAGCTTGATCTTCAACAGCGGACGATGCGCATTCTTCGCCGCCTGCGCCCGCATCGCGTCGGGCGTGTCCAGCGAAAGAGTATAGGCGGTGATCTCGGGCTTGGGCGCGGGCAGGCCGGCCAGTTCCCAAGCGCGCTTGCCCGCCCGCTTGGCATCAAGGTCCCACAGAGCGCAATCGACCGCATTGCGCGCGGCACCGGCGGGCAGCAGGTCCATCAGCGACTGGCGCGTGAACGTGTCGGGCAAACCGCGGATCTCGGCCTGGACCGACTCCAGCGTTTCGTCATACCGGGCATAAGGCACACATTCGCCCCAGCCTTGATGCGCCCCATCCGTCAGGCGCACCGTCAATACCTTTGCCTCGGTCCGCGACCCGCGCGAGATGGTGAACACCTGCGCCAACTGGAACACATCACGAGAGACGTCGATCTGCACGCGCCCACTCCTTTGTCATTGCAGTTTCCAGCGCCGGAGGCGGGTACGCCCGCCATCGGCGCCCCGGTTGGATCACATCGCGGCCAGCGCGTCCACCAGCTTGCCCGCGCCGAACCGGTACGGATCCGTAGCCGGCAGGCCCATCTCGGCCTCGACCTTGGCGATGTAGGCTTTCGCGTCCTCCTCGCTTAGGTGCTGTGTGTTGATCGACACACCCGCGACCTGGCAGGCAGGGTTGGCGACGCGCGCCAAAGGCAGGGCCGTATCGCGCAGCTGCTCCAGCGTCGGCAGGGAATATTCCGGCAGACCGCGCATGTGGGTGCGGGTCGGCTCGTGGCACAGGACCAGAGCATCCGGCTGACCGCCATGGATCAGCGCCATGGTCACGCCGGAATACGAGACATGGAACAGCGACCCCTGCCCCTCGATGTGATCCCAGTGATCGGGATCGTTCTCGGGTGTCAGGTATTCGACGGAACCGGCCATGAAATCGGCCACCACGGCGTCAAGCGGAACGCCCTGCCCGGTGATCAGAATGCCGGTCTGGCCGGTGGCGCGGAAGGTCGATTTCATGCCGCGCTTGCGCATCTCGGCATCCATCGACATGGCCGTGTACATCTTGCCCACCGAACAATCAGTGCCCACCGCCAGACAGCGCTTGCCGTTGCGTTTGCGCCCGTTGGCAATCGGATAGCCCACGGTAGGGACGCGAACGTCATGCAGGGTGCAGCCATGAGTCTGGGCCGCGGCCACCAGATCGCCTTCGTCGCGCAGCAGGTTGTGCAGGCCCGAAGCCAGGTCATAGCCCATTTCCAGCGCGGCGATCAGGACCTCTTTCCAGGCCTGGCTGATGACGCCACCGCGGTTCGCGACACCGATCACCAACGTCTTGGCGCCGGCGGCCTTACCTTCGGCCAGGGTCATGTCGGTCAGGCCCAGATCGGCCTTGCAGTCCTCCATCCGCAGCTGACCCACGGCGTTTTCCGGGCGCCAGTCCCGAATGCCGATCGCGACCTTGGCGGCCAATTGGTCGGGGGCATCGCCCAAAAACAGCAGGTACGGTGTCTCGATCATCGCGCGCTCTCCTTTTCTTCCGCCCCAACCTATTGAAGGCCGTCAACGAGCGTTTCTCGTTTTCCTCCGACCTGCCGCACATCGAACGGAGAATTTTGCAAGATTCCCCCAAACAGCGCAAAAAGCTTCGAAATTTTCGAAATGATGAAACTTTGACCGCCGCGTTCCGGTGGTTGCGCACCGCTTTCTGCAACAGCATTGCCGCAACTGCACAATCAGGCTTGCGCAGGGTCGCGCAATTTAATACCCAATTGCCAACTGAAATCGTAATTTCATTACCCAGCGAGGTGCCGATGAGCTTTCGTATCCAACCCGCCGCCCCGGCGCGACCAAACCGCTGTCAGCTGTTCGGCCCCGGATCCAACACCAAGCTGTTCCCCAAGATGGCCGCCTCGGCTGCGGACGTGATCAACCTCGACCTAGAAGATTCGGTGGCCCCGTCCGACAAGGACACCGCCCGCGCCAACGTGATCGAGGCGCTGAACACCGTGGATTGGGGCAACAAGTACATGTCGGTGCGCATCAACGGGCTGGACACGCCCTATTGGTACCGCGACGTGGTGGACCTGCTGGAACAGGCCAGCGACCGGCTGGATCAGATCATGATCCCCAAAGTCGGCTGCGCCGAGGATGTCTATGCGGTTGACGCCTTGGTCACTGCGATTGAACGCGCAAAGGGCCGCACCAAGCCGATCAGCTTTGAAGTCATCATCGAATCCGCCGCCGGTATCGCCCATGTCGAGGAAATCGCGGCCTCCTCCCCGCGCCTTCAGGCGATGAGTCTGGGCGCGGCCGATTTCGCTGCCTCGATGGGGATGCAGACCACGGGAATCGGCGGCACGCAGGAAAACTACTACATGCTGCGCGAGGGCCAGAAATACTGGTCGGACCCGTGGCACTGGGCACAGGCTGCCATCGTGGCCGCCTGTCGCACCCATGGGGTGCTGCCGGTCGACGGGCCGTTCGGCGACTTCTCGGACGACGAAGGCTATATCGCGCAGGCGCGCCGTTCGGCGACGCTGGGCATGGTCGGCAAATGGGCGATCCACCCCAAGCAGATCGCGCTGGCCAATCAGGTCTTCACCCCGTCGGACGAGGCGGTGGCCGAAGCGCGCGAAATCCTGGCCGCGATGGAGCAAGCCAAGGCCAATGGCGAAGGCGCCACCGTCTACAAGGGGCGATTGGTCGATATCGCCTCGATCAAGCAGGCCGAGGTGATCGTGGCACAGGCCGAGCTGATCGCCGCGAACGGTTGACCGACCCATCGCGCCCAAACGAAAAAAGGCACCCGATCGGGTGCCTTTTTTTGCAAGGTTCAAAGACCCTCAGCGGCCAAAAACGTCGTTTGGCGTCCAAGTGAATCGCTCGCCCTGCTTGCCCCATTTCATCATCAGGCAAGAGGTCCCGTATTTCTGGAAATAATTGATCTTGAGCGGATACCACCCGGCTTGCGGCACCTCGACCTCGGTGCGTTGGTTGGCCTCGCACCCTTGGCGCCCGTTGAAGTAGCCGATCTGCTGGCCGCCGACATAGGCATCGATCCCGTCATTCGACCAGGTTTCCAATTCATAGATGCCCGGCGAGTCAAAGCGGATGTAGCCCGTAATCTCTGCCGCCACGTTGTAGGCTTGATTGTAGGTCAGAACCGGGTCGCCCTCCTCGGTATCGCGATAATCAAGTCCCCGCAGCGGCGCGCCCGGCTGGGCCTTCTTCATCATCTGCTTGGCCTTGGTGACTGTTTGAATCTTGCGCGGCGGATTGCCCTCCCACGCATATTTCACGTTCAACCCGGACTTCAGTCCCGAAGGTTGCGGATTGGCGGGCTGCAGCTTCAGCGGCGCGGCGTAGGACGCGCCTGCCACAAGTGCAACGACCGCGGCAGCCACCCCCTTGCAAAAAACGTTCATCGTCATCTCCCTGATCTGCGCCGCTTGAACCAGGCCCAGGTTGATTGCGGCGATCTGCTTTGCGCCCAGACTACGGCGGGCCGGACTTTGCTGCAAGGCGCTGCGCCCATCCACCTGGCGATGGTTGCGTGAATTTGCCGCCTGCGCGGGACAAGCCGAGTTGCATCCGGGGCGACCTCGGGTCATATAGCGTGGAACTTTCGCGTTGAGAGGCGTCATGACCCAGTATCTGGATTTCGAAAAACCGCTGGCCGAGATCGAAGGCAAGGCCGAAGAGCTGCGCGCCCTGGCCCGCGCCAACGAAGAGATGGACGTGACCGAGGAAGCCGCTGCGCTGGACGCCAAGGCGGCCAAGCTGCTGGACGAGCTGTACCGGGACCTGACCCCCTGGCGGAAATGCCAGGTGGCCCGTCACCCCGAACGCCCCCATTGCAAGGACTATGTCGAGACCCTGTTCACCGAGTTCACGCCCTTGGCCGGCGACCGCAACTTTGCCGACGACCTGGCGGTGATCGGCGGGCTGGCGCGGTTCAACGACCGGCCGGTGATGGTGATCGGACACGAGAAGGGCTCGGACACCAAATCGCGGATCGAGCGCAATTTCGGCATGGCCCGCCCCGAAGGCTATCGCAAGGCGGTGCGCCTGATGGACCTGGCCAACCGGTTCGGCCTGCCGGTGATCACGCTGGTGGATACGGCCGGCGCCTATCCCGGCAAGGGCGCCGAAGAGCGCGGCCAGTCCGAGGCGATTGCCCGGTCAACCGAGATGTGCCTGAAGATCGGAGTACCGCTGGTGTCGGTAATCATCGGCGAAGGGGGCTCGGGCGGTGCGGTGGCCTTTGCCACGGCCAACCGGGTCGCGATGCTGGAACACTCGATCTATTCGGTGATCTCGCCCGAGGGCTGCGCGTCGATCCTGTGGAAAGACGCCGAGAAGATGCGTGAAGCCGCCGAGGCGCTGCGCCTGACCGCGCAGGACCTGCACAAGCTGGGCGTCTGCGACCGGATCATCCCCGAACCCAAGGGCGGCGCACATCGCGATCGTCCGGCCACGATCAAGGCGGTGGGCAAGGCAATTGCCGACATGCTGAAAGAGCTGGACGGCAAGGATGCCGCCGTGCTGATCAAGGACCGGCGTCAGAAATTCCTGGATCTGGGCTCCAAGGGGCTGGCAGCCTGAGCCGTCAGCCGCCCAAGGACTGCAACAGGCTGACCGAGGGTTCACCCGTCACCGGCAGGCCGCCGGCGCGCTGATAGGCGCTGATGGCGGCCTTGGTGTTGTTCCCGATCACCCCGTCCGCGCCCTGCGTATCATAGCCCGCGGCCGTCAAACGGCGCTGCAGCGTCTTGCGGTCCTCGAGCGTCAGACCATTTTCATCCGGTCCGAATGACGCCTGGAACGGCCCTCCGCCCGCTATCCGGTCGGCCAGATGCCCGACGCCGATCGCATAGCTGTCGGAATTGTTGTAGCGCTTGATCACCTGGAAATTGCGGAACACGGCAATGCGGGGTCCGGGTTTCTGCGGCTGCAGGATAGCGACAGGCGTACCAGAACTGGCGGCCGGTGATCCGACCTCGCCACCCCAAGGCTGGCCCCGCACCCAGCCCGCGCGCGACAGGTAGGCCGCCGTCGAGGCCAGCGAATCCGTCGGGTCGTCGGACCAGATGTCTCGCCGCCCGTCACCTGTGAAATCGACCGCATAGGCCAGGTACGAGGTTGGGATGAACTGCGTATGCCCCATGGCGCCCGCCCAGCTGCCGGCCATCGTGTCGGGCGTCGTGTCACCGTTCTGCAGGATCTTCAGCGCCGCGATCAGCTGCTTTTCAAAGAACGCACCCCGCCGGCCGTCATAGGCCAGCGTCGACAGGGCAGAGACCACCGGCACGTCACCGCGCCGCTCGCCATACCGGCTTTCCAACCCCCAGATGGCCACGACAATTTCCTTGTCCACGCCATAGCGCGATTCGATCTGGGTCAGCGTCCCATTGTGACGCTGCAGCATCTGGCGGCCCTTGCTGATTCGCTCGTCCGAAGCGGCGATGGCCAGATAGTCCTCGAGCGGGCGCTTGAACTCGACCTGATTGCGGTCGCGCTCGATCACGTCGGGCAGATACCCCGCGCCTCGGAATGCCCGGTCGATGGTCGCCTGCGAGATCCCCTGACCGGCCGCGCGAGCCTTGAAACCGGCAACCCAGGCGTCCCAGCCGGCGTTGGGCACCGGCTGCATCCGCGTGACCGTGGCGTGGGTCTGCGCCGTCCCGCCCGCGCAGGCCGTCAGCAGGCCGGAACCAAGCCCCAGTGTAAACATCCGTCGATCGATCATGGCTGGCATCTGCTCTTGTTCGTTGTTGCCGCCAGCCTAGCGCAACCGCCCTTCCGACGCCAGCTTGGCGCCGTGCGGCCAGCCAGATTTGCGCCTCTGCGCAGGTCTTTGCTCAGCTGACCAGCAGACGCAGACCCTGAGTGACGTCCGAGCGTACCGCCAGCCGCAGGCCAGGCTCGTCCCCGGCCTTGAGCGCGGCGATGATCAGCTTGTGATAATGCGGCGGTTCGGTCCGGCGCAAGCGGCCATAAAGCGCCCGCATGGTCGGCCCCAGCTGCAGCCAGACGGTTTCCGCCATGGCCAGCATCGCCGGCGCTTGTGCGCGCAAGTACAGCGTGCGGTGGAATTCGAGATTGGCGCGGATATAGCCCACCGCATCACGCTTGGTCACCATTTCCGCGACCGACATGTTGATGCTCTGCAGCCGGTCGATCAGGGCCATGTGGGCCCGCGGCAGGGCGCGGCTGGCCAGTTCGACCTCGAGCAGCGCCCGCAGGGCGGCCAGCTCCTCGATCCGGTCGTTGCTGAGCTCGGGCGTCGACACCCGCCCCGAACTGGACAGAAACAACGCTCCCTCGGCCACCAGCCGGCGCACCGCCTCGCGCGCGGGGGTCATCGAAACATCGAATTCCTTGCCGATGCCGCGCAGGGTCAGGGCCTGCCCCGGCGCGATTTCGCCGTGCATGATGCGCGACCGCAAGGCGCGATAGACCTGGTCATGGGTGGCGGATTGCGAGTCGGGGTTTCGGGCGGTCTGCATGGCTCCATGTGATCACAAATCCCGACGGGGTCAACCGGAGCCTGCCTCGAACCGGTACCGGTGCAGTTCGGCCCCGTTGTCGCGCAGCCAGCGCCGCGGTGCTTGATATGGGCCGAACAGACGCTCGACCTGCGTCCAGAACGCCGGCGAATGGTTCATCTCGGCCAGATGGGCCACCTCGTGCGCGGCGACATAGTGCAGAACCTCGGGCGGGGCCAGAATCAGCCGCCAGGAAAACATCAAGCCACCCGCCGAACTGCACGACCCCCAACGCGAGCGCGTATCGCGCAGGGTGAGGCTGGAATAAGCCCGGCCCAGCATCGCGGCATAGTCATCGCAGGCCCCGGTCAGGCGATCCCGCGCCAGCTCTTTCAGGAACCGGGCCAGCCGCCGGGCCTCGGCCCCCTCGGGCACGGCAATCCGGTCCGCCTCCAGGACGACGCGCCGCCTCTCCGCAGGCACGATTCGCCGGGGCACCCCCTCGACCGGCAGTGTCTGGCCGAATTGAATGACCGCCGGCTCGGGACGGGCGCGAAGATGCTGGCGGATCCAGTCTTCTTTCGTGCGAGCAAAGCCGATCGCCTCGGATTCGGGAACGCTCTGCGGGTAGGTCAGCGTAACCCGGCCGTCCAATTGCGAGATTCGCAGGCTGATGCGGCGCGCGCGCGCCGATTTCCGAAGCGTCAGGGCGACAGGCGGGTGGCCGGGCAGTGAATGTCGCCCCATGGTGCATTCTCCTTGGCGCAAAGGCTTTGACAGTGCCCGCCGCATGTGGCAGGTGACCTGAATCGTTGATACGACTCACCTGATATCAAGGGGAATTGACATGCCCAAGGAAGAATGGGGCGTAAAGCGCGTTTGCCCGACCACCGGAAAGCGGTTTTACGACCTGAACAAGGACCCGATCATCAGCCCCTACACCGGCGAGATCGTTGAATTGGAAACCGGCAAGAGCCGGATGATCGCGGCGGATGCCGAAGATGCCGCATCCGTCAAGGCCCGCGAGGCCGAGTCGGATGACGACCTGGTACTGGACGATGACGACGCCGTCGATGTCGATCTGGACGACGACATCCTGGAAGACGATGACGATGACAACGTCTCGTTGGACGACATCACCGACGTCGCGTCGGAAGATGAAGATTCCTGAATTGGCGTGGGCGGCACCCGGTGCCGCCCCGCCCGGATCGGCGCATCGGATCGAACATCGACTTTTTTGACAGATTTTCGATTTTTGCTCTTGCACTCACCGACGCCGTTTCATAAACGTCCGTCCACCGCCACGGCGGTACCGGAATGGGGCCTTAGCTCAGTTGGGAGAGCGCTTGCATGGCATGCAAGAGGTCAGGGGTTCGACTCCCCTAGGCTCCACCAAATTTTTCCGCAAAACCCGCTATCCGACCGTCGCTGAGCCCATTTGGGCTTTTGGACGGGGTTACCAAGATCGACGCCCGTTCTGACGTGACCGGCGCGTTCGGAACCGGTGTGGTATGGCCTACGCCAAGCGGCCTGAGAACGTGAACGACGGCGACTTGCCAGCCGCCGCCCGTCAGCCAGGCACGTACCCTTGCGCCCTAGAACAGCTGAAGATCCTTTGCTCCGCTGCGGATCTCGGCGAGGTTCGGCATGTTCTGAACGACGACCGGCGCCGGAACTGTCCCAGGCATTGCCACGGTCGGTTTCGCCGCGACTGCCTTGCCGAAGGCCGGGCGATCCAGCTCTCCGCGGATATCCAGCAGCAAGGTCTTGTGGTCGGGCATCGTCTTGAGGATCTTTGCAAGATCCATCTTGGCCCCTTTCCACCATTGGAACCAGATCGGCTTTTTCAGCGGCCGCAGACGTTCGCGGATGCCGGGGCCGTATCCGGTGTCATAAACCTGCTTGCCCAGCAGAACCGTCTGATACACGCGATAGTCGAACAGGGTGGCGAATTCGATGTCGCGCTCTAGGGGCAGACGATTCTGCCACAGGTCGAGATTTTCGGCCAACCGATCCGGCACTTTCAACTGAGTGCGCGCGTCGATCCAGTACTGGTCATCCGTGCGATTGCCCAGACGATAATGCAGGCAGATGAACTCCAGAACCTCGTCATAGAGCTTGTTCATCTGCCGGTTGTACCGTGTCCTCAAAGAGGGCTCGATGGCCTTGGTCGGCAGATGTTCGGCAAACCAGCGCACCGCGTGATCGATCATGTGGATCGCGGTGCTCTCGAGCGGTTCGATGAACCCGCCCGCCAGACCGATCGCCACGCAGTTCTTGACCCAGGCGTTGCGCACGCGTCCGATCCGCATCGGGATCACGCGCGGAGTCGCGCCTTTGCCGCTGTCCCCCAACCATTCCAGGTACTCATCCGCCGCCTGATCGTCGGTCCGATGCGCCGAGGAAAACACATAGCCGGTGCCCACGCGGTTGAACAGCGGCACCCGCCATGTCCACCCGGCACCAAGGGCAGTGGCGCGCGTCAGGCTTTCGATCTTGTCCGGGTCGGGGTGTTCGATCTGCAACGCCATCGCGCGGTCGTTGGGCAGGTAATCCGAATAGTCCATGAAAGGTTCGCCAAGCGCCTGGTTGATGATCAGGCCGCGGAACCCGGTACAGTCGATGACCATTTCGATGTCATGACGGCCATTGCGTTCGAGCATCAGGTGGCTGACATTTCCCTGCTCGTCCAGTTCGACCGACTGCACCTCGTCCTGGATGTGCTCGACGCCGCGCTTGGTGCAGACCTTGGTCAGCATCCCGGCAAATTTGACGGCATCCAGGTGATAGGCATACCCGAACCGCTGCTCGAACTCCGGCTGCCCCAGCGGCCGCGCGCCCTTGCACAGGCGACCCAGATCATCATGCGGTGCGATCGACTGGGTAAAATCCCGATCACCATTCCCGAAACGCAGGAAATATTCGGCGGCGTCCAGCCCCTCGATCATCTGGCCGTGGGCAAAGGGGTTCACATAGTCGATGCGATTGCCCTTGGCATCCTTGTTCCAGTTGCAGAACTTGACGCCCAGCTTGAAGGACGCATTGGTCTCGCGGAAGAAATCCCGCTCGGAAATGCCGGCCTGACGCAGCGTGACCGGCATCCGCGGCACGGTAGCCTCGCCAACGCCGACGGTTGCGATATTGGGGCTTTCGATCAAGCAGATACGCGGCCGGTCCTTTGGCGCCGATGTGCGTGAGAACACCATCTCAAGGATAAGCGCGGTCATCCAGCCTGCCGTGCCGCCACCAACGATGGTGATTTTGCTCAAACGGTTGTTCATGTGGTTCTGTCCCTGTTGGTTTTATTTTTGGGCGTTATAGCAGCATATCCCGCTTCCACGAAGCATCAAGGTTGGCCGCGAGCCGATGGGCGGGCCCTTGAGCAAAACGGTTCGTCTGAACAGGAAAGCCAAGTGCCTGAAGCGACGTGCCGGTCAATGACAGGGGCACCCCGAAGGATATTCAAAGGGCGCGGAATCTTTCGCCGCCGTAAATCTTGGCCCGCCGGAGTTTGGGCTGTTTCCAGCTCCAGCACTCTGCAAAACCGGTCTTCACACGGACCGCGCATATCAATGGGTGTGCTTCATCCAGCAGGATATGACAGCGAAGTGGAGCATGCCCGCTTTTGTCGACGGACCGCCGCGCGGTCGATTACCACACGCTCCACTTGCATAATTTTTGTTTCTCACTGCAGATGCGTTGACCAATCTTGGTGATGATGTACGCGCGCAGGTATGCCTGTCTTTCGAAATCTACGCTACTCCGAACTCTGACAGTCGGCATTTTTTGCTGGAAATGCGTCGCTGAAAGCAAGGCGCTTACACCTAATGCGGGATGGTCCGCTGCGCTTACGGGGTCCGGCTCATTCTTCCTGCGATTGCTCCTTGAAACCTGGCCCTGAAAGACTCACCGGCTCCTTAGCTCAACTGGATAGAGCTACAATAGCGCCCAATTCACGTACCTGATTGATATTAAATGGCTAAAAACTGGTAATATCACCAGAAAATTACCAAGTTGACTTGTCTACTGACATTGTCAATAAAAGCTCACCTGCGCCCACGTAATTCAACTGGATAGAATATCCGACTTCTAATCGGGCTGTTGGGGGTTCGAGTCCTCCCGTGGGCGCCACTTAACTAATTCTCCTGACGTTCGACATCCAAAGTCCGTGTTTCCGACAAAAAACGGGTTTGCTGGCGTGCCCACTTCGTGGTGGTCTGGTTTGATTGTTAGTTCATCGTGGACCTCAACGACACCTTGGAAGCGGTTCTCAGCCAGCAGAGAGGCCAGAACATGTAAGTCTTTTGCCGCCGCGCAATCCGGCCAAATCGGCAGCACAGCCAGCAACACGAAGACCCAAATACGAACGATAGGACCTTTCTTCATGTTCGCGTTCTCACCAAAATCACCGGGTTCAAGGCTCTGCGCAGTTAAAGCATGCCGGATCGCGAGGATCGCCCGCACCGTCATATTGCGCCACTTTTGGATAGGCACATACGGGACGCGCGCCGGTACCGTGACCCAATGTCTCGCGCCAGACCGCCAACACGCTGTCGGGCGCAACTCCGGTTTCCACCCACTCATCGATCACGTCGAGATAATCGACCCAATCCGGGCCTATACCGCCGGAACAGTGATCCACACCCGGCATGATGAACAACCGCACGTCATCCAAGGCACTGGGGTCATTTGCCAATACTTCTTCAAAATACTGGATCGTGCCATAGGCAGTTGCTGCCATGTCGTTCCACGAGTTGAAAAGCAACAACTTGCCGCCGTGGTCTCGAAATGCCGCAAGGTCGGGGTCAGTTGCATTCAACGTCTGCGCGGCGTCTGCGCGGCCGTCTTCACATCTTCGCGGAAAGTATCCCAGTCCTGTTCGGCATAACTCCAGTCAGAGTCGTGATAGACAAGGTATTGCAAAACCCCATTGCCGAACCCGAACAAAGCGTTTGGCATTGGCGGCAATTCAAATCCGCCCGCCGTTTCTACGCCCTCCTGGAAATGGCTCAGGTCCATGCCCACGTCCAGACCGCCAGTCATCCAGTTCCCCCAGCCTGACGGGCTAAGCTCACCGCCCACAGGGAACCCCGGAAAGAGCTGCCCTTGCGGGTCCTTCGGACCATCGTAAATGGCATTGGCAGCGGCGATCTGCTCTTCAGACAGACAACCGCTGTTCTGACCCTCGGTACAAGCCAATGTGGATACATCGAAGTCGCATTGGCGCGGGTCCATGAGGATGCCATCCTCAATGCCATCCAACGCATCGCATTGGGTCAGAACGGCCTCCCCAATCAGTTGCTGATCCTCAGGCCCAATCACGGCGCGCCCGAGATCGTTGGGGTCAGGGAACATGGCTTGGCTGATCAGCACCGCACCGGCACCCAGCGCGTGGGTCCAGTTATAGGCCGGCGCGCCTGCAACGATACCGTCGAAATCGTCCGGATAGCGCTGTGACTCCATCATTCCCTGCCCGCCGCCGCGCGAACATCCAATGAAAAGGTCGCGGGCACTGGGCTTTCCGTAATATTCCGCTGTCAGCGCCTTGGCCGTGACTGCCGTTCGATGCACGGCTTGGTGGCCAAAGCTTACGACTCGCTCAAGGTTGTTCAGGGCCCAGCTTGCGTCGATTGGGTGACCTTGATGGCCAGTGTCGGTACCCACCGTGGCATAGCCTTTCTGCAACGCACCATAGGCCAAAGCCACGTTGACGACCGAACCGACGAAACCACCACCTCCCATGACAAATTTTCCATTCCACATGTCCGGCAACAAAAGCTCGAAATTGGTCTCGGTCCCGATCACCCCTGCAACCTTGCAATGAGCGACCGGTTCCGGCAGTTCCTGCACCGTTAGATATTTCACATCGGGAAGTGGTGGCAGCGTATCCACGCTACACTCGGATTGAGCCCATGCTGTTTGCGATATCGGAACAGCCAAACTTGCCAAAACCATTTTTCAAAAAAATTCACCAATCTTCCCCCCGTTTTGCGCAAACGCAAAGAATTCTGCACGTTGGCAAAAATATCAAAATGATATGTATCAAAGAATTTTCCGAATCAAAGCGTGGCAGTCAATGTCCACGTAAGGCTCTTGCCAACGACTTGACCTGATCAACGAAAACTATTCGGCGCTTTTCTTGCTGAAACCACGTTTTGTTCAGGAGAGCCCCAAGAAAGTCCCTACGGGCTCCCTGTCACAGAATTGCCACACACCCATTTACCGCTCCTGCTGCTTCCACAGTGCTTCCACAGTGCTTCCACGGGAGTTTGCGGAACGCCGAAAGCCCTGCGTGATGCGGGGTTAAGCGTTTGTTTTGCGACGATATATTGGTTGCGGGGAGAGGATTTGAACCTCTGACCTTCAGGTTATGAGCCTGACGAGCTACCTGGCTGCTCCACCCCGCGCCATTTTTTTGGCGTTCGGCCTGCAGAGATTTT
>NZ_JBXWRP010000009.1:0-166952 GCF_059612945.1 Ruegeria sp. BHSC276 | reverse complement strand
GCTGAAGGAAGGCACTGAGATGGTCATGCCGGGCGACAACGTCGGCTTCACCGTCGAACTGATCGCTCCGATCGCGATGGAAGACGGCCTGCGTTTCGCCATCCGCGAAGGCGGCCGCACCGTCGGCGCCGGCGTCGTCTCGAAAATCATCGAGTAATTCGCACAAGCGAACGATCAGACGGAAAGGGCGTCCCTCGGGGCGCCCTTTTTGTTTGGATTCAATAATCACGAGACGCGCACAAAAAGTGTGTCGAAAATCATCGCGCGAGGCGCGCTTGCCGCGCCTGGTTGCGGCAGGTGATTTTCCAGGGGAAAATCTGCCGAAAGTAACACGGTGAGAAAACCAAGAAGGCCGCTCCGTGGGGGGGCGGCCTTTTTTGCGTCTGGGGCTCGGAAAACGACCGCTTCGACCCGGGAACCAGAGAGAATTGGTGGTTATGCAGGACACAATCGCCCGCGCATTGCACGACATGTTTTGCCAATGGGGTAGAAGGTTTAGAGACTAACCAATATCGAAGTCGACCAGCGGCGACTCCATGTAAATTCGACAGCCCGGATACAGTACAGAACCCGGTTTTTTGCACGTTTTCACGTTGGTGATTGGACCGCTGGAATTGCGGGAAATATACAGCTCTGTATCGCCGTAGGCGCTGGTTTTTTGGATCTCAGATGGGCGGCGCACCAGACACTAACGTTTTCAGCCCAAGTGATAGTCTCGACCGCATAAAACGCGGGTACATCAGTGGCTGTATACCCGCGAACGGGGGTGACATGATATGCGGCGAGATCATCCATCGGGACTTAGTCGGTCGACAACGTTTCGACATAGGGCCCCTCCTGGCTTTTGGGCAAAATCTCAGGTTGCCAGGGGGTGAAAGCTTCACCTTGAATCAGTAAAACTTGGTCTTGCCGCGTCGCGTTGTTTCGAAATTTAAGTCGTGGATCGAAATAACCGCGCGGGGTGCTTAAGCAAACCTTTTCGATGTACGGCTGAAATTCCAGGAAAACGGTTATATTGTCAGACTGAACGGTCGGGTAAATGAAATCAGATGGCTCGAATGTGGATGCGTCGTAGGGGTCTGCCTTGCCCTTCACCATGCGCTCAATCTGAGCCGCCTGTGCTTTCTGTTTCTGGCTTGGGAGAAATGGACCAACAAAAAGTGCGGCGCAAATTGCCCCCCCAGCGCAACAATAAAAAGCTTTGTAGGAATTATTGCATTCTACTTAAGGTAGATATGAGTGTGTCAAGGGCGCTGGTATTGATCAAGACAGCTCATAGTGCCGTCGAGACCCGTCGGCTTTCTCAGCAAACCGCCTTGCGATCAGTTGCATATTGATGAGCGACGGTTGACGAACGCGACAAATTCCTCCCAGCCTCTGGTGCGCGTTCTCATGCAGAACGTAAAGGCGGCGGCATGCGCAGCGTTTGGGTTCCATGGGGCTTGGAGCAGCATGACCGATATCAGGTCGACGGCCGTGGTTGCGGAGGAAACGCTGCCCAGGGCAAACCGGACGGCCCTATTCCGGCGCCCAGGGTTCTCGACCGACGATCCGGTCTGCTTCGGCGGTGATGTCGTTCATGTGCTGTTCCAGACTGAGACGAAGCGATTCGATCTCTTGTTCCGTCGCCTTGCGCGGGACGGTTTCAGTCCATTCGCGGCACAGGAACACCCCTTCGTTTCGCCAGGGGCGAGGCAGCAGGAGACGATCCCAAGTGCCGGCCTCACGGCCATGGCGCACGGAATATGTGATCCCGAACACTCGTTTGCCCGAACTGCGTGCCCATACCAGCGGAACAGTTGAACAAATCCGCTCGGGTCCTCGTGGGCCGTCTGCGGCTATGCCGATTGAGATGCCCTGCTTCATCTTGCCCAACACTTCGCGCGAGAGCGCCACATGACGTTTGTGGCTGGACATGGCGATGGTGTCCATTCCGAACAGTTTCTGCACCCGCCCCACCATGCTGCCGGCGCGCGCGGCCGAGGTGATGGAACAGATGCGCCCCTTGTCCAGCGGGAAGAAATAGGGGGACTGCGCCAGACGCTGATGCCACAACACCACGATGACCGGCTCGCCCTGTTCGGCCAGCTTGTCCAGCTCTTCATAGCCGATCCGTTGCCATCGCGTGTTGCGATGGACCAGTCGAATATATCCGGCGATGCGCCGAGCCAACCAGTTCAGAACGGCTTCGCTGTCTGCAATCTTCTTGCGCAGGCTCACGGCGGGTATCCTCTTTCTGGCCGAGCCCTGTCTTAGCGAACTGCACGGCCTGCGCAACTTGTTTGTCGAAACCGGAAGGCGCGGGAAACTGCAAAAAGCCTCTTGAGTCCGCCGCGTGGCTGGCATATCTGAGGCGCAGTACAGGGGTATAGCTCAGTTGGTAGAGCGACGGTCTCCAAAACCGTAGGTCGCGGGTTCGAACCCTGCTGCCCCTGCCATTTCCCTTAAATCGACCGTTGCTTTGCCGCCGAACCCACGCGCGCAACGAACGTGCAATCATGGTTTCTTCCGCCTTGCAAATGGCCTATTGTCCGCGTGATCGCAGGAACAGCTGAACGAGGTCACATGTCGCGCTTTGACGGATATTTCCTGCGGCAATTGCTGGTGCTTTTCGGCTTTTTCACCTTGGTGCTGGTGGGGGTCTTCTGGATCACCCGCTCGGTCAGCCTGTTCGAGCGGGTCATCAGCGGCGGTCAGTCGGCTATGGTGTTCCTCGAGTTCACCGCGCTGACTTTGCCGACGCTGATCCGCACGGTAATGCCGATGGCCGTGTTCGCGGCGGCCGTATATGTCACCAACCGCCTGACCCGCGAAAGCGAGCTGACGGTGATGCTGGCCACGGGCTCAAGCCCATGGCGGTTGGGGCGCGCGGTTTTCCTGTTCGGGGTGGTCACAGGGGTGATGATGGCGATCATCAGCGTGTTCCTGCGCCCCGCTTCGGTCGATCAGCTCGAACGGCGCGAATCCGAAGTGGCCGCCGATGTCACTGCGCAGTTGCTGAACGAAGGCGAATTCATGCATCCGGTGCCGGGCGTCACGGTCTATATCGGCCGAATTGATCTGGACGGTACGTTGCACGAAGTCTTCGTGTCGGACCGGCGTGACAGGGCCAATCCGGCTACCTATTCCAGCACCTCGGCCTATCTGGTGAACAACGGGTCGGGCGTGCATCTGGTCATGGTTGACGGGCTGGCACTAAGGCTGAACCGGGCCGGCCGAACGCTTGCATCGACGCGGTTCGAGGATGCCGCCTATGACATCTCGGAGCTGACGCGAAAATCGGACTTGGGACAGCGCAGCATCGAAGCCATCTCGACGGCCGAACTTCTGGGCGACCTGGATACCTTGGCCGCGCAAGAGGGCCATTCCATCGGGCAGTTGGTGGATGAGCTGCATCAGCGGTTCTCGTGGGTTGCGATCTGCGTGGCCGTTGCCATGGTAGGATATGCAACGCTGATGCTGGGCAGTTTTTCGCGTTTCGGTCTCTGGCCGCAGATATTCGGGGCCTTCACGATCCTTGTTCTGCTTGAAGGCGTGCGTGGGTTCGTTTCGCCGATCGTCATCGGCGACCCGCAGTTGTGGCCGCTTCTCTATGCGCCAGCGGCGCTTGGCGTGATTGTGTCGGGAGTGTTTCTGGCCCTGGCTGGCCGGCCGTTGACCCGTAGACGCGGCCGGTCCGATGCGGCTTGTCAGGCGGCGGCCTGACGGAGACTGCGCGGGTCATTTCGCTTTGAGGATGCAATCCGCCGCGCTACTCTCGGGGCAATATCCAACCGAGGGGCGCGCCATGCCAGACAATCGCCACACACCCAACTGGACCAGTTTCGAAGAGGCAACGAAGGCCGATTGGGATGCGGTCATGGCCTACGAGGACGCCTACAACGCTGCCCTGCCGGACCGCATCCTCGACGCCATCCGGTCACTGGACGAGGACTGGACGCCCTATCCGATCAACCGCTACCAGCATTGCCTGCAGGCCGCGACGCGCGCCTACGAGGATGGCGCGGACGAGGAAATCGTGATTGCGGCACTGGTGCATGACGTGGGCGACATCCTGTCGCCCTACAACCACGGCGAGCTGTCAGCGGCGATGATGAAGCCCTACGTGAGCGAAAAGGCTTATTGGATTTTGAAACATCACTGCGTGTTTCAGGGTTATTACTATAACCACCATCTGGGCGGTGACCGCAATGCGCGCGACAAGTATCGCGACAGCCCTTATTGGGAGGACTGCCGCCATTTTTGCCATGAATACGATCAGAAGGCGTTCGACCCGGACTATCCGACCAAGCCGCTGGAGTTCTTCGAGCCCATGCTGCGCCGCATCCTGAACAGGGGCGAGGGGCACATGGAGCTCAACGAAACCGCCGAGGACTAGCAGGAGGCCATAAGGCGATAGACGATCTGCGCGGCGGTGAAATCCCACGCCGCGTTGCCGTCCGGGGCCAGTTCCACCACGTCGAAGCCGACGCAGCGGCGGCCCTTCAGGGCGTGCTCGACGAGGTGCAGCGCCTGATAGTATCCCAGCCCGCCCGGAACCGGCGTGCCGGTTGCGGGCATCAGCGACGGGTCCAGCCCGTCGACGTCAAAGCTGACATAGACCAGTTCGGGGAAATCCTCGGGCAGGTCGACGGCATGGATGTTGCCGGTCACCAGTTCCTCGGCATCGACGTGAAAGACGTGGTGGCGCAGACGGCTCTGGGCCTCTTCCTCGCAGAAGGCGCGGACGCCGAACTGGGCCAGGCGGATACCTTCCTCGGCCAGCAGGTGCATGACCGAGGCGTGGCTATGCTTTTCGCCTTGGTAGGCATTGCGCAGGTCGGCATGGGCGTCGATCTGCACGATGCCGAGAGGCTGACCCAAGGCGCGGGCTACACCCATGACCGCGCCGTAGCTGAGCGAGTGTTCGCCGCCCAGCGTGACCGGCACCTTGCCGGCGCGGACGGCGGCCTCGGTGCGCTGGGCCAGACGCTCCATGACGTCCGGCAGCGGGCCTTCGCAGTCCAGCGGGGGCTCGGTGAAGATGCCTTCGACACAGGGTTCGGTATGCCCGGTGATGCGTTCGAGTTCATTGCTGGCCTCGATTATCGCGGCGGGTCCGCCTGCCGTGCCCGAGCCGTAGGAGACCGTGCGCTCCAGAGGCACCGGGATCACGCGGAACCGGGCGTCTTCGCTGCGTTCGGCCTCGGTCAGTTCGCTGTCGAGGAAAATGCTCATGAAAGCCTCTCTTTGAAGTCGTCGTAGCCGAATTGCCTGATGATCTTCAGCTCATCGGTTTCGCTGTTCCACAGGGCGATCGTGGGCAGGGGCACACCGTTGAACGTGTTGGTCTTGACCATCGAGTAATGCGCCTGATCGAGGAAGGCAAAGCGCTGCCCGATCCGCAGCGGCTCGGCCCAGGTGTAATCGCCGATCACGTCGCCCGCCAGGCACGAGGGGCCGCCCAGACGATAGGTGTGGCCGGTTTCGGCCTCGTCCATCAGGGCGGGGCGATAGGGGGCTTCGATCACGTCGGGCATGTGGCAGGTGGCCGAGATGTCGGTGATCGCCAGATCCATGCCGTTGTGTGGCAGGTCCAGGATTTCCCCCACCAGGATGCCCGCATCCAGCGCCACCGCCTCGCCGGGTTCCAGATAGACCTCGACGCCGTATTTTGTGCGGATGTGTTTGATGAAATCCACCAGCCCGTCGCGGTCATAGTCGCTGCGGGTGATGTGGTGGCCGCCGCCGAAATTCAGCCATTCCAGGTCGTTCAGGAAAGGCGCCAGCTTCGGTTCGACCGCGGCCCAGGTGCGCGCCAGCGGTTCGAACCCCTGTTCGCAGAGCGTGTGCATGTGCAGGCCATCCACGCCTTCCAGCGCCTTGGCGTCCAACTGGCTGACCGGGGTGCCGAGGCGCGAGCACGGAGCGCAGGGGTCGTATTTCGCAACCTCGCCTTCGGAGTGTTCGGGGTTGATGCGCAGCCCGACCTGCCGCCCGGCGGCCTGAGCCTTGGCCAAGAAGCGGTCTTTCTGCGCGGGGCTGTTGAAGATGATGTGATCCGACAGGGCGAGGATTTCGTCGATGTCGGAATCCTTGTAGCCCGCGCAGAAGGTCGCGACCTCGCCGCCATATTCCTCGCGGCCCAGCCGGGCCTCGTAGATGCCGCTGGCGCAGGTCCCGCCGAGATACCGGCGCACCAGTGGCGCCAGCGCGAACATCGAAAAAGCCTTGAGCGCGGACAGGATATGCGCGCCGGAACGCTCGCCGATATCGGCCAGAACCGCCAGATTTCGCTCGACCGCCTTTTCGTCGACGACGAAGCAGGGGGAGGGGACGCGGGTCAGGTCGAAGTGGCGGAAGGCGCCGGCATCTCCGGCCTGTGTCTGCATCAATTGGGTCATGTCCGGCATCTCCTGAAAGTGGAGAGGCCGGGGGCGCTGCCCCCGGACCCCCGGGATATTTTGGGCCAGATGAAGCAGGACGGTCGCGCGGACCGCCCCGAGGGATCAGAAATCGACGGGGCCGTCGAGTTCGTGGACTTGCCAGGGCAGGCCGTGCTTGTTCAGCATGTCCATGAAATCATCCGGGTCGAGCTGTTCCATGTTCCACACGCCCGGCTCGCGCCAGTTGCCCTTCAGCACCTGTGCCGCGCCGATCATGGCCGGGACGCCGGTGGTGTAGCTGACGGCTTGGCTGCCGACCTCGCGGTAGCATTCCTCGTGGTCGCAGATGTTGTAGATGTAGTAGGTCTTTTCGCCCGAGCCGTCCATGGCCTGGCCGGTGGCGATGTCACCGATGCAGGCCTTGCCCTTGGTTTCGGCGCCCAGATCGCCGGGGTCGGGCAGCAGCGTCTTCAGGAACTGGATCGGGATGATCTCGACCCCGTTATGCACCACCGGGTCGATCCGGGTCATACCGACATTCTGCAGCACCTTGGCATGGGTGATGTAGGCATCGCCGAAGGTCATCCAGAAACGGGCACGCTCGATCTCGGGGAAGTGGGTCGAGAGCGACTCGAGTTCCTCGTGATACATCAGGTACATGTTCTTCGGCCCAATGCCGGGGAAGTCGAACTCGACCTTGTGGGTCATGGCCGGCGTCACTTTCCATTCGCCGCCTTCCCAGTGGCGGGCGTCGGCCAGCACTTCGCGCAGGTTGATCTCGGGGTTGAAGTTGGTGGCGAATTCCTGATCATTCTGGCCGCCATTGGCGTCCAGCACATCGATCTGGCGGATCGTGTCCAGCTTGTGTTTCTTGAGCCACTTGGCGAAGACGGATGTAACGCCCGGGTCAAACCCCGACCCCAGAATGGCGGTCAGGCCGGCCTGTTTGAACTTGTCCTGATAGGCCCATTGCCAGTGGTATTCGAACTTGGCCTCGTCCTCGGGCTCGTAATTGGCTGTGTCCAGGTAGTGGCACCCGGCCTCGAGGCAGGCATCCATCAGCACCAGGTCCTGATAGGGCAGGGCAAGGTTCACCAGGATCTCGGCCCCGGTTTCCTTGATCAGCTTGACGGTGTCGGCGATCTTGTAGGCGTCAAGCTCGGCCGTCTTGATGTCGACGCCGGTGCGTTCCTTGACCGACTTGGCGATGGCGTCGCATTTCGCCTTGGTGCGGCTGGCCAGCGTGATCTCGGTGAAGATGTCGGAATTCATCGCCATCTTGTGCACGGCGGCGTGGCTGACGCCACCCGCGCCAACAACCAGTGTCTTGCCCATGGGAAAATCTCCTTTCGCCGGGGTTATTCGTAATAGGTATAGCCGTTGATGCTGTCGCGGTAAGCGCTCATCAGGGTTTTGCGGTCCTTGGCCTTGAGCGTGCCGGTCGAAATCGCCTCGTCCACCATCTTGCGGAAGGCGGCAATGCAATCGCTGGGGTCGAACTCGACATAGGACAGGACTTCGCTGATGGTGTCGCCCTCTTGCTCGTGCAGCAGGTCGAACCCGCCATCGGCGCGCAGGTCGATGGTGACGACATTGGTGTCGCCGAACAGGTTGTGCAGGTCGCCAAGGGTTTCCTGATAGGCGCCGACGAAGAACACGCCCATGTAATAGTCGCGATCTTCGGGCAGGGAATGCACGGGCAGGCTGGGCGAGACGCCGTCAGCCAAGATGAACCGGTCGATCTTGCCGTCGCTATCACAGGTGATGTCGGACAGCACCGCGCGGCGGTCGGGGGCTTGATCCAGCATCTGCAGCGGCACGATCGGGTGCAGCTGGTCGATTGCCCAGACGTCGGGCAGCGACTGGAATAGCGAGAAGTTGCAGTGATAGATATCGGCCAGCTTCTCCAACTGGTCATCCACATCAGTATCGACCTCGTCCGAGGCCGCCAGCGCCTTGATCCGTGCCATCAGCGACAGGTAGATGCGCTCGGCCCGGGCCATCTGACGCAGGTCCACGTAACCGCGGCGGAACAGGGCCCGCAACTCGTTGCGGTAGAAGGTAGCGTCGTTCCAGCATTCCTGCAGGCGGTCGTGGCTGAGATAACCGTTCACCGCCGCCAGATCTGACACAAGGTGGTGGTCGTCGGGTTCCACCTCGGGGCCGTTGGGTGCGTCATAGAGCGTGCTTTCCAGCACGTTGAACACCAGCATCGACGAGGTCGCCACCACCGCGCGGCCGCTCTCGGTCACCAGCGTGGGATGGTCCACTTCGGCTTCGTCCATGGCATAGGCCACGGTTTCCACCACATTGGCGCAGTATTCCTCGACCGTGTAGTTGATCGAGTTCTCGGTCGCCTTCTTCTCGCCCGTGTAATCGACGCCCATGCCGCCGCCCAGATCCAGGTGCGTCAGCGGCACGCCCTCGCGGGTCAGTTCGGTGTAATAACGGCAGGCCTCGCCCACGGCGCGGCGCACGTCGTTCACGTCGGGTACTTGGCTGCCCAGATGCGAATGCTGCAGCTTCAGGCAATGCAGCAGGCCCGCATCGCGCAGCTTGTCGACGACCGCGACCAGCTGATCGGTGTTCATGCCAAAGGTCGACCGATCCCCCGAGCTTTCCTGCCATTTGCCGCTGATCTGGTTGGTCAGTTTCACCCGCACGCCAAGCAGCGGCTCGATGCCCAACTCGTTGAAAACCTCGATGACCGTGTCGGCCTCTTTCGGGCTTTCCAGAACGATGACCGTGTTGAACCCGATCTTGCGGCTGAGAATGGCCAACTCGATGAACTCTGCGTCCTTGACCCCGTTACACACGATCAGCGCCTCGGGGGCCAGACGGTGCGCCAGGGCGATCACCAGTTCGGGCTTCGAACCGGCTTCGAGCCCATAATTGTATTGCTTGCCGAACTCGACGATCCGGTCGACGACCTGCGCCTGCTGGTTCACCTTGATCGGGAACACGCCGCGATAGGACCCCTTGTAGCCGGTACGCGCGATCGCATCGCGGAAGCTTTCGTTGATGTGCGCGATCTCGCGTTCCAGATACGAGCTGATGCGCAGGATCATCGGCGCTTTGATCCCGCGCTGATCAAGGTCGTGCAGAATGCCGGGCAGGCTGATGGCCGCCGCATCGGGTGCCATGGGATTGCGCAGACCGATCTCGCCGTCCTCCGTCACCTCGATGAGACCCTTGCCCCATTTTTCAACTCCGTAGATGGAATGCGGTGCGACGGGCGTCTGTTTCAATCCAGTCAGTCCTTGCGTTGCAGGCGTGAAAATTCCGCCCGCCAATACGGCAGCCGTTCGATTCTTCCAAGTGTAATCTGTTTCGGAGGTTAGCCCAATTCAGATCACGGGTCGAATGGGAACCAGATGGTTGTCCCAGTGGACCCGAGGATGGGCCGATACCGCCGGGGTTGGCCCAGCCAAATGCCCCACATCGCCGTGCCCGGTGGTAAAGACAAAGCCGGATGGCCCAGGGCCCAACCCGCACACGTCGCTGAACGAATGGGCGCGGTCAAAACGGACCGCCTCGGCATCAAAGACGAGCAGCGCGTTGCCGCGCGGGCAGGTGATGGCGACCTGTCGTCCCTCGGCGGAAAAGGCGACACTGCCCGCATAGCCGGCTAGCGTCGCCTGTATGTCTTCCGGCACAGACAGCAGGTGGTAACGGCCACCCCGCCGATGCAGCCCCAGCAGGGCCGGCTTGTGGGAGAAGTCGCCCTGCCACTGCATTGCAAAGGCCAGCAGGCCATCCGCGCGAACGGCCAGATGTCGGATCGAATTCTTGTGTAGCGCCGCGGGGAGTTCGACCTGCTCCAGAACCGATCCGTCGAGGCTGACATAGGTCAGGTTCGAGCGCATGGTCGGCAGGTTCAGCTTGGTGCGCCCTGTGTCCGGATGGGTTTCGATGCCGCCGTTGGCGATGGCCAGAGACTTGCCGTCGGGCATCAATACCACGTCATGGGGGCCGACCCCAGACGAAGAAAACTCGCCCATCCGGGCATAGCCCTCGGCCGCGTCCCAGACGCCGATGACCCCGGTGCCTGCCTCGTAGTCGTTTTCGGTGGTGAACAAACGGCGGCCGTCGGACGAAAACGCGCCGTGGCCATAGAAATGACGCCCGTCCGGCGCCTTGAGCCGGGCCAGTTGGTCCCCGGTCGCGCAATCGATCACCAGCGCAAACCGCCCCGGACGGCGCGCGAATGCAACGGCCCGCGCGAGATGCGGATGGGCGGCGGCGGCGTGCCCGCGGTCGGGCAGGGGGATCGAGAACCGAACCTCCCCTGAACTGGTCAACCCGACCAAGCGGTACAACCCATCTTTCAACAAGGCGGCTGACAGAAAGTCGGGCGAGCCGACCGACGCCCAGCCAGGCAGGGGGGCAAGAGCGGCGGCTGCCAGACCGGCCAGAAATCCTCGGCGGCTGGTCATGGGTCAGTCTCCGTCCAGCGAATTGAACCCGGCGCTGATACCCAGGGTCGGACCCAGCTGTGCGGCGGCAAGGCTGCGGATGTCGTTGATCGACTGCCGTAGCGCCTCGACCCGAAACCGCCCCTGTGGCTCGGCCACGCCGGCCAGCGCGGGATCATCCAGCGCCTGCGCCCGGGCGATGCTGCGGGCAAAGGCATCGTCCAGCGAGGCCGCAATCTGCGGGTGGTCGGCCGCCAGTCGCGCCGCCAGATCGCGCAGCGCCACCAGCGACAGTTCCACATGCCGCAGAGACCGCAGCGACCTGCGGGCCTCGGCCCGGTTGGGGCGGGGGCGGTCGAAACTGCCCATCGGGCGGCCCAGACGGGTATCGGCCGTGAATTCGAGCCCGATGACAAGGGCCTTGTAGAGCTCCTGCAGGGCTTCGTTGGACGACCGATAGGGGCTGTCCGGCCCGGGTTGGGTAATGATGCGGGCATAGCCGTGCCAGTCCCGGTCGATGGCCCGGGTGGTGCGATGGATGTCGGCGGCGATGGCGCGGATCAACCCGCAGCGATAGGCCGCATCGCCCTGATCGGCAAAGGCCGGGTCGTACAGCATCCTCTCGAGCGCGAGGAATCCGCGCCCGGCGATCGAGGTTTCGGCAAAGGCATCGGGGTCGGCAATGGCCGGGTCTTCGGCCGCGATCATCGCCGACAGCGCCTTGGGCGTGAACCCTTTGCTGTCGGGCCAGAAGGCCAGGGCAAAGGCACGGTTACCGACTTCGGTCGGGCCGAACCGCAGGTGGCTGGCGGATATCCAGGCGTCGAAGGCGGCGTGATAGGCCGCGCGCAGATCGGCGGACCCCGGCGCGCAGTCGGCGCGAGCAGTGGCATCCAGCGTGGCCGTCGCTTCGACAAGGTGGTCGAAACGCGGCAGGACATGGGCCTTGGTTACGTCGACCAGGACCGCATCGCGGTTCTGTGCCACCGTGCAGAGCGGGATCAATGCGGAAAGGATCACGGCAATCAGGCGCATCGGTCACAGACTTTCGAGGAACCGGATCAACGCATCGCGGTCGGGCTTGGGCATGGAAACGACCGCTTCGCGCGCGGCTTGGGCCTCGCCCCCGTGCCACAGGACCGCTTCGAGAAGCGAGCGCGCGCGGCCGTCATGCAGGAACTGAGTGTGCCCCGAGACCCGTTCGGTCAGGCCGATGCCCCATAGTGGCGCGGTGCGCCATTCGCGGCCCGTGGCGCGGGCCTCGGGGCGGTTGTCGGCCAGTCCCTCGCCCATGTCGTGCAGCAGCAGGTCCGTGTAGGGCCAGATCAGCTGGAAACTGTGCTCGGGCCGGTCGGGCAGGCGGTGGGTGACGAAAGCGGGCGTGTGACAGGACGCGCAGCCAATGGTGTGGAACACCTCTTTCCCGCGCAGAACCTGCGGGTCATCCACATCGCGCCGGGCGGGAACGCCCAGGTTGCGGCTGTAGAAGGCCACCAGATCCATGCCCTGCTGGTCGATCTCGAAGCCGCGTTCGTCGCCGTCACCATGCGGGGCGGCCTGGCAATCGGCCTGCGCCGGGGTGCAGTCGCCAAAGGGCGCGGGGTAGAGCGGGCTGGAAATGCCGATATCGCCGGCGAAGGCTGCGGCTGACTGCTCCATGATCGTCGGCATGCCCGCCTTAAGCCCGAACCGGCCCAGCATGGGTTCGCCGAATTCCCTCGACCACACGATGTTGGGCCGCCCCGAGATCCCGTCTCCATCGGTATCTTCCGGGTCGGCCTGGGCCAGGATGTCCTCGGCCGGGATCGCCTCGAGCAGGCCCAGACCGATCATTTGCGGCGCAACGCGCGGGCTGAGCATCGCGTCAGGGTGCAAAGGCCCATAACCCAGATCGGCCGCTCTGTAGGTGGGCTTGCGCAGCGACACGGTTTCGCCGCCGGACAACTCCACCGGTATCTCCTCGTAGGTGATGTCCAGCCGGTACTCGGCCTTGTGGCCGGGCAGGGCAAAATCCTGCATTTGGCCGCCATAGGTGGGTTCGGGCAGGGTGGCGAGATAACCCTCGATCCCTTCCGGCGCGTCTGCGGGCGTCCCGGGGATGGAAACGCGCAGGAACATCGAAATGGCGTTGTCCTCGGGTCCGGCAGGGGGGTGGCCACGCCCGTCCTTGATGTGACAGCGCTGGCACGACCGCGCGTTGAACAGCGGTCCCAGCCCGTCCGAGGCCAGGGTCGAGGACGGGGCCGACACCCAGACCTTATTGAACAGCCCGTTGCCGACCTTGAAATCCAGCTCCTGCTCAAAGCTCAGGTTGGCCGAGGGTTGCGAGAACGCATCCGCATCGGCACGAGCGCGCACCGTCGCGGCGCCTGCCGGCAGGTCTTCGTAGCGCTGGGGCTGCGTGAAATCCGACGGCGCCGCGGTGGCTGCGGCGATACGTGCCCTTTCAGCGTCGGTTCGGGGGAGAGGGGTCAGGTGGGTGTCCCGCAGATCCTGAGACAGGGAGGGGGTGGCTGCAAGAACGGCCACCACGAAGAGGCCCGCCTTATTCGGCCTCGTCCATTTTCGATGTATTGAGTTGCGCATAATTTGCTTCGCCAAGCCTTTCATACAGGTCAAGCTGGGTTTCGAGGAAATCGATATGCCCTTCCTCGTCCGCCATGAGTTGTTCAAACAGCGCCATCGACACAAAGTCGCCGGCCTGTTGGCAGTATTCGCGCGCTTCCTTGTGCAAGGCCCGAGCGTCGATCTCGGCCGGCAGGTCGCATTCCAGCGTTTCCTTGGTCGTCTGACCGATACGCAGCGGGTCGAGCTTCTGCAGGTTGGGGTGGCCGCCCAGGAAGATGATCCGTGCGATCAGCTTGTCCGCGTGCTGCATCTCTTCGATGCTTTCCTCGCGGCTTCTCCTGGACATGTGGCCCCGGCCCCAGTCCTCTTGCAGGCGGTAGTGCAGCCAGTACTGGTTGACCGCCGTCAGTTCATGCCGCAGGGACGTGTTGAGGTATTCGATGACCTTTGGATCGCCTTTCATTTACGCTCTCCTGTGTTGACCCCGCACGAAGAGTCCGGAGTTGCATGGGCACCCCAAGGGTATCGGTTGTGCGCATCGTTTCGAGAAACAGTGGCATGCAGCCGCCGCAATCTGCCGATTTCCCCAGAGCGTGGTAGATTTTTCCCGGCGTGAAGATCGCTTGCGGATCTGCCGCGCTCTGGCTGGTGGCGTTTCAGTGAAAAACGGCATCAGGGTTGTCGAGGCTGTCAGACCCCTCGAACGCGATCTGGTCCAGATCCAGCGCTGTCACGATCCGCTCGATGGTCTTGGTCTGGTCGATCAGGGCGTTGACGCCCCCCATGATCAGCGCTTCGCCACCCGCATGGCCGCGTTCGAGCATCTGGTCATAGGCCAGCCCGGCTTCGGCCGTGGTCTTGATCCGGCCCAGGGCCTGCATCGTGTTGGCCAGCTTGGTCTTCATCTCGTCGTCCAGTTCAGGGGCCGAGGCCAGAACCAGATCCGACAGGGAGGGACCGGAAACCAACGTGCCGTCGATGCGGACATAGCTGCCCAGATACACGTTCTGGATGCCCAGCCCGTCATAGTAGTGGCTGTTGTGGGTGTTGTCCGAGAAACAGTCATGTTCCTCTTCCGGGTCGTTCAGCATCAGGCCCAGGCGCATCCGCTCACCGGCTTGTTCGCCGTAGGACAGCGACCCCATCCCGGTCAGAATCGCGGTCAGACCAGCGCCTTCATTTTCGAACAGGGCTGCGCGGGCGGCGCCGCCATCGTGCCATTGGGTGGCCATCCATTCCAGGTCATTGACCAGCAGATCGGTTGCGGCCTGAAGGTATTGCGCACGCCGGTCGCAGTTCCCGTTGGTGCAGGCATCGCCCTGCGCATAGTCAGTCCACGGGCGGTTTCCGGCGCCGGGACCATGGCCGTTCATGTCCTGTCCCCACAGCAGAAACTCGATGGCGTGATATCCGGTGGCCACGTTGGCCTCGATCCCGTCCGCCTCGTGCAGGGTTTCGGCCAGCAGAGTCGGGGTGATCTCGCTTGCATCGATGGTTTCTCCCGACAGTTGGAAGGTCGGGTTGGCGATCACGTTCAGGGCCGCAAGCGCGTTTTCGTCGGTGGCCCCGCCATGGGCCGCATCGACATAGTCGATCAGGCCTTCGTCCAGCGGCCAAGCGTTCACCTTGCCTTCCCAGTCATCGACGATCGGGTTGCCGAACCGAAAGACCTCGGATTGTTGATAGGGCACCCGAGCCGCGATCCAAGCCGCGCGGGCGGCCTGCATGGTCTGGGCCGAAGGGCGTTCGATCAACGCACCCACGGCCGCCCGCAGGCGGTTGGCTGCGGTCAGGCTGTCTTCGTAAGTGGCTTGGGCGATATCGGCATAGGTGTCCAGCACGGCTGAGGTCGCCGGAGCGCCTGCGGCTGATGCGGCCGAGGCGATCAGCAAGGTCAAGGTGCTGGCGGCGGAAAGAAAACGGGGCATATTTTCGGAGTCCTGTTTCAATGAAAATTCGGCGCGCGAAGTCGATGCGCGGCACCGAATTACTGAGTTAAATTGTCAGGTATGTCAATCTGAGTTTTTTGTCAGCTTTTCGGGCGCGGCGATGCCTGGGCTTTGCATGGCCCGCCTCACTCGCCTCCCCATATCCGGCGAGGCTGAGACCCGCCGTTCTTTATTGCCTGACGGTCCGGGCCGGGTAGAATGATACGGTGATTTCGGGGTGAGTGGTGCCGGTCGTGTTCAAGTATCTGGTGGTTTCTTTGCTGGTTCTGTCCACCGCATCCCGGGCGCAGGAGGCCAAAAGCGAAACGGGTCCCGCAACGCTTAAGATCGGCATCCACGCCATGGACCTTACACTGTCTCTCTCGGTGCCCGGTCTGGATATCGTCGGCTTCGACCTGCCCGCGGGCGACAATGCCCAGCGGGCCCAGGTGGCGGCGGCGGTCTCGGAACTCTCGCTGCCGCTAAAACTTTTTGTCGTGGCGCCCGAGGCGGACTGCGTCACAGTTTCCGCCAATGTGGCGCTTGTCGAAACGCCCGGCGGCGAGGGCCGCAAGGCGCCCGAGTTCGAGGCCGAGTATCTGATCCGTTGCCGCGACATCAGCGCGATCAGCGCCCTGCGCACCGCCTATTTCGACCGATTCCCCAAGGCCCGCCGTCTGGTTGTGCTCGTCCGGTCCGAAACCGGCACGCGACGGTTCGACCTGACGCGCCAGAGCCCGGCAGCCGATCTGTCCGGGTTGACCTGACTCCAGCCATTCGGGTTCTAGGTCCTTTCGTGAAAGATGAAGCCTAAAAAGTTCAGCAGAATTTGCGCGGCCAGAATCTGGGTGCTTTCCGTTGGGTCATAGGCCGGAGCAACCTCGACCAGGTCGATGCCGACGACATTGCCGTGGCGGGCCAGCCCCTGAAGCAGTTCCAGCACATCATAGTACAGAAATCCGCCATGGCTGGGCGTTCCGGTGCCTGGCGCGATCGAGGGGCAGAAGGCGTCGATATCGATCGTCACATAATACCGTGCCCCGGCGGGAATGCGGTCGAGAACTGCTGGTGTTCCCAACTTGCGCACTTGCCGGACCGACAGGATGTCGGACCCGCGGGCGCGTGCGTCTTCGTATCCGTCCCGAGCGGTGGACGAGACGTTGCGAATGCCCAGTTGCGTCATGCCCGAGACATAGGGCTTCTCGATCGCGCGCCGCATCGGGTTGCCGTGTCCGGCCGTCACGCCGTGCCGCTCGTCCACAAAGTCCAGATGGGCGTCGATCTGGATCACATGGATCGGTCCGTTGCGGGCGCAATCATCGGCAAAGGCGTTGATGCAGGGAATGTTGACCGAATGATCGCCGCCGATCACGACCGGCAGCGCGTCTGCCTTCAGTATCTTGCGCACCCCGTGTTCGATGTTGGCATGGCTGGCTTCGGTTCGCGTGTGGATGATGTCGGCATCGCCCAGATCGACGATGCGCACGTCGCTGCCCAGATAGGTGGCGTCGTCTTCGTGGTCATAGGCGCCTGCATGGCCAAAGCTGAACAGGGTCGAGGCCTCGCGCACCGCCCTCGGGCCGAAACGGGCGCCACTGCGGTACTGGCATCCAAAGTCGAAAGGAGCGCCCAGAATGGCTACATCCGCGTCGATCCGGTCCCAATCCTGCACATAGGGTTTCTTCGCAAAGGTCGGAATGCCCACGAAAGGCAGGTTCAGGCGACCGGTCTCGTATCCGTGATCTGACATCTTGGCTCCGTTTGTTGCGTGCGCTGGCGGCGATCACGAGGCTAACAGCAACGTTGGCGCAATCAACACGCCTGTCGCGGGCGGATCCTGAGCAGACATATAAGGAACAAATATCAGTGATTTTGCTGCCATTATGCATTAATCTAGCGCGATATGGCTCATTTAGCGTGTGCGTAATTTGAAGGTGGCACTTTCATTTGCCGGTCCGCGGGTCTGGGCCTTACGATTGGGCAGATCCGCCGTTTCCGATTTCTGGAACGTGAAAACCCGACACAAGAGATTGCGCCATTTGTTTGGGGAAGGGAACGGCCATGACCACGGAAGCGATTTCAAATTCTAAGCCGATCAACGCCACTGCGGAAGACTGGAGCAAGATCTTTGCCGTTCTGCCCAGCGACTTGGCTAAGAAAAACCCCGACCAGTTGCAGAGCCGTTTTGAATTGTTCGAGGTGACCGAGGATGCGGTCCTTGCGCCGGACGGAATGTATGTCGTGCTGGAAGGGATCGTGAAGCTGCGGCAGGGCGGGGTCAACCTGGCGACGGCCGATGATGGTGACTATTTCTATGAGGAACATCTTGAAATCCCGGATCTCCCTGTCAGTCTGCAGGCCGTCGCGCTGCCGGGGACGCGGATCGCCTATCTCTCGCGCGGCAAGTGGCATGAAATTCCGTCCGAGATCCGCGCCGAGTGTTTCGCGACCCTGTTCGGCGATCTGGTCAGCGTGCACCTGCAGAATTTCCAGCAGCCGATCAACTGCTGCAGCGTGACCGCGGCCGCGCTGAGCATGTCGGCGCTGGGGTTCAGTTGCGAGGTGAACGACATCTTCCGGGTCTGCGAACTACCCACCAGCTTTGTCGTCAATGACGGCATCTCGCTGGGTGAACTGTTCGACGTGGCCTGCACCTATATCCATTCGCAGGGTCTGCGCGACCTGGTGCAGGTCCAGGCCTATTTCATGGACGAGGCCACGACCTCAGTGCCGCTGCTGCTTGAGGCGATTGACGAATCCAATCGCCTGGGCGGGGACAACGACATTCTGGTGGCGAATTTTCAGGTTGGGGTCGCGCATGGCAAGCCCACCATGCCCGGCGGCCATTTCGCGGTGATCGCCAAGTGCAACCCCAGCACCGGTCTGGTGCACATGATGGACGTGCATCCCGAAAAATACGGCAAGCTGTGGGTCACCACGATCGACCGCTTGTACGCAGCCATGTCCGACCGAGACGGTACGTCAATGCGGGCGCGCGGTCTGTTGCGGTTTTCCGCGCGCGAGGCGGTCAAGACGACGTTGCAGACCTTCCGTCAGGACTGCAACTACGTGGACAGCACCCGGTATCTGGCCCGAGACCCCAAGAAACGCCGCAACCTGTTCCGGCGGGCCAGCCCGAACATGAACAGTCTAGGCGTTCTGGCCGAAAGCCTGCAGATTCTTGGCGATGTCCAGGTCACCGAAGACAAGCTGCTGATCGCGACCCAGACCTCGTACACCGAGGCGCTGAGCCGGGTATCGACCGCCAAGAAGATGAGCGAGATGGCCCAACGGTATCTGGCCGGCACTTCCGAGGTGCATATCGGCAGCACGTTCCGCAGCTATGCGGAGCGACCCGGGAAGGACAAAAGATCGCCGCAAGACTGGTTCCGGGATCAGCTGCGCAGTCTGAACGAACATGAGGGGCGCCACCTGATGATCAACATCGACTTCAACCGCGTGTTGGGGTTCGAGGTGATCCGGCCGCCTGAAAACGTGTTCCGCGAGACGGCGCTGCTGGAAGAGTTCTGGTGCCTGTGCATCGCATATGACGAAAAGGCCGACCTTGTCACCGTCGTCGATATGAGCCCGGCCACGTCGCAGGTCTGGCAGGCGCCGCGGGGGCATATCTTTCGCGGGCTGCGCGACCTGAAAAGCCCGGCCATGCTGGTGATCGAGGAGACCCAGCCCCCGGAAGACCCCAGCGACGTGGCGCGGATTGTCCGAGAGAACCCGCTGGTTCTGTTTTACGAGGACGAGGACCCGTGGTCGCATATGTTGAAGAACATCCTGGCCAATATCGGCGCGACCTCCGTTAGGCTTGTCGATGTCGCTGGGCACGGGGCCAATGCCATGAAAATGCGCCGGCAACTGGTGGCGGAAAGCAGTAAGGAAAAGGTGCCTTATCTTTTCTTCAAGGGGAAATGTCTGGGCAAGCGCAGCGACATCGTCGACATGATCTTGGACGGCAGCCTGCAGGAAGAGATGAAGAAGGCTGGTCTGCCGGTCTTGCTGCGCCAAGAGTCGCCGAGCCTCGACAAGAACATCTTCGGCTACCCCAAGGGCGGGTTGACCGCGCCGCCGAACGGGCGGCGGAACGTTCTGTTGTGCGCCTGCGGCTCGTCCGCGGCCGACAAGGTGCCGGAACTTGTCGCCCGGATCACCAAGGCGGGCCACAACGTTAAACTGATCCCCTCGGTCGCCGCCGAGAAATTCTTTCGCGACATCGGATCCGACAAGGACGCCGAGGCCCGGAAAGCAAAGCGGAACCGCAAAAAGTCCAAGACCCAGAAGGTCGAGGACTACATCACCCACAACGATTACTACCGTGACGATGACGAGTGGAATTTCCGCTATACCGAGTTTGCCATGCCGTTGCGCGCCTCGCATCTGGCTTTGTGCGACTGGGCCGATTGCGTGATCGTCGCGCCGGTCACCTGCAACACGATGGGTAAAATCGCCAACGGCATTGCAGACAACCTGCTGACCTCGGTTTTTGTGGCCTGGCAGTACCGCAACAAGCCGGCGATCCTCTGCCCGGCCTGTAATACCAACATGTGGAACAACGTCACCACCCAGAAAAACGTCGAAAAGCTGCGCGATCTGGGGATCGATCTTGTCGGTCCCCGCAAGGGGCGCCTTTCGAACGGGATGATGGGCATCGGAATGATGGCCACGCCCGACCAGATCATGGAGGTGTTGGAAGAAGCGTTCGAAGAGCTGGAAAACCACGAACACAACATCTGCAAATGGGCGCAGGAGGCCGCGGCCTCGGACGATTTCAAGCGGTGGGAACCCGTGCTCAAGGCTATCGACGACGGGATTGCCGGCATCGACATCGTGGACGACAACAACGGCGACACGCTGCTGCACTATGCAGCCGGCGGCGAGGGCGAACTGACCGAGAACGGGCAGGACCTGGGCAAGCCGGACATCGAGGCCGCCAAGGCCCTGATCGCCCGCGGTATCAACGTGAACGCAACCAACGATCACGGCTTTACCAGCCTGCATGTGGCGGCGATGAACAACTCGGCCGAGATGGTCGCAACCCTGCTGGCGGCGGATAGCATCGATGCAAGCCCGCTGATCCATTTCCTGCAGGATCCGGTGCGTTCCAGGGGCATCAGGGTGTCGGACGAGATCCGCGCAATGTTGGAAAACTGGGCCAACACCCATGGCCTGTCAGAGCCGGAAGAAGTGGAAGACGAAGACGACCTGATCGAAGACCGCGAGAAGACCTATCTGTACTTCACCTACGGATCGCTCAAGAAAGGATTTCCGAACCACGACGCGCATGCGGATGTGCTGGATGATCTGGTCGGGCCTGCGATCACCCGGCAGCCGATGCCCCTGATCGTTCCCAAGGAGCCGTTCTGTGACAACCCGAACTGTGCCTATCTGCACCGCATGGCCACGCTGGTCGACCGCAAGGGCACCGGGCGTCCGATCAAGGGCGAGGTCTATCGGGTCACCTCGGGCGGGTTGAAGGAGTTGGACAAGCTCGAGGGCTTTCACGGGCCGGGCGCGGCCGACAACGTCTATGTCCGCAAGCGGATCAACGTTCTGATGGATGGCGTGAAAAAGCCCGCCTATGTCTATGTCATCGCCAATCCGGAAAAATACCTGGCCGATCTGGAGCGCGGCACGTCCGAGTTGGTGGACGAGTATACGATCGACATGGCGACGGGCACACTGAAGCCGGGGTACGAGGCGGTGACCTAACCGCTCTGGTGCGCCACTGCCGGGGGCGCGCCGGTGGCCGGTCGCGCCTTCACGCTGAGGTTCCAGCCGGTGATCGCGATCATGCAGATCAGGACGAAGGGCCAGAAGGCGGCCTTTGGGATCAGATTGTCCCTGTAGTGGATGACCCACAGCGACGGCGCGGATTCCGAGGCGAACAGATAGGTGTTCACCGAGACAGCCAGCAGCATGAAATACATCAGGAAAAAGAACGATTCCATGTAGATGACCGGCGACCCGGCAAAGCCTTCGCGCAGTTGCACATGGGCCAGCAGGATCACGAAGAACAGGACCGAGCAGGTTCCGATCACGCCCGATGTGCTGAAATCGTGCCGCTCGACCAGGCTGGGCTTGCGCGTAACGGTCATCACCGCGCCGAACAGCAGCATCGTCACCACGATCAGCGGAATCATGTGCACCACGAAAGCGTTGGCGAAATTGCGTTTGATGACGAAATTATAGTGCAGTTCCGGAAGATTGGTCTGAAACTCGTTCTCGCCGATGCCCAGCGTCGTATCCAGATCGGACAATTTGTAGTCGAAATAGGTGTTCTCACGCTCCCACGTCCCCATGACGATGCGGTTGTCGATGCCAAAGATGTCCTGCGGTCCCGTGGCGGGGTAGGCGGTGAAATCCGGTACCAATGCCACGTTGACGTCGAAGCGCCCCGGCCAGAACCGGACCCAGACGGTTTTGTGATCGAACGGATAGCTGGTGTAGTCGAAAGACTGGCGCAGGGTCTGTTCGAAATACCACCCGATCAGCGTACTGCCGTCCCTTTTCATTCGGTAGGCCTCTTGGATCACGCCATTCGCGACATCGACCGCTTCGGGCAGGAGAAAGCCCACCTCGTCCCGGTCCGGCCGGATCGCATCGTGTTCGCCATCCAGATAGTGCTGCCAGACATAGCCCGAGACCCGCACGTCGCTGGCGCCTTCGAAGCTGAAGCTCTTGATGAAGATGCCGGTCTTGACCCGCAGGTCCGGCGCGTTGTCCAGCCCGGCCAGAAAGGTATCGACGGCGGCCACATCCGGCAATTGCGTTGGATCGTTGTCAAACCGGTTCAACGCGACCCAGAGCTTGAACAGAACCAGCATCAAGACGGCGGACAGGATGCCCGACAACAGCCAAACCTTTTTTTCGATCGTCATCCGGGCCCTTTCGGTCTGATGTATCTGTCACTCCGCGGGTTCCGGCGCCAGGAAATCCAGGCTGCCGGTCAACGACCGCGATATGCCCATCTGTGCGAACCCGGATTGCAGCGCGTCGAATTCCGCATGGGTGCGGGGGTCCATCCCGGCGCGTCCGGCCTCGGCCAGGATACGGGTCTGGCGGATGGACAGATCGACCATCGGCAGGGGTTCCGAGGCGGTAAAGGTCGCAAGATCGTCGGCGAAGGCAACCGCGCGGTCCCAGTCGTGCCGCGCCAGCATCACCGCGCTGGCGTCGGTATAGAAATGTAGGTGGCTGTGGCCCACGCAACCCTCGGCGATGATGGCGGCGCCCTGCGCCAGCAGATCGTCTTGCCGATCGGGATCATCCAGCGCCAGCGCCAGTGCCGAAAGGGCTTTGGGGCCGACGAAGTTGCGTCCGTGTTCCAACGCGATGTCAACGGCCTGTCCCCCCGTTTCGCGCGCCGCGCTGACCTCTCCGATATAGGCCTGAGTCCGGGCAAGATGCTCCAGCGCCTGCGCCTCAAGCCGTTTGGCCCCAACGCGCTGGGCGATCGCGGCAGATTGGGCGAATGCGTCACGCGCGCCGTCGAGGTCTCCCTGAAAAGTACAGGCCACACCCAGACAGGTCTGGGCCACGCATTCGGGGACGAAGGCAAAGTATTTCTGGCTGATCTCGATGGCTTCCTGCGCGTCGGCGCGGCCCTGGGCGACGTCTCCGGAGTAGCTGCGGGCAACGCTCAGATTGTGCAGGTTGGCTGCCAGATCGCGCACCAGACCGTGTTCGCGTGCCCGCTCGACCGCCTGCGTGTAAAATGTGGCAGCCGTCTGCATGGTCGCGTTCATGAAATTGGCGTCGCCAAAGCCGCTGAGCGCGCCGACCTCCAGCCGCGCCGATCCCAGCTTGCGGGCCAGCTTCAGGGCGATTTCGTTGCTGTCCATGGCGTCCTGAACCCGGCCGAGCGGGAAATAGATGTTGCCCCGCACATAGTTGATCTGCGCCAGATCCCGTTCCAGACCGCTGCGTCTGGCGGCGGCTTCGGCAATCTCCAGGCTGTTCAGCGCATCCTGATACCGGCTGGCCTGACGGGCGGCCTGGGCCAGGCCGATATGGACCCGGCAGATCTGTTCGTCGCTGTCGGCCAGCGCCGCCGCTTCGCTGAATTCCCGCAGGGCGTCGTCGGACAGCCCCTGAAGCCGGTGGATTTCGGCGCGTGCGCAGTACAGGTCCAGCCGAACGTCCGGCGAGGCAGGCAATTCGAGGGCGCGCTCGATCAGGGGATTGGCATCGTCGAACTGGAACGACTGGATCAGGTTTTCTGCCGCCTCCAGATAGGCCAGGGCCGCATTCGGGGCGCCGGCCCGGTCCAGATGCCTTGCCCGCAAGGTGGCGTCTTTGCCTTCGTACCACCGGGCGGCCTGTTCATGCAGCCGGGCGCGTTCGGATTTGACCAGCGTCGCGTACGAGCCGTCGCGGATCAGGGCGTGAGCGAACATCAGATCGGACCCGGTTTCGCGGATCAGCGCGGTGCGGGTCAGGGTCGAGATGTCCAGTTGATCTTCGCCCAGCAGAAAGCTCAGAACCTCGGGCGAGAACCGTTGCCCCAGAACCGAGGCCGACTGGATCGCCGCCCGGCTGCTCCGGTCCAGCCCGTCCAGCCGCGATTGCACGATACCCTGGATGCTGCCCGGAACGGTTTCGCGGGTCAGGGCATCGATGTTGCGCAGCAATTGTTCAAGAAACAGGGGGTTGCCGCCCGCACGCTGAACGCAGGTTTCCAGAAGCGCGGGGTCGATGGCAGTGAATTCCTCGACCAGCATGCGGGCCTGCGCGTCACCCATCGGGGACAATTCCAGTTTCGAGATAAGCGCGCCGTCGGTGGCCATTTCCCAATCGCGATCAATCGGATCGCCTTCCACCCGACTTGTCATCTGAAGGACACAGGGCAGATCCCGCGTTGCCGCAGCGATCTGGCAGCATTGGGTCAGGATCTCGGGCGAGGCCCAGTGGATGTCCTCGACCTGGATCAGCAGGGGGGTCTCGCGGCTGCGGGCCCTCAGCAGATCTTCGATTACCTGACGCCGGCCGCGCATGCGCGCGGCGTTGTCCATCGCCGCATACACCTCGGCCAGGCCGGGCTCTTGTTCGAGGTCGAGCAGGGCGCTCAGATGGGCCGAACCGGCCGGGCTGACCCAGCCCCGGTCGATGGCTTGCCGGACGGCGTCGGCTCCTGCACCGCGGGCGTCCGATGGGTCCAGTCCCATCAGGCTTCGGGCGATGGACTGGATGGCGGAATGCCCTTCGCGGGTCCCGAAATCCATCACCACGCCGGAATGCACGGCGTAGGACAGGCTTTCGGCCAGGTCCGCCACCTGTTCGGAAAAGTGGGTCTTGCCGATGCCGGGTTCGCCCAGAACGATATGCACCTCGCCCTTGCCGTGTTGCTTGCAGCGGTCGAATGTGGCCGAGAACAGCGACAGCTCGCGGGCGCGTCCGATGAACTTGTGCCGGCGCGCGCGGATGTTCCGGGTCAGGCGATCCAGGCGCCAGACTTCGACATCCTTGTTCAGGCCCTTGATGGCCTTCGTGCCGATCGCCTCGCCGACGAACAGCGGCCCCAGGGCCCTCTGGATGTCGTGCGACACCAGTGTCTCGCCCGGGGCCGAGATATCGGTCAGGCGCGAGGCCAGGTTCACGCCGTCGCCCGTCACCGTGTATTCGGTATGGGCCGCGCTGCCGGTGTTGCTGGCGATGACCTGCCCCGAGGCGATGCCGATATGGCACGACAGCGGCGGGTCCAGCGTGGGCAAGGCGGCGTGGATCTCCAGCGCGGCGCGTGCGGCCCGTTCGGTGTCGTTGGTATGCGAGATCGGCGCTCCGAACACGGCCATCACGGCGTCGCCGATATGCTTGTCGATCCGGCCACCGTACTTTTCGACCGCGCGATCGACCTTGCCGAAGAATGCGTTCAAAAGGGCGTGGATGTCCTCGGCGTCGCGCTCGCTGGACAGTTTCGTGAACCCGGTCAGGTCGGCGAACAGAACGGTGACCTGCCGTCTCGCCGGTTCCGGCGCGGTCGCAGGCTGGTAGGGGGTAACGGTTTCGGGTTCATCCAGTTCGGCGATGGCGCGCAGCAGCCGCCGGCGGTCGCCCACGGCGGTGACGCCGATCTCGCGCAGGTCCTCTCCCGTCAATTCGGGAAGGATCGCCAGATCGATCTTGTTGTCCGTGAACGCCTGGGCGTAGTCCGACAACCCAAGCGCGCTCAGCCATTCCTTCAGGTCGCCAGACATCGGGGCCCTCAGAAGCATCCACCCAAGCGCAGCCTAGACCAGAACACAGGGCCGAGTCTGCATTTTTCGTGCCAAAGGCGTATGATGTCTATGCATTTACTGGGGCGCCCTTCCCGAGACCGAGCCATACCTACAGGCAGATTCCAAGCTCTCAGCCTTGCAAAAACCTGAGTGCAGGCCTGTCGATTTGTCAGGGCAATACCGGCTGCGACTTGATCCAGATTAAGTCGACATTGACTCGCGCAGACTATGCAC
This sequence comes from Ruegeria sp. BHSC276, assembly GCF_059612945.1. Lineage (NCBI taxonomy): Bacteria > Pseudomonadati > Pseudomonadota > Alphaproteobacteria > Rhodobacterales > Roseobacteraceae > Ruegeria > Ruegeria sp. BHSC276. The sequence continues at coordinate 141,216 of NZ_JBXWRP010000009.1, read as the reverse complement.
GCAGCACGAACGGAGTACCACGCATGTTGAACAAACTGGTAGGCGGCACATGTCTGCAGTCGCAAGCAGGCGGGTGTTCCTGACGGTGCGCCTGTCTTGCGAAGACGACGGAGCAATGTGGCCGCCGGGAGCGGACCGCGACAATTTCCCCGATCTCTGAACGAGTTGCGGCGACTGTGTCGCGGCTTGCCCCGAGAAGGGTCTGGTGCTGAACGCCCGCGCCTGCCGGTTTTCCAGCCGCAGGATGCGGGCTGTACCTTCTGCGGCGACTGCACCAATGTGTGCAAGACCAAGGCGCTGGACCTGGCCCGGTTTGCCTATGGCCGTGGCGCGCGCAGGTGGCCGCTACCAGCCTGTCTATGAACGCGGTCAGCTGCCGGATCTGTCAGGACTGTTGCGACCAGGGCGCCATCGGGTTTCGTTTGAAGACCGGCGGATTGGCCGACCCCGTCCTGAACGAAGACGCCTGCATCGGCTGCGGAGCCTGCGCCACCGCATGTCCTGCGGGCGCGATCACGTTGCAGCGGGCACAACATCTGGAGGCCGCCGAATGAATATCTGCGGATGCCTGGTTCATCTCGCGCCGACCTACACCGCCTCGGCCCGGTCGGCAATTGCCGGGTTCGACGGGGTCGAAATCCATGCCGAGGCCGAGGATGGCCGGTTCGTGGTGATCGTCGAGGATACGCCCGAACGCCTAGCCTCGGAGACGATCATGGACCTGCACCAGATCCCCGGGGTCGTGTCCCTGACCTATCACCATTTCGAAGATCTCGCGGCGACCCGCCCGCGTCCTGAAACTCCCAGCCAAGATTCCAGCCGGCGGCCCTCGTCATGATCATTTCCGAATCTCGCCGCACGTTTCTGAAAGCAACTGCCGCCGCGACAGCGTCTGCGGCCGGTATCCCGATGGCAACGGGCCAGGCTGCGGCCCAAGTCGCCAATGCCGACATCCGCTGGGACAAGGCACCGTGCCGGTTCTGCGGTACGGGCTGCTCGGTTCTGGTGGGCGCCAAGGATGGCCGCGTGGTCGCCACCCAGGGCGACCCGGACGCGCCGGTGAACCGGGGGCTGAACTGCATCAAGGGCTATTTCCTGTCCAAGATCATGTACGGCAAGGACCGTCTGACCACCCCACTGCTGCGCAAGTCGAACGGCGTCTAGGACAAGAACGGCGAGTTCTAGCCCGTCAGCTGGGACGAAGGCTTCGACGTGATGGCCCAGAAGTGGAAAGAGGCGCTGGTCAAGAAAAGTCCGACCATCGTGGGCATGTTCGGCTCAGGGCAGTGGACCGTGTGGGAGGGCTATGCCGCGGCCAAGCTGATGAAGGCCTGGTTCCGATCGAACAACATCGACCCGAACGCGCGGCACTGCATGGCCTCGGCCGTGGTGGGCTTCATGCGCCCTTCGGCATCGACGGACCCATGGGCTGCTATGACGACCTCGAACATGGCCGAGATGCACCCGATTCGGTGGTCGCGCCTGACTGATACGCGCCTGACCAAGCCGGCGCGCAGGTGCATGTGCTGTCCACCTTCGAGCACCGCTCGTTCGAGCTGGCCGACAACGGCATCATCTTCAAGCCGCAGACCGACCCGGCGATCCTGAACTACATCGCCAACTACATCATCCAGACCGGCGCGGTGAACGAGGACTTCGTCAAGAACCACGTCAACATCACCAAGACCGCCACCGACATCGGCTACGGCCTGCGCGAGACCCACCCGCTGCAACAGGCCGCGGCGCATCCGGACTCGGGCAAGCTGGAGCCGATCTCGTTCGAGGAATATTCTGCCTCGGTCGCGGATTACACGCTGGAATACGTGTCCGAGCTGTCGGGCGTGCCGGCGAGCCAGCTCGAGCGACTGGCCAAGGAATATGCCGATCCGAACCGCAAGATCGCCGAGACCAATTGGAACATCCCCGCAGGCACCATCCCGGCCAAGCTGGGTTTCCACGCGGTTCTGCAGCACCGCAAACTGAAGGATGGCGACCTGAACGTCTATTGGGTGCCGTGCAACAACAACATGCAGGCCGCGCCCAACATGAACGAAGAGGGCTATCCCGGCTATCGCAACCCCGACAACTTCATCGTCGTGTCGGACCCGTACCCGACCGTCACCGCGGTTTCGGCCGACCTGATCCTGCCCACCGCCATGTGGGTCGAGAAGGAGGGCGCCTATGGCAACGCCGAACGCCGCACCCAGTTCTGGCGTAAGCAGGTCAAGGCCCCCGGGCGATGCCAAGTCGGACCTGTGGCAGCAGATGGAGTTCTCGAAACGCTTCACCGTCGAGGAGGTCTGGGACGAAGAACTGCTTGCCAAGATGCCCGAGCATCGCGGCAAGACCCTGTTCGAGGTGCTGTTCGCCAACGGTAAGGTCGACAAATATCCGCTGTCGGAGACCGCTGAAGGGGTCCACAACGACGAACCCGAGCATTTCGGGTTCTAAGTCCAGAAGGGCCTGTTCGAGGAATATTCCAGCTTTGGCCGCGGCAAGGCGCATGACCTTGCACCGTTCGAAACCTATCATCAGGCGCGCGGGCTGCGCTGGCCGGTCGTGGACGGGAAAGAGACGCTCTTTCGCTTCCGCGAAGGCTATGACCCGTATGTGCCCGAAGGCGCCGAGGTGAAATTCTATGGCCACAAGGACGGCAAGGCCAAGATCATCTTTGCGCCCTACAAGCCGGCGGCCGAGGAGCTGGACGAGGAATACGATCTGTGGCTGTGCACCGGCCGGGTGCTGGAGCACTGGCATTCCGGGGCGATGACCCGCCGCGTGCCCGAGTTGCACCGCGCCTTCCCCGCCGCCGTGGTGTTCATGCACCCCGAGGACGCCAAGGAACGCGGCGTGCGCCGCGGGCAAGAGATCGTGCTGTCTACCCGCCGCGGCAAAGTGATCAGCCGCGTCGAGATCCGCGGGCGCAACAAAGTGCCGCGTGGCCTCGTGCTCATGCCGTGGTTCGACGAGGGCCAGCTGACCAACAAGCTGACACTGGATGCGACCTGTCCGCTGTCGAAAGAGACGGACTTCAAGAAATGCGCCTGCAACGTTGAGCGGGCGTAAGGGCAGGGGTCGCAAAGGTCGGGTGTGATGTCTTTGGTCGGCAAACCTCTTTCGCCGCAACGGCGCCGGTTCCTGCAGGATTCGGCGCGCGCGGCGGGTGGCTGTTTGGTCGCCGGGTCGTTGCTGGCCTTTCTGGCCCGCGACGCCCGCGCCCTGCCGGCCGAGGCCCTGCGGCCGCCGGGGGCGTTGCCCGAAGATGGCTTTCTGGACGCCTGCATCCGCTGCGGGCTGTGCGTCCGCGACTGTCCCTGTGAAACGCTGAAGCTGGCCGAGTTGGGTCTCGATGCGGTGGCGACCGGCACGCCGTACTTCATCGCTCGCGATGCGCCCTGCGAGATGTGCGAAGACATCCCCTGTGTCGCGGCCTGCCGGACCGGGGCGCTGGACAACCTTGCCGCACCGGGCGGGTACGAACCGGGTTACAACCTTCCAGGGGCAGGCCAATGACGGCGCGCGCGCATATGCCCGTCGGGCACGAGGCCCGCGAGGTCAAAGGATGGGTCGGCGCGCATCGTTTCCTGCTGCTGCGGCGCTTCAGTCAGGTTTTCTTTCTGGCGCTGTTCCTGCTGGGGCCGTGGTTCGGCATCTGGATCGTCAAGGGCACGCTGGCCGGATCGCTGACGCTGGACCTGCTGCCGCTGACTGATCCGTTCATCCTGCTGCAGGAGCTGATGGCTGGCCACTGGCGCTGATCCGCGGGCTGATCGTTCTGGTGACCTATGCGCTGATTGGCGGGCGGGTCTGTTGTTCCTGGGTGTGCCCGATCAAACCTGTTACGGACGCCCCGCATTGGCTGCACCTTCGGCTGGACCTGCCCAAGGGCTGGCAGCCCAAACGCAGCACCCGGCTGTGGATATTGGCGACCGTTTTGATCGTGTCGGCCCTGACCGGCGTAATCGCATGGGAACTGGTGAACCCCATCACAATGCTGCACCGCGGGCTGATCTTTGGCATGGGTTTTTTCTGGGCGATGGTCGTGGCGATTTTTGATTTTGACCTGTTCGTGGCTCGGCATGGCTGGTGTGGCCATATCTGCCCGGTCGGGGCCTTCTACGGCCTGATCGGCGCCAAAAGCCTGCTGCGGGTCAGCGCCACCAACCACGCCGCCTGCGATGACTGCATGGATTGCTATGCGGTCTGCCCGGAAAACCAGGTGATCTCGCCCGCACTGAAGGGCAAGCCGGAATCCAGCCCGCTGATCCTGTCGCCCGATTGCACAACATGCGGCCGCTGCATCGATGTGTGCTCGGTCGATGTCTTCAAACTTACCCACCGGTTCGATGACGCCGACGTCGCGCCACCCGATCCAGCCGCCGCGCCTCAGGCGCGTGCCGCCAGACCTGTATAAGGGAGTGCCAAGATGAGAAAATCGATAGCGACAGGCGCAATGGCCCTGATCCCAGTGCTTATTGTGGGTGGGCTTGCCTTTGCGCAATCCGCCTAGGTGTCGACCTCGCGCGGTGCGGATGTGGATGAGCCCGTCATCCTGGACGAGGTCCACCGCAACGTCGAGGGCCGCATGCAGCGCAACTATCGCCAGCAGCCGCCGTAGATCCCGCACAAGATCGACCAGTACCAGATCGACATCCGCACCAATCAATACCTGTCCTGCCACGACTGGACCAAGGCCGGTGAGCGCAACGCGCCGACCCTGTCGATGACCCACTATCTGGATCGCGAAGGCAACGAGCTCGATCAGATCGCGGGCACTCGGTATTTCTGCAACCAGTGCCACGTGCCGCAGGCGGATGTGCCAGCCCTGATCGACAACCTGTTCCAGCTCTCGGCCGGAAACTGATCCAGCTTCGGACTGAAAGGAGCACCCGAAATGGCAGACTCTCCTGAAAAGCGCGGCTTGATCGGCCGCATCTGGGCGTGGATCTGGACACCGGCCGCCGCGTTCAGCGCAGGCTTTCTGGTCTTGGCGGGCTTTCTGGCCGGCATCCTGTTCTGGGGTGGTTTCCACTGGACGCTTGAGATGACGAATACCGAAGAATTCTGCGTCTCGTGCCACACGATGGAAACCAACCTTGGCAATACCGGGAAACGATCCACTACAACAACCACTCCGGCGTACGGGTCATCTGTTCCAATTGCCACGTGCCCAAGGAATGGAGCTTTAAGATCGAAGCCAAGATCATGGCAGTGAAAGACGTCTATCACGAGCTGGTCGGCACCGTCAGCACGCCCGAGAAATACGAGGATCACCGCCTGCAGATGGCCTCGGCTGTCTGGAAAAAGATAAAGACTTCGGACAGCCGCGAATGCCGCAACTGTCACAATTTCGAATACATGGACTTCACCATTCAGGAAACGCGCGGCGCCAACGAGCACCAGCGTGCGATCGACGAGAACATGACCTGCATCGACTGCCACCAGGGCATCGCGCACAGCCTGCCGCCGGGTTATCTGTAAGAGTATCAGAAAGTGGTCGCATCGCTGGAGCCGGTGACCGGCACCGAGGTGGCGCAAAGTATCGGCGCGGCCGAGATCCGGTCATTCCTGAACAGCAGAACCGACTAGGAGTGGCACGGCATGCTTGAGATTTTGGGAACGATCGGCGGCAACATCCTGAGCCTGCCCGGCATTCTGGGCCTTGCGCTGGGCATGATGACGCGCAAGCTGTGGCTGGGTGCGGTTCTGTGTGCGGCCGTGGGTTTGCTGGAAACCCTGGCCTTTGCCAATTGGCAGTTCAGCAATGTCGAAACGCTGGAGTTGTCGATCGGAGTTCTGGTCGGTTTGCTGGCAGGCACCGTGGGCAGCGCCATCCGGATCAAGGGCGCCACGGTCTGAGGTTCGGGGCGCGCGCGGGGGCGGCGACCAAGTCTCAGTCCTAGCGCTTCTTGAGGTGCCGGATAATCGCATGGCAAGCAGTCGGGCCAGCCCCGGGGTCATGGTGCCAAGCGGGTCGCGCAAAACGGCCTTGAGGCCCTGCACCGTATCGCGGGCTTCGGCCGGCGTGTCCTGAAATTCGGCCTCGATATCCGCGATCGCCATGTTGCGCAGCTTGGCCACCGGCGCGGTGTCGGTTTCGGCGCTGATCGAATTGGCAACGACCAGAAAAACCAACGCCACACCAAGATTGACCACCCCAGCGACCAGAGGGGCCACCGGTTTCGACATGGTGGTCGTCAGGACAAAATAGCCCGCGATGTTCAGCATCACGACGGCCAGCGCCGCCGCCAACCCCGCGGCTGCGAAAAAGCCCGTACTTTTCGCCAGAACCGTCAGGTTGCGCTGGGCAATCAGGCGTTCGGTTCGCAGAATGATGGACGCGTTTCGTGAAATGCGGCTCATCTGTCACCCTCCTGGCGCGCGGCCTATCATGTAGCGCAGGGCACACACCCCGAGGGCGAACAGGATCGCCTTCTTGTGGGGCAGCGAATCCAGTTCGGTCAGGACGTCATCAAGCTCGCTGGACCATTCGTCCAACGTTTCCGGCAGCTTCTCGGAGAGGTCGCTTTTCGCGGCCTTCGCGTCGGACTCTAACGAGGCCTAGGGGCTGTTGTTTCGACCGTTCTTCGAGCTGGCGTTTCAAATCTGCGACCTGCTTTTCAAGCTCGGCCTTGGTGACCATGGGTCTTTCTTTCTGCTGTCCGAGGGGTGCGTCGCCGTGTCGGTGGAATTTATGACTACGCGACAGTCCCATGTTGAGACATCGGGCAAGCAGCAGCACGCCCCGGGCTGAAAATCCGTTTTTCGCAGCGGGAATTATCATCTTGATTTGACAGAGGTGCAACATTTTCGTGATAGCTGCATTTCCGTCTCTTTTCCGCCCGATTCTTCCTTGATAGGTGTGCCCGCGTAAGGGGTGATACGTTAAAAGGTTTGGGCAGGCAGATGAACGCCAAGTATGACAATCGCGCAGCGGTTTTTTGGTCGCAGACGGAAATCGACGGTTTGGAAGCGGCGCCCTTGGCCGATTTGACCGTCGGGTCCGCCTGGTCTTTGATGGGCCGGGTCACCTATCTGCGCGATGTCGGGCACGTGATGTCCGCGCAAGCGGTGGCATCAGCAAGCAGGGCGGCGCAGTCACGGTCGGTTTCGCAGCTGTCCGGGTTTGAACCGTACGCGCCGATTGCCAGGGTTGTGCTGACAAATGGCGCTCAGAGTTTCGAGGCGGAATTGGCGCTTGTCGATGGCGCCAAAGAGCCGGTGTTGTTCTTCGAAAACGGATGCCCCGCCCGTGGTCAGGAATTCTGGGTCAGCGCGGTGAACGCGGTCACCTGGACCGACGCGCACGGCGCGACCCAAGCGAACGTGCTTGCTTTCCCGCCGAATGCGGCAAAGGGCCGGGGGCGGGCTTGCGCGATATAGGTTGCAGTTTTCGGCGCGGATTTCCTTGGTCCGCCGAGACCGGCCGTTCACCCTTTTGGCGGAATTGTTACGCATGCGTGTTGACTCTGCAGGTTCGGCAGATATAAGCGCGGCTCCATTGGTGTTGGTGGCCCCCGCAAGGGGATGCCTGTCATGGGGGAGACCTCAAGAGGACAACGCCCTTCATAGTGGCCCGCTGGGCCTCGACCTAACGAAGGAGATCAGCCGTGACCAAACGCACGTCTGCCAAGTACAAAATCGACCGCCGGATGGGCGAAAACATCTGGGGTCGTCCGAAATCCCCGGTCAACCGCCGCGAATACGGCCCCGGCCAGCACGGCCAGCGCCGCAAGGGCAAGCTGTCGGACTTTGGCCTGCAGCTGCGCGCCAAGCAGAAGCTGAAAGGCTACTACGGCGACCTGACCGAAAAGCAGTTCCGCCGCATCTACGCCGAAGCCGAGCGTGTGAAGGGCGATACCGGTGAAAACCTGATCGGCCTGCTGGAGCGCCGTCTGGACGCCGTGGTCTATCGCGCCAAGTTCGTGCCGACCGTGTTCGCCGCACGTCAATTCGTGAACCACGGCCACGTCAAGGTGAACGGCAAGCGGGTGAACATCCCCAGCTACCGCGTCAAGGAAGGCGACGTGATCGAGGTCCGCGACAAGTCCAAGCAGCTGGCCGTCGTTCTGGAAGCGGTTGCCCTGGCCGAGCGTGACGTGCCGGATTACTTGGATGTCGACCACTCGAAGATGACCGCGACCTTCGTGCGCACCCCGTCGCTGGGCGACGTGCCGTACCCGGTCATGATGGAACCCAACCTGGTCGTCGAATTCTACGCCAAGAACTAAGACGGCGGCATTCGCGAATTTGGGGCCGTACGCTGCAAGGCGTGCGGCCCTTTTCGTTGTCATGTCCGTGCGCGCTTCCTGTCAAGGAAAGGGAGTCCCGTGCCCGCCAAACTCAGAATCGAGCATATCCTCGAACGAACCATCTGTGCGCTGCGTTGGCTCATGGCGCAGGTCTATCTGGGCCTCGGCCTAACCATCGGTCTTTTGATGGTCGTGTTCCTGCGCGAGCTTGCCCACTATCTGCCGCAGGCCATGGAGATGAGCGCTGAAACCGCGATCCTGACGGCTCTGACGTTGATCGACCTGTGTCTGGTCGGCAACCTGATGGTCATTGTGCTGATGTCGGGCTAAGAGAATTTCGTGTCGAAATTCGATCTGGACAGCGTCGACGACTGGCTGGCCTGGTTGGACAAGATCGATTTTTCCGAGCTTGAAGATCAAACTTCTGGGCTCGATCGTGGAAATTTCGGCGATCCATCTTCTGAAGCTGTTGATGGAGATCAGCAAGGAAAAGGATGCGCCTGTTGATGCCAAGCAGATCCGGTGGTTTTCTGCGATTCATGCGGTTCTGGTCGCTTCGGGCCTTCTGCTGGGGGGTATGGATTGGCTGAAGGAGCGAGCCGTCCCGGCCCATCACGGCACAATCAAGAACGGCCGGGCGTCGGATCACTGACACCCCGCGCGGGCCGGCGGGGCCGTATATCGGCCCGGCCTCGGCCACGCAGAGTTTAAAGAGGCAGCGGTCGTCCTTCGGCAATGGCCTCCATCGCGAAATACGAGGTCACGCTGTCCAACTCGACCTTCTCGATCAGGCGCTGATAAACCTTGTCATAACTCGCCATATCCTGCGTTACGACCTTCAGCTGATAGTCATAGTCGCCGCCGATCCGGTGGAAATCCACAACCTCGGGAATGGTGAGGACATGGCTGCGAAAGGCCTTCAGCCACTCAGCCGAGTGGTGACGCGTGCGCAGCATCACGAACACCACCAGGTTCAACCCCAGTTTCTCGCGCGCGATCCGGGCTGTCGACCCCGTGAGCACACCCGCGTCGTTCAGCGCCTTGAGGCGTCGCCAGCACGCGTTTTGAGACAGGCCGACACGCTCGGCCAGTTCCCGCTGGGACAGAGTCGCGTCCTTTTGCAGTTCGCGAAGAAGGCGTGTGTCAATTTGATCTATTTTTTCGATCATGATGGAACATATGACCCATGATCTCGGTAAATCAAGCAAAGAAAGGTGAAATTATCTCGCGAAAACCCGATCATATTCAGGGGCGCAATATGGAGCCGATGACATGACCCTGTCCCATTTTCGTGCAGAAATCCAAGCCGCCACTCGTAAGTCGACCCTGCGCGACGGGCTGATCGGAGAGAACGTTCTGATCCCGGGTCTGCATGGGGACGTGCCGCTTGTGTACGCGGATTACGTTGCCTCGGGCCGCGCATTGCGGCAGGTCGAGGATTTTGTGGCCCAGCATGTGTTGCCGTTCTATGCGAACAGTCACACCGAGGCCTCCTATTGCGGTTCCTACATGACGCGACTGCGCCGCGAAGCGCGCGCGGAAATAGCCCGCATCGTTGGCGCGAGGGGAGATGACGCGGTGATCTTCACCGGGTCCGGTGCCACTGCGGGGCTCAACCGGCTGGTCAGTTTGATGGGAGTGCAAGAGGCTGACCGGCCGGTTGTCTTGATCGGCCCGTACGAGCACCATTCGAACATCCTGCCCTGGCGCGAGAGCAAGGCGCAGGTCATCGAGATCCCCGAAGGCCCCGAGGGCGGGCCGGACATGGCGGTGCTGGAACAGACGCTGATCGAGCATTCGGATTCGGATCTGGTGATCGGGTCATTTTCGGCGGCGTCGAACGTTACGGGCGTGATCACCGACCCCGATCCGGTGACGCGGCTGCTGAAACGGCACGGGGCGCGCGCGGTCTGGGATTACGCCGGGGGTGGGCCCTATCTGCCGATGGATATGGGGCCGGACGATGCGCGCAAGGATGCCATCGTCGTGTCTCCGCACAAGTTTCCGGGAGGGCCGGGGGCTTCGGGTGTTCTGATCGTGACCCAGAGCGCCGTGCGCCGCACCTGTCCCAGCTGGCCGGGCGGGGGCACGGTCAGCTTCGTTTCGCCCTGGCGCCACGACTACAGCTCCGATCTGGCCACCCGCGAGGAGGCGGGAACCCCGAACGTGATCGGCGACATCCGCGCAGCCCTGGCCTTCATCGTCAAGGATGCCGTGGGCACCGACGAGATCGCCCGGCGCGAGGCGCTGTACAACCGCATGGCGCTGGAGGGATGGCGTGACAACCCGAACCTGACACTGTTGGGTGTGGATCACCCGCACCGCCTGCCGATCTTTTCCTTCCTGGTGCGCGACAACACAGGGCAACCGGTGCACCAACAGCTATTCACCCGGATGCTCAGCGACATCTATGGGATTCAGGCGCGCGGCGGTTGCGCCTGCGCCGGTCCCTATGCGCATCGGCTGCTGGGCATCGACAAGGCGGCCTCGGAGGCGCTGCACGCGGCGTTGTCGGCCGGGGAAGAGATGAAGAAACCGGGTTGGGTGCGGCTGAACTTCTCGTACATGATGACCGAGGACACGGTTCAGTTCATCATCGACAGCGTCAATGACCTGTCGCGCCGCACGCAGGAATACGCCCCGTTCTACGCCGCCGATCCGGCAACCGCCCGCTTCAAGGCGGCGTGACGGAATTGCCGCTTTTCCCAAGGCCTTGAGACCTGTATGAGGGGCGCAACCAACGGAGCCCCTCATGAACAAGATCACCCCACAACCCGGCATCATGGACATCGCGCTGTATCAGGGCGGCCAGTCGCATGTCGAGGGCGTGGAAAACGTCATCAAGCTGAGTTCCAACGAAAACCCCTTTGGTCCCAGCCCCAAGGCGATCGAAGCCGTGCGCGACAGCGCCACGATGCTGCATCGCTATCCGGTGACCGATCACTACAACCTGCGCGCCGCGATCGGCGAGCGGCACGGGCTGGACCCCGACCGGATCATTTGTGGCGTGGGCAGTGACGAAGTGCTGCAATTCGTGGCCCAAGCCTATGCCGGGCCGGGGGACGAGGTGATCCATACCGAGCATGGATTCTCGATGTACCCGATCATCGCCCGTATGGCCGGCGCGACCCCGGTCGAGGTGCCCGAGCGCGACCGCAAGGTCGATGTCGATGCGATCCTCGCCGCGGTGACCGACTGCACCCGGATCGTTTTCGTGACCAACCCGGGCAATCCGACCTCTACCATGATCTCGGACGCCGAACTGACGCGCCTGGCCGAGGGCCTGCCGCAGACCTGCCTGATGGTCCTGGATGGCGCCTACGCGGAATTCGTACCGGGCTTTGACGGCGGCGCCGGTCTGGTGGACCGGTTCGAGAACGTAATCATGACCCGCACCTTCTCGAAGATTTACGGGCTGGGCGGCATGCGGGTCGGCTGGGGCTATGCGCAACGCGAAATCATCGACGTGCTGAACCGCGTGCGCCAGCCCTTCAACCTGTCGCTGACGGCCATCGCAGCAGCGGAGGCCGCCGTGGCCGATGTGGAATATGTCGAGTTCTGTCGGGCAGAGAACGCGCGCTTGCGCGAATGGCTGTCGGCCGAACTGGCCAAGATCGGCGTTCCGTCCGATCCGTCCTGCACCAATTTCATCCTCGCGCGGTTCGTGGATCAGGCCGAGGCTGAGGCCTGCGACGCCTATCTGCAATCGAAAGGTTTGATCGTGCGCCGGGTTGCGGGCTACAAGTTGCCCAACGCACTGCGGATCACCGTGGGCGACGAAAAGGCCTGTCGCCGCGTGGTTGCGGCCATCACCGCGTTCAAAGGGGGCGCCGCATGAGCCAGATCTATGATCGCGTGGCGCTGATCGGGTTGGGCTTGATCGCCTCTTCGATGTACTGGGCGATCAAGCGCGCTGGGCTGGCGGGCGAGGTGACAGGCTATGCCCGGTCCGAGGCCACCCGCGACACTGCGCGGCGCATCGGGCTTTGCGACCGGGTCTGCGACACCGCGCAAGAGGCGGTCGAGGGCGCCGATCTGGTTGTCCTGTGTGTTCCGGTCGGGGCGATGGGCGCCGTCTCCAAGGACATCGCGCCGGTGCTAAAGCCCGGCGCGACCGTTTCGGATGTCGGTTCGGTCAAGCGGCACGTTATTCAGGATGTCGGTCCGCATATTCCCGAAGGCGTGCACTTCGTGCCTGCCCACCCATTGGCCGGGACCGAGCATTCCGGCCCCGAATCCGGCTTTGCCGAGCTGTTCGACAACCGCTGGTGCCTGCTGGTTCCGGTCGAAGGGTCTGACCCCGGCGCCATCGCCCGCCTGCGCGCCTTGTGGGAAGGGATGGGGTCCAATGTCGACGAGATGGATGCTGATCACCACGATCTGGTTCTGGCCGTCACCAGCCACGCGCCGCACCTGATCGCCTATACGATGGTGGGTGTGGCCGACGACCTGCGGCGTGTCACCGACTCCGAGGTCATCAAGTACTCTGCCGCCGGTTTCCGTGATTTCACCCGGATCGCGGCCTCGGACCCGACCATGTGGCGCGACGTGTTCCTGACCAACAAGGACGCGACGCTGGAAATCCTCGGCCGCTTTACCGAAGAGCTGTTTGCCCTCCAGCGCGCGATTCGCACGGGCGATGGTCAGCAGCTGTTCGACTATTTCACCCGCACCAGGGCGATCCGGCGCGGCATCATCGACGCGGGTCAGGACACCGACGCCCCCGATTTCGGACGGGTAAAGGCCAAGTCATGAGGGCGGCTCGGGGAACGATCTTGTCGATGGTGGCGGCGGTTCTGGCCCAGGCTGCCAGCGCCGCGGCGCCCGATTCATCCTTGGTTCCGATTGCACAGCCTGTGCCCGACACGAACCTGGTCACGGCGGCCTATGTCCCGGCAGGGACCGCAACCCCGATCACCGTTTCGGAAAGGACGCGACCCGTGTTGCGGCCCGTTTCCGCTCAGTTTCTGGCTGTTGCCGCGCGCCCGGCTGCACTGCCGTTCCTCGCGCCGGATTCGTCCTTGAAACCTTATCTGCGACCCGAAACGCTGGAACAGGAAATCCTTTTCAGGAAACGCAAACTGCAAAAGGGATCGGTGTGCGGCGACATTGCCATACAGGGCAAGCCGGTCGGCACCGTACCCGGCAAGATCCAGGCCTGCGGGATCAAGGATGCGGTCCAAATCACGTCCGTGTCGGGCGTGGCGCTCAGCCGGCCGTCGAAGATGGATTGCGGCACGGCCATCGCGTTGAACAAATGGGTCGACAAGACCGTCAAACCGACGTTCAAACGGCGCGGTCCAGTGGTCGAACTGCAGGTTGCCGCACACTACGCTTGCCGCACCCGGAACAACCGGAAAGGCGCCAGGATCTCGGAACATGGCAAGGGTCGGGCCATTGATATCTCGGGGTTCAAAATGGCCGATGGCGAGGTGGTGACAGTTCTGGACGGGTGGCGCAAGAACCCCTCGAAGAAGCAGCTGACCAAGATCTGGCGTGGAGCGTGCGGGCCGTTCGGAACGGTTCTGGGGCCGAATTCCGACCGTTATCACCGGGATCATTTCCATCTGGATACCGCCCGTTACCGCCGCGGCCCCTACTGCCGCTAACGCAGGATCAGGCGCGGAGCAGGCCCCAACGGCAACGGGCCGAGCGCCACGAACCCGTCGCGGAAATTCAGCTGCAGATCCAGCGCATTTGGATTACCCCCCAGTCCGGCCAGCAGGTTCAGTGCCCGCGTGACCGGATCAACGGCTTGATCGGGCAGGGCACCCGCAGCATTGGCCATGGCGATCATGTCGCGCCAGTTCTCGGCCTTGATCGCCATTTCGCCGACTGGGATACCCTGTTCATCAACCTCCAACGCGCCGGTTGCCAGCAGCCGCAGTTCGCCCCATTGCACCTCGGCAAGGTGCAGGTCGATCAGGCGGGGTTGCGGACGGCGTTGCTCCAGCGCGGAACGGTCCCAGGTTTTGTCGAAGGTTACGTTCATGTCCAGCTTCAGCGTCTCGAACGCCTGCGGCAGGGACGTGGCCGAGCGCATGAGTGCGCGCAGATCGTCCCCGGGCGAGAACGCATCCGAGTTGATCTTGACGGCATAGCTCTCAGGTGTCTCGACCTGCTCCATCATCAGATGCAGCGATCCGGCGGCCGCGGACTCGGTTCCATCGCGCATGACCGACCACGGACCCGCTGACAGGGCCATCCGTTCCAACTCCAACGCCACGCCCGGTCGCAGGTGAAGTTCGGCCTGTAGGTCCCGGGCCTGAATGGTCGCCGTCTGGTCGAAATACGACAGCCTCTGCGGCGTGTCGGCAAACCGCAACACTTGCCGCCCGGGCCAGATGGCGGGGCTTTGAAACTCGATCCAGTCGGCGCTCCAGGCCGTGCCTGTCTCCGGATCCGCCAGCGCCGGGCTGTCCAACCGGGTGCGGTGATGCAGTGGATAGCCCGAGGTATGGACCTGTGCGAAATCCGCCAGCCAGCCCCGGGCCTGCTGATGGTCGAACCATCCGGTGATCGCGCTGCGCAACCCGTACCCGGCGATGGCCCAATACGCGCTCCAGACGACCGCAAGAAAAATCAGAACTCGTATCAGTCGGCGCATGGGGAATGGCCCTTTTTCCTGCCTCGGAATTGATGTTTATAGGCCCAAACGGGCAAGGGCCAGAACTATGACGATGTGGGTATTCGGATACGGGTCGCTTTTGTGGAATCCTGGCTTTCCGGTAGCCCGGCGCGAACACGCGACGCTGCATGGCTATGCCCGGTCGTTCTGCATGCGGTCGATCCACCACCGGGGAACCGAAGAAAACCCCGGGCTGGTCCTGGCGCTGGATGAACATCCCAGTGCGCACTGCAAGGGCCTGGCGCTGGCGGTCGAGCCGGGCCACGAGGCGCGCACGCTGGACGAACTGCGCGAGCGGGAGTTGATCTCGTCGGCCTACGTGGAAAAGATGCTGGACGTTCAGTTGGATGCCGGAGGAACCGTGAATGCGGTGACCTATGTGATCGACCCCGACCATGTGCAGTATTGCGGCGGTCTGCCGCTGGAAGAGCAGGCGCAGATCATAGCCGTGGCCGTCGGCGGGCGCGGCCCCAACACCGAATATCTGTACAACACCGCCGCACATCTGGCCGAGATCGGCCTGCACGACCCGGAACTCGAGTGGTTGTCGAGACGCGTGCGCAGCCTGACCGCATAAAGCCTTGGCGTCGCCGGCGGAAATTCTGTAGATTCTCGACAAAGCAGGCAAAAACCGGGAACAACGCGCATGGCGCAGGCACAGCACGGCGCGAGACCACATTTCTCGCAACCGATCCGGCAAATCGTGATGATGCTGATCGCAATCGGGCTTTCGGGGCTGGGCGTGTTTCTGGCGCTTCCCTATGTGCGGCCGGTCTTCGAAGCGAACCCCTATCTGAACGGATTCATCCTTCTGGTCTTTTTCATCGGGGTGTTGGCCTGTTTCTATCAGGTGACGCAGTTGATCGGTTCGGTTCGCTGGATCGAGGCCTTCGTTGGCGGCGTCGTTCGCGAGGACGCCCAGACACCGCAATTGCTGGCCCCGTTGGCGTCGCTGCTGCGGTCACGCGGGGCGCGGTCCCAGCTAAATGCCAGCTCGGCCCGGTCGATTCTGGATTCGGTGGCCGTGCGGATCGAGGAAGAGCGCGAGTTCACCCGCTACATCACCAACCTTCTGATCTATCTGGGGCTGTTGGGCACCTTTTTCGGTCTGGCCACGACCGTTCCGGCCATCGTCGATACGATCCGCAGCCTGAACCCGCAGGAAGGTGAAGAAGGCCTGGCCGTGTTCAACCGTCTCATGTCCGGTCTGGAAAGCCAGCTTCAGGGCATGGGCGTGGCCTTTGGATCATCGCTGCTGGGGCTTGCGGGGTCGTTGATCGTCGGGCTGCTCGAGCTGTTTGCGGGCCACGGCCAGAACCGGTTCTACCGCGAGCTTGAGGAGTGGTTGTCCTCGATCACCCGGGTGGGGTTTGCCGCCGGCGACGAAGGCGGCGCAGAACTGGCCGTTCTGACGCCGGTTCTGGATGCGATGTCAGAACAGATGGACGCGCTGCAGGATCTGTTCGTCGCCCAGCAGGAAGACCGGGCCGAGGTCTCGGCCAGGTTGAGCAGCCTGGTCGAGGTCATTGCCGAGATGAACCAGCGCCAGGCGCAGGGCGAGGACGTAACCGCCGCGCTGGAACGTGTGGCGCTGGGGCAAGAGGCGTTGTTGGACCACATGCGCGAACATGGCGCGGGCGAGGGGATCGATGCTGAAAGCCGCATGCGCCTGCGGTCGATGGACGTGCAGTTGCTGCGCATTCTTGAAGAGATTTCGGCCGGCCGCCAGGACAGCATGAACGAGTTGCGCAAGGATTTCGAGGTACTGATCAAGGCGCTGACTTCCTCGCGCGGGGGGGTGCGACCGGCCCCGGGAGGAGACTAGATCATGGCCCTGTCCCGCCGCACCGGTCAGCGTTTTCAGGGCTCGGTCTGGCCCGGATTCGTCGATGCGATGACGGGGCTGTTGATGGTGCTGACCTTCGTGCTGACCATCTTCATGGTGGTCCAGTTCGTTCTGCGCGAAACGATTTCGGGGCAGGAGGATGAACTGACCCTGCTGTCGGACAAGGTTGCGGCGCTGGCCGACGCGCTGGGGCTGGAAGAGCGGGAAAACAGTCGCCTTCAGGCCCGCCTGGGCGCCTTGAATGCAACCCTGTCGCAGACGGAACAGGATCTGGCACAGGCACAGGCGCTGGTGTCTTCGTTGACCGCCGAGCGCGACCAGCGCGCCGCCGAACTGGAGGCCGCCCAGACGCGGATCACCGGGTTCGAGGCGCAGGTGGCCGCCCTGCTGGCCGAACAGCAGCGCACGCAGGCCCGGATCGGCGCGTTGGAAGATCAACGTCAACAGTTGCTGTCCGAACAAGAGGCGCTGAACCTGGCGCTGGCGCAAAGCCGAAACGAGATCGACGCCCAGACCGAGGCCGCGCGGCTGGCGGCGGCGCGGCGCGAGGCGCTTGAGGCGATGGTGGCGGATCTGGAAAAGGCCGGCGATGAGCAGGCGGCACGGATTTCCGAGTTGCAGTCCCGGTTGACCGACGAAGAAGCCGCCCGCTTGGCCGAGGCTGCGGCCGCCGAAGCGTTGCGTGAGAAACTGCAGGACGCGGATGCCGAACTGACGGCGATGACGCTGGCGCTCGAGGCGCAGCGGAAGGAGGCCGAAGAAACCCTGACTCTGCTGGCGGCGGCCGAGGCCGCCAAGGCCGAGCTGGAGCGGCAATTCGGTGAATTGAACCCCGAGGAACTCAAGGCCCGGCTGGAGGCGGCGCTGGCCGCCCGAACCAAGGCCGAGACAGAGGCCGACCAACAACGGCGGCTGGCCGCTGAGCGCGTGGCCCTGTTGGAGATAGCCCGTGAGACGCTGGCCGAGGAAAAGGCCATTTCGACCCAGGCGCAGCGCCAGACGGCTCTGCTGAACCAGCAGATAGCCGCTTTGCGCAATCAATTGGGGTCGCTGCAGGCTCTGTTGGATGACTACAAGGAACGCAACGCTGCCGCCGAGGTGCAGATTCAGACGCTTGGGCAGGACCTGAACGCGGCGCTGGCGCGGGCTGCTTCGGAGGAGAGGAAACGGCGGCTTCTGGAAGAGGCGGAACGGATCCGCCTTGAGGCCGAGGCCGAGAAACTGGCCGGCCAGAACCAAGAGCTTGCGCGGCAGGCAGAGGATTTGCAACGCTATCGTTCCGAGTTCTTCGGCCGGCTACGGGACGTTCTGGGCAACCAGGAAGGGGTGCGCATCGAGGGCGACCGTTTCGTGTTCTCCTCCGAAGTTCTGTTCCCGCCGGGGTCGGCCGTCCTGTCGGAAGACGGCAAGCGCGAAGTCGCCAAGGTGGCCAACATCCTGCGCAGCGTGGCGGCGGAAATCCCGTCGGAACTGAACTGGGTGATCCGCGTGGACGGTCATACCGACAACGTTCCGGTGACGCCCGGCGGGCAGTATCGCGACAATTGGGAGCTGAGTCAGGCGCGGGCCTTGTCGGTCGTGCGCTACATGGTCGACGAACTGGGAATCCCGCCCAATAGGCTTGCCGCCAACGGGTTTGGTGAGTTTCAGCCCGTGGATAACGCCGACACGTCCGAAGCCCGCGCAAGAAACCGCCGGATCGAGCTGAAGCTGACCGAACGCTGACACGGCGAATTTCGAACGGACGTCGGCAGCCGGTTGTCCGCCTCAATGCAGTTGCATATCGAAGAAAAAAGTCGCGATGGTCCCAGGCGCATCGCCTGGGCCGGTTCCTGCCATGGCAATGCAGCCTATGGCTGTGGTCGCAAGGACAATTGTCCAGATAATTGCGATTTGGCGGGTCATACCGCTGTCCGAATTGGATGGCTGTTTCGGATTATACGGTTGGCTGGTGCCGATCCGTCGCTGGGCCCGCCAAACGGGAGCAGCGCATGAAAAAACCCGGCAGCAGCGCTGCCGGGTCCCATGTCTGATGTCCCATCGGGGTCAGTCCGCTGTCAACAGTGGCGGTTTGTTGCCGGAAATCCGCGGGTTTTCAGGGCCGAGAATCTCCAGATCCAACTCGCCCTTCTTGACCGACACGCGAACCACGCCGCCCTTTGCCAGCTTGCCAAACAACAGCTCCTCGGCCAGGGGCTTCTTGATGTGCTCCTGGATTACGCGACCCAATGGGCGGGCGCCCATCTTGTCGTCATAGCCCTTGTCAGCCAGCCATTCGGCAGCCTTTGGGGTCAGGTCGATGGTCACGCCACGATCCAGCAACTGCGCCTCGAGCTGCAGAACGAATTTCTCGACCACCTGCAGGATGACCTCTTTCGGCAGCGGGGCGAACGAGATCACCGCGTCCAGACGGTTGCGGAATTCGGGCGTGAATGTCCGTTCGATGGCGGCCGTATCCTCGCCCTCGCGCCGGTCGCGGCCAAAACCGATTGCGGCCTTGGCCTGTTCCTGCGCGCCCGCGTTCGAGGTCATGATCAGAACCACGTTGCGGAAATTCACCGTCCGGCCGTTGTGATCGGTCAGCTCGCCGTGGTCCATCACCTGAAGCAGAATGTTGAACACGTCCGGGTGCGCCTTCTCGATCTCGTCCAGCAACAGCACGCAATGCGGGTGTTGGTCAACGCCGTCAGTCAGTAGGCCGCCCTGATCAAACCCGACATAGCCCGGAGGCGCACCGATCAGACGGCTGACCGCGTGTTTCTCCATGTATTCCGACATGTCGAAACGCAGCAGTTCCACGCCCAGTTGGTCGGCCAGCTGCTTGGCGACCTCGGTTTTGCCGACACCGGTCGGACCAGCGAACAGGTAGTTGCCGATGGGTTTTTCCGGTTCGCGCAGACCGGCCCGCGCCAGCTTGATCGCGCTGGACAGAGCTTCGATTGCCTGATCCTGCCCGAACACCACCCGTTTCAACGAGTTCTCAAGGTCCTTCAGAACCTCGGCATCGTCCTTTGTGACGTTCTTGGGCGGGATGCGTGCGATCTTGGCCACCACGGCCTCGATTTCCTTGACGCCGATGGTCTTGCGCCGTTTGCTTTCGGCCACCAGATGCTGAGCGGCACCGGCCTCGTCGATCACGTCGATCGCCTTGTCGGGCAGCTTGCGGTCGTTGATGTAACGCGCGGACAGCTCGACCGCGGTCTTGATCGCGTCGGCGGTGTATTTAATGTCGTGATGCTTTTCGAAATAGGGCTTGAGACCGCGCAGGATTTTCACGCTGTCCTCGACCGAGGGTTCGTTCACGTCGATCTTCTGGAACCGGCGCGACAGCGCGCGGTCCTTCTCAAAGTGCTGTCGGAACTCCTTGTAGGTGGTCGAGCCCATGGTGCGCAGCTTGCCGCCCTGCAACGCGGGTTTCAGCAGGTTCGAGGCATCCATGGCCCCGCCCGACGTGGCACCCGCACCGATCACGGTGTGAATCTCGTCGATGAACAGCACGGCGTCGGGGTGGTCCTCAAGCTCGGTCACCACGGCCTTGAGCCGCTCTTCGAAATCGCCGCGATAGCGCGTGCCGGCCAGCAACGCGCCCATGTCCAGCGAATAGATGGTCGTGTTCGACAGCACCTCGGGCGCGTCGCCCTGAACGATCTTGTAGGCCAGTCCTTCCGCAATCGCCGTCTTGCCCACACCCGGATCACCCACCAGCAGCGGGTTGTTCTTGCGTCGGCGGCACAGAACCTGAATGCAGCGCTCGACCTCGTCGGCGCGACCGATCAGCGGATCGACATCGCCTGCGCGGGCCTTGGCGTTCAAGTCCACGCAATACTTGCCCAGCGCGCTTTCCTTCTGGTCGGCTTCGCCGGCAGAGGACTGGGTTTCCTCTTCGCCCTGATCAGCCCCGGTGACCGGGCGATTTTCGCCATAGGCCGGGTCCTTGGCCACACCATGCGCGATGAAATTCACCGCGTCATAGCGGGTCATGTCCTGCTCTTGCAGGAAATAGGCGGCGTTGCTTTCACGCTCGGCGAAAATGGCCACCAGCACGTTCGCACCGGTCACCTCGGTCCGACCCGAACTTTGGACATGAATCGCCGCTCGCTGGATCACGCGCTGGAATGCCGCGGTCGGCACCGCCTCGGACCCGTCGATGTCGGTGACGAGGTTCGACAGGTCTTCGTCGATGAATTCGACCAAAGACCGGCGCAATTCTTCCAGATCCACGCTGCACGCCTTCATGACGCGCACCGCGTCAGGCTCCTCAAGCAACGCCAGCAGAAGATGTTCCAGCGTTGCGAATTCGTGACGCCGTTCGTTCGCCGCCGCCAGGGCCGCATGGATGGCTTGTTCAAGTGTGCTCGAGAATGAAGGCACGCGGGTGCTCCTCTAGTATTGGGCCGGACAGGGGGTTCGAGAATGGGTCGGATCCCCATCCCAACCATGACCTCATACTATTAGAGTTTGGTTGATCAGGCCGACGCTTCAAGGGTTTTCTTTCACTTGACAGTCACATTTACTGCGACCGTGTCCGTGATGAAGGGCATTTAGGCATCAAAAACGGTCTTTTCTAGCCCTGATCTCGGCAAAAACCTGGACGGGGTCTGCGCCGACCATGCCCAGATGCGCCTGAATCGCGGGATCCCTGGCGCGCAGAAACGGGTTCGTTGCCTTTTCCAGGCCCAATGATGACGGAACGGTCGGTCGGCCTGCCGCCCGCGCCGCGTCGATTTCGGCAGCGCGTCGTTGCAGGGCGGGGTTTTCCGGATCGACGGTCAAGGCAAACCGCGCGTTGGACTGGGTATATTCGTGCCCGGAACAGACCAGCGTATCGTCGGGCAGGGCGGCCAGTTTGGACAACGAGGACCACATCTGCTCGGCGTTGCCCTCGAACAGGCGGCCGCAGCCCAGCGCCATCAGGCTGTCGGCGGTGAACACCGCATGGCTTTGCGGCATGTAATAGGCAACATGGCCCACCGTGTGTCCCGAAACGTCAAAGACCTCGACAGGTTCGCCGCCGATTTCGAACAGGTCGCCCTCGGCCACCTGCATATCCAGGCTGGGAAGACGATGCGCGTCGGCCGCGGCGCCGACGACCTGGGCTGGGTGCCGGTCCAGTATGTCGGCCAAGCCATCGACGTGGTCCCAGTGGTGATGGGTCAGTAGCACATGGGTCAGGCGCCAGCCGCGTGCGTCGAGTTCGGACAAGATCGGGCCAGCCTCGGGGGCGTCGATCAGGGCCGTTTCGCCGGTGGTCGCGTCATGGGCCAGAAAGGCGTAGTTGTCGCTGAGGCACGGAACGGTGACTATTTCAAGAGGCATGGCCTTTTGCCCTTTCGTTGCTAGACTGCGGCCAGCTAAGCCGATTGACCGGGTGTCCGCAATGCATCTCGATGTGCAGGATCTGAGAAACTTCTACTATCGCAGCACGTTGGGGCGGGCCGCGCAGGCCGCCATTCGTGGGCGGTTGGTCGAGTTTTGGCCCGAGGCCAAAGGACAGACGGTTGCGGGGTTCGGCTTTGCCGTTCCGCTGTTGCGTCCGTATCTGGCGGATGCGAGGCGTGTGGTGGGCTTGATGCCCGGCCCGCAGGGGGTGATGCCCTGGCCCGCGGGAATGCCCAATGTGTCGGTGCTGACCGAAGAAACCGCGTGGCCCATTGAGACCGGACATGTGGACAAGCTGGTGGTGATGCACGGGCTGGAAACCTCGGAACGGCCCAGCCAGTTGCTGGAGGAATGCTGGCGCGTGCTGGGCCCTGGCGGACGCGCCATATTCGTAGTGCCCAACCGGGCCGGGCTGTGGTCGCGGACCGATCGCACGCCGTTCGGGTATGGCCACCCGTACTCGGCGACCCAGTTGGACAAACAGCTGCGGGCTCACCATTTCCTGCCCGAAAAACACTGCTCGGCCCTCTACATGCCGCCGTCGTTTCGGCGCTTCTGGCTGCGCTCGGGCAGTCTGATCGAGAAAGCCGGCCAGCGCATTCCGACGATCATGGCCGGCGGGGTGCTGATGGTCGAGGCCGGCAAGCAGGTGTTTCCCCCCAGCGGCAGCGTCACGAAAGATCGGCAAAAACGCCCGATCAAAGCGCTGGACGGGCTGTTGAAGCCGGCGTGATGGCCTGGGCGCGGAAGGTCAGGCACAGAGGCGAAAAGCTGAGGGAAATCGGCCACAGGAATCGCAAAAACCCGCAACCTGGTAACATTTTTCACCGCGCTAGATGGGTTCAAAGGGTCGCACTTGACGTAAGTGCATGAAATCAAAGGTTTTGTGGATAAACTGCCATCCGGCATAACATATTGCTAGGTTGGATTGGCTCTGCTACATCCCCGGTGATTTTGATCCCCGCCCTTCAAGGACGGGGTTTCTTCACGCCCCCGGGCTGGCTGTTGCCGTGCAAATCCGGGGCCTAAAATATCGGAAGGGTGGACGTGTCCGAACCAGCTTCGATTTCCACGGGCATCGCCAAGCGCTATGCCACGGCGATCTTCGAGATCGCAAAAGAGAACAATGACCTTGCGGGCCTGGAATCCGGCATCAACGACCTGTCGGAGGCCCTGAGCGAAAGCGCCGAGTTGCGCGACGTGATTTCTTCGCCTTTGATTTCGCGCGCCGACCAGCAGAAGGCGATCACTGCCGTTGCCGACAAGATGGGGCTGAACCCGATCCTGCGCAACACGCTGGCGCTGATGGCGCAGAAACGCCGGCTGTTCGTGCTGCCGCAGTTGATCAAGGTCCTGCGCGAAATGCTGGCCGAGGAGCGCGGGGAAGTCACTGCCGAAGTCGTGTCGGCCAAATCGCTGACCAAGACCCAGCTTGAAAAGCTGTCCAAGACACTGTCCGAGCGCGTGGGCAAGGACGTGACCATCCATGCGACCGTCGATGAAAGCCTCATCGGTGGTCTTGTCGTCAAAGTGGGCTCGCAGATGATCGACAGCTCGATCCGCTCCAAGCTCAACTCCCTACAGAATGCAATGAAAGAGGTCGGATAAATGGGTATCCAAGCTGCAGAGATTTCTGCGATCCTGAAGGACCAGATCAAGAATTTTGGTCAAGAAGCCGAAGTGGCCGAAATCGGCCGTGTGCTGAGCGTCGGTGACGGTATCGCCCGTGTGTACGGCCTGGACAACGTGCAAGCCGGTGAGATGGTCGAGTTCCCCGGCGGCATCATGGGCATGGCGCTGAACCTCGAGGCCGACAACGTCGGTGTCGTGATCTTCGGCTCGGACCGTGACATCAAGGAAGGTGACACCGTCAAGCGCACCAAGTCGATCGTGGACGTTCCGGTTGGTGACGAGCTGCTGGGCCGCGTTGTTGACGGCCTGGGCAACCCGCTGGACGGCAAGGGCCCGATCAATGCCAAGCAGCGCGGCGTCGCCGACGTCAAGGCGCCGGGCATCATCCCGCGTAAATCGGTGCACGAGCCGATGGCGACCGGCCTGAAGTCGGTTGACGCTATGATCCCGATCGGCCGCGGCCAGCGCGAGCTGATCATCGGTGACCGTCAGACCGGCAAGACCGCCGTGGCTCTTGACACCATCCTGAACCAGAAAGTCTACAACGACGCCGCCGGCGACGATGAATCGAAAAAGCTGTACTGCGTCTACGTGGCCATCGGCCAGAAGCGTTCGACCGTGGCCCAGCTGGTGAAGAAACTGGAAGAATCCGGCGCCATCGAATACTCGATCGTCGTGGCCGCAACCGCGTCCGACCCGGCGCCGATGCAGTTCCTGGCACCCTATGCCGCAACCGCGATGGCTGAATACTTCCGCGACAACGGCCGCCACGCCCTGATCATCTACGATGACCTGTCGAAACAGGCCGTCGCCTATCGTCAGATGTCGCTGCTGCTGCGCCGTCCGCCGGGGCGTGAAGCCTATCCGGGCGACGTTTTCTACCTGCACTCGCGCCTGCTGGAGCGTTCGGCCAAGCTGAACGAGGACTTCGGCGCCGGTTCGCTGACCGCCCTGCCGGTCATCGAAACCCAGGGCGGCGACGTGTCGGCCTTTATTCCGACCAACGTGATCTCGATCACCGACGGCCAGATCTTCCTGGAAACCGAGCTGTTCTATCAGGGTATCCGCCCTGCCGTGAACACCGGTCTGTCGGTTTCGCGCGTGGGTTCGTCGGCTCAGACCAACGCGATGAAGTCGGTTGCCGGTCCGGTGAAACTGGAACTGGCCCAGTATCGCGAAATGGCCGCGTTCGCGCAGTTTGGCTCTGACCTCGATGCCGCAACCCAGCAGCTGCTGAACCGTGGTGCGCGTCTGACCGAGCTGATGAAGCAGCCGCAGTACTCGCCGCTGACCAACGCGGAAATCGTCTGCGTGATCTTCGCCGGTACCAACGGTTATCTCGACAAGATCGACGTTTCGGACGTTGGCCGTTATGAGGCCGGTCTGCTGGCGCATCTGCGCGGCAAGCATGCCGATCTGCTGCAGTGGATCACCGACGAAGATCCCAAGATCAAGGGCGAGGCTGCCGACAAGATCAAGGCTGCGCTGGACGAATACGCCGCAACCTTCGCTTAAGGAGACGCGGCGATGCCAAGTCTTAAGGACCTTAAAAACAGGATCGAGTCGGTCAAATCGACCCGCAAGATCACCAAGGCCATGCAGATGGTCGCGGCCGCGAAACTGCGCCGCGCCCAGGAAGCTGCGGAACAGTCGCGCCCCTACGCCGAGCGGTTCAATGCCGTGATGGCGGGGCTGGCAGCATCGGTCGGGGGCAGCGACAGCGCCCCCAAGCTGCTGCGCGGCACGGGCAGCGACGCTGTCCACCTCCTGGTCGTGATGACGGCCGAGCGTGGGCTCTGCGGCGGCTTCAACTCGAACATCGCCCGCCTGGCCCGCGCCAAGGCGGACGAGCTGCGCGGCAAGGGCAAGACGGTCAAGATCCTGACCGTAGGCAAGAAAGGTCGCGACGCGCTCAAGCGTGACTATGGCGACCTGTTCGTCGGTCACATCGACCTGAGCGAGGTCAAGCGCATCGGCTATGCCAATGCGCAGGACATCGCAAAGGACATCCTGTCGCGTTTCGACGCGGGCGAGTTCGACGTTGCCACGATCTTCTACGCGAAGTTCCAGAACGTCGTGACCCAGATCCCGACGGCCCAGCAGATTATCCCCGCCTCGTTCGAGGATGCCGAAGGGGACGACGGCGGCGCCGTGTTCGACTACGAGCCCAGCGAAGAGGCCATTCTGGCCGATTTGCTGCCCAAGGGGGTCGCCACGGCGATTTTCTCGGCTCTGCTTGAAAACGGGGCCTCGGAACAGGGTGCACGGATGTCCGCGATGGACAACGCGACGCGCAACGCGGGCGAGATGATCGACAAGCTGACGATCCAGTTCAACCGCTCGCGTCAGGCCGTGATCACCAACGAGCTGATTGAAATCATTTCCGGCGCCGAAGCGCTGTAGAGACAAACCGGAGACGAAACATGGCGAATGCAAAAGGCAAAGTCACACAGATCATCGGGGCCGTCGTCGACGTGCACTTCGACGATCAGCTGCCTGAAATTCTGAACGCGCTGGAAACTGAAAACAACGGCAAGCGCCTGGTGCTGGAAGTTGCCCAGCACCTGGGTGAGAACACCGTCCGTACCATCGCGATGGACGCAACCGAAGGCCTGGTCCGCGGGGCCGAGGTTGTTGACACCGGCGCACCGATCTCGGTGCCGGTCGGCAACGCCACCTTGGGCCGGATCCTGAACGTGGTCGGCGAGCCGATCGACGAAAAAGGCCCGGTCGAAGCGACTGAAACCCGCGCGATCCACCAGCCCGCCCCCTCGTTCGACGAACAGTCGACCGAGTCGGAAATCCTGGTCACCGGCATCAAGGTCGTTGACCTGTTGGCCCCCTACGCCAAAGGCGGTAAGATCGGTCTGTTCGGCGGCGCCGGTGTGGGCAAGACCGTTCTGATCATGGAGCTGATCAACAACATCGCGAAAGTGCACTCGGGCTTCTCGGTGTTCGCCGGTGTTGGTGAACGGACCCGTGAAGGCAACGACCTGTACCACGAGATGATCGAATCGAACGTCATCAAGCCCGACAACCTGTCGGAAAGCCAGGTGGCCCTGGTCTACGGCCAGATGAACGAGCCTCCGGGGGCGCGTGCCCGTGTTGCTCTGACCGGTCTGACCCTGGCCGAGCAGTTCCGCGACCAGTCCGGTACCGACGTACTGTTCTTCGTCGACAACATCTTCCGCTTCACGCAGGCGGGCTCCGAGGTGTCGGCTCTGCTGGGTCGTATTCCTTCGGCTGTGGGCTACCAGCCGACGCTGGCCACCGACATGGGCGCCCTGCAGGAACGCATCACCTCGACCAAGAAGGGCTCGATCACCTCGGTGCAGGCGATCTACGTGCCCGCGGACGACTTGACCGACCCTGCGCCGGCAACCTCGTTCGCGCACCTGGACGCAACCACCGTTCTCAACCGTGCGATCTCGGAAAAGGGTATCTACCCGGCCGTGGACCCGCTCGACTCGACCTCGCGCCTGCTTGACCCGGCCATCGTCGGCGAGCGTCACTACAAGGTTGCGACCGACGTTCAGCAGATCCTCCAGCGCTACAAGTCGCTGCAGGACATCATCGCCATCCTCGGCATGGACGAACTGTCGGAAGAGGACAAGCTGACCGTGGCCCGCGCCCGTAAGATCGAGCGCTTCCTGTCGCAGCCGTTCGACGTGGCCGAAGTCTTCACCGGTTCGCCGGGTGTTCAGGTTCCGCTGGAAGTTACCATCGACTCGTTCGAGCGCGTCGTGGCCGGCGAATTCGACCACCTGCCCGAAGCGGCCTTCCTGATGGTTGGTGGCATCGACGAAGTGATCGCCAAAGCCGAGAAGATGGCCGCAGCAGCTGCCTAAGGAGTATCCCCGATGGCAAACACGATGCAATTCGACCTCGTCAGCCCGGAGCGGAGCCTTGCTTCGCTTCAGGCCAGCGCGGTCCAGATTCCCGGCGCGGACGGGGACATGACGGCGATGCCCGATCATGCCCCCACGATCACCACGCTGCGTCCGGGCATCCTGAAGGTCGAAGCGCCCGAAGGGACCAGCGAATACCTGGTCACCGGCGGGTTTGCCCAGATCAACGGCGATGCCCTGTCGGTGCTGGCCGAAAAGGCCATCCCGGTTGACGAAGTGAC
Source organism: Ruegeria sp. BHSC276 (assembly GCF_059612945.1). Classification (NCBI taxonomy): domain Bacteria; kingdom Pseudomonadati; phylum Pseudomonadota; class Alphaproteobacteria; order Rhodobacterales; family Roseobacteraceae; genus Ruegeria; species Ruegeria sp. BHSC276. The sequence goes on along the minus strand of NZ_JBXWRP010000009.1, from coordinate 113,350 downwards.
CCGCACCCATCTGGACGAGCTGATTGCCGAGGCACGCGCCTCGCACGAGGCGGCGAAGGAAAACGGCGAGCAGACCATTGTCGACGAGGCAGCCAAGCTGTTGGCCGACATGGAAGCGCTGGGAACGCATATGAGCCTGTAAGGCCACTGCACTATCGGAATTGGAAACGGCCCTGCTGCTGCGGGGCCGTTTTTTTGTCGTGATTTTGTCAGGGTGCAGGGCTAAGCTTCGGAAATTCAAGCCAAAGAAGAATGATGAAGAAATTTCTGACTCACCCTATTGGAATTGACCAAGGCGAGACGGTCTTGTTTTCGGAATTCGCCGACGGCGGCGATATGTGGACAGGCGAAGGGCCGCGCGAGCGGCGCGCCGCCATTCGCTTCAACGAAGCTTTCCGCTCGGCCCCGGTCGTGCAGATTGGCGTTTCTCTTTGGGATGTCGATACGTCTTCGGCCCTGCGCGCCGAATTGTTGGCCGAGAACATCAGCCCGCAAGGTTTTGACGCTGTGTTTCGCACATGGTCCGACACCCGCATCGCCCGAATTCGGGTCGCATGGACGGCAACCGGCGAGGTTTCGCACCCGGATGACTGGGACATCTCGTGACCGGCTTTGTCGGGCAACGAAAAAAAGCGAAAACCGGCTGAGCGGTTTTCGCTTTGGGGTCGTGAAGGTCCAGGCGACCGCCCGGTCAGCTCGTGTGGTACAGCGTCTCGTAGATCGGGGTCAGGGTTTTGTCTTCGAACAGGGACGACACTGAGGTTCCGTTCCAGATGTTCAGGATCGCCTGAGTAAAGATCGGCGCGGTCGGAACCGTGCGGATGTTCTTGGCATCCTGGATTTCCTTGGTGGGCTGGATCGTGTCGGTCAGAACCAGCGATTTCATCGCCGAGTTTGATACCCGCTCGACGGCGGGGCCGCTCATGACGCCATGGGTGATATAGGAATGCACTTCCTTGGCCCCGTTGTCCATCAGGACCTGCGCCGCCTTGCAAAGGGTCCCGGCGGTGTCGCAGATGTCATCCACGATCAGGCAGATCTTGTCGGTCACGTCGCCGATCACGGTCATCTCGGCCACTTCTCCGGCCTTTTCGCGGCGCTTGTCCACGATCGACAGCGGGGCGTTGATGCGTTTGGCCAGTTCGCGGGCACGGGCCACGCCGCCCACGTCGGGCGAGACGACCATGATTTCGTCCAGCCGGTCCTTGAACTGGTTTTTCACGTCCAGCGCAAAGATCGGCGAGGCATAGAGGTTGTCGACAGGGATGTCGAAAAAGCCCTGGATCTGGGCGGCGTGCAGATCCATGGTCAGAACCCGCTCGATCCCGGCACCGGTCAGCATGTTGGCCACCAGTTTGGCGCTGATCGGGGTGCGGGCCTTGGTGCGCCGGTCCTGACGAGCGTAGCCGAAATAGGGGATCACAGCCGTGATCCGACGCGCCGAAGACCGGCGCAATGCGTCGGCGATGATCAGCAGCTCCATCAGGTTGTCATTGGCCGGGTTCGAGGTCGGCTGGATGATGAACATGTCCTCGCCGCGGACGTTTTCGAACACTTCGACGAAGATTTCTCCGTCGTTGAAGCGTTCGACGCGGGCATCGACCAACCCCTGCTCGACACCGCGGTGCAGGCTCATGCGGCGTGCAATGGATTCGGCAAGCGGAAGGTTTGCGTTCCCAGCGATAAGCTTGGGTTCGTGACGTGTCGGCATCGGCTGAGGTCCCCGGGCAGCAGTGGCAATGTGACAGATTCGTGATGTTGACACCGCTTAGCATGGCCTTACCGTCACGCAAAGATAACAGGGTGGAGAAAGTGCACATGGCCGACATTGACTACTTTTTTGCGACACTGTCGCCCTATTCCTACCTCGCCGGACTGCGGCTGGAGGAGATCGCGGCCAAGCACGGCGCCACTATCGCGTACAAGCCTGTTGACATCATAGCGCTGTTCGGGCGCACCGGCGGCGTGCCCCCCAAGGACCGCCACCCGTCGCGCATCGAGTATCGTGCGCAGGAACTGGTGCGCCAAGCCAAGAAGACGGGCCTGCCGTTCAACCTGCAACCTGCACATTGGCCGACCAACGCAGCGCCGTCCTCATACGCCATCATCGCGGCCATTCAGGATGGATCGGGCGACGTGGGCAAACTGTGCCATTCCTTTCTGCGCGCCTGCTGGGCCGAGGACAGGGACATCGCGCAGGATGACGTGATCCGCGACTGTCTGGCCGGGGCGGGCTTTGACCCGGCGCTGGCCGACAGCGGCCTGCTGATCGGGGCCGAGACCTACGCCGCCAATCTCGAAGAAGCGGTGGACCGCGGCGTGTTTGGCGCGCCTTTCTACATCACGCAAGACGACCAAAGGTTCTGGGGGCAGGACCGGCTTGAGGATCTGGACCAGCATCTGGCGACGCTCAAGGCATGACCAAGGCCAAGCCCGTGCTGCCGCCCGTTCACGTTCGCACTCTTGGGGCGGGCACCCGCATGGCGCTGGCGCTGCATTGCACGATCGCGCATTCCGGTGCGTGGTCGGGTCTGGCGGCCGCTTTGGGCAACCGGGCCACGCTGATCGCACCCGACATGCTGTCGCACGGGCGCAGCCCGGATTGGGACGGGCAGGGAGATTTCTTCGACCTGACCACAGCCCTGTCGCGGGCGCAGCTGAGCGAGCCGATGGACGTGATCGGGCATAGTTTCGGTGCGATGGTCGCGCTGCGGCTGGCCATCGAATGCCCGGACCTGGTGCGCAGCGCCGTTCTGATCGAACCCGTGTTCTTTGCCGTCGCCCACCAAGACGCGCCTGCGCTTGCGGCGCAACACGCGGCCGAGTCTCAGCCCTACAAAGCCGCCCTTGCTGAAGGCGACGCGCCCCGGGCCGCCCGCCTGTTCAACCGCATGTGGGGCACGACCGACCGTAGCCCGCGCTGGCCGGATCTGCCCGAGCGGACCCGAAATGCGATGATCCGGGGTGTTGGCGTGGTTGGCGCGGTCGAGGGGCCGCTGTTCCGCGATACCACTGGCCTGCTGGCCCCGACGGCCATGGCGCGGGCTACGATGCCGATCCTGCTGCTGCATGGTTCGGCCTCGCACCCGATCATGGCCGTGGTCAATGCCGGGCTGCGCGCCCGCTTGCCCGATGCGCTGCAGGCTGTTCTTGAGGGAGCAGGGCACATGCTGCCCATCTCGCACCCGGGCGAGACGGCAGCGCAGATCGAGGCGTTCTGGCGCGCCTAGAGCAGCGCGAGGAACCGGTCGATTTCTTCGGTCGGTGTCGACCAGTCGCAGACGAACCGGCAGGCGAGCATCTCGTCCTCGTCCGGGCCGTCCAGCGAGCCGCCCCACAGGTGATAGACCGCACCGGCCGCGTGCAGCCGCTTGTGCAGGCTGCGGGGAAAGCTGGCAAAGATGATGTTGGCCTGGGGTTCATGCAGAAACTGCGCACCCGCAGCCCGCAGCCCATCGGCCAGACGCGCACAGTTGGCGTTCGCCTTTCGGGCCGATCGCAGCCACAGATCATCGCGCAGATAGGCCGCCATCTGGGCCGACAGATACCGGTGCTTGGAAAACAGATGCGCCCCGCGCTTGCGGCGCAACTCGAACTCCCAGGCCTTGCTTTCGTCGAAGAAGATCACCGCTTCGACCCCCATCAGCCCGTTCTTGGTGCCGCCAAAGCTGACCGCATCCACGCCCGCCTTCCACGTCATCTCGGCCGGAGAGCAGTTCAGCGTGACCAGCGCATTGGTGAACCGTGCGCCATCCATGTGGACGGGCAGGCCGAACTCCTTGGCGACCCCGCACAGCGCCTGCAGCTCGGCCAGCGAATAGACCGAGCCCCGCTCGGTCACCTGCGTGATCGACACCGGGCCACGCTGAGGACCGTGCACGCCGCGGGTCTCTTCTGCGGCGATGGTGCGGCGCAGTGCATCCGGCTGCATCTTGTCGCCGCCCGGAACCAGCGTCAGCTTGGCGCCAGTGTAGAATTCGGGCGCGTTGCACTCGTCCTCATGAATATGCGCGACGGGCGAGCAGAATATGGTCTCCCACGGTTGCGACAGGGTCGCCAGGGCCAGCGAGTTGGCCGCCGTTCCGGTCGCCACCAGATAGACCGCTGCCCCGGGCGCCTCAAAGATGGCCCGAATCCGGTCGCGCACTTCGTTCATCAGATCGTCGGCGCCGTAAGCCATCTGATAGCCCTGATTGGCCTCGGCCAGAGCGGTCAGGACCTCGGGGTGGACGGGCCCGGAATTGTCAGAGGCGAAATGCATCAGGTTGGCTCCTCGATGATGTAGTCTTCCCACTCTTCCTCGGGCGTCTCGAATTCGGACACGGTCAGGCCCTGAACCGAAACGCCTGCGGCGTGGACGCTGTCGGGCGACCCTGACAGCAACGGGTGCCAATCGTACAGGGGCTTGCCCTCCCACAACAGGCGGTAGGCGCAGGTCTGCGGCAACCAGTAAGCGTGTTCGTGAATGTTGTCCGGACGCATGACGATGCATTCCGGTACGAACTGGTGGCGGATGTCATACTGGGTGCAGCGGCAAGTCGCGTCATCCAGCAGCCGGCAGGCGACACGGGTCAGGGCAACCTCGCCGCTGTCCTCGTCCTCGAGTTTGTTCAGGCAGCACTTGCCGCAGCCGTCGCACAGGGCTTCCCATTCACGCGGGGTCATCTTTTGCAGGGGTTTGCGCTCCCAAAAACGTGGGGTCAGCCCGGCGCGGTCGATCGGATCCTTGCTCATGTCGCGGCCAGGATCTTGCGCGCGCGGTCGCAGTCTTCGGTCATCTGGGCGATCAGAGCATCGAGGCCGTCAAAGGTCATCTCAGGGCGCAGGAATTCGACCAAGCCCACCGAGAGGGTCGCACCATAGAGATCGCCGGAGAAGTCGAAAAGGAAGGTTTCGATATTCGGGACCTCGCCATGGAACATTGGCCGCACCCCGACCGAGGCCGCCCCGTGATAGCTGCCGGCATGCGGGCCATCCAGCACGTCGACCAGAACCGCATAGACGCCGAATTTCGGGGGGTGGATTCCTTCGATCGACATATTGGCCGTCGGAAAGCCTAATTCGCGGCCGCGCTGTTCGCCGCCGATCACCTCGCCTTCGATCCGGTGCCAGTGGCCCAGCATGGCCGCCGCGTCCCGCGGGCGACCATCGCTCAGGGCTTGCCGGATCGCGGTGGACGAGACCACGTGAGCGGATTGCTGCATCAATTGGGCGATGGTGACGCCGAACCCCATCTGCCGGCCGAACTGCACCATATCCTGCGCGGTGCCGCTGCGGCCTTTACCGAAACAGAAATCGGCCCCGATCACCACATGGGCCAGACCCAAACCTTCGCAGATCACGTTGCTGGCGAATTCCTCGGGCGTCAGCCCGGCGAGCGCTGCGTTGAACGGCAGTTCGTACAGTTTCTGCACACCCAGCTTCTCCAGCCGGTGCGCACGCGCATTGCCGCGCATCAGACGAAAGGGCGGGGCTTCCGGGGCGAAATATTCGCGCGGGTGCGGCTCGAAGGTCAGAACGCCCAAGGGCGCATCGGGGCATGCCTTCCGGGCCAGATCGATCACCGACTGGTGGCCAATATGAACGCCATCGAAATTCCCGATCGCGGCGCTGGCGCCGCGGTCCTCTGGATCGACATACTTGTAGTCCCGGATGATCTGCATGGGGCTTGCCTAGCGGGACTGTCCACCGGGTTCAAGCGGCAGTTCCAGACCGGGGCTTGGCTGGTCAATAAAACCTGCCGTCAGTCGAACTTCCTCGAGGGGGCCAGAACCATGGCCTCGCCTACCAGGACCTTCTTGCCATCGACCGAGCAGTGGCAGTCCAGCTTGACTCGGCGCTTGGCAAAGTCGATGTCGATCACCTTGACCTCGGCATAGACCATGTCGCCGGGGCGGACCGGCGCAAGGAATTTGAGCGACTGACCCATGTAGACAGTCCCATGGCCCGGAAGCTGTTCGCCGATCACGGCCGAGATCAGACCAGCGGTCAGCATCCCGTGGGCGATGCGCCCTTCGAAAATTGTATCGCGGGCATAGTCGTCATCCAGATGCACCGGGTTCCGGTCGGTCGAGACCTGGGCGAACATCTCGATGTCTTCGTCCGTCACCACTTTGCGCAGGTGCCGGGTCATACCCATTTCGATGTCTTCGATACAGATCGTTCCGCGCGGAAGATTGTCCAACATGTCGCCCTCACTATGCATCGGTCCGGCAACAAAAAATCACCAACGACCCAAGATTGGTAACTTTATTACTTCGCAACTGCAGAAAATCAAGCGTTTTCTGCTTAGCGTAGGCGGCCGATCGTATAGGTTGGGTTAATCTTTTCCTTGAAAATATAATCGCTCAAGGCATCCGGATCCGGCTGGTGCGACGTTTTTGTTTCCGATGCCGCCAGCCCGCCGCTGATGAAAAGGGAATCAATGCCCTCACCCATGGCGCCCGCGATATCGGTATGCGGCCCGTCGCCGATCGCGAGGATCTCGTCGTCTGATATGTCCACTCCCAGCGCGCGAAGGCGGCGCCGTGCCAGATCGTAGATGGGCGGATGCGGTTTGCCGAAATACAGGCTCTCTCCACCCATCTCGGTGTAGAGCTTGGCCAGCGCACCGGCGCACCATTCCCGCACCTCGCCCCGATCGACGACGATGTCAGGGTTGGCGCACAGCAGCTTCAGGCCTTTCTGCTTGGCGTACAGGAAGTCCGGCCGGTTCACGGCCGGATCGGCCATCGGATCGAACGGGCCACAGCAGACGATCCCCTCGGCCTGGTCCAGCGGCACGCGTTCGATGTGGATCGGGTGATCCAGAATTTTCAGTGGCTCGAAAAAGCCCGCGTCCCGATCCCATTCGCCCATGAAATAAACTTTTTCACCAACTGCACCGCGAAACATTGCCGAGCGCGCGGAATCACCGCTGGTCGCGATCGTGTCGTACGCATCCGAAGGAACGTTGAACTGTTTCAGTTGCTCGGCTACGCCAGCTCGCGGTTTTGGTGAATTGGTCACCAAAACCACCTTTCCCCCTTTGCTGCGGTAGGCTTTCAACGCGTCGACGGCCTCGGGGAAGGCGGTGATACCATTGTGCACGCACCCCCACAGGTCCACAAAAAGGGCTTTGTAGCGGTCGGATACCGCGTCGAGAGCAGGGATGATCTGGGTCATGATTGTCTCTTCTGGCTTGGGCCTCGCATCAACCCAAGCCTATGGCAGAGCCGGACCGAATTTGCCAGAGGGGGCTCTGCCCCCGCCGCCTTGGGACGGCTCCACCGGGATATTTGCCGCCAGATGAGGGGCGACACCTTGACTTCATCTGGCCCAAAATATCCCGGAGCGCGAGGCAGAGCCTCGCAAATGAAATGGCACCCGCACAGCGGGTGCCAATCCTTGTGTTTCGGCGAAGTCAGACCTTCAGGTTCGGAATGATCTGCTTCTTGCGGCTCATGATTCCCGGCAGAACGACGGTGTCGCCGTCAACCGAGGCGCCAAAGCTCTTTTCGGCGACGGATTTGACCAAGTCGTTGGGCACCAGCAGGGTGGCCTCTTCATTCAGGATGTCAACGACGAAGAGCAGAACCTGGTCCACGCCATCTTCCTTGGCCACTTCGAGCATCGACTGGGCGAGGCTGTCCTTGCGGTCCAGCACCACGCTCGGCGCGGTGGTTTCCAGAACGGAGACGCGGAACTTGGTGCCGTCGACTTCGTATTCCTTGCTGTCCATGCGGATCAACTCGGCGTCCGAGAAAGACGACACATCGGATTTGGCTGCGAACATTTCTGCGGCGTAGGCCGAGATGTCCAGGCCCAAGTCGGAGGCCAGCTTCTCGGCAACGTCTCGGTCATGTGTGGTTGTGGTGGGAGAGCGGAATTCGAGTGTGTCCGACAGAATGCAGGTCAGAGCGGCGCCTTTGATGGTGTCGGGCATCTTGGCGGCATCGTCGCCCATGAGGTCGATCATGATGGTTGCGGTACAGGCCAGCGGACGCACGGTAATGTCGATCGGGCCTTTGGTTTCAAGCCCGCCGACCAGCTTGTGGTGGTCGATGATGGCCCGGATATCGGCGTTGTTAACGTTGGCCGGCAACTCGGCCGGGTTGTTGGTGTCGACGATGACAACCGGAGCATCGGTCTCGACATCCCCGATGATGCGCGGCTTGGGCAGGTCCCAGCGCTGCAGCATGAAGGCGGCCTCGGTGTTGGGTTCGCCCAGCAGGACGGCCTCGGCCTTTTCGCCTTTGACTTCGTTGAGATACCAGGCCCACAGGATCGGAGATCCGGTCGAGTCGGTGTCGGGGGATTTATGGCCAAATACTTGGATGGTCATTTTGGATTCCTGATGCTGGATGTTTGCGCGCCTTATAGAAGGCGGGGCGGGCCTTGTCACCCGGCAGAAAAGGGCCTGCGACCGTTGGTCTGACGCCCGCCGCGCCTGATCAGAACGGCGCCCGGGTCAGGCTGTACCCGGCGAGTGAGAGTTGGTTCAGCAGCCCGTGCCGCCCGGGCAGGTGTCCGGCGCCAACTGCAACCACTGCGGTTAGGCTGTCAAGCGCCAGAATCTTTTGCATCCAGTTGGCATTGCGCTGGACCAGCATCTGATCTTCGAAACCGGCCCATTCGCGGGCAAACACCTCGGGCGACAGCCCCGAAGCATCGCGCCCCAGAATTTTCGCCAATTGCAGGATTTCGGCGTGTTTCTCCTCGATATACGCGTTGGCCATCGTCGCCATCTGGTCATCTTCGGCCTGCAATGCATCGGCCATGCGAACCAGCGACTGCACCTGGTCTTCCAGGGGGTGGCTCTGGAAGATTGCGATCAGGTCCTCGATCCTTTCCAGGGAATATTGCGGGATCCCTCGCGCCTGCGCCAGTTCGGCCAGGCGCACGTCCATACCGTAGTCGGCGTCGGGCATCTGCAGCATGCAAGGCGGCATGCCCAGCATCATCGAAAGGAACCAGGGCTGCATCTTGGCCGCCATCCACCCAGGTATGCCGCGCGCGGCAAGAGAGGCCGAGATCCGCGCCCAGTCCGATTCGCTCATCATCTCGATCAGGGTGGGGCCGGAGGTGATCAGAACCGGGCTAAGATCCGTCGCCAAGGTCTTTTCAAATTCAGCCATGTCGGATTGGGTGATCTCGAAATAGAATGCGTCGGCCCGGCTCAGCGTCGGGGTCAGCCGCTCGACGATCGGGCCCATGCGCGGGTCGTTGAGGTGGAGTGTGCCGATCAGGTGCAGGACCGTTTCCCCCTTGCGCGCGATCCAGTGGTTGCCTGCGGGAAATGGCGTCCGGCTGACGGCGGCCTCCAGTTCGGCGCGCGTTTCAGGCGCCATGGCCAGCCGCAGATCGTGCCCGTCGCAGTCGGCCTTGCCCACGACAGGGGACAACAGAAACAGTGCAAGCAGGAACAGGCGCATGGAACGATCCGATTGCAGGAAATCTCGCCCGTCCTTAGACCCCGCGCATGCGCCATGCGCAACCCATCCACTGGCATTCCCCGAGATTCCCCGTAGCATGAGCGCATGAACCGCGAGCAGGACCTCTATCCCCCGATCAAAGCGCTTCTCGAGCGCCAGGGCTACGTCGTCAAGGGCGAAGTCGGCGCGGCCGACATCGTCGCCGTCCGGGGCGCTGAGGACCCCGTCATCGTAGAGTTGAAGCTGCGATTCTCGCTGGCGCTGTTCCATCAGGCAGTAGCGCGCCAGAAGATCACCGAGCATGTCTATATCGCCGTTTGCAGACCGACAGGGCGGACGGCAAGGCGCGCGCTGCGGGACAACCTGTCCCTGTGCCGGCGGCTGGGGTTGGGTCTGATGACCGTCCGCGGCGACGGTGCGGTCGATGTCCATTGTGATCCGGGGCCTTACTCGCCGCGCAAGGCCAAGCGCAAGGCTGCCGGCCTGCTGCGCGAGTTCGATCGGTTGCAGGGCGATCCGAATGCTGGGGGCGCCACCCGCCATGGCATCGTGACAGCCTATCGCCAGGACGCATTGAAATGCGCTGCCCATCTGGCCGAAAACGGTGCCACCAAGGGCGCCGAGGTGGCCCGCGCCGCGCAAGTGCCCCACGCCACACGCCTGATGCGCGACAATCACTATGGCTGGTTCGAGAAGATCGAGAAGGGCATTTACGCCCTTTCAGCCGCAGGGCGTGCGGGTTTGAAACACTGGGCCTGCAGTTGGGAAAACGATGACTAATCCGCGCTGGGCGCGGCGAAAAAAATTTTTCATCGGGATTGTTGACAGCTTCCGGGCGACCGCCTAGCTATACGCCGTTAGCACTCGCCGGGTGTGAGTGCTAACGCCTCGCGAAGCCGCGAGGAGGGGATTAACAACCTTTGAGCCTCAAGGAGCTGCAAAGATGGCATTCAAACCACTTCATGACCGGGTGCTGGTGCGCCGCGTGGAAAGCGAAGAGAAGACCGCCGGCGGTCTGATCATTCCCGACAGTGCAAAAGAAAAACCCAGCGAAGGTATTGTCGTTGCTTGTGGCGAAGGCGCCCGCAAGGACAGCGGCGAGCTGATCCCGATGGCCGTTTCCGAAGGCGACAAGATCCTGTTCGGCAAATGGTCGGGCACCGAAGTCACCGTCGACGGTGAAGAGCTGCTCATCATGAAAGAGAGCGACATTCTGGGCATTGTCGAGGCGTCGTCCGCCGCGAAGGCCGCCTGAACGCCTCGGATCATCTGAGACACGCAATTTACCGAAGATACGGAGAGAGACATGTCTGCAAAGGACGTCAAATTCGATACCGATGCCCGCAACCGCATGCTGAAGGGCGTCAACATCCTGGCGGATGCCGTCAAAGTGACCTTGGGCCCCAAAGGCCGCAACGTGGTGCTGGACAAGTCGTTCGGCGCGCCGCGTATCACCAAGGACGGTGTTTCGGTCGCCAAGGAAATCGAACTGGAGGACAAGTTCGAGAACATGGGTGCGCAGATGGTGAAAGAAGTCGCCAGCCGCACCAACGACGAAGCCGGTGACGGCACCACCACCGCAACCGTTCTGGCTCAGGCCATCGTCAAGGAAGGCCTCAAGCAGGTTGCAGCCGGCCTGAACCCAATGGACCTCAAGCGCGGCATCGACATGGCAACCGCCAAGGTCGTCGAAGCCATCAAAGCCGCTGCCCGCGAAGTCAAGGACAGCGACGAGGTTGCGCAGGTTGGTACCATCTCGGCTAACGGCGAAGCTGAAATCGGCCGCCAGATCGCAGACGCGATGCAGAAGGTCGGCAACGAAGGCGTCATCACCGTCGAAGAGAACAAAGGTCTGGAAACCGAGACCGACGTCGTCGAAGGCATGCAGTTCGATCGCGGTTACCTGTCGCCCTACTTCGTGACCAATGCCGACAAGATGATCGCCGAGCTGGAAGACTGCATGATCCTGCTGCACGAGAAGAAGCTCTCGTCGCTGCAGCCGATGGTTCCGCTGCTGGAGCAGGTGATCCAGTCGCAGAAGCCGCTGCTGATCATTGCCGAGGACGTTGAAGGCGAAGCGCTGGCAACCCTGGTTGTCAACAAGCTGCGTGGCGGCCTGAAGATTGCTGCCGTCAAGGCTCCGGGCTTCGGCGATCGCCGCAAGGCCATGCTGCAGGACATCGCAATCCTGACCGGCGGTCAGGTCATCAGCGAAGAACTGGGCATGAAGCTAGAAAACGTCACCATCGACATGCTGGGTTCGGCCAAGAAGGTCACCATTTCGAAAGACGAAACCACGATCGTCGACGGTGCTGGCGAGAAGGCCGAGATCGAGGCACGCGTTGCCCAGATCCGCGCCCAGATCGAAGAAACCACCAGCGACTATGACCGCGAGAAGCTGCAGGAGCGCGTTGCCAAGCTGGCCGGCGGTGTTGCCGTGATCCGCGTCGGTGGCATGACCGAGGTTGAAGTGAAAGAGCGCAAGGACCGCGTGGACGACGCTCTGAACGCAACCCGTGCGGCCGTTCAGGAAGGTGTCGTCGTGGGTGGCGGTGTTGCCCTGGTTCAGGCCGGCAAGGCGCTGGGCGACGTGAAAGGCGCAAACGCCGATCAGGACGCAGGCATCAACATCATTCGCAAGGCCATTGAGGCTCCGCTGCGCCAGATCGCCGAGAACGCAGGCGTCGATGGTGCCGTGGTTGCCGGCAAGGTCCGCGAATCGACCGATCCGGCCTTCGGCTTCAACGCCCAGACCGAAGAGTATGGCGACATGTTCAAGTTCGGCGTGATCGACCCGGCCAAAGTGGTTCGGACTGCTCTGGAAGACGCAGCCTCGGTTGCCGGTCTGCTGATCACCACCGAAGCCATGGTTGCCGACAAGCCCGCCAAGGAAGGCGCTGGCGCCGGTGCCGGCATGCCCGACATGGGCGGCATGGGCGGCATGATGTAAACATTCGAATTCGCCTCGGCGAATTCGACCTCCCGATCAGGGAGCATCTGCTTAAGATGATGCGGGGTCGCCTTCGGGCGACCCCGTTTTTTTGCCGCACGCCGATGCACGCGGCGGACCGGTCGAAAACAGAAGATGTCGCGGGCGAAAGGAATGGGGTAAGTGTCGGCGATGAAACGGCTAAGGAGGGGGCATGCGACTGATTGCTCTGACCACTCTGACCATGTGCGCCTTTGCGGCCAACTCGGTCCTGACCCGGGCCGCCATTGACGATGGCGCCAGCGACCCGGCCGGGTTCGCGGTCGTGCGGGTCATGTCCGGAGCCGTGGTTCTAGCCTGCCTTGTGACGCTGCGCTCTGGCCGGTTGCGGCTGTGGCATCCCCGCCGCATCGTCGGGGCAGGGGCGCTGTCCCTCTACATGGTCGGATTTTCCGCCGCCTACCTGACATTGGATGCCGGGCTTGGGGCACTGATTCTGTTTGGCGTCGTGCAATTGTCGATGTTCGCGGCCAGCAGCCTTAATGGGGCGGCTGCGGATAGGCGGCAGGTGGCGGGAGCGGTGGTCGCGATGGCCGGGCTGACTTGGGTCCTGTGGCCATCGGGCTCTGTTCGGGTGGATCCGACAGGCGCGGCTCTGATGGCTGCCGCGGGGGTCGGCTGGGCCGCGTATTCCCTTGCGGGTCGCACTGAAGGTGATCCGCTGGCGGGTACGGCCGCCAATTTCGTATGGGCGCTTCCGGTCACTGCGACTGTGCTGCTGGCGATCGGTGGCACATGGCACCTGACCCCTTGGGGTTTTGCGTTGGCCGCTCTATCTGGCGGTGTCGCCTCGGGGCTGGGGTATGCTCTGTGGTATCGCATCCTGCCGTTGATGGCCCCGGCTCAGGCGGCGGTCGTGCAACTCAGCGTGCCGGTGATCGCCATCGTCGCGGGGGCGGTTTTGCTGAACGAGGCGCCCGGAGCGCGGCTTATTCTGGGCGCCGGTCTTGTTCTTGGCGGTATTCTGGTGGCGGTCTTGCAGCCGAAAGCCAGCTAGGTCTTTCCTCGGTCGGGATAAAGCATTATCTGGCGGGAATGCGTTTTCTGATCGTCATCCTTCTGTGCCTGGCGCCTTCGCTGGCGCACGCCAAATGCGTGGTTCTTCTGCATGGGCTTGCCCGGACCGAGGCATCCTTTTCGGTCATGGAGGAATTGTTCGAACTGCACGGTTATGACGTCGTGCGCCCGGGCTACCCTTCCACCGACCTACCGATTCCCGAATTGGCGGACCAGACCTTGCCAGCGGCCTTTTCGGCCTGCAACGGCGACACGGCGAACGTGGTGGCGCATTCGATGGGCGGCATCCTGCTGCGCTATTGGCTGCAGGATCATCGCCCGGAAAACCTGGGCCGCGTGGTCATGCTGGGCCCGCCCAATCAAGGTAGCCAGCTGGTCGACGAACTAGGCGATCTCGAGGTGTTCGGCCTGTTGAACGGGCCTGCGGGACTGCAGCTGGGAACAGGCTCCGAGGGCATCCCCCGACGCCTGCCACCGGTGGATTTCAAACTCGGGGTGATCGCCGGGGAAAACTCGTTGAACCCTGTCTTTTCGGCGCTGGTCGACGGGCCGGACGACGGCAAGGTCGCGGTCGAGGAAACCAAGGTCGAAGGCATGGCCGACCACATCGTCTTGCCGGTGACACACACCTTCATGATGAACAACCCGCGGGTCATGGCCCAAGCGCTGCATTTCATCGAATACGGATCTTTCGACCGCAGCATCACCTGGCTGGACGGTGTTCTCGATATCATCGATGAGATCTGCATCGGCCAGGAATGCGGCGAACCCGACTCGGAGCCCACGCGGTGACCGCATTGGAACTGACCTTTACCGGGGCGCAGGTCCTGCACCCTGACTGCGGACTTGTCGGTGACGACCTCTCGATCGCAGATGGCTTGATCCAAGAAGGCGGCGGTGCGCAGGTCGTTGATCTGAACGGCTATCTGGTCCTGCCGGGCATCATCGACCTGCACGGCGACGGGTTCGAGCGTCACATCGCCCCGCGCCGGGGGGCCATGAAGCAGATGGACGAGGGCATCCGTGCCGCCGAGGCCGAGCTGGCGGCCAATGGCATCACCACCGCCGTGCTGGCGCAATTCTACAGCTGGGAGGGCGGCGTGCGCGGCCCTCGTTTCGCCGCCGACGTGTTCCGCGCGATCGCGGCGGTGAAGGGCAGTGTGGTCACTGACCTGATCCCGCAGTTGCGGTTCGAAACCCACCTGCTGGACGATTATGCCCACCTGCCGGGGCGCATCGCCGAGTGGCAGGTGCCCTATGTCGTGTTCAACGATCACCTGCCGCATGACCGTCTGGCGCAGGGGCGCACCCCGCCGCGTTTGACAGGGCAAGCGCTCAAGGCCGGTCGCAGCCCCGAGGCGCACCTGAAGATGCTGCAGGCGATGCATGCCCGGACCTCCGAGGTACCCTCTGCGCTTGATGCGCTGTGCGCGGCGCTGGCCCGGCAAGGCGTGCGTCTGGGCAGCCATGACGACGCGACGGCAGAGGCCCGTTCCCACTGGCGCAAACGCGGCGTGCATATCGCCGAATTTCCCGAAACGCTCGAGGCGGCCGAGGCAGCCAAGGCTGCGGGCGATCACGTCATTCTGGGCTCGCCCAACGTGGTGCGGGGCGGATCGCACAAGGGCAATGTCAGCGCGCTGGACCTGCTCGCCATGGGGCTGTGCGATGCGCTGGCGTCGGATTACCACTATCCCAGCCCGCGCAGGGCGGCGCTGACGCTGATGAAATCGGGGCTGATGGATCTGGCGGGCGCATGGGCGCTGGTGTCGTCGGGGCCCGCGCGGGTACTTGGCCTTGAAGACCGCGGGTCGCTGCAACCCGGCAAACGCGCCGATCTGGTCATTCTGGACGCTGAAACGCAGCGCGTGGCGGCAACCATCGCCGGCGGCCGGGTCAGTTTCCTGTCGGGGGATATCGCCGGGCGGTTCGTCGCCGCGGCGCGCTAGCGTTTGATCCGGTTGAAATGGCCCATCTTGCGGCCCGGCTTGACCTCGGCCTTGCCATACAGGTGCAGGGCCACGTCACGCTGTTGCGCAAGCTCGGGCACGCGGTCCATATCGTCGCCGATCAGGTTCTCCATCACCACATCCGCGTGACGCTGCCCGTCGCCCAGCGGCCAGCCGGCAACGGCGCGGATATGCTGCTCGAACTGATCGACCGCGCAGCCGTTCTGCGTCCAGTGACCCGAGTTGTGAACGCGCGGCGCGATCTCGTTCACGATCAGGCCCTGCGGTGTCACGAACAGTTCGACCCCCATGACGCCGACATAATCCAGCGCGTTCAGGATATTCGCGGCCAGCAGCACCGCGTCGGTCCGCAGGGCAGGGGACAGGCGCGCGGGCACTGTGGTCGTGTGCAGGATGCCGTCGCGATGCACGTTCTCGCCGGGGTCGAAACAGGCCACCTGGCCGTCCAGCCCGCGGGCGGCGATGATCGACACCTCGTGGCTGAAATTCACGAAGCCTTCCAGGATCGCGGGTGCACCCTGCATGTCGGCCAGCGCGGCCCGGGCGTCCTCGGGCGTCTTCAGCCGCGCCTGCCCCTTTCCGTCATAGCCGAAGCGGCGGGTCTTGAGGATCGCCGGCGTGCCGATCCGTTCGATGGCGGCCTGCAGGCTTTCCAGGTCGGTCACATCGGCAAAGGGTGCGGTGTTCAGGCCCAGACCTTGCAGGAATGTCTTTTCGGTCAACCGGTCCTGGCTGACCCGCAGCGCCTCGCGGCCGGGCCGGATGGGGCGGTACAACTCCAGAACGTCCAGCGCCTCGGTCGGGATGTTTTCGAACTCGTAGGTGATGACATCGACGGATTGCGAAAAAGCGGCTAGCGCCTCGGCATCCTCATAGGATGCGGTGGTCACGCGATGCGCCACCTGGCCCGCGGGCGGGTTGGCGCCCGGCTCAAAAATATGGGTCACGAAGCCCAGTCGCGCCGCGGCCATCGACAGCATCCGGCCCAATTGGCCGCCGCCCAGAATTCCGATCACCGCGCCGGGCTGCAAGGGGCTACTCATCGCGGGGCTCCTCGGGGATCGAGTCCGACAGTGCCGCACGCCAGGCGTCCAGCCGGTCGGCCAAGGCTGCGTCCTGCAGGGCCAGAATGCCAGCGGCCATCAGGCCGGCATTGGCGCCGCCGGCCGAACCGATGGCCATGGTCGCAACCGGAAAGCCCTTGGGCATCTGCACGATGGAATAGAGCGAGTCGATACCGGACAGCGCCCGCGTCTGAACTGGAACGCCGATCACCGGCACCCGCGTCTTGGACGCCATCATGCCCGGTAGGTGCGCGGCACCGCCAGCGCCGGCGATGATCACCTGAAGCCCGCGCTGCACGGCGCTCTTGCCGTACTCCCACAGACGGTCCGGCGTACGGTGGGCCGAGACGATTTTGGCCTCGTAGGCCACACCCAGTTCGTCCAGTATCTCTGCAGCGCCTTTCATGGTGGGCCAGTCCGACTGGCTGCCCATGATGATTCCGACCTTGATCTCGCTCATCTGCCCTGTTCCCCGCCTGCGTTAGGAAGCGCGCACTATAGTGAAATCCGCTTGCGTGGCAATGCGGTTGACCGCGCCGGATCAGGCGATGATGTCAGGGGTCAGGCGATCCTCGATCAGCCGGATGATGTCCTTCAGGCGCAGCTTCTGTTTCTTCAGACGCTTCACCGTCAGCTGGTCGGCGGTGCCGGTCGCCTCGAGCGCCTTGATCGCCTCGTCCAAGTCGCGGTGCTGCTGGCGGAACACCTCCAGTTCGACGCGCAGAACCTCGTCGGTTTTCATCGAAATGTCGGTGGGCGCATTCATGGGCGACTCATTCGTGGCTGGTGGTGCGTGACCCACAGAATAGTGCGTTCGGGTGAAATCTCCTAGACCTTGTGGTCGGCCGTATTTCACCCCATATTCTGATGTGTGCGGTTGCCGACTTGGGGCCGCGCATCACGTCGCTTTGACAAAGAAGGACGAGAAAACGTGTCAAAACTTACTCTTGGCTCATACCCGCATCTTCTGGGGTTCGAGCAGTTGGAACGCCTTCTGGAACGGTCCGCAAAGGCCGGAAACGAAGGGTATCCGCCCTACAACATCGAACAGACATCCGATCACTCGTACCGCATCACCCTGGCCGTGGCCGGGTTTTCCGAAGACGACCTGTCGATCACCATCGAGGATCGGCAACTGGTGATCCGGGGCCGTCAACGCGACGACAGCGAGGGGCGCGTGTTCCTGCATCGCGGCATCGCGGCCCGTCAGTTCCAGCGCATGTTCGTTCTGGCCGACGGGGTCGAAGTGGGCGAGGCCATCATGGAAAACGGTCTGCTGCACATCGACCTGACCCGCGCCGTGCCGGAAGCCGTGGTGCAGACGATCAACATCAGGAAAGGGTAAGCCATGAATACACCGTATGAAATCAACACCGAAGGCGATCGGATCGTCTATGTGAAAGCCGTGGACGTGGCCAAGCTGCCGCATGAGGTGCGCGCGCAGGCCGGAGATCTGGAGCATCTCTATGCCGTCCACAACTCGGACGGGCAGCAATTGGCGCTGGTTGCCGACCGCAAGCTGGCCTTCGTTCTGGCCCGCCAGCATGACCTGTCGCCGGTGGCCGTGCACTGACACGGCCCGCGACGGCGCAGTTCAGGCCGCGCGAATGGACATACTCCCACCCGCAGGGCCCGGCCCTGAGCGTAGACCGACAGGGCACGAGGGCACATGAGCTGGTTCGAATTCGATTGGGTGGACGCCTTCAGCGACCGCGCCTTTGGCGGAAATGGCTGTGCGGTCGTGCATGAGGGTGCACATCTGCCCGTTTCGGTCTGCACAGCCTTCGTCCGCGAAACCTCGTTGGTGGAATGCACCTTTACCGGCCCTTCGGACGTGGCCGATGTCCGGGTGCGCTATTTCCTGGCCAGCCGTGAAATTCCCTTTGCCGGTCACCCGACCATAGCCACCGTGGCCGCGATGCGCAGTCGCGGGCTGATCTTGGGCAACACCCTGACCCTGGAAACCGGTGCGGGGATCGTGGGCATCCGTTTGGATGGCGACCAGATCGAGATGACGCAGGTCGCGCCGGAGTTCGGCCCGCATGTCGCGCCCGAGCTGGTGGCGGCCGCCATCGGGCTGCCCGCCAGCGCGATCGTTTCGCCGCCGCAGTTGGTTTCGACCGGGCTGCCGTTCTGCATTACCGTCCTGCGCGATCACGCGGCCCTGCGCGCGGCACAACTGAACCTGGATGCGCTGCGCCAAGTGGCGCAGACGGCGGGCTATTCAGGCGCCGACATGGCCGAACCGTTCCTGGTGACGCTGCAAGGCGCAACCGAGGCGGGCGACACGTTCTCGCGCCTGCTACTGGCCCCGCCCAGCCCGCCGGAAGACCCGTTCACCGGATCGGCCACCGGCGCCATGGCGGCGTATCTGTGGAAATACGGGCTTATGGCCAAGGACAGCTTTGTCGCCGAACAGGGCCACGACATGGATCGCCCGGGGCAGGCCGTCGTCACCCGCGTGGGGCCGCCGGATGCGATGACGGGCATCAAGGTCGCCGGGTGCGGGTTCGTCCTGATGCGCGGCCAGACCGACCTGCCGGACACCCTGCAATGACCGAATCTGCGATCGCGATCCTGCCCTACGGCCACCGTCTGGGGCCGAAACTGACATCGGTGCCGCTGTCCGATCTGATCTGGCCTTTGGGCTGCCCCGAGCGGTTGACGGGCAAGACCGTGGGCGACCTGACACCATCGGACCATCTGCTCATGTATCCCAACTCGACTGTGCATTTGCGGCTGCGGCGCGGCACGCGGGCGCGGATATCTCTGATGATGGGCGAGCCGTCGGCCATCCATGGCAAGCATGACCGGATGCTGCGATGGACCTGGCGGCGATTCTTCCGGGTGTTCACCTTCCACGAGGTGTTGCTGGACAGCTTGCCCAACGCGGTGTTCCTGCCCTATGGCGTGACCCAGGTGCCCGATTGGCGCGACTTGGACGTGACCAAACACCGGTCGTGCTCGCTGATCGCCTCGGCCAAGCGCGATCTCGAGGGGCATCAGCTACGCCATGCGGTGATCGACTGGGCGCGCGAAGCGGGGGCCGATGTCGACATCATGGGCCGTGGCTACAACCCGTTCGAGCGCAAATCCGACGGGCTGGCGCCTTATCGCTATTCGGTCATCATCGAAAACGTGCGCGAGCGGAACTACTTTTCAGAAAAACTGACTGACGCGATCCTGTGCGCGACCGTGCCGATCTATTGGGGCTGCCCGAATATCGGTGATTTTTTCGATACCAAGGGCATGATCCTGTGTAACAGCCAAGCCGATATCCAGCGTGCGATTCAATCGGCGTCCGAAGAGGATTATCAATCACGCCTGCCGCATCTGCGGGCCATACAGGACAAGGCGGCGTGGTTCGGCGATTTCGAAACCCGCGCGGCACAGGCCCTGCGTGACGCCTTGCGCGGCTGACGATCACCTTTGGCGCCGGACCAAAAAGAAAGGCCCCCGGAAACCGGGGGCCTCTGAACTTTGGGGCAGCTCGGATCACGACGCCGCGATCAGCCCCATGCTTTCCAGCTTCAGCAGAACCTGGTGGGCGCAGTTGTCCACGTCCACATTCTCAGTCTCGACCCGCAGTTCCGGGTTTTCGGGCACGTCATAGGGGTCCGAAATTCCGGTGAATTCCTTGATCTTGCCTTCGCGCGCCAGCTTGTACAGGCCCTTGCGGTCGCGGCGCTCGCATTCCTCGAGGCTGGTGGCCACGTGGACCTCGCAGAAGGCGCCAAACTGCTCGATCTCCTCACGCACGGCGCGGCGTGTGGCCGCGTAGGGTGCGATCGGGGCACAAATGGCAATGCCGCCATTCTTGGTGATCTCGGAGGCCACATAGCCGATGCGGCGGATGTTCAGGTCGCGGTGTTCCTTCGAGAAGCCCAGTTCCGAGCTGAGGTTCTTGCGGACGATGTCACCGTCCAGCAGCGTGACGGGACGGCCGCCCATCTCCATCAGCTTGACCATCAGAGCGTTGGCGATGGTCGATTTGCCCGAGCCCGAGAAACCGGTGAAGAAGACGGTAAAGCCCTGCTGGCTGCGCGGCGGATAGCGGCGGCGCAGCTGCTCGACCACCTCGGGGAACGAGAACCACTCGGGGATCTCGAGCCCTTCGCGCAGACGGCGGCGCAGTTCGGTGCCCGAGATGTTCAGGATCGTGACGTTGTCCTTGTCCTCGATCTCGTCCGCGGGTTCGTACTGCGCGCGCTCCTGCACATAGACCATGTGTTTGAAGTCGACCATCTCGATGCCGATCTCGTCCTGGTATTTGCGGAACAGGTCCTGCGCGTCGTAGGGACCATAGAAGTCCTCGCCCTGGCTGTTTTTGCCCGGGCCGGCATGGTCACGGCCGACGATGAAATGGGTGCAGCCGTGGTTCTTGCGGATAAGGCCGTGCCAGACCGCTTCGCGCGGGCCTGCCATGCGCATCGCCAGGTTCAGCAGGCTCATCGTAGTTGTCGAGGCCGGGTATTTGTCCAGCACCGCCTCATAGCAGCGTACGCGGGTGAAATGATCAACATCGCCGGGCTTGGTCAGGCCTACGACCGGATGGATCAGCAGGTTGGCCTGCGCCTCACGCGCGGCACGGAAGGTCAGTTCCTGATGCGCGCGGTGCAGCGGGTTGCGGGTCTGAAACGCGACGATGCGGCGCCAGCCCAGCTTGCGGAAATAGGCGCGCAGCTCGTTCGGCGTGTCGCGGCGGGCTTTGAAGTCGTAATGCACCGGCGGCTGGATGCCGGTCACGGGACCGCCAAGGTAAACCTTCCCGGCCACGTTGTGCAGATAGTTGACGGCCGGGTGCGCCAAGTCGTCAGCACCGAAAACCTTTTCGGCCTCGCGCGACTTGTCCGGGCTCCAGCGGTCGGTCACCGTCATGGTGCCCAGGATCACGCCTTCCTGGTCGCGCAGGGCGATGTCCTGACCCAGCTCGATCTGTTCGGCGAACTCTTCACTGACATCCAGTGTGATCGGCATCGGCCAAAGGCTGCCATCGGCCAGGCGCATTTTCTCGACCACGCTGTCATAGTCGGCTTCGGTCAGGAAACCCTTGAGCGGGTTGAACCCGCCGTTCATCAGCAGTTCCAGGTCGCAAATCTGGCGCGGGGTCAGATCCCAGCTGGTCAGGTCGGCGGCTTCGACCTTCAGCTTCTGTGCGGATTCATAAGAAACATACAGCTCCGGGATCGGGGCCAGATTACTCAACATCGTCATTGCAATACTCTTGTCGCAGTGTGGTTGCTTGGTGATTCAGGTGCGTTCCGTGGGGGCATGTGCCCCGGTCGGTGAGCAAAGTCCACACCGTTTCATGAAACAAAGGAGGATATGCGCGGTTTTTGCCGGTTTTGGAAGAATTTTCCCCGAAAATCTCGCGAACGTAGCCAGATTTCTGCAAATCGCCGACAATCGGGTCAGTCGGCGATGATTTGTTCCGCGGGCGCCAGCAAAGTGTTCAGATCGCTGGCACGTTCAACCGCCAGCGCGGCCAGCGGTTCCGACACGCCGCGCAGCAGGAAACTTCGCAAGGTCAGCGCATCGGTCGCGACCCCCGCCGCGCGCAACACGATCTCCGAGGCCAGAAGCTCGACCCCAAGGGCTTTGGTTTCGCTCTCCAAGCGGCTGGCCACGTTGACCGCGTCGCCGATGATCGTGCGGGCTGCATGACCGGCAGCGCCGATTTCGCCCAGGACCAGATCGCCCAGATGCAGGCCCATGCCGATGCGGATCTCGGGGCTGTTTTCCGCAGCCAGCTTATGGTTGAACCGCTGCAGGGCCCGGCTGATATTTGCTGCGGACTTCAATCCGGCTCGGGCCGAACTGGCCGCATCCGCCGTTTCGTAGACCGCCAGCAACCCGTCGCCCATGTATTTGTCGACGGTGCCCCCGTCGGCGGTGATGGCCGGAACGATCGCATCGAAGAACCGGTTCAACAGAAACACGATGTCGTAGGGCAGTTGCCCGGTAGTGCGCGCCGTAAAGCCGCGCATGTCGAGAAACAGCACGGCCAGTTTCCGTTCCTGCCCCTGGCTGGCATGGGCGCGTTGCCGCCCGCCGTCGGGCCGGAACACCCGGAACACGGTCAGCGGATCCTGGGGGCGGACCTGGCAGGCGAGGCGCGTGCGGTCGGCGGCACCAACGGCCTTCAGGCTGCGCGCTTCGGACGAGCTGGGCGCGGGCAGCCGGTCCGCGCCGTCTTCGACGATCACCCGGCAGGTGGTGCATCGCCCTTTGCCGCCGCACAGGGCGGTATGGGGAACGCCGTTGGCCCGCGAGATTTCCAGCAGGGTCAGCCCTTTTTCCGACACCACCTCGGGGCCGTCCACATAGCGCACCCGGACCGAATGCCGCCTGCGCCATATCTTGCGCCCGAAATGCACCGCGAGCGCCGCGCCCAGCGCCACCCAGAACACCATCAGCACGTTGTCTTTCACGCCGAGCATGGTTTCAAAGGCTTCGGGGCGGGGCCAGTTGTAATGTTCGACATACTGCTCGCGCAGGTCGGGATCGGCGAAATCGGCCCAGATGCGCCTCCCCTCGGTCAGCAGGCCGGCCAAGGCAAAGCCGGGAATGAACACGGCGACGCCGATCAGATAGGGCACCAGCTTGCCCCACCAGCGGGTCAGTCTCAGCCACATGTGCAGCCCGATGCAGCCGTGGATCCAAACCACCAGCATCAACGTGCTCTGCATCCAGATGGCCACGTTGGGCCACATCAGGATGATGATGTAACCCATCTCGTCATTGACGCCGAAAACCTCATGCGCATAGCGCGTGTGCACGATATGCGAGATCAACTGTAGGGGGATCAACAGTCCCAGCACCACTTGCAGGGCTGTTTGAAAAGGCATGCGCAGCGTCCGGCGCCGGGCGATCGAAACCAGGGCAAGCCCGGCATGGGTCAGCAGTGCAGAATACAGCAGAACGCCGCCCAGAACATGCCGGGTGACCTGCTGCCGCGCATCCTGCATCCCGTGCAGGTGGTCGGTGTGAAACAGACCCAGCCCTATATTCAGGAAATGAAAGAAGGCGAAGGTGAACAGAACCAAGCCGCTAGCGATGCGCAGGCGGGTCGTCCAACTGCCCTGCCAAAGAGGGTTGCCCAATCTATCACCCGTTTCTTACGTGCGTGCCGTAAGTCTGCGGCGCGGGGGTACCCCGGGTCAAGCGTAGGGCAAAACGAAAAAAAAACGCGGCACCTGCGTGCCGCGTTTTAGGGGTTATTCCTGTTCGGCCAGGAACCGTTCGGCATCCAGCGCCGCCATGCAGCCCATTCCGGCCGAGGTCACCGCCTGCCGATACACATGGTCGGTCAGGTCGCCGGCCGCGAACACGCCGGGGATCGAGGTCTGCGTGGTGCCGGGTTTGGTTTTGACATAGCCGCCCATATGGGTTTCCAGCACGTCCTTGACCAGCTCGTTGGCGGGCGCGTGGCCGATGGCGACGAACACACCCTTGCAGGGGATCTCGGTGATCTCGCCGGTCTTGACGTTTCTCACCCGCACGCCTTCGACGCCCAGCGGATCCTCGGTGCCGAACACCTCTTCCAGTTCGTGGAACCACAGCGGCTCGATCTTTTCGTTCTTGAACAGGCGGTCTTGCAGTATCTTTTCGGCGCGCAGCTCGTCCCGGCGGTGGATCAGCGTGACCTTGCTGGCGAAATTGGTCAGGAACAGCGCTTCTTCCACGGCGGTGTTGCCGCCGCCGATCACCACGATCTCCTGCCCACGGTAGAAGAAGCCGTCACAGGTGGCGCAGGCCGAAACACCGAAGCCCTTGAATTTCTCCTCCGACGGCAGCCCCAGCCATTTGGCGCGCGCACCGGTCGCCAGGATCACCGCGTCGGCGGTATAAATCGTGCCGCTGTCGCCCTTGGCGGTGAAAGGACGTTTGGACAGGTCCAGGTCATTGATGATGTCACCGATCACCTCGCAGCCCATGGCCTTGGCGTGATCCTGCATGCGCACCATCAGGTCAGGGCCCTGAACCTCGGTGTCGCCGGGCCAGTTTTCGACCTCGGTGGTGGTGGTCAACTGGCCGCCCGGTTCGATGCCCTGCACCAGAATCGGGTTCAGCATCGCGCGGCTGGCATAGATGCCCGCGGTGTATCCGGCAGGCCCCGATCCGATGATAAGAACCTTTGTGTGTCGTGTCTCGGCCATGGAATCCCCACTCGAATTTGCCTGTGCCCGTCGCGGGCGCCGGACCTCGATATAGCGGTGGCATCGCACGGCTTAAAGCCCCTTCCTGTCACGCCTGCGTCAGGCGGGGCGGGCAGGGTCGGCGCGAAAAGAAAATTGCGCAGATGCGAAAGAATATTGCGCGCAGCCTGGGTGCTGATATAAGAACCGAAAAATTCAGGAGCACCGCATGGTCACGACACGGCTGGATGAGATCGACCGAAAGATCCTTGCAGAATTGCAGGCGGATGGGCGCATGACCAATGTCGAACTGGCAAAACGCGTTGGAATTTCAGCGCCGCCCTGCCTGCGCCGCGTGCGCACGCTCGAGGAGGCCGGGTACATCCGCGGCTACCACGCCGAGGTCAACGCCCGCGAGCTGGGATTCGAAGTTCAGGTTTTTGCGATGGTGGGACTGGAAAGCCAGGCCGAGGCGGAACTGCGGGCGTTCGAAGACCGCTGCCGCGACTGGCCGCTGGTCCGGGAATGCCACATGCTGAACGGCGAGGTGGACTTCATCCTGAAATGCGTCGCCCCCGACCTCAGCAGTTTTCAACAGTTCCTGACGGGCGAGTTGCTGACCACGCCCAACGTGGCCAGCGTCAAGACCTCGCTTGTCATCCGCGGCGCCAAGGACGAACCGGGCGTCCCGTTCGACGTGCTGGAAGAACGGATGAACCGGACGGCGTGACCCCGGCCTGCGCCGTTTGCGGTGCGCAAGGCGGCAAGATAGCGGCGATGGCCAACGAAATGGCCCAACTGATCAAGATCTGCATGTTTCCCCCACTTTGATGCAGTTTAAAGTAGTAAGTAGATTGTTCAGGCGATGATCGAGTCCATTTCTCCGTCTCGAGCGCGTTCCATGGCCAGCGGTCCGAAGTCGTTGATTGAATGGACGTGCGCGAACAGATTGAGATAGACCGCCCGCAAGGCGGGGGTCATCATCCGCAAAGCCGTCAGGCCGGGGTGGTAGGTTTCGAACTGCAGGCCGTCCACGTTGATCACCGCATGGCGCCTAAGGCAGATATGGAACAACTCGACTGGGGTCGGCGGCAAGGTCTCGATCACGTTCATGCCGTCCTGGAATTCATCCACTGGGGTCAGCATCGGCTGACCGTTGTTCAGGTGCCGCAAATGCGCGGGTGTGGCCAAAAGGCGTGCCGCGGGCCCTGCGATTACGCCGGATTGCGGTTTTTGCAGCCCGAAGGCGTCGGCCATAATCCGCGTCAGCGGGCGGGTTCGGCCCCGCGCGTCGGGACGCCCCGGGATCAGGGTGACCGACCCTTTCCATAGAACCGTCTGCGATGTCCCGTCATGGGTCAGCACCGTGTCGCCAGGCAGAAGATCCTCAATTGCCAAAGGCCCGTGTTCAGTCTCCAACAGCGACCCGCGGGAAAACGCGCAGAAGGCGTCTTCGAAGACCGGTAGAGCGGGCGCGATATGCCTGGTTTGCGAAATGTCGCCATTTGCCAGCAGGGCGCTGACTTCGTAGCGGCGCAGCTGCGGCCGGGGCGCGTGGCCGGGCTGATCGCCACTTTGCGTCAACGGTGCTGTTTCAATAGCGTTTCTCGCTGCGCGCATCAGAGAATTTGGAAAAGTCATGAAATCTTGATCCTCTCAAATGACCATCTGGGCGATTGCAGCGTGGCCGCATTCGCGTCTGACGGTTCGTATTCCTGTCTCGAGGAGTGATACGTGGCCCGGCAACAACCCGCGCAGGCAGTGCAGAAAATACACGTCATACATTCGGTCAAATCATTGACCCCCCAGACAAACTCGTAAACCGCGGACGAAATTGTCCACGCACTCATGCCCCTGGCACATTTCTCCGCGCATTCAGTGCGCGGACGGCACATCCGGTCGGGGCAGGCCCGAGATGCGCAGGCGACCATGGGCAGGCAGCTTGCCCAGGATCGCTGTCCGGATCAGGACTGCAGTGCCAGACGGCGCGCAACCCTGACGGATCTGCTGGATACCCGTTTCCAGGGCATTTCCAGCTTTTGGTTCGATGTCGCGGCTATGACGCCGCGAAGAAAACGCGATTTCGACTTCATGTCACATCCTGCGCAGTTTTGTGGGGATCACCCGTTTTTGTGGGGGTCACCCGTTTCCCGCTGAGAATTCCGGACCATTGCGGCACTGATATGGCCGCACTGGGATCAATTGGAGATGGGATGTGTTTAGTCTTTACGCGCCTCTTTTTTTATCGGTCAGCCATACGGACGAGGCCCCGCGTCCAAAGCTTTGATAACCGTCCGAAAACTCTTCTGATTCCGCCTTCGATGTTTTCACGGAATTGTGGCGAAAAGGGGGCGTCGGAACAAATTTTCGCCGAAGTCTACAGCCGGATCGCAGAGATCAGTCGCCCGTAATCGGCTTCGCCCGCATGGGTCGCGCGTCGATAGGAATAAAACCGCTCCGGGTCGGAATAGGTGCAGTGGCGCGTCCATTCGGCATGCCCGACGCCGGCCCGCCGCAGCCGGTGCAGCCCAAAGGCCGGCAGGTCGAACAGCATCCGGTCACCTTGGCCATTCGCGAAAAAGCGGGTGTTGTCAGGATCATCGGCGATGAAATCGTCCAAAAATTCGGGGCCTACCTCATAGGCGCGTTGCGAGATCGTGGGCCCGATCACCGCCCGAATGTTTGCTCGTCGGGCGCCCAGCGTCTCCATCGTGTCGAGCGTGGCCTCGAGCACGCCTTCCAAAGCGCCGCGCCAGCCGGCATGGGCGGCGCCGATCACGTTTGCGTCAGGATCGGAAAACAGCACCGGTTGACAGTCGGCGGTCAGTACAGTCAGGGCCAGACCCGGCGTGGCGGTCACGATCGCGTCGGCCTTGGGTTTGTCGCCAAGGATCGGTCCTTCGATCGTGACGACGGCAGGCGAATGTACTTGGTGAACACCGATCAACGCCTCGGGCGCGATCTCCATCGCAGCGGCCACGCGGCGGCGGTTCAGCGCGACCGCCTCGCTCTGGTCCGAGGACCCCAGCCCACAGTTCAGTCCCGCAAATATGCCCGACGATGCGCCGCCGCGGCGGCTGAAGAAACCGTGTCGAACAGGTGAAAGCAAGTCCGAGGTCAGAATTTCCAGTGTCATGGCTCGAGTCCCGGTGGCGGTGCTGCGGGTTTGCGGTACAGGCCCAGCACCTTGAACAGGTTTCCCATTTCCTCGGGGTGCGTCAACCGTCGATGTGCGGCGACCAGCATGTTCAGCGCATCGCCCGTCAGCGGGCCTGCCAAAGTCTGCGCACGCTGGGTGATGCCCAGCCGTTCAAGGAACACGCCTTGCGGCGTCAGCCGGGTATGGGCGCAGCCCGCGGCGCGGGCGGTCTGGGCCAGCAGCTCGAAGTCCACATGGGCCGTCAGATCGGCCTGGCCGGGGCTGGCCAGCGGGTCGGCCCGTTCGTGTCCCTTCAGGGCCTGGAACGTGTCGCCCAGCGAAAGCCAGTCGCCATAGTCGATGATCAGGCCCACGCCGCCATGGGTGCGGATCCGGCGGGCGATCTCGGTGACGACGGGAACAGCGGCGGCACAGAGTTCGACCAGATCGCCATCCCGCGTGTCCTCGAGCCGCGCGGTCAACGCCGGCTGCGCTGCCCGTGCGCCCAGGCCAAAGGCCAGATCGTCGCCCTTGAGCCCCACCAGGCGCTCGCGCCAGCCGTCGCCGTCGCGCAGGAACTGGCGGATGGGCAGGGCGTCAAAGAACTCGTTGGCCACCAAGTATAGGGGCAGGTCCGGCAACGCGCCAACCTGTACGATCCAGTCCGGCGCGTGCCCCGCCAGCGCCTCGGCCTGCAGGCCGCGCAGCACCGGCGACGCCTCGAGCAGCACCACCTGTGCCGCGTCGTGAAACCCCGGCACCCCCTTGGTGGCCCGCAGGATGTCGGCCATCAACGTGCCGCGCCCGGGGCCGAGTTCGGCCAGCGCGAAGCGTTCCGGCTTGCCCTGGTCGATCCAGGCTTGGGCCAGGCACAACCCGATCAGTTCCCCGAACATCTGGCTGATTTCGGGGGCGGTGACGAAATCGCCCTGCGCGCCCAGAGGGTCGCGGGTGGTATAGTAGCCGTAAGTCGGATGCAGCAGGCACTCGGCCATGTAGCCGGCGATGCTCATCGGCCCGTCCTGCCGGATGCGGGCAATCAGATGGTCTCGCAGGTTCATCCCGCCCTCCGGGCGCGTAGCGCGAACCACAGGCCGAGCGCGATCATCGGCAGGGACAACAACTGGCCCATGGTCAGGCCATAGCCGCCGACATGCAAGGCCAGACCCAGCGGGTTGCCGGGCGAGACGAATTGGGCATCGGGCTGGCGAAAGAACTCGACGATGAATCGCGACGCACCATAGCCCGCCAGGAACACGCCCATAACCCGGCCCGGCCAGTGAAACGCCCCGCGCCGATAGACCAGCCACAAAAGAAGCGCGCCCAACAGCAGCCCTTCGAGCGCGGCCTCGTACAGTTGCGAGGGATGGCGGGCGCACAGACCGACGGCTACGTTGGCGCAATCCTGCGCCTCCGTTCCCGGAAAGATCACCGCCCAAGGCAGGTCGCTGGGTCGGCCCCACAGCTCGGCATTGACGAAATTGGCCAGCCGCCCCAGCAGCAGCCCAGGCGGCACGGTGTGCGCGATCAGGTCGGCCAGCGGCAGAATCGACACCGTGTTGCGCCGCGCATACAGATATGCGGCGGTCACCACGCCCAACAGCCCGCCATGGAATGACATGCCGCCCTGCCACACTTTCAGAATGTCCAGCGGATGGCTCAGATAATATACTGGCTGATAGAACAGCACGAAACCCAGCCGCCCGCCCAGGATCACGCCCAGGATGATCCAGGTGATCAGGTCCTCCAATTGCTCGGGGCGCATCGGCGGGGTCTGATGGGGCCACAGGGCCGGGCGCCGCAGCGCCATCAGCGCCATGCGCCACGCGATCAGGATGCCGGCGATATAGGCCAGCGCATACCACCGCAGCGCGAATTCCACCCCGAAGGCGGAAATCGAGAACAGCTCGGGCGACAAATCGGGAAAGTTCAAAACAGCCTGCATGTGCGTCTCATTGCCCGGGGTTCGCGGGGCAAGTCAACCTTGAGCCCGCGCCCCTGATCCCCCATATAGGGGTCAACCGCGATACCGGAGAAGTGACATGCAGACCCGCAACAAGTTTCTGGACGATATGTCCCAGCTGATGACCAACGCGATGGGTGTGGCCCAGGGCGCGCGGGAAGAGGCCGAGAATGCGATGAAGTCGCTGCTCGACCGTTGGCTGGCCGATCGCGATTTCGTCACGCGTGAGGAATTCGACGCCGTCCGCGCCATGGCCCAGAAGGCGCGCGAAGAGAACGCCGCGCTCGAGGCGCGCATCGCCGCGCTGGAGGCCAAGCTGGACAAGTAAGCCAGGTCGGGGCGCTCCGCGCCCGAATCCCTGGTCAAAAACTTCGGAAAAAACGCTCCTTTTCGCAGGGTCCGGGCCGGGATCCTGCGGTGAGGTGAATCTTGCCGTCAGTTGAGCATAAATCAAGACAAACCTGCGATTGCCGCCAATATTTTGATCGCCGTTGCCATCCATCCACAACTTATTGCTGTTATCCCCAAGTTTGGGGGTTGTCAGAGTCCGGCCTGCAGCGCACCATATTTAGTACAGGCCAAAGGGGGAAGCCCGGCTTGTAGAGCAGGCAACTAGCGCTGGGGCGCTGCCAGCCCCGAAATGCTAGATTTTCAGTGAGGTGGCATCATGGCCCTGTCCGAGCATTTTCTGGAAGAAGACCTTCATCCGATCGACATTGTCGAACATCTGGCCGAGCATCACGACTGGGATTTCGACCGGATCGGCGACGACCAGATCGCCATGGCGGTCGAAGGCCAGTGGCGCACCTACTCGATCACCCTGGCTTGGTCCAATTACGACGAAACGTTGCGCATGGTCTGTTCGTTCGAGATGGAGCCGCCATCCGACCGGATTGGTGATCTGTACGAACTGCTGAATCACATGAATGATCAATGCTGGGCCGGGGCCTTCACCTATTGGGCCAACCAGAAGCTGATGGTCTATCGGTACGGCTTGGTTATGGCGGGTGGCCAGTCGGCCAGCCCCGAGCAGATCGACACGATGATCACCGCCGCCGTCCTCAGCGCCGAGCGCTACTATCCGGCGATCCAGCTGGTGACCTGGGGCAACCGCAGTGCCGAAGAGGCGATGCAAGTCGCCATTGCAGAGGCTTACGGCCGCGCGTAAAGCTTTGCCCTGAACCGCAAAAGCAGGGGAGGGGCGATCATGGACATGTCACGCGTCGCAGATCAGGGGCTGGTGCTTCTGGGATGTGGCAAGATGGGGTCGGCCATGCTGGCCGGCTGGCTGGACCACGGATTGCCCGCCGCCTCGGTCTGGGTGGTCGACCCGAACCCCTCGGATTGGCTCAGGGCGCAGGGGGTCAACCTGAACACTGCGCTGCCCGAATCCCCAGCGGTGGTTCTGGTGGCGGTCAAGCCGCAGATGATGGGTGATGCGCTGCCGGCGATCCAGGCGCTGGGCGGGGGCGGCAGCCTGTTCATCTCGGTCGCCGCGGGGACCCAGATCGCCAGTTTTGAAAAAGCGCTGGGCGCGAATACGCCGATCGTGCGCGCCATGCCCAACACGCCGGCGGCGATCCGGCAGGGCATCACCGCGCTGATCGGCAACAATCATGCCTCGGAGGACGACATGATCTTGGCCGAGGGCCTGCTGTCGGCCGTAGGCCAGACGGTGCGCCTTCAGGACGAAGGCCAGATGGATGCGGTGACCGGTCTCAGCGGTTCGGGTCCGGCCTATGTGTTTCACCTGATCGAAACCATGGCCGCCGCCGGTCAGGCCAACGGTTTGCCCGCCGATCTGGCGCTGCACCTGGCCAAGGCCACGGTGGCCGGGGCCGGGGCGCTGGCCATGGCGGCCGAGGAAGACCCCGCGCAGCTGCGCATCAACGTCACCTCGCCCAACGGCACCACGCAGGCCGCACTCGAGGTGTTGATGGACCCGGAAACCGGCTTTCCGGCGCTGCTGAAGCGCGCCGTCACCGCTGCCACTGAACGCTCGAAGGAGCTGTCGCATGAGTGAGATTTCCTTCGACGATTTCCTCAAGGTCGATATCCGCGTGGGCGAGGTGATCCGCGCCGAACCTTACCCCGAGGCGCGCAAGCCCGCGATCAAGATGTGGATCGATTTCGGTGAAGAGATCGGCGAACGCAAGACTTCGGCCCAGGTCACCGCGCATTACAAGCCGGAAACGCTGGTGGGCAAACAGGTGCTGGCGGTCGTGAACTTTCCGCCGCGCCAGATCGGCCGGTTCATGTCCGAGGTTCTGGTGCTGGGCCTGCCTGACGAAAACGGCGAGATCGTTCTGATCGGACCCGACGGCAAGGTGCCGTTGGGCGGGCGGATGCACTGATGAAATTGTGGATCACCCGCCCCATGCCGCCTGCGGTCACCGACCGCGCCCGCACCGAGTACGGCGCCGAAATCCGCGACAGCACCGCGCCGTTGGACCCCGACGAGTTGCTCTATGCCCTGCGCGCGTTCGACGTTGTGATCCCGACGTTGGGCGACCTGTTTTCCGCCCGCGTGTTCGAGCAGGTGCCCCAGCCGCGCTGCCGGCTGCTGGCCAATTTCGGCGTGGGCTTCAACCATATTGACGTGGCCGCCGCGCGCGCGGCCGGGGTGCAGGTCACCAACACGCCCGGCGCGGTGACCGACGCCACCGCTGACATCGCAATGACCCTGCTTTTGGCCACGGCGCGCCGCGCGGGCGAGGGCGAACGGTTGGTCCGGTCGGGTGCGTGGCAAGGCTGGCACCCGACCCAGATGCTGGGCCATCATGTGACGGGCAAGCGGGTCGGCATCGTCGGCATGGGCCGGATCGGGCAGGCCATTGCGCGGCGCTGCCATTTCGGGTTCGGCATGCAGGTCGCCTATCATTCGCGCAGCCCGAAGGCGCTGGACTTTCCCGCGGACTGTGCTTCTGATCTTTCTGGGCTTGCCTCGGCAGTCGATTTCCTGGTGATTGCGGTCCCCGGTGGGGTCGAGACATTCCACCTGATCGACGGCGCGGTGCTAGCGGCGATGCGCCCCTCGGCCATCCTGATCAACATCGCTCGCGGCGAAGTGGTGGACGAGACCGCGCTGATCCATGCGCTTCAGGCGCGTCAGATCGCCGGGGCGGGGTTGGATGTCTATGAGTTCGAGCCCGCCGTGCCGGAGGCCCTGCGCGACATGGAAAACGTGACCTTGCTGCCGCATCTGGGGACCGCGACCGAAGAGGTGCGCACCGACATGGGGCACATGGCACTGGACAACGTGGCGGCCTTTGTTGCGGGGCGTCCGCTGCCGAACCCGGTCTAGGCGCCCACAGCCTCACGCCAGTGTCTGCGGCACAGCGAGACATAGGTCTCGTTTCCGCCGATCTGCACCTGCGCGCCTTCGGTAATGGCGCGGCCATTTTCGTCCTGGCGGATCACCATCGTGGCCTTGCGCCCGCATTTGCAGATGGTGCGCACCTCGCGCATTTCATCCGCCAGCGCCAGCAGGGCGGCCGAGCCGGGAAACAGCTTGCCCTGGAAATCCACCCGCAACCCATAGGCCAGCACCGGCACGTTCAGGTCATCGACCGCGCGCGCCAGTTGCCAGACTTGGGTTTCGGACAGAAACTGCGCCTCGTCCACGAAGACACAGGCCACCGGCCCTTGGTCCAGCCGGTCGCGAACCATTGCGAACACGTCATCCTCGGGGCGGAACGTGTCGGCCTGGGCCGAAATCCCGATCCGCGAAGCGATGCGCCCCATCCCTGCACGTCCGTCGATGGCGGCGGTCATCAGATAGGTGTCCATGCCACGCTCGCGATAGTTGTGCGAGGCCTGCAGCAACACTGTCGATTTGCCCGCGTTCATGGTTGAGTAGTTGAAGTACAGCTTGGCCATGGCCCGGGTCTAATCGGACGCGTCGGCGCGGGCAAGCGGTCAGTTCCGGCCGCGATGCCGGGGGAAGGTCGACGCCGCCGTTGCGGTTGCAGAGGCAGAGCTTGGCTCTTGGGGATGGATTACCTCGTGCACGCAACAGCGACACCGCCGGTCGCAATTCGACCGAACCTTTCGCAAAGCCAATCAGATTGGCTTTGCTTGTACTCATTACCGGCTGAATATTGCCGCCACTCACTCAGATATCCCTTGGTTCTTCGAGGGATGGCAAACTTATGGCATTTCAAAGATTATTCCTGTATGGGAATTATTCCTACCCTTTCCCCGGAGTGGACAGCCGGGAGGGCAATGTCGAAGACTCGGGGAAGAACATGGCGGATATCGGGCCTTATCTGAAGAAACACACCGAAGCCCTGGTCAAGGATGTCGGCATCGAGGCGGCATGCGAGATCACCGGAAAGTCGAAGGCAACTCTGGGCCGGTATTATTCGGACAATCCCGAGCACGCCGACAGGTTCATGCCCGTCGATGCGGTGGCCCGGCTCGAGGCGGTCGCGACCTATCCGCATGTGACCTCGGCGCTGGCCGATCTGAAGAACATCACCCTGTCCTATGACGAGCGAAATTCACAGCGCAGCCGCACGGGCGGTGTCAACTCGGACGTGATCGCGCTCAGCCAGCGTTTCGCTATGCTGATGACTGAATACCAGTCGGCGATCGAGGATGGGATCATTACCGTGAACGAGGCCAAGCGCCTGCTGAAGGAAACCTCGATGCTGCAGCAGGTGCTGATCGAAATGAAGCTGCATCTGGAAGAAGAAAGCGTCAGCTAACGTCCGTCTGGGCAGGTTGCGCCCGACACCTTTCATGCCTGACGTGACGGAGCGGCTCGTTTGGACCGACCTTGGCGGAACGGCCCCTCTAGGCGTGGCGTTTGACGAGGACGGACCCCACCGAATACCCCGCCCCAAATGAACAGATCAGGCCGATGTCACCATCCTGCAGGTCGTCG
This sequence comes from Ruegeria sp. BHSC276, assembly GCF_059612945.1. NCBI lineage: Bacteria > Pseudomonadati > Pseudomonadota > Alphaproteobacteria > Rhodobacterales > Roseobacteraceae > Ruegeria > Ruegeria sp. BHSC276. The sequence goes on along the minus strand of NZ_JBXWRP010000009.1, from coordinate 78,769 downwards.
GAGTATTTGGAGAACGCAATAATCGATCCGGCCGACGAGGTGTTGGCATAGTCCTGCAGGATGTTGGGCTGTTCGCCCGGCTCAGGTTCGCGGCCCAGGACCTTCTTGCCGATGAAGTCGTTCATCGTCTTGTTGGCCTGATGCAGCCACAGGCGCCTCAGATCGCTGCTTTGGATGCCTTCGGCGGCCATGTGGTCGCTGATGTGCTTGCTGACCATCGGCAGCACTTCTTTGAACACCTTGCGTCCGTTCTGCATGAACTGCATGTCGCGGCGATCCTTCAACCCGTCGGGCCGGGTGCGCCGCAGAAAACCGTTGTTGTTGCGGATGTTGTTGGAAAACTCGGTCGCGCAGCGGGTCGACAGGATCTCGAAATGCGGGCCTTTGGCATCCTCGATCCGTTCGATCAGAGTCGCCGTGGCCACGTCGCCGAAGATGAAGTGGCAATCCCGGTCGCGCCATTCCAGGTGCCCCGAGCAGATCTCGGGGTTGACCACCAGCGCCGCCCGCACGGACCCAGACCGGATCATGTCGGCTGCCGCCTGGATGCCGAACGTGGCCGAGGAACAGGCCACGTTCATGTCGAACCCGAACCCGGTGATGCCCAGCTCTTTTTGGATTTCGATGGCGATGGCGGGATAGGCCCGTTCATGGTTCGACGCGGCACAGATCACCAGATCGACATCCGCCGCCGTCCGCCCCGCTTGGGCCAGCGCCTTGTTGCAGGCGTCCAGTGCCATCTCGGTCATGATGCCCGGCTCGTCATCGCTGCGCTGGCGCAGCAGGGGGTGCATCACCTCGGGGTCCAGCACGCCGGTCTTGTCCATGACGTACCGGTTCTCGATGCCGGATGCCTTGACGATGAACTCTTCCGAGGAATGCTGCATCGGCTCCATCTCGCCGGCGGCGATGGCCTCGGCATTGGCGGCGTTCATCTTGTCCGCATAGGCGTTGAAGGCTTTGACCAGCTCGGCGTTGGTGATGACGTTTTCGGGCGTGAAAACACCGGTACCGGTGATTGCGGGCGTATACATGTCGGGTCCTGAACGTTTCGGATTCGCCCAAAATGCAGTCACAACGCCCCCAGATCAAGAGAGGTTGACCCAAGGGAATCAAGCGTGGAAACCAAACTTTAACTTCAAGTCTTGAATAGTTCATTAGTTGAAGTATATGACCGCCTGATCCGTGCGGAGAAGAACATGACGACAGAAATCGGCCAGCGGCTGTCCAGCCTGACGCCCGAGATCCAGGCGATGATGGGCGTCTATGCGTTGTACTGGAAGCTGGAAGAAAGCTTTGCCAGCATCGAAACCGACCTCAGTCAGCAGGAATGCCACATGCTGGTCAAGCTGGACCAGCCCAAGCGCATGGGCGTGCTGGCGGCTGACATGCTGACCGTGCCGTCGACGATCACCGCCACGGCGGACGCGTTGGAGCGCGCAGGCTATCTGACCCGTCAGTCCGACCCCAGCGATCGCCGGGCCTGGCTCCTGGTGCTGACCGACAAGGGAACCGAGACCCGTAACATGCTGGTTGCCACCGCCGGAGAGCTTTTTCGCAGCGCCTCTGGCCTGAACGACGCTGAAACCGCCGAATTTGCCCGACTTGCCTGCAAGATCCGTACCAACATTTTGAAAACGGGAATACCCGAGGGACTGACGAAATGAAGCTGCTGACTTCTCTGGGTCTTGCCCTGGCCTTTGTGGCCACGCCGATCGCCGCGCAGGAAGCGGTGAAACCCGTGAAACTGATGGTGGTGCAGGAAACCGCCCCTGGTTTCTCGCGGCAATTCTTCGGCCGTGTGGCTGCGCGCCAGACCGTGGACCTGGCGTTTCAGGTGGGCGGCCAGATCTTGGAACTGCCCGTCAACGAAGGCTTCGAGGTTCCCAAGGGCGGCCTGATCGCCCGGCTGGATCAGGAGCCGTTCGAGCTGGCGCTGGATCGCGCCAAGCTTCAGAAGGAACAGGCCGACCGCACGCTTGCGCGCCTCTCGCGTCTGCGTGGCACCACCGCCAGCGAGGTCGCCGTCGATGATGCCGAAACCGCCGCGCAACTGGCGGCCATCGCCGTGCGCGACGCCGAATACAACCTGGAACATGCCACCCTGACTGCGCCATTCGATGCACTGGTTTCGCGGCGCGAGGTCGAGAATTTCACCACCGTTTCGGCCGGCACCCCGATCGTGCGCATCCATGACATGTCGGAACTGCGCATCGAGGTGGACGTGCCCGAAATCCTGTTCCAGCGCACCAGCCAGGAGGATGGATTCACCATCACCGCGAAATTCCCGGCCAGCGATCAAGTGTTCCCGTTGGAAATCCGCGAATTCGACGCCGAAACATCCAGCGTCGGTCAGACCTTCCGCATCCAGTTCGGCCTGACGCCGCCCGAAGGGCTGCGGATACTGCCCGGATCATCGGTCACGGTGAACGTCAAAGTCGATGACAAACGCACCGGCATCATCGTGCCCCCCACCGCCATCGTGTCCGACGCCGAGGGCAATCTTGGCGTGATGGTGTTTTCGCCCGTGGGCGCCGACGAAGGCACCGTCAAATGGGTTCCGGTCACGGTCGAGCCCACCCAATCGGGCGACGTGCGGGTGCTGACCGGCCTTTCGGATGGGGATGAGATCGTCGTCGCGGGCGGCGCGGTTCTGACCGTCGGGCAGACCGTCCGGCGTTTTGCCGGCTTTGCCAACTGAAGGGGGCGACGATGAATATCGCACGCGCCTCGATCGACAGGCCGATCCAGACTTGGCTGATCATCCTGGTCACCTTGCTGGGCGGCATCTGGGGCTTTTCCGCGCTGGGCCGGCTGGAAGACCCGGCCTTTACCATCAAGAACGCCGTCATCATCACCAGCTATCCCGGCGCAACCGCCGAGCAGGTCGCAGAAGAGGTCTCGGAGCCGCTGGAATCCGCCATCCAGCAGATGGGCGAGGTCGATGTCATCACCTCGGTCAACCGCCCCGGCCAGTCGCTGATCGAGGTCGAGATCAAATCCACCTATGACGGGTCCGAACTGCCCGACATCTGGACCCGCCTGCGGGCCAAGGTGCGCGATGCGTCGCGCGGTCTGCCCTCGGGGGTCAGCGCGCCGTTCGTCAATGACGGGTTCGGCGACGTGTTCGGCCTGTTCTATGCCGTCACCGCCGAAGGGTTCACCGACGCGGAAAAACACGAACTGTCCACCTTTCTGCGCCGCGAATTGCTGACGGTCGAAGGCGTGGCCGATGTCGAGGTGCAGGGCCTGCCGGACGAGGCGATCTTCATCGAGCCTGACCTTGCCATTTCGGTCAACCAGAACGTTCCGCTGACCGCGATCAACGAGGCTATCGCCAACGCCAACTCGGTTCAGGAATCGGGTACCCTGCGGGCCGAGGATCACCGCACCACGATCCTGACGGCGGACGGGTCCGACAGCGTGTCGGAAATCGCCGGGCTGTCGGTCGGCTCGCAAGGGCAGGTGATCAACCTGTTCGACATGGCCAATGTCTATCGCGCCCGCCAGACCGATCCCGACATCCTGATCCGCTTCAACGGGGTCGAGGCATTCACCCTAGGCATCGCCGGCCTGTCGACCGAGAACATCGTCGAGGTCGGCAAACGCGTCGACGCCAAGCTGGCCGAACTGGACGTGGAAATCCCCGCCGGGGTGGAGATTCTGCCCATCTACCAGCAGCATGTGGTGGTCGAGCAGGCCTCGAACGATTTCCTGGTCAACCTGGCCATGTCGGTGGCCATCGTGGTGGTGGTGCTGGGCATCTTCATGGGCTGGCGCGCGGCCGTCGTCGTAGGATCGACCTTGCTTTTGACGGTGGTGGGCACACTGCTGTTCATGGCGGTGTTTTCCATCGAGATGGAGCGCATCTCGCTGGGCGCGCTGATCATCGCGATGGGGATGCTGGTCGACAACGCCATCGTGGTGGCCGAAGGGATGCAGATCGCGATGCTGCAGGGCAAGAACTCGCGCGATGCCGCAGACGAGGCCGCCTCCAAGACCCAGATCCCGCTGCTAGGGGCCACGGTCATCGGCATCACGGCCTTTGCGGGAATCGGGCTCAGCCCGGATGCGACGGGCGAATTCCTGTTCTCGCTGTTTGCGGTGATCGGCATTTCGCTGCTGCTCAGTTGGGTTCTGGCGATCACGGTCACGCCGTTGTTGGGGCACTATTTCTTCAATCAGGGTAAAGAGGGAGGGATCGACGCATACAGTGGCCTTCTGTTCCGCCTTTATGGCGCGACGCTGGCCTGGGCGCTGCGGTTCCGCTGGCTGGTGGTGGCCGGGCTGGTGGGCATCACAGTGGCCTGTTATGCGGGTTTCGGGCTGATGAAGCAGCAGTTTTTCCCCAACTCGAACACGCCGCTGTTCTTCGTGCATTACAAGCTGCCGCAGGGCACCCCGATCGACCGAACGGCCGCCGACATGGCCGTGTTCGAGGACTGGCTGGCCCAGCGTGACGACGTGGTCTCTGTTGCGACATTCGTGGGGCAGGGCGCGACGCGCTTCATGCTGACCTATTCGGCCGAAAAGCCGAACCCCAGCTATGGGCACATGATCATCCGCACCGAAACGCTCGAGGACATCCCCGCGCTTCAGGCCGAGCTTAAGGCCTTCGGTTCGGCCCGGTTCCCCGAGGGCGAGTTCCGCACCAAGCGCCTGGTCTTCGGCCCCGGCGGCGGCACCCCGATCGAGGCGCGGTTCTCGGGCAGCGATCCGGTCGTGCTGCGGCGACTGGCCGACGAGGCGGTGCGGCGCATGTCAGAGGCATCTCCCAACGCGCTGGACGTACATCACGACTGGCGCGAGCAGGAATTGGTGCTGCAGCCGATCTATGCGACCGAACGCGCCCAGACCGCCGGCGTTGCCCGCGAGGACATTGCCGCGACGCTGCAATTCTCGACCGATGGCATCACCGGCGGCGTGTTCCGGGAGCGCGACCGTCTTATCCCCATCATCCTGCGCCGTCCGGCGGACGGAGACTATTCGATCGTCGATCAGGTGGTGTATTCGGACCAGTCCCAGAAATTCGTACCTATCGAGCAGATGGTGGACGGGTTCCAGTACAAGGCGCTCAACACCCTGGTGCACCGGCGCGACCGGGTGCTGACCATCACAGTGGGCGCCGATATCCCCGCCGATCTGACTGCCGCGGAAGTGCATGCCGAGGTGCGCGATGCCATCGAATCGATGGACCTGCCGCTGGGCTACAAGCTGGAATGGGGTGGTGAGTTCGAGGATTCGGGCAAGGCACAGGCGAGCCTGGGCAGGCAACTGCCGCTGAGCCTGCTGATCATGGTTCTGATCTCGGTGCTGCTGTTCAACGCAATCCGGCAGCCGATCATCATCTGGCTGCTGGTGCCGATGTCGGTGAACGGTGTGGTGATCGGGCTGTTGGGTACGGGGCTGCCCTTTACCTTCACCGCGCTTCTGGGTCTGCTCAGCCTGTCGGGTATGCTGATCAAGAACGGCATCGTGTTGGTCGAGGAAATCGACCTGGTCCGTGCCACCGGCAAGCCTCTGCGCGAGGCGATCATCGAGGCCTCGGTTTCGCGACTGCGTCCGGTAATGCTGGCGGCGATCACCACGATTCTGGGCATGGCGCCGCTGCTGACCGACGCCTTCTTCGTGTCGATGGCGGTCACAATCATGGGCGGCCTGGCCTTTGCGACGGTCCTGACCATGGTCGCTGCGCCGGTATTCTACCTGTTGTTCTTTTCACGCGAAGAACAACGCAGGCTGGCGGCGCAGGCGGCATAGATCGTAATCGAAAGGACCTCGGGTGCATTGCAAGCGCCTATCGAGGGGAGGTCGGACGGATCAGCCGGCCTTCGGGCTGGCTGATTTCAGCGCGACATCAAGCTTTGCGTATTGGGTGCAAACGCCCAGCGACGTCTGGCAATAATTTCGGGATCGCGCGAGGCCCCGTCGACTGGAATAACGCCGCAATCGGGGGCGAAAGGTTGGACCAGAGCAGACCAGCCAAGACCGCCTCATTCACGAAAAAAACCGCAGGTGGCCGGACAGGTACTTCATGGATCAACCTCCTGCAGTTGTTTCTTTATTTAGATGCAGGAGAGTTCTCGGTTCTCGGGGACAAACGTCAGGTTATGCTCCCCGCGCGCTCTCTGCTTTGAGGTCACTGCGCTTTGCGCCTTCCCATGACGGGTTCCAGACGGGCCATCTGCTCGTCGCTCAGCCGGAATCGATCTGACATGTTCACCGCTTGCTTTGGGTGCGATGAATCATGTTGCACGGCGGAAATCAATGGGTCCCGAGCCTAAGGGGAGGGGGTATCTGAAATTAGCCAAGGACTGGCAAGTTGCCCACCAAACCGAAGGCCAACACTTTCGCAGTCAGCCAATGCTCGGATGCTCAGTTTCACTTTATCTCGATGATGAGTTGGCGGGAGATAAAACGGCTTGGCATCCATCCTACTCGGCCAACTCGGTGTGCGTTTCTTGATAATCTATCGACGGGAACCAGCATCCCATACATCGCTTCGGCGTCCTTGAGCGAAGGTTGCCCAGGCGCCCAGTTTTCCAATGTCAAATCCGAACCTGAGCGCCAGCGCCATCCCAACGGAGTCTTGGTCAACCCGATCGCGGGCCCGTAATTGTTTTTTATGCTCGACGCTTGAGCAGTCCAAAGTTTTTGATCGAAACGAACCATATCAACTACGAACTCTTCTTCCTCCTTCGTTTCGATTTCGACGAGTTTGCCACCGACTTCTCTGAGATACGCGTCCAGGTCAGGTTCTCCGATCGTGGTACCGAGATCTACGGCCACGTACAGACTCCCTTGGAAAAAACCGTAGATTAGGGGCTTTCGCTTGAAAGTGCGGACGACTCTGGCAAGCCTAGCATCGTTTTCCAGAATCCCTATTGCCTCGGGATCAACAGGTCGAGCTATCGCCCCCGAAGTGGAAAAAAGGCCGGATGCGGGGGTGTCGCTGTCAATTTGGCCAAGGGCGGCCAAGGTCGCACGCGTTGGCAGTCCTGTCTTCGGCAAGCCCAGCGCAAGTTGAACCTTCTCGATCGCCCCGATGGTCCGTGGACCGATCTGACCGTCAATTTGCCCGATATCGTTCCCCCTGGATTTCAGTGCCCACTGCATCTCGGACACCAGCTTCTTGGGCAGATCGAGCATTTCCAAGCCGAGCCTTCGCATTTCCGCATTCATGACTTCACCGTCTCGGATCGTGCGATACCGTCCGTAGGCTCGGGCTTGAAGATCGTCAAAGAGGGCCTGCTCTTCGCGCACAATCGCGCTTTTGGATAGCCTTCCGGCCGGGAAGCGCTCAAAATAGAGTGCCCAGCCGCGTGGAGAGGCAATTTTTTCGGCAGCAGCATAGGCGGTCAGTTCATTCTGAATGTTAGAGGCCGATTTTTCAACGTCACTCTTGGGTGGTGCGGCGGCAGTACGGGTGAGTTCTTCGTGCTTGCGCACAGCCAAACGAACCAGGGGGTGTGCCTCATGAACACCAAACCGTTCCAGAAAAGTTTGCCAGGCACCTATAGAGCCATCTTGATCCGCATCAGCGAAACCCGCTGCGATTTCTTGTCCAATGGAGGGCGCTTCCGGAACTGGAGTCATTGCTGCGACCTGAACCTCTGGCACCAGAAAAATGTCCTCGCCCGGAAGCGAACCGTAGGTAAACGGCTCTTGATACCCGTCGGTTGACCGATAAACGGAATCGCGGATCTTGCGAAACATCTTTCCAATCTCAAGCCCTGGCTCCTCGATATGGGCAAGAAGCGCCTCGGCATAAGGGCTGTTTCGCCCCTCGCCATCCAGCGCCAAGGTTCCACCCCGTGCCGAGTAGCCCACCAGTACGCCACCGGGATCAATCCGCCCAAGGCCCTGCCCGACCGAGCGGGTCGCCGAGGTTCGGAGCATGTCGGTCAGGAACGGGTTATTTCTGCACGCATCCACCAGGACGACCTTGAGAGCCGACGTATCGGCCACCGCATTGATGACCGCATCCAGCCTGATCGCCTCGAACTCTACGTCCCGGTCGCTTCGGAGTTCGGCGTTTACAGGGATCAAGTAGTTGGTCTTGTCGATTTCCACGCCATGACCAGCGAAGTAGACAAACACCATATCCGCGTCTTGAGCTGTTTCGGCAAAATCCCGAATCGCAAGACGCATCTCGCGATAATCCAGATTGAGGCCGGATGTTACTGCAAATCCGATTCTTTCTAGTGCCTTCGCGATGTCCTCGGCGTCATTGGCCGGGTTTCCGAGGTTGCTGACGAACTCATAGTCGGAATTGCCGATCACAAGTGCGACGCGTTTTTCCGCCGCAGCCACCGATGGAAGGATGGAAGCGAGTAGCAAAAACCATGCGGCCAGACGAATAAATTGTCTCTTCCTGGCTGAAGCCTTCGACAGAAACTCGAGTCTCATCTTTGCTTTCCCGTTTCAAAGTCCTGCCGATTGCAGAAGCTGCGTGAAACCGCTGACATCCTGCACGCGGACACGACCCGAAAAGTCGATATCGGTCAGGTATCCAAGCGCATCGAACCAGATGCCTGCTGATGCCGCCTCTGCTGCGTTCCCAAGGCGCGGTCCGCTACGCTCGATCAGGCTGGTTGCTCGCTCTACGACTTCGCGCGTTTTGCCATCGGCCAGATAGATCGTGATCGCATGGATTCGCCCCGGCTCCAGATCTCTGTCGCCCCTTGCCATGTCGAGCCCGTAGAGTCCGGGGCGGAAACGTGCGTTTTGGGCTGTCCCGGCAACCCGCACCCCTTCCTCCAGCAAGGTGACCTCGGCTTGCATGATACCATCAAATGGTTCCGTCAACTCCCAGACGACAAGAGGGCGGCTTTCAGAAGATAATCCACCTCCGTCGGGAGCAATCACACGAACCCGCTTGCCAGAAACCTCGAGATCTCGGGTGCCCGCGCCAACGCGGTCGGCTGGCACGCCCGAGGCCGGAGGAACGAAAACAACTGTAGTTTGCTCTTTGGACTCGTTAGCCTTCTTTGATTCCGCTGTGACCGAGGCTGCGCCGACAAAAAACGTCGCAACAGCCAAAGCAGGAATAACCAAGAAGTCGAGTTTCATCGAAACACCCGATGTCGGTTACCGAATTAGTCCCGCGATCGTATAAATCCGATGGGTTGTCGTTTTGTCGTCATGCAGAAGAGTGCCTGCGGGCGAGCACTCAGCAAATCCATCCAAAAGGAGCATAAATTCTTCGCTGCAGCATATCGTAACAGGCTGAATTTGTCGACCTTCCAGCGTCTTGGCATAAGCTTCGATACGAGCCGCAACATTGACCGCATCCCCGACCAGATTGTAGCGCATCGAGCCCTTTCGCCCGATCGTCCCGCCAAAAACCAGCCCGCTGTGAAGCCCAATCCTCATGGCATATGGCCAGCGAACACCGTCTGCCGAGTTGAGTCGTGCAACCGTCTCGCGCATTTTGAGGGCGCAAGCGCAGGCTGCGCGGGCATCATCGGTCAGTTCTTTGCCGCTCTCGCGGGCCAGGGGCGCACCGAAGGCAACCAAGATGCCATCACCGGTGAACTTCTCGACAAATCCACCGTGGCAAGCGGCATCTTCGCTGAGAGCGTCAAGCAGCGTACCAATCCAAGCAAGGTAGGCATCAGGTTCAGCTTTGCCGCCCACCGTCGTAGCGCCGACCACATCGGCGAACAGCAAACTCACCTGCAATCGCCGCGGGATCGTTTCGCCCTTGGAGAGTATGGATGCCCGCTGGTTCCAGATTTCCTGCGCCAGTTCCGGCGACAACTGGCTTTCAAAGAGCTGAGACATGACGCGACGTTGTTGCCGCGCACGTGAAGCCACAAAGATGAACGTCAGCACAAAGGCCGTGATCCACGCGGCGGTAACCGGCACAGCGGGCAACCAGAGGTGCCAGTTCAACGAGAATGTCATTCCTCCCAACAGTCCAAGGGCCCCGGCTCCGCCAAGCAGGATTGCCAAGACCGGGTTCCGGAACAGGACAACGATCCCCGAAGCCAACACACTGGCAGCAACAACCATGAAGCCCTGGATCCAATGTGGTAGGTCCGTTATCGGGCGCAGTCCGTTTTGCACGTGGTCAATCAATTGCTGGACCAATGCCGCGTGAACCTGAAGCCCGTAGACATATTGAGTTCCAGAATTCCTGTTCAGCGGTGTAACGAAATGATCCTTGATCGAATCGCTGATTAGTCCGATCAGAACCACTTTCCCCCCCAAATCGGTTTCGCCTTCCAGCAATTCCCTAGCGGACAGCATCGGTGCCACAGGCAGGCGCTGGGCAAAATGAGCCATGATTTGATAGCCACTTGCGTCCAGCCTGGCATAGCTGCCGAAATCCGAGTTCAAAGGCGGCACGGGTATGTTGCCCAGCTTCAAAACCTGGGGGTTGTCGGGCCACGGGGTCAGTTCGGCGATGCCCAAAGCGGAGAATGCGAGTTGGAGTGAAAAAGAGTATTTCAACGTTTGGCCATCGTTCACCAGAAGCAGCGAGCGACGCGCCACGCCGTCACGGTCGACTGGCACATCGGCAAATCCGAATGAGCCCCTTTTCAAAGAGACATCTGGCGGCGTGATAACGAAGTCGCCTGCATTCCCCAGCTTGCCGATCGTCGTGACACGCGGATTTTTCAGTACCGCTTCCAACTTAGCGGCACCAGGTTCGACCGGGCGCTCGCGAAGGATGTCCACACCCACCACTTTCGCGCCTGCCCCCAAAGCGGCATGTATTAGCTGGGCTAGTTGCTCATCACTGATCGGCCATCCCCATTTAGCGAGTTCATTGTCGCGGACGGCAACTATTGCGACGTCGGGCGTGAGATCGGACGATGCAGCTTGTGAAGTGGCAAAATCATAATGGGCGAGTTCAACAGGCTCGAGAATGCCTGTGCCGCGCGCCAGCAACGTCAAGCCCGAAACAATTGCAGACACGCAAGTAACAAGAGACAGCCCTGCTATTTTCGAGAACAACGTCAACTGCATAATCTAATTCGGCCATTCAAACTCAAGCCAAGACTACAACAGTTTTGCAATGCTGCTAACCGACTTGAGCTACTGGCTAATCCTTGGACGGTGTCTGGCGTGTTTTTGGCTTCTCTCTCTCTCTCTGCTCCTGACGATCGGGTTGATTTTCGTCTTGTCTCAGGCAATGGATCATCGCTGGAGGTTTTACGCCAAGGGCGGAATGGGCGCGCGTGCGGTAGAAAAACCTGACCCACTTTAAGACACCGGCCCGGCCTCTGACCTGGTTCGACAGGCGTGCAGGTAGATGCATCGCTCCGCAAAATGCCCCCGAAACCATGGCAGCAGATGAGATGTCGGCATCAGAGTTCACGCGCTTTTTGCGGCGCGCGTTCCGCAACCTTGTTGATCACAGTGTCGACGGCTCGATCCACTTCATCTGCATGGACTGGCGTCATATGGGCGAGATACTTGCAGTGGGTCAGGCGGTCTGCGACGATCTCAAGAACCTGATTGTCTGGGTCAAGGACAACGGGGGTATGGGCACCTTCTACCGCTCACGGCACGAATTGATCATTGCCTTCAAGAGAGGGGACGCGCCGCATATCAACACTTTTGAATTGGGGCAGCACGGGCGCTACCGGACCAATGTCTGGCAGTATCGCGACGTCAACACCATGCGGGCAGGGCGCATGGAAGAACTGGCGCTGCATCCGACCGTAAGGCCCGTGCAGATGATTGTCGATGCCGTCCGCGATGTGTCCGGACGCGGTGACATCGTGCTCGATGTCTTTGGCGGACCCGGCTCGACGTTGATCGCGGCTGAGAAAACCGGCCGGCGCGCCTATCTCTGCGAGTTTGACGAGATCTATTGTGATCGCATCATTGCCCGCTGGGGGGCCTGTGCCAGGGACGAGGCGGCGCAGGTTCTCTGCGGCTGGACGCCAGCGGTGACAAACAAGGCGATGGAGGCGGCGGAATGGGCAGCGACAAGGACAAGCGCGGGCTCGTGGCCCGACCCGGCTATGACGTGGGATATGGTAAAACGCCGAAAGACGCCCGCTTCAAACCGGGCAAGTCTGGTAATCCGAAGGGGCGGCCTCGGGGACCAAAGAACAAACGTCCGGGCATGCATTAGGAACGTATGAAAGATATCATTCTCGATGAGGCATACCGCGACATCACGATCCGGGAAAGGCACCGCAGCGTGACAATCCCCATGGTGCAGGCGGTCATGCGGTCTTTGGCTGTGAACGCCGTCAAGGGCCAGCACCGCGCGCAGCGGCTCTTCTCACAGTTGCTGGCTGAGGTGGAAAGCTCCCGCAACATGCTTCACGCTGAATATCTGGACAAGGCGCTGACCTAAAAGATCGAATGGGAGAAGGAACTGCGCAGGGGCGCAGAAGCCGGGATAAAAACCATGGATAAGCAAATTCCGCATCCGGATCACATCAAGATCGACTTCCGAACTGGTAAGGTGCGCATTGTCGGACCAATGACCAAAGGAGAGAAAAAGGAATTGGACGACTGGCGTAGAAAACTCTCTGACCTCCGTGCCAATATCGACGATCTGCGTGAGGCGATGGTCCACGAGACCGACCCAGATGAGATCGCAGAGCTCGAACGCCACACCCGGATAGGTGAAGAGCTGTACGAGCGGACCAGCACCGCTTTGGCAGTGGTCGAGCAACCCACTTCGGAGTGAACACGAGGCCAAAGTGCCCAAGTGCTTTACGCCGACTTGCTTCGAGTGAAGAGTATACCGATGAGGAGAAGGGAGCGAGACTATGGCCTTTCCTGAAGCAATGGCAGCAATCCAAAAACACATCAGGGCGGCAGACGCACTCGCTGCGCTGGGCGCAAGAATTGGGGCGGCCTCAGGCCACCTCCGACCAAATGATACTCTTACCTCGAAACTTGACGCTGTCGTCGACGCGTTCGAGCCCGACTTGCTGGACGGCTTGACGGACGAAGAACTGGACGCGCTGTATGGGTTTGTCAGGGCAGCCATGCGCCAAATGCTGCATCTACTAGAACTACCCGACGACGGCAGCTTTGGTTGGTCGTTCGACGACCCCGGCATTCTCGAAACTCAGGGACGTTCATCCCGGCTCGTGACGAAATTGCTGACCGAGTACGCAGCAAAAGAGCCGGAATTCGAGGCCACCCTGTCAAACGCTCCACGGTTTCTTGATGTTGGGAGCGGCGTCGGATGGATTTCTCTTTCCATGGCCCAGCAATGGCCATCGCTTACCGCAATCGGCATAGACATCCTCGGGCCTGCTCTGGACCTTGCCGCTAATAACCTGGAACAAACAGGGCTAACCGATCGCGTCACCTTCAGAAACGAGAACGTCGTCGACCTGAAGGAAAATGCTGCATTTGACGTTATCTTCGTACCGGTCATTTTCCTTCCCGAGGCCATCATTGACCAGACCTTCAAGAACCTTCAACAGGCAATCAAGCCGGGGGGATGGCTGTTTGCGGCCGCATATCGCGTGCCAGAGGATCGCAAGTTGGCTGCTCTCAATGACCTGCGGACGACAATTTCAGGAGGTCGAGCCTGGAGCGACAAAGAACTGGCGACTATGGCGGAGAACGCCGGGCTTGTTTCGGTTGGAGATATCGCCGCTGGATCGCCACTTCATCTTTGGGCGTCCCGCCGTGAAACCTAGAGTGAGCCAGTGAGCGCTTTGTCCGCGCAGCAGACGCTCACGAGAATACTGCGAGCGTCCGCACCGAGCCCAAAGCAGAACGTTAGAATTTCTCAGTTTGCCACGCAGCAACAGATAAGCTGCCGAACTCAGCGAAAACTGGAGTAGTAACAATCAGCGTTGAAACCTGTTATTTTGCTGATTGTTTCGAGACGGCCCTTTGATCTGTAAGCTGACGCTGTTGTTACATCGTAGCCATATTCCCGCTTTAAGATGATCGGTAAGCCAACAGCGAATTGATGCATGTGGGGGATTTCTGCGTTTGGGTCCTTGATTGCATTTTTCGGGGATTTTTGCAGGGCGCGCTCCCGAAAATCAGAGTAACTCCGCCCACCATTCACCGTTTGATTGGCAAGGTTCTGAAACCTTGGACCAAGTTTGGCGTCCTTGAAAAAGTCGGTGCCGAAACTTCTAGCAACTAGCGCGTAACCATAGGCGCTTTCTGCTCCCAGAGTGTGATACCAATAGCCGCGGTAGCCGCGAAATGAGTTTTCTTTCAGCATGCCTTGGGCATCTATCTTTTTGATGAAAGAGGAGCGGCGCTTGCGTATTTCGCTTTTGGCGAGCCGTGCATCACGTTTCCACCTAGCGTAGGCAAGCACGCCCAAACCATAGTCTCCAAATTCATACAATCCGTCACTTTGCGCGCCGTTTGACGCCAGTGGGGAAATGAATTTCTTGTAGATCTTGTCAAAGTACGTATCCAGAATTCGTTTCTGGTCTGGTGTTGCGTACTCCTCAAGCACAATGGCCGAATACAACATTGCAACGCCAGTATACCCGGTGTGTTGCACAACATGCAGTGGACATGGTCGGTCGCTTCGGCCACCTTTCCAGCACTCCACTTTTTTTGCGCTATTATATGATGGGGCATTAAGCAGGGCGTTCGCTTGCGCAAGATTGACCAGAGTGCCCAAGATTTTTTTGCCGGCCGTGGCGTCACCTTTTGCCGCCGCGCCATATGAAACTTCTAAGAGCTTTGTCCACCTTTTGGAGAAGGCATCGTGGTTGACGTTCAGAGAATTGGTGCTCGTCATGCTCGCCGAACTTAGTGCTGAAATCATCTTAAGGTCACTGTTCAGGCGAGATGAAGAAAAAAACTTCGAGCATGCAGAGCCTTGCAGGCGTTCAGCGAAGAAGTCCGTTGGGAACGTCACGTTTTGCGCGCTTGCCGACGTCGAAATGATCGACGACGCGACAAAAACGGATAAGATCCAATGTCTAAAGAAAAATTGCATTATGCTTCTTCAGGTTCCCCGTACTCAAAGAATTGGAATGTATTGATACTTACAACGTCAAAGGCCCGCTTTTTTTCATTTAGTACTATCCACGCGCTCAACTTCCAAAATATACCCTCGTGCTGATCCGGCGCCATTTGCATCGTCCCAATACGGTGAAGGCTGGTGAACGTAATTGTGGAACCGAACGACGTCCGAGTTCCCACCATGATTGTTTGGCTGGCCTTCTGACCAGTTCGAAAACGTAACCGGTTCGCCGCTGACCAGCGCCCACCCACCGTCTGGCTCAATGGCCCCTTCTTCCTGATATGTGCCGATCCAAGGTCCGAAAGCTTGCCCATCCTGATGCATATCCCACAAGCGCTCATCGTTCTTAATGAGTTCGAAAACAAAACTGTTCTCCGCTTCGGATGTAATGGAGGCTAAATAGCCACCCCTCTTTTTGGCATCTGCAACAGCTGACTGCCAGGAACTGCCCCATGTCAAAATTGCATAATAGGAATGTTCATTCCATTCGCCTGATGCAACAACGTCAGACATCTGGGGCAGTGGAGGTGCATCCAGGTTGCTTTCAGACGTCCACGGCGGCGACCCACCAGAAAGCGTTGTAGTGCTGTCACGAGCAGTTAGAACATACACAAGACCCAAGCAGGCAGCAGCGAAAAAGGCACCTCCCGCGGCCAGAATGCGCAGCTTGTTTTCTTTGCGCGCACTGACATCTTGGATGCCCTCAACGTTGTAAGCGCGCACCGGACGATCAATGTTTCTTAGTCGCTTGGTTCCCATAGCACGGAACCCAAGGGACAGCTTGCCTTGTATCTGGTCGTGTACCTCGCCAGACAAGCAGATCCCACCGGGTTCAGCGAGGCTTTCTAGTCGAGCGGCCACATTTACGCTGTCACCTAAAATGTCACCATCTTGAAGGATCACGTCTCCGACATTTATCCCGATGCGAAACTGAACTTGTGAAGACGACGGAACCGAGAGGTTGCGTGTCCGAATTGCTTCCTGAATTTCAACGGCACATCGCACCGCTTCGACAGAGCTCGCAAATTCAGCAATAATGCTATCGCCAGCGGTGTTGGCAATCCGACCACCAAAGTTCTCAATAAGCGCATCAGTCACTGATCTATGCTCTAAGAGCATTTTAGCAGTGCCTTCTTCATCGACGCTGGTAAGACGACTATATCCGGCCACGTCGGCAGCCAGTATGGCTGCAAGACGTCTTGCAATCTTGTTAGTACTCGCTTGCGTTTCGTTATCTTGCGGCAAAATTCATTTTCTTATGATGCAATGGTAAGTGTGTTACGTTCGCGACTGACGCTTACAAAAAATACCGAGACCAAATCGAAAATCTAGCGCTTTCTTATTTCCAGCTCCCGCAGTTTTCCAATGATAAGGCGTTCGTCTAACTTTTTGCTTCAAGGTGAATGCCAGCTAAGTCCGCTGAGCTGACCTATGTCGCGTTGATCAGCCCCACCTGAGTGGTCCAGTTTGACTGTTAGTGCATAGTCGGCCTCTGGTCCATCGGGACGACGGTTTCCGGGGCCGGTGGGCGGTAACCCAGGGCGCTGATCGTGCGCCCCGATGTTCCCTGTTCCGGCGACTAGCGCTGGCGGGGGAAAGCGCCGGTCGACCGTTCAACGCGCTGCCGTCTGATTGAACTGCGTGAACATGCATGCAAGATGGAATGATCTTGCAAGGAAGCATGCCGATGACCGAGACCCCAAGACTGTTCCAGCCCCTCAGGATTCGGGGCGTCGAAACCCGCAACCGTGTCGTCATCTCGCCGATGTGCCAGTACTCGGCGCATGAAGGGCACATGGATGACTGGCATCTTGTGCAACTCGGCCGCTTCGCGATTGGCGGCGCCGGCATCGTCTTTACCGAGGCGACCGCCGTGCAAAAGGCCGGGCGCATCACGCACGGGTGCCCCGGGCTTTGGGCCGACAGCCAGATTCCGGGTCACGCAAGGATTGCACAATTCGCGCTGCGGAACGGTGCCATTCCGGCACTCCAGCTTGGGCATGCGGGGCGCAAAGCAGGGATGCAGCGGCCGTGGTTCGGCAATGGCCCTCTGAACGACGCGGATATCGCCCGCGGCGACATGCCCTGGACGCCGGTCGGGCCAAGCGCGATACCTGTTGCCGATGGCTGGCCCGTTCCGCATGAGCTGCCGGTGTCCGAGATCAAGGCCCTGATCGACGACTACGTGTCCGCGACGCACCGCGCGCGAGAGGCCGGCTACAGGATAGTCGAAATTCACGGCGCCCACGGTTACTTGCTGCACAGCTTTCTGTCGCCGCTCTCGAACAGGCGCAAGGACGCCTATGGCGGGGATTTGACCGGGCGCATGCGGCTTGCCCTCGAAATCGCCGAAGCGGTGCGCGGCGCCTGGCCGGAAGACCTGCCCTTGTTCTTTCGCACCTCGGCGGTCGACGGGTCGCCCGATGGGTGGAGCCTCGAGGACACTGTTGTGCTGGCGCGTGCGCTCAAGGACATTGGCGTCGACGTGATGGATTGTTCCTCAAGCGGCATCGCCGGGGCCGCAACGGCAAGCGGCTCGCAAAAGCGGCAACCGGGTTTCCAGGTTCCCTATGCTGATCGCGTCCGTAACGAAGTCGGCATGGCAACGATGGCCGTGGGCCTGATCACGCACCCTTTGCAGGCCGAAAACATCCTTGCAGACGGGGCCGCGGATCTTATCGCCATCGCGCGCGAGGCGCTGGTCGATCCGCAATGGGCGCTGCATGCCGCCAGAGATCTGGGCCACGACACGGACTTTACGGAATGGCCCGTACAATCGGGCTGGTGGCTCGCCAGCCGTCAAAGGACATCGGATTTCTATAAGCCTTGAAGTCGTGAACTTCTCGTTGGTGAGCGCCTTCTGGTTCACAAAAAGGAGCTTTCGGAGGGGCTGCATATCTTACCTTGCCGATGAACCGTTTTGGTTATGCAAAAGCACGGAGCAAGATACTGAAGTCGCTAGCCGTGTTGCCCGGGGTGATAACGCATGGTGCTAGGTCAGCGCTTCGCTATGTGGGATGTCGCATGCCACCCGTTCGGGGCTCAGGCAAGGTAGGAATCTGTATTGGTTACAGTCGCGTAGCTGCCGTTCAGCGCCCCCATAATAGTGGCGTGAACAAATTCGGCCGGCACTGTAACGTTCCCAAAAGAGGTTTCTTTCGCGCCGCAAGCATCTTCTATGACGGTCACATCGAACCCGAGGTCGCGTGCTGCGCGTGCCGTCGCGTCGATACACATCTGTGACATCGCTCCGCAAATCGTGACGCTGGTTACCCCCGCATCGCGAAGCAGAGCTTCCAACCCGGTATCGTGAAAGCTGTTGGGTCTGTGTTTCAGAACTGTCGTTTCATCACCTTGCGGTGAGACTGTATCATTGATCCTTGCGCCATCCGTACCTGCGACGAAGAACGGCCCACCTTGCGGCATTTCATGGTGCACATGGACAATCATATCCTTTTTCGTCCGGGCTGCCTTCAGGAGCCGTGCTGCATTGACAGCAGCCTCTGCCATATTGGCAACGGGCCATTTTCCACCTTCGAAATAATCATTCTGGATATCCACAAGTATTAGAGCAGTCTTCATGCTTGGGCCTCTTCCTCGGCAGGTTGCGTGCAATAAGCAAGGCATGATGCAACGAAGTTGCCTGCGGTCAAGCCTGACGCTGCCGTGCGATCGTGTTCTGGTTGTCGAACACCATGTGGATCATCTCGGGCGTTTCGGTCAGCCGTGTACCGTCCATAGGCGTTGTGCCTTACTTTTCGGAATGCGCCATAAGAGAAGTTGCTGATAGGCAAATCGAGATCGCGCCCAGTAAGTGGTAGAGGTTTCGGTTCATATCCCAGCCCCGTCATAGAATTGTTGGCGACCGGCGCGGAGTGGCCGGTCGCTGTGCTCCGAGGTTCAGTTCGGCATCATCGCGCCAATTGCGTACATGCCGTCCGATCCCTTCACGAGAATAAGCGTAACCTCGTCGCCCGCGGCAATCTCACCCATCATTTGGGCGTTATCGAGAAGCGGCAAATCCATCGTCATCGCTGGCCAGCCGATCTCCGGGATTGGGTCGTGGCTGACATTGGCCATGCCGTCGCCGATCGAGTTAACGACGGCCTTTGCGTGTACGGCGCCTTCCATCTGTTCGGAGGACATTGGCATGTTGGAATGGTCCATATTGCCGTGGTTCATCTGAGCGAGGGCCGGCAGGGTCGTGAAGGCCAGGAGGCCGAGCGTTGCAGTCAGTTTCTTCATTGTAAACTCCAGGAGTTCAGGTTGCAGTTTCTATTATTCGGCAGGCGCTGAATGTTCAGGCCGCAGAACGAGGGGGCCGATCTCGCGGTTGACACGGGGCAGTGCCAGCGTCTTCCAAATCACGAAGATCGAAGGGATGACGAAAAGGGTCAGCAGGGTTGCGGTGACCATGCCGCCGATCATCGGGGCCGCAATCCGCTGCATGATCTCGGAGCCGGTGCCGGTGCCGTACATGATCGGGATGAGCGCCGCGAAAATCGTTGCCACCGTCATAACCTTGGGCCGGACCCGCAGAACCGCACCTTCGAAGACGGCCTCCTCGATGTCGTCCCGAGTCAGCTTTCGGTTCTCCGCCTGTGCGAGCTTGCGGCGCTTCTCCCAAGAAAGATTGAGGTAGAGAAGCATCACGATGGCGGTCTCGACCGCGACCCCCGCGAGCGCAATGAAACCGACGAGCACTGCCACAGAGATGTCGAAAGCGAGATACCACAGGAACCAGACGCCCCCGGCCAACGCCAACGGCAGGGCCGCGAGGATGATGCTCACCTCGATGATCCGGTTGAAGGCCATGAAGAGCATCAGCGTGATGATCAGAAGCGTCGCAGGGGCCACGATAGTGAGCCGCTCTTGCATCCGTTCGATGTATTCGTACTGGCCAGACCAGGTGAGCGAATAGCCCGGTGGCAGGGCGACTTCTTCGGCTACTCGCGCACGGGCCTCAGCGACATAGCTGCCGAGATCGCGCCCTGCGATGTCGATGAAGACGAAGCCGGTGCGCCGGGCGTTCTCGGACCGGATCATCCCCGGACCGTCCACGATGCGGATGTCGGCAAGTGCCGCGAGCGGCACATGGGCACCCGAGGGTGTGACCACCGGCAAGGTTTCGAGCCGCTCGGGGCTGTCCCGCCAGGACTGCGGGTAGCGCAGATTGATCGGGAACCGTTCTAGCCCTTCGACGGACTCCGACACCTGCATGCCACCGATTGCCGTCTGAACAACCTCCTGCACGTCCCGGACGCTCATCATGTAACGGGCGGCCGCCTCCCGTCTCACGTCAATCTCGATGAAGCGCCCACCGATGGGTCGTTCCGCATAGGCCGAGGCGGTGCCGTCTATCCCTTTTACCGCTTCTTCAACGGCGACACCGATTTGCTCGATGACGTCTAGATCGGCGCCTGAGATTTTCACGCCGACCGGCGTCTTGATCCCCGTCGCCAGCATGTCGATCCGGTTCTTGATCGGCTGGATCCACACATTCGTGACGCCCGGCACCTGAACCACACGGTCAAGTTCGTCGCGGATCCTCTCCATCGTCATTCCGGGGCGCCATTCCTCCTCGGGCTTCAGCTGGATCGTGGTTTCGATCATCGTCAGCGGCGCCGGATCGGTTGCCGTGTCCGCGCGTCCGAGTTTGCCGTGCACCGTCTCCACCTCGGGGATGGTTGCGATCAGCCGATCAGTTTGCTGCAGGACCTCGCGCGCCTTGCCGATCGAGACACCGGGGTAGAGCGACGGCATGTAGAGAAAGTCACCCTCGTTCAGTTCCGGCATGAACTCCGAACCGAGGCGCTGGAGCGGATACCACATCGAGGCGACGACCGCGGCGGCCAGAAGCGTCGTGGCCCAGGGCCAGGCGATGGCTGCGTCCAGGAATGGGCGATATGTCCAGACAATGATGCGATTGAGGGGGTTCTTGCGTTCGGGCAGGATCCGACCGCGAATGAAGTATCCCATCAGCACCGGCACCAGCGTGATCGACAAAATCGCCGCTGCCGCCATTGCATAGGTCTTGGTATAGGCCAGCGGCTTGAACAGCCGTCCTTCCTGATTTTCCAGAACGAAGACCGGAAGGAAGCTCACCGTAATGATGGCAAGCGAATAGAAAAGCGCAGGTCCAACTTCTAATGCGCATTCCTGCACGATCCGCCAACGGTTCTCAGCCGTCAGCTTCTCCTTTTCGAGCCGACGGTGCATCGCCTCGATCATCACGATGGCGGCGTCGACCATTGCGCCGATGGCGATGGCGATGCCACCCAGCGACATGATGTTGGCGTTCACGCCCTGGGCCTTCATCAGGATCAAGGCCGCGAAAATGCCCAGAGGAAGCGACAGTAGGATCACCAGCGACGAGCGCAGGTGCAGAAGGAACGCGGCGCAGACCAGCACCACCACGATGAATTCCTCGGTCAGCTTCTTCTGCAGGTTCTCGATGGCCCGTTCGATCACCCCGGAGCGGTCGTAAGTCGTGACGATCTCGACGCCCTCGGGCAGGTTTGGGCGCAGTTCTTCTATCCGAGCCTCCACCGCCTTGATCGTGGCCAGTGCGTTGCCGCCCCAGCGCAGGATCACAACGCCGCCCACAGCGTCGCCTTCGCCATCGAACTCGCCGACGCCGCGTCGCATCTCCGGCCCGAGCCGGATCTCGGCCACGTCGCCGAGCGTCAGCGCGGCACCTCGCTTATTGACCATCAAGGGCGCGCTGGCGAGGTCCGAAAGCTCGTCAATGTAGCCCGACGAGCGGATCATGAACTCCGCTTCGCCCATCTCGATCACGCTGCCCCCGGTCTCCCTGTTTGCGGCCTGGATCGCTCCGCGCAGCTGCGCGAGCGTGATGTCATAGGCTCTGAGCTTGTTTGGATCGACGACAACCTGGTACTGCTTGACCATCCCGCCGATGGTGGCGACTTCAGAGACGCCTTCGACTGCCTGCAGCTCGTATTTCAGGAACCAGTCCTGAAGCGTGCGGAGCTGCGACAGGTCATGGTTCCCGGTGCGGTCGATCAGGGCATATTGGTATATCCACCCTACGCCCGTCGCATCCGGGCCGAGCTGCGGGGAGACGCCCTCGGGAAGACTTCCGGTAATTTGGCCGAGATATTCCAGCACCCGCGAGCGCGCCCAGTAAAGATCAGTGCCGTCCTCGAAGACAACATAGACGAAGCTGTCCCCAAAGAACGAAAAGCCGCGCACGTCCTGCGCGCCTGGCACAGCCAGCATCGCCGTGGCCAGTGGATAAGTGATCTGGTTCTCGACCACCTGCGGCGCCTGACCCGGATAAGGCGTGCGCACGATCACCTGCACGTCGGACAGGTCGGGGATCGCGTCCACCGGTGTCTCGCGGATGGCCCAGACTCCGGCCGCCGCCATCATGAGCGCGAGCGCCACGATGATGAAGCGGTTCGCAATCGAGGCGCGGATGATGGCCGGAATCATTGAGAGACACTCCGAGCGGCGGAGGTGCCCACGAGGGTCATCGAGAAGTCGGGGTTGCGATGCAAAAGCAGGATGAGTTCTTCACCTGTGGGCAAGGCAGTCGGATCAATGTCATCAGCGATGGCGAAATCCATGGTCATGCCCGGCATGCCGATCTCGACCATGGGTCCATGGGTGATGTTGGCCATCCGAGCGTCCGGGTCGACTGCGTTGATGGTGCCCGAGACCTCCATCGGCGGTTGCACGGGCTCAGCCCCCGCCAAAACCATCGTCATGCCGTCTGGGCGCGCAAAGGTAAGCGACACTTCCATCCCGGTCGGCAAAGAGGTCGGGTCGAGATCGGCATCGACGGAAAACTCCATTGTCATCCCTGGCATCCCGATCTCCATGATCGGCCCGTGGGTTATGGTCGCCCGCCCGGCCTCGGCATCGACGGCGTCGATGGTACCGGTGACGGTGATTGGCGGCGCACTCGGGACGACAGGCTCGGCGGCCGCCAGCACCATGGTCATTCCATCCGGCCTTGCGAAGGTGAGGGTCATCTCCTGATCTGTTTCGGTTCCAGAGAGGTCCAGTTCCGGGGCCACTGCGAATGCCATCGTCATGCCTGGCATGCCGATTTCAGTGATCGGTCCGTGGGTGATCGTTGCCTGTCCCGTTGCCGGGTTGATGGCGTCAATCGTTCCTGAAACGACGATTGGAGGAGCCGCCGCGGTCGGCGTCTCGTCAACTTCCTCCACCGCCGGTGCATCTTCGCCCTCGGCGCGCACCGCGATAATGGAGAACATGCCGTTCTCATCCTTGGCGAGATCGAACTCGATTGGCGTATCGAGTGGCACGCTCGCGGGATCGATGCCGGCCAGATCAAGATCCATCTGCATGGCAGGCCAGCCCAGGTCTGGAATAGGGCCATGATCGAGCGTTAGCTTGCCTTCGGGCGTCACGGCCAGCGCCATGCCTGTTCCCGTCGCAGCGACACCATCATCGGGACCCAGTTCGATCAGGCCAAGCAGACCGTCGGCGCCGCGTGCGGCGCGGAACGACACCTCCTCTCCCTCCCGCAGCCGGTCCAGCGACACGTCCGCGCGCACCGGGAACTCGGACGTCATTGCCGGCCAGTCGAGGCTTTCCAGGGCACCATGGCGAAGCGTCGCGACCCGCCGGTCACGGTCCAGCGCGACAAGCGTGCCTGTCCCACGAGCCGGCTCTTCATCGGTCGGCGCCATCCGTATGAAGCCCGCACTCAGGGCGCTTTCGCTGTCGATCAGAAATTGCGCCGAGGCGACGACCTCCTCACCCGGAGACAAGCCTTGTAGGATTTCCGTGCGGCCACCTTCTCCGAAACTGTCGCGAAGGCCCGTCGTGACGAGCCGCGGCCGGAATGTTCCCTCGCCCGTCTTCAGGATGACCCGCTCCGCCGATCCGGTGCGGATCACAGCCTCGGACGGAACTGTAAGTGCCTGACGGCTTGTATTGGGAAGGAGGCTCACGTTGCCGAACATGCCGGGCCGAAGCAGGCCTTCCGCATTGTCGAACCGCAGGCGGACGGGAAGAGTGCGCGTGCGCGGGTCGAGCTCGGGATAGATGTAGTCGATCCGGCCCTCGAAGATCCTGCCGGGAAGATGCTCGAAGCGGGCGACAGCAGTCATGTCTTCGGACAGGCGCGAGATGTCACGCTCGAACACATCCACGATCAGCCAGACTTGGCTCAGATCGGTGATCGAGACCGCCTGGGTGCCGGGTTGCAGGAACATGCCATCCGCAGCCTCAAGGGCCACCACGATGCCATCTCTTGGAGCTTCTACGGTGATGCGGCGCGCAATTTCGCCGGATGCCTCGATCTCTGCAATCTGTCTGTCGGTAGCCCCATGGCTGCGCAATTTGTTAGGCGCAGCCTCAAGGGACAGGCCGGTGCCTCGCTCAAGCGAGCGCAGGAAATCGAAGCTCGCGACGCCGAATTCCGGAGAAAAGAGCTCGAACAGCACGTCGCCTTTTCGTACGACGTCGCCAACCGCCCTGACGTTCAGAACCTCGATCCATCCATCGACGCGCGTGTGGACATGGCTGGTCAGATGCTCGTCGTAGCTGACAAATCCGACGGTTTCGATCCTTGGCGCCACATCCGTCATCCGAGCTAGCGCGGTCCGTACCCCGATGGCGTTGATCTCGGCCGCGCTGAGCGAGACCTCTGACGGGTCGTCGGAAGGTTCCTGCCCGGCATAAACCGGGATCAGATCCATTCCCATGGGCGACTTGCCCGGGCCGGGTTGCCGGAAATTCGGGTCCATCGGAGCGACCCAATAGAGTATCTCCGGACCGTCCGATCCCCCGGTATTCTCCGGATTAAGGTAGAACCTCTCAAGTGTGATACCGCCTGCGGTGCCGCCCGCCAAAGCAAGGATCGCGAGAGCCGTGTAGCGTCCACGCATTGCAACCTCCTGCCAGCCGATCCGCTGTGGATCGGCCAAGAAATCAAGATGAACCCGAACCGCTAAAAGGCTCGGGTCCGCAAGAACCTGTCAGGAAAGTCGGGGAGGGCGTTCAGGGAAAGGGGTGTCGATCGAATTGTCATCCGCTGAGCGCAGGCGCTTCGGCTGTGATCAGTGGCCAGTAGAATGTCAGAATGTTGAAATTCAGAAAGGCAGCAAGCCGATACATGGCAGTTTGACGCGGCCTCGCTCTCGGGTTCACAGCATTCTGCGTTGGGGTTCCCGGATGTAATATGGTGCGATGCGTGGTCTATCGATCCGGTGTCGGATGATATCCAGGCGACGTTTCCATGAATGTCATGCCCCGCGTGGTCCATCGCAACGGCCGCAGCCAGTCCTGTGATCATGAGCGACATGCACATGATCAGCGCCGTTAGACGCTTCGCTACAAATCTGTACGCGACCGTTGCCATGATTCTGAAATAGTTTCGGCTACGTATCGAGACAACTAGATTTTGCGTGAACGCGTCTGAAGGGGCGCTGTTTCATGACTGATAAGCCCGCCAAGCAGTCATTCGGCCAAGTGGGCCTCGGTCCGAACCTGACCGAAACCGTCAGATGTCTCCTAAGAGCGGTATCCGGAAGTGCCTCTGCTCGCACGCTGGCAGACGCAGAAACCATTCCGGCTGAGTCGCCAGCTGCGCTGCAGAAAGAAAAGCTGCCGTTCGAGCCGACTGCAGCGTGTTTTTTGCCCTGAGGTCCGAGTTGCGGACAAAACTGCCGGTCGCTTGTATTCAGCAATCAACGGCTTAGGCGTAGCCTTCAACGGAAGAAGTTATGATTGACTTAATTCAAGGCTACCGGCGCGTGTAGATGGCAACCTGAGTAACGCCAAACACTATCCGCCGAGGGCTGTTGGGGTTTAATTTCCTGCGCTTCGCTACATTTTTTTTGAAAGTCAACACATTGGCGCTGCTGGCCATAGCTATGCAGCCGCGAACCGCTAGGGTCAGGATGCATTGATTTTCAGTGCGCTGCGTGATTCACGGCCCGAAAAACGGAGCGGTGACATGAGCGACCTTTTCTGGCTGACCGACGAGCAGATGGCCAAACTTGCCCCTTTCTTCCCGAAGTCGCACGGCAAGCCGCGCGCCGATGACAGACGCGTGCTGAGCGGAATTATCTTCATAAATCGCAATGGGTTGCGCTGGCGCGACGCCCCCAAAGAGTATGGGCCTCATAAGACGCTTTACAGCCGGTGGAAGCCTTGGAGCGAGAAAGGCATCTTCGCCAGGATGATGATTGGGTTGGCCGCCGAACACGGCGAGGAAAAGACCGTAATGATCGACGCGACCTATCTGAAGGCACCTCGCACCGCGTCCAGCCTGGGCGCGAAAAAAGGGGGCGTGGTCGCCTGATTGGTCGCACTAAGGGCGGCATGAACACGAAACTGCATGCCATCTGCGACAGTCAGGGGCGCCCGATCAACTTCTTCGTCTCTGCGGGACAGGTCAGCGATTACATCGGGGCGAGGGCGCTGCTCAGCAGCCTGCCGGATGTTGACTGGCTGCTCGGGAACCGGGGATACGACGCCGATTGGTTCCGAGAAGCGTTGCAAGACAAAGGGATACGCGCATGCATCCCCGGACGAAAACAACGCAAGATCCACGTCAAATATGACAAGCGCCGCTACAAGCGGCGCAATCGGATCGAGATCATGTTCGGCAGGCTCAAGGACTGGAGGCGCGTGGCAACCCGATACGACAGATGCCCAAAAGTCTTCCTCTCGGCCGTCGCACTCGCGGCAATCGTCATCTTTTGGTTATGAATCCTGACCCTATGGTGTCGTGGAATACCAAAAATGGTATCCATTACACTGCAGAGTCTCCATTTTTTGGAAACTCGAAAAGGCACTCCCTTCCGTGTCAAGCGGAAACGCTTTCAAATGTACCGTAAACCTGCAATGCGCTACATTACAGACGTGGAAAAGAATGCATATACAATAAGAAACCTAAAGCGAGTCTACGGCGAAGGGCCTGCGGCCGTGCACGCATTGCGCGGAGTAAATCTGGACATTCCGGAACGAGAAATCGTTGTGCTACTTGGCGCTTCAGGCAGCGGAAAATCGACCTTGCTGAACATTGTCGCGTTGATCAGCCCCGCCTGAGTGGTCCAGTTTGATTGTTAGTGCATAAGCGACCAATTTTCCGTCTAGTCGCCGATAATATTCCTGATCCTTTCGATGGTCGCGTTATCCACTTCGACCCCTTGCAAACGCGCCTTCACTCGATGCTTACGGCGTCCTTCTCCAGGCAGTCGTGCACCGTCCTGCGCCTCAAATGCGTCGGTTAAGCGAGAAAGAAGCGCTGCATATCTGTCGCCGGCCGTTTTCTCGGGATCAATAGCAATGAAGAATTGACCAGTCTTTGGCGGACCGCCGACGGTTCCGGAAAACGGCGAGGCGTCTATCCCGAGCGTAGCGCCTGTCATCAAAACCGCCATCGTCTCGACGAGTAGAGCCGCGCCGACCCCTTTGTAACCTCCTGATGGGGCCATCGATCCCTTCAGCCCGACCTCTGGATCAGTGGTCGGGTTGCCATCGGGGTCCAGCGCCCAACCTACCGGGATCGGCTTACCTTCGCGGGCGTGCTTCATAACTTCGCTCTTGGCGATTGTGCTGGCACTCTGATCGATCAGGATTGCCGGTTCGCGGTCGAGGCCCGGAACGGCGATCGAAAAGGGATTCGTGCCGACCACGGGTTTGGACCCACCGGATGGAGCTATCGATGCTGGCGCATTGGTGAATCCGAGTCCGACTAGCCCGGATCGCGCCAATTGCGCCGTGTGATAGCCCAGAACGCCACAATTGTAACTGTTTCGAATGGCCAGCGCCGCGATACCTTGTTCGCGCGCCAGTGGCACCAGGCGCTCGAAGCCAAGATCGATCGCAGAATGGGCGAACCCAGTCATTGCATCGACGCGGACCACTGATGGACTGGATACCTCGAGCTTTGGCTGCGCCTGACCGTCGACTTTACCGCAACCTACGTGCTCGCAGTAAATCGGGATGTAGGCCAGGCCGTGACTCGCGATCCCGTCGGCCTCGGTCGCGCTTGTGGCAACGGCAAGTGGCCGTGCATTAGCCTCCGATGTACCAGCCGCAACAAGCGCGCGAAAGCTGAGGTTCTCGATATCAGCGAGGCTGAGTGTAGTTGTCGGCATTAGTGAAACCTCGGCTTAATCATTGTCGGACAGTCCGGCACCCGCGCCCTTGAGGCGCGACTCCTCGGTGGCCGGCGCATAAGTACGATGGGCAAAGGCCAACAGTGCCGCCCAATCATTCGCGTCGGGATCTGCGCGCAGACGGTGGCTGTATGGCTGATCAATCGTTCCTCCGATACAGATACTGGCCCCAACAGACAAACTCGGAGGCGCACCGCTCGACGACAAAAGCTCGCCGTCTGTACACAAGACCAAATCGCCAAGGACAACCTCTACGGGCTTTTCGAACTCACGGGCCAGAAGAGCGGCAAAGGGTGCCAAAAACACCGGTACAGCCACAGCCCCAAGCCGGATGTCTTTGCCGCCAAGTTCGTGGGCGCGATCTGAAATTGCCGCTCCTGTCGCCAGAGGGCACAAAATGCCGTCCCTCGCGGTCCAGGGCTCGCTACCGGTTTGAGGCAACCAGCCAGCGATGTTTTGCCCGTCGATCCGCTCAAGTAGTTCAGTGAGTGCTCTGCAACCGTCAAAATCGTGCGAGCAAAGCCAGCGAGTTGCCTTCCCGGCTTCCTCCGCCAGCCCCCAGGGATAGCCTGCGCCGCGTGCCGCCCTCTTTGCGGTAGCCTCGATCTCATTCAATGACAGGTTCATACCGAGAACTCCGGAAAGACCCAGTCATCAGCATTGGTCGGCGCCAGTTCCTCGGGATACGGCGCGCCCGCGTACATGCAAATGCGTACCCAGCGGTCCGAACGCGGGTCGAAATGCGTTGCTCCGAAAAACGAAAGCTTCGCCCGCAGCATGTCGATCGGCATGACATCTGCTGCGATCGTGTTGTCGTGGATCTCGCCATAGGGCGCGATGCGGCTGATCTGGGCGCGGCGGACGGTGTGGCGATGCTCGGGGTGGTTCAGCAGGAACTCGGCAATCGGCGCATCATCACACCAGTCTTGCAGCGCGGCGAAGGCCTTGGCGGCATCTCGGGCCGGGGCCAGGGGCTGTTCGTAATCCGATACTGGTTCTTCAAAGCGCTCGCCCAGGCGCGGTTCCAGTTTTTCCTCGGACACATACCAGGCTCGGGCGCAATTCTGCGAGTTCTGCCAATCCAGTTTCAGCGCCCAGCCGAATGAAGTCTCCAAAAGCCGCCTGACCTCGCCAATCGGCATTGCGCCATCGATGCGGAACGCGGCCGCGTTGCTGTCCGCCATGCAATGCGCCAGGCCATCAACCAACTGGCCGTACGGTTCTAGAATGAGAGAGGCGACAAGCTCCTGCCCCTCCTCGCTCAACGCGCTTTCGGACCAAAGGACTAGACGGTTCCACGGCTCGGGACCGTCGAGGTTGCTGCCGTCCACGAAATCGCGCAGGCGGTCGAGGTCGCTCCGCAGATCAGAGAGTTTCGCAATCTGAAACGGATGCTCAGACCTCCACTGCGCTACAGAGATCTCTGTTCGCGCTAGTCTGTCCAGAAAGACGGCAATTTCTTCGGATGTAGCTGTGTCAATTGACCGTACGCGAGAGATCGCCTCTTCGCGGGCCATGATCCAGTTGTTGAACAGGATTGGGTGATTGACGATGAAGGGCGCCATTCCCAGTCCAGTTGAATTCCCGATTCCGAGCCGCCGGGCGATTGCTGGATCAAGATCGGCTGCCCGGTCCCCGCCTTTTGCCCGTGCCATATGCTGGACGAGGTCCCGCACGAAGATTCTGGTCAGATAGACCGACAACATCTCGGCCTGGAACGGCACCTGCATCTCGGGGCGGTCGGCGATCGCCTCGCGGTCGGCCGCGCCGAATTTGCCGGATCCGTACACGGC
This sequence comes from Ruegeria sp. BHSC276, assembly GCF_059612945.1. Lineage (NCBI taxonomy): Bacteria > Pseudomonadati > Pseudomonadota > Alphaproteobacteria > Rhodobacterales > Roseobacteraceae > Ruegeria > Ruegeria sp. BHSC276. Next base: position 48,911 of record NZ_JBXWRP010000009.1, on the reverse strand, counting down.
TGTCGTCCGCATCAGGTAGCCGACATCGTCGATCATCCCCGCGTCGGGCTGCCGTCCGGCCGCCAGGGCGTCGACGACATGCCGCCAGAGCCGGACGGAGCGGTTGGCGCGCGACAGCGACAGCTCCCTCTCGGACACGCGGCCGGCCTCTTGCAGGGGAACATTCCGCGCGAGCCGGTCGATATCCTGCGGTGTGGGAACGCCGTCGAACAAGGCGAAGGTGGCGTCCCAGGCCTCGGCGATGACCCGGTCGGACCGCAACTCGTCCGGAAGGTCATGGGCGAAGGACACCAGCGAATAGCTGCGCGTCGGGCCCGTCGCGGTATACACCGCCCGCCCGACGCCTTTTGGGTCGATATCGAAAACGGGGCGGGTGAACGTCCAGCCCTCGCCGGCCAGCCGGCGGGTGAGGATGCGCATGAAGCTCAGACGGCATTGATGAAGAGACCCCAGCCGCCTGAGCGTCATGACCCGGGCCGGGTCCCGCCGCGCGATATGGGGCGCCGTACGGGTCACGACGCCGGGCCGGGGCCGAAACTCTCGGCGAAGAAGCGGTACCAGTTCCACCCCATGATCCCTGCGACCTCGGCGTCGCTCATGCCGACCTCGCGCAGCCCGGCCTCGATAGTCCCGAAATCGCGGTTGTCCCGAAACCAGTCGGGCATCTCCGGGAAACCCGGATTGGACGCGGACCCTTCGCCGTAGTCGATCTGCTTCGTCCAGCGCCCCGTCCGCATCCACTCGACCACGCTGTCGGGCTGATCCTGGCAAAGGTCGGAACCGATCCCGAGGTGATCGGTGCCGAACCTGTCAGCCGTGCGCGCGATCATCTCGCAGAAACTTCGCAGCGTGCAGCCGGATTTGTCGCGCAGGTGATGGGGATAGAGCGAAAAGCCCAGCATGCCCCCGTTCTGCGTCACCGCACTGATGACATCGTCTTTTTTGTTTCTGAGTGCGGGCGACCAAGCATGGGGGTTGGCGTGGGTGATGGCGATCGGGCGGTCCGATATCTCGGCGGCCTCGATCGTGGAGCGGTCGGCCGAATGGCTCATGTCCACGACTAGGCCGACGCGGTTCATCTCGCGGATCACCTGCCGTCCCATGCGGGTGATGCCGGTATCCTCGGCCTCGTAGCATCCGGTCGCCAGCAAGGACTGGTTGTTGTAGGTCAGCTGCATGAAGCGCGCGCCCAGCGTGTGAACGATCTCGACCAGCCCGATGTCGTCCTCGATCGGGCTGGGGTTTTGAAACCCGAAGAAGATCGCCGTCCGCCCGGTCTCGCGCGCGGTGTCTATGTCGCCGGCCCACCGCCCCTTCATGATCAAGTCGGGATGGGTTTCGAACCACCGGTTCCAGGTCTCGAAGTTCAGAACGGTTTCGCGGAAAGTCTCGTGATAGGCGATGGTGACGTGCACCGCATCGACGCCGCCTTCCCGCATCTGCCGGAAGATCTTCTCGGACCAGTTGGCGTATTGAAGACCGTCGATCCGCATCAGCTCGGACTACCTGCGCTGATGTAGGCGGTTTTGACCGTCGTGTAGAACTCTGCCGCAGCCCGTCCCTGTTCCCTTGGACCATAGGAACTGTCGCCGCGTCCCCCGAATGGCACATGATAGTCAGTTCCCGCCGTCGGAAGATTGACCGTAACGACGCCGGTCCGGGCATTTCGCCGGAAATGGGTAGCACGGGCGAGATCGCGAGTGACAATCCCGGATGTCAGCCCAAAATTCGTGTCGTTAACTGTCGCCAATGCCTCTTCATAGCTGTCGACCCGGATCACCGCGGTCAGCGGCGCAAACATCTCTTCCCGATTGATGCGCATAGTATTGTTTGTATTTAGAAAAACACCAGGTGACATATAGTAACCGTCGTGGGGCAAATCGAGCCGTTCTCCTCCGCAGGCGAGTTCAGCCCCCTCGGATTTCCCGAGCTCGACATAAGCAAGGTTCTCCCCTAGTTGCTGGGCGCTAACGACTGGGCCCATCTGGGTGCCGTCCTCGAGTGCGTGGCCAACCTTCATGGCCTTTGCACCGGCCACGAGCTTTTCGACGAAAACGTCGTGAACAGAAGAATGCACAATCAGCCGGGAGGATGCCGTGCACTTCTGACCCGTCCCGCCGAACGCGCCGCCCAACGCGACCGATACAGCGAGATCAAGGTCTCCGTCGTCCATGACGGCGAGCGCGTTTTTCGAGCCCATCTCCATCTGGACCTTGGTGAGGTTTTGAATAGCCGCTGCGGCAATCCCCCTGCCGACCGGCACGGACCCGGTAAACGAAATCGCATTCACTATCGGGCTTTCGACGAGTCGTTGCCCTACTGCGCGTCCCGATCCCATCAACAGTGAAAAAAGACCTTTAGGTATGTCCTGTTTTGCGATGATTTCGCTTAGAGCGACCGCTGAAGCCGGCGTGGCATTGGCGGGTTTCCAGATAACCGCGTTTCCATAGCAAAGCGCCGGCGCGATCTTCCAGGAAGCGGTCGCGGTCGGGAAGTTCCAGGGTGAGATAACGGCGACAACGCCGACCGGTTCTCGACGCACGTCGATTTCAACTCCCGCTCGAACGCTATCTGCGTTCTCGCCGATCTGGCGCAGGCACTCGGCGGCATAGTAAGTGAAGAACTGACCGGCGCGGTACACCTCGCCTTTGCCCTCCGCCAGTGGCTTGCCTTCTTCACGACTTAAAAGCGTGCCGAGTTCATCAGACCGGGCCATGAGTTCGTTGCCAATGTCCATCAGAACAGCTTGTCTGCGCTCAATCCCGACAGCGGCCCACTCCCTTTGTGCGTTCCGGGCCTGATCGAGAGCAGCGTCTATCTGATCGGGACTCGCTTGCGCGAATAAGCCGACCAGATCGCTTAGATCGGATGGGTTGCGGTTTTCGACTTCGCTCTCACCCGCAACCCACTTCCCTGCAATGAAATTTTTCTTTGCGTATGACATGCCCCGGCCCAGATGATTGATGGGCAAACATGGACCTTGCACGCCATATCAGTCAAACTTAATCTTCAGGAAGTTTGAAGCTGTGATCAAGATCGAAATGCTCCGTTGCATTGGAGCGGTGGCTCAGGCCGGTAACCTTGCCGACGCGGCCATTCGACTGGGGCGAAAGCAATCCGCCTTTTCGAAGACCCTGAAGCACTTGGAAGAACACCTTGGCCAGCCGCTTTTTGAAAGCGAGAGGAAAAACCGTCTGTCTCCGCTTGGGCACGAAGTCTTTCGCTCGCTCAGCAGCAGTTGCGTCAATTAGACGATACCATTGACGCCATTGAATCTGCCGCACAGGCACCTCCCCGCGGAAGAGGTTCAAAGGCTGATCGCCGATCTCATCAGAGCGAGATTGGAGAGACACGATGTTGCGACGCGTCTTATCCGGTATCTATCTGCATCAGAGGTTGGCGCCACATCTGCCAAACTACATGAGGTGCAAAAGACACAAGACTGTCTGGCGTTGGTCGAGCGGGCAGATATCGCGCCAGGCGATATCGTCGTTCGTATGCACGTCGAAGACATCTCGAAGCTGGTTTAGTGCGATCCGGAAAAGATCGACCCGGATCAGCTCATCCTCCAAGGCCCATTCCGGATGCGCAGAAGGGGCGTTGAGCTGAAACTGCATCTTGGAGATGCGCCGACTGAGATTGATAGAATGCTCGTGCGAACATCGGAAATGCACAGCGATGGATGGCGATGATCCTCGACGGCAAATCCTTTGCAGAGATTGCGGATGCGGAAGGGACTTCAAAGCGGCGGATCCAAGACGTGGTTGATCTGGCACTGCTCGCACCAGTTGTCTTGGAGGCGATTGCTGCGTGTGAGCAGCCAGATGGTCTGACCTCTGATTACCTGATCAAGTCCGGCGTTCCCGCGATATGGTCGGAACAGCGCGAAACCTTCGCGAAGCTGTAAGTCAAAACCTCGCAAAAACTACCAAACTCGTACCGCCGGAATGGCGAACAGAGACTGCGGCGATAAATTGACCGGATGTGTGCTCTGCTTGGGGTCTCGTTTTGAAATTGGCCAAACTAACAGGCTGAAGCTCAGGCACTTAATTGAGTGCAGGTTGCAGACGGCCATTTTTAGAGAAATGTGGCTGTGCACGCAGTCTCAGGCCATCCAGTCTCGGCCCAGAATTCCCTGTTAACAGGGAAAATACAGGGAAAGTTCCGATATTCTCCCGCCTCAAGGTGCATTCGAGGCCCAGACTGTGAAAGAAAACAATATCTTACCCGTGATTTCCCTGAGAATCATAACAGGGAAATTTTCGCTGCCTATCAGCGAAAAGACGGAAGCGAACAGGGAGGAGGATGCCTCGGAGCGCAGGGACGAACACATCTAATCATATCGGTCTGAGCGGTATCACGTCATTATCGACACAACGCTCGCATCCATATTTCTTTGGGAAGCGGCACGTCAAAAATGAGGTCCAGAGATCAGGTGGCACATAAAGTATCCTCTCGCCAGTGGATCAAACTGGTAGCGGTGTATGCCCTTATTCCGCTCGTCCTGTTTGTTTGCGGCGGCGATTTCGGATGGTGGCAGGCGTGGCTCTACTCCCTGCTGATTGTTGTCATCGGAATAGGTGGGCGTGTCTGGGCAGAACTTCGGCATCCCGGGTTAACGGCTGACAGACAGAACAGCGAAAACATTCAGAGTGCGAAGTCGTGGGACAAGATACTTGCCCCATTGATGGCGCTCAGCATCAGCTACCCTTTGGTCATCGTGGCGGGGCTGGACCATCGCTATGATTGGTCTCCGGACTTTTCGCTTTGGCTCAATATTGTCGGCCTTTTCTTGATTGCACTTGGATATGCCTTCGCTGCCTGGGCAGTGGCAGAGAACCGCTTTTTCTACAGTGTCGTGGTTATCCGGACTGACCGAGGGCATGTCGTGTGTGACAGCGGCCCGTACCGCTACGTTCGTCATCCAGGCTACGCTGGAAACATCTTTGCGCTTTTCGGCATCGTTCTCGCACTGGGGTCGTTATGGACGCTGCTTCCCGTGACCGCTGCCTTGGCGATCTCTGTCCTGAGAACCGTACTTGAAGACCGGGCTCTGCAGGAAGAGTTGCCTGGCTATCAAGACTATTCAGGTCGCGTACGTTACCGGCTGATGCCTGGTGTCTTTTGACAGCGGCGCTGGGCGGCGTGGACGGGCCCGGAATGCTGGCCGGTAAAATTGCGCTCGTTCCCCAGCCGTTTATCATCGATTTGCACTATCTGGAGCCAACGCTTTGTCCCAACCCGTTGAGTATCGAGTAACAGGCATGGATTGCGCATCCTGTGCGGCGAAGATCGAAAAAGCCGTGCGTTCGGCGGGTGTGACTAGCTCAAGGATTTCTACGGCCTCGCAAATCCTGAGCCTCGACGTGTTGCCTGGCGATGAGCGCCTTGCCGCTGTGGAGCTTGCCGTCTCGGATGCCGGCTACCACCTTGATCGGCTGTGGTCGGAGTCATCGGGCGAACCTGACGAGGCCAAGCCCCATTTGACCCACGGGTATCGGAGGGCACTCTGGATCGTCATCGCACTTAACGTGGGTTACGGCGCGGTCGAAATGATCGGGGGTTTTCTGGCTGGTTCGCAGGCATTGAAAGCGGATGCTCTGGATTTCCTCGGCGATGGGTTGATTACGCTGCTGGGCGTCCTTGCAATTGGTTGGAGCCTTCTCTGGCGGGCGCGATCCGCACTCATTCAGGGACTATTTCTCGGTGCTCTTGGATTAGGTGTCCTCGCAAACACCACCTGGCGCGTATTCGCACAGCAGCCTGTCCAAGCCGAACTCATGGGCGCGCTTGCTCTGGTTGCCCTCGCGGTGAACGTCGGAGCCGCGCTGGTTCTTGTTCCGCATCGTGCCGGGGACGCGAATGTCCGGGCAGTCTGGCTATTCTCGAGGAATGACGCGATCGGAAATGCTGCTGTGGTGGTTGCGGCGGTCCTGGTTGGGTGGACCGGCACATCCTGGCCCGATCTGATAGTCGCCTTTGCAATCGCAGGGCTGTTTCTCCAGTCCTCTTGGGTGATCGTACGTGATGCGCGCCGGGACATCTCGGAAAGCCGGACAGACGGCCCATAAATCGACTGGTTGGAATTGGCCTATAAAGCGGACATTCAGACAAATTGCAGCGAATGACGGCTCAGAGCCCAAACCGGACACCTATCCGGCTGGAACAGCTAGACAGATGTCCGAATTGGCATTCTTTAGTCGGATGTCGGGTGGGCGTAAGTTTGTTGGGAATTGGCATCAGTAAGGATTGCGCCAATCTCGACAAGACCCAAATCGACGTCCGTGGCCGACGTCTCATATTTGTCGCGTGGTGGCATTGGGCGCGATTGCCATTCAGGTTGGAAGGCAAAGCTGGACACAGATCGTCCTTCAACCAGCGCACCATTTCCAGCGCCCAATGCATAGTCATAGTACAGTTTGACGATCTCTTCTTCGCTGACCTGGTCGGTGGCCTCGTGGGCCATGCAAGCGGCGCGCCATTTTTTGACACGTTCATATTCCGGCCCTACAGGTAGCTCAAAACCCTCGTAGTAATCCAAGAACCAGAAGCGTTTGAAGACAGGCGCAAACACGGCTTCGGCCAGACTGAACTCCTCAAACAAGAAGGTGCCATCCGGGTTATGTTCCATCAAAAAATCATTCAGGTCCCGGTACAGTGAGAGCAAATTGTGATTGTGGGCCTCTTTCTGTGCCCGGTCCTGGTTCATGACATAGATGTATCCCGCCATGGTGAAGGGGCCTTCTTTGGCAATCAGCATGCTTTCGATCGCATGTTCGCGAGGGTCGGCGCGGCGAAGCCGTGGCCCCTCCAGAACTTCATCAAGATAACGCAGGATCACCAGGCTTTCCTTGATGATGTGACCTTCTGCCGTTTCCAGTACTGGCAGGGCGGTTGTCCCACGGGTTTTTCGCAAGAGCTCGGGGTCACGTGGTTTGGTGATGTCGACAACTCTGAACTCGACCGCGTCCTGCATACCACGAAGTTCCAGAAGGATTTCGAGCCGTTGGGAGAATGGGCAGACTGGGATGTGATATACTATGTGCTTGTTCATGGAGCTCAATCCAATGGCGGACCGGTGAAGGTCATGTTGTGTTTGGTGGCAGAGGCTTCGATGGCCGGCATATCCTCGGGGATTTTGCACTGTCCGTCTGCCATGTCCTGAAAGAACCCCTCAAAGCCGCCCGGGGTCAGAATAACGAGATGACGAGACGGTTCGTCGCCGATCACCTTGAATGTGTGTTCCTTTCCACGCGGGATGAAGACGCTTTCGCCCGGGCCCGCAATCGTCTCGATCCCTTCGATCCAGATTTTGCAGGTTCCCGTGATCATCACGAATGTTTCGTCTTCATTTTGATGAACGTGGCGGGGCGGTCCGCTGCCGACGGGCGACAGGCTGTCGACGATCGACATGGCCCCACCGGTTTCTTCCGCCGTCAGGATGGTTTTGTAGCGGACGCCAAGCCATTCGATTGTGGCGTCATCAGTCATCAAATCTTTCATCGTTTCAGTCCCAGTTCTTGAGATGAAACGAAAGCGCTTTCGTTGGTTTCCTTTTACCGGGATTATTCGGTATCACTCCAACGAAACTTCAAAATACAGGGTATCACCAACGTGAATTTCGCCACTCTTGACCTTAATTTGCTCAGAATTCTGGACGCAATTCTGCGCGAAGGATCGACGACCAAGGCCGGCGAAAGGCTGGGGTTGTCGCAATCTGCGGTTTCCAATGCCCTGAACCGGCTGCGACATTCCTTGGATGACGCCCTGTTTGTTCGACACGGGAACCAGTTGGTCCCAACCGATTTCGCCGCTTCGATCAAAGATGGCTTGCGCGAAGAACTCAATCGGCTGGAGGGATTGCTAACTCCACCCAAAGATTTCGATCCGCTGCAGGCACAGGGCAACTTCAAAATCTCGGCAAGCGATTTCTTTGCAGAACTCCTCATGCCAGCGCTTGGCGACCACCTCAGTCACAATGCACCGGGAATAACCGCCCAGTTGGTCGATTTGGTTCCCTACAATTACGTCGAAAGCCTTGACCGATATCAGGCCGACGTCGCCCTTATTCCGGATACGGACCTACCAGAGTGGATAAATCGCGAACCTCTGTTCCATTCGTCTTTTTCCGTCATTGGCAGAGCCACCAATCCCGCGCTTTCAAGCTTTGTTAGCGGCGGTGAAATGTCTTTGGAAACTTTTTGCGACTTGTCCCATGTCCTGTTTTCTCCTGAGGGCAAAATGTCGGCCATGGGGGATGCAGCCTTGGCAAAGGTCGGACGAAAACGTCAAGTCGCCATGACTCTGCCAGTGTTTTCGGGCGTGTGCAGAACCGTCAGCGAAAGCGATCTTATCGCGCTGGTGCCGACGCAACTGGCCCAAAAGGTCTCGATAGGATTTGACCTTAAGCATTTCACGCCACCGTTCGAAATCGCTCCTGCCTTGATCATCGCGATTTGGCACAAAAGATCTGATGAGAACCCGATGGCAAAATGGATGCGCCAGCAGATCTTTCAACTTATGAAGCCATTGGATGAGAGTTAGCTACAGGTGCGGACCCTCTCGAAAGAACGGGAAGCGTCCGCTTTGTCCGCTCAGCCGCCGTTCGGGCCATGATCAGCCTTCGCCTACTTTCGCCGAAAGCAGCCATTCATGGAAGTCGCAGCGAACGGCTGCATCGAGCCCTATGTATGAACCGGCTGCTGTTCGCAAGTGAGGATTTGCACGTTCTCGGAAGTCGCTGATATGTATCCGGCCTTTGGATCGACGCGTGGGCCGTGGCCTTATTGGGGTTACGCTCGCACCGTGGTCTCATTAGCGGACAGGCCGTGGCGGCCATTTGGGCTCTCAGACTCTGGGGACGTATGTTTTCCGTTCCATGCTTTATCTCGTTCGCGAACTTCTTTGGGTCATGGCTTGGGTTCAGACACCAACCGTGACCTCGTCTCTTGGGGCGTCGAATGGCGTCCCGTGCCTCAGCACGCTCCAGGCGATGCGGGCAAGCTTGTTAGCGAGCGCAATAGCCAGCTTGTTGCGATGCATGCGTGTCGCTGCTCGTGAGAGCCAGTCGCCCAAGCTGAAGTCCGACCAGTGATGGGGCCGCATCAAGACAACATTTGCGGCTTGAACAAACAACATGCGCAAGTATCGGCTGCCCCGCTTTGAGATGCGTCCCAGAACCGTTCGACCGCCGGTGCTGTATTGCCGGGGAATAAGACCGAGCCAAGCGGCGAAGTCGCGTCCTCGGCCAAATGCCTCGCCCTGGCCGATGGCCGCAACCATCGCGGTCGAGATCAGTGGGCCGATGCCCGGGATCGTCATGGCATTGGCACAGTTCTCTTCCGTGCGACTGATGTCCTCGATCTCCTTGGAGACGGTCTCTATCCGTTTGTCCAGCCACAGCCAGTCGCCGTAGAGCCCGGTCAGAATGGTGCGCATTCGCGGCGATATCTCGTCCTGACGCTCATCGCGGATCGTCAGGAACGAGCTCTTCAAAGCTCGCAGCCCTTTGCGCACGGTGATGCCCTGTTCGATCAGAAAGGCCCGGATCTGGTTGATTGTCGCCGTGCGACGGGACACCAGCCTCGACCGCACCCGGTGTAGCGCCTGAAGGTCCAGCTGATCCTGGCTCTTCTCCGTCACCGTCTTCAGGTTCGGTCGAAGCGCGGCCTCGGCAATCGCTTCGGCGTCATTGTAGTCATTCTTCTGCCCCTTGATAAACGGTCTCACGTAGATCGCCGGGATGATCCGCGGATCAAATCCCAAACCTCGCAACGTTCGGCTGACAAAATGCGCGCTGAGACACGCCTCCATCCCCACCACGCATCTCGGCAAGGCTTCAAACGTGGCGTGCAGCGCCAAACGCTTGATCCTTCGTCGCAGGATCAGAGTGCCCTCCGCGTCGAAACCGACCAAGTGAAAGACGTCCTTGCCAATGTCGACGCCAATCACCGACAGGTCAGAAAGGTCTTCGGCTTTACGTGTACTCATGACTGCTTCTCCTTCTGCTTCGGGTAACCTTCTCAGGTTAGCCCATCGGGAAAAGCAGCCGGTTCATCCCATTAGCTGACGATACTAAGTGCTGCGCACACGTGGTTTTCTGGTGAAGCAGCCGCGCCACTCTTCCGGACGCTTGATGCACGTCAATGCAACCGGCCCGATCGCGTGCAATCCAGACAATGATGCAGCGCTTCAGTTTTCGCGCCATTAGATTTTGACACTATGTTTCAAAGGAGTTGCTTGTGCCACACTCACAAGCAGAAGCCAGGGATTTGGTTGATCGGCCAATTGCCTCTGTGCGGGTTATGCAATGCGGAAAAGCAGAACAGCACTGGGAACACCGATACGGCAGTAAACGTCCGCAGCTCTGGTGGGTGTTCTTGGGCAAGCGCTGGGTGCCCTTGCCGCTCCAATCATTCATGATCGCGCACCGTGATGGCTTGGTGCTTTTTGATACGGGCATTGATCCGGCGGTCCAGTTTGACAAATCATATATCCGCCAAGCCATCGGGCGCTTTCTGCTTGCGCGTATCTTTCGTCTGCATCTCAAAGAAACAGACCGGATTGACCACGTGCTTTCTGACGTCGGCGTTAGTCCGAAAGATGTTCGCAAGGCCGTGATTTCGCATCTGCATTTCGACCATGTCGGCGGGATTTCACAAATACCCCAGGCCGAGCTTTTGGTCAGCGCGCGGGAATGGGCGATTTTGTCGGAACCCCATCCTGAGAAAGAGTGGATGCTGCGCGAGCACATCGAAATTCCTGGCGCAGATTGGCGACAGATTTCCTTTGTCCCGTCAGATGATCCGCTTTTTGCCGATTTCGAAGGGGTCCATGATGTCACGGGCGACGGCTCCATGATCTTGCTGCTGACACCGGGGCACACGCCGGGATCTCTGTCGATGTTGATCCGCCAGGATGGTTGGAACCCGATCCTCTTGGTGGCCGATCTTACTTACGAAGTGGCGATGCTCGAAACAGATCGAGTACCTGGGACTGGTGATCCGGACATGTTGCGCGCTTCCTTTGCGAAGGTGCGGCGTCTCAGGGATCGCTTGCCGGGGCTGGAGATCGTCGCGTCCCATGATTTTGGGGCAAAAGAGGCCATCGCGCGCGCCACGGGGGCAGCGGACCTTATGGAGGATTTAATTTGACAGACCGTGATATTTGGGACGCTATTGTCATTGGGTCGGGCATGGGCGGCATGGCTGCTGCTGCCGCCTTGAGCCGGCTGGGTCACAAGGTGCTCCTGTTAGAACAGCACAAAACGATTGGCGGGCTCACGCACAGTTTCACAGTGGACGGGTTCACATGGGATGTGGGCGTCCATTACCTGAGCGAAATGGCGCCGGGAGACCGGGCGCGCGCATTGCTCGATTGGCTGTGCGACACCCCAATGGAGTTTGCATCCATGGGGGCCGTTTATGACATTTTGCATATCGGCACCTCAGAGCCGTTGCCGTTGTCCCGGCCCTACGAGGCGCAGGAGCGGGATCTGAAGGACCGCTTCCCCGATGAGGCCGAGGCAATCGAAGCTTGGACACATGCGCTGCGAGAAGGGCGCGAGGCGGCTCTGAAGATCTTTCCGACCCGCGCCATGCCCGAATTTGCCGGCGACCTGCTGGATTTCTGGAACCGACGTGCGCTGTCTAAATGGTGCGAGCGGACAACCCAGGAGGTGATCGACGATCTAACCGACAATCCAGAACTCTCCGCCGCGCTTGCAGCGCAATGGGGTGATCATGGCGGGCGCCCAAGCAAGGCAAGCTTTGCCATGCACGCCCTTATCGCCGGTGCTTTCCTGCCAAGTGGGGCGTGGTTTCCTGTCGGGGGCTCTGAGGAATACGCCAAGCATATGATCCCAACGATCACCAAGGCGGGCGGTGAGGTGCGCGCCGAGACCCGCGTTACGGAGTTGCTCTTTGATGGCGAAACGGTGGTCGGTGTGCGGACCGAAGCCGGTGCAGAGTTGCATGCGGATGCGGTTATTTCCGACATCGGGGCGCGCGAGACCATCGACGCGCTCTTACCGGATACGACCGGGCCAGCAGACTGGAAAGCTGACATTCGCGGACTGCCTGCCAGCATTGCCCATTTCAATATTTTTCTTGGCTTCGAAGGCGATATCGAAGCCGCTGGGGCCACAAAAGCCAACCACTGGTTTTTCCCGACGGGTCAATCGGACGTGCTTTGGACAGATGCCCCAAACGGCCCGCCGCCACACATGACGGTGTCATTCGGGTCTCTGAAAAACGCAGCCCATGATCCTGGCCCCCGCAAGAAACACACAGCGCAACTCTTGTGCTGGGCGGATTGGTCGACCGTGGCCCAATGGGCTGATCATCCTGACGGTGCTCGCGGTGCCGACTATTCCGAATTCAAACGCCGCATCGAGGCGACCATGATGGCCATGTTCGCTGACCGCTTTCCCGACCTTGCCAAGCTAGTGGTTTACCAAAACCTCGCAACGCCGCTCTCGACTGTGTCCTTCACCGGACACCATCATGGGGCATTTTACGGCCTTGATGTTACGCCAGAGCGTGTCATGTGCGATGCTCTGCGGGCAAAAACGCCGATCTCTGGCCTCTATCTCGCGGGCCAGGACGTGGCGAGCCCAGGTATACCTGGGGCGCTCTGGGGCGGCGTACTGTCGGCAGCCAGTGTCGACCCGGGCGTCTTTCGCGTAATTCGCGGATAGCGCGGCACGTAACGTACTTCACTCATGTCGCTTGCGTCAGCTTCGTCCGCTCAGCGGCTGTTCAACTGAACTTGTCGAATTACCAAACCGAGCCCAAATCAACCATTTTGTAGCCCCGGCCACCCAACTGAGGCGCCACGGCCGCCACACAATCTTTCGCAGATTTTCGCAACCCCATTATGCTGAAGGCGTCATGAACGAGGAAGCACATGTACGGCTAGAAAACCGGAACGCCGCCGCTTTCGCTGAAGAAGAGCGGCAGGGCATTATGCTCGCCGCCAAGGTCAGGCTTTTTGCGTTGACCCTCATTCTGGCCTGGGTGGCCTATGACAGTCCCGAGACGGGATTAGTCTATTACTACTACCTCCTTGAGATTTTCGCCTTTGTTGTGCTCGGTGGACTGCAATATGCGGCCGTATTGAGGGGGGCGCTTTGGTCTGCCCTAAATCCACTCACGCGCAAACCTTTGCGACTACGCCACTATCCGCCGTGAACCTCAAACCGTCTCATTTAAGGGAAGTGAATGGCTGGGGTGGTAGGAATCCTTGCCGTCCGATGAAACCTATCAACTTTTCCATCTAGCCCGTGAAACTGGGGCGGTTTCGGGGGCATTCTGCTGAGCGAAGCGACGGGCGGAACGAGGGTGAGCACGGGCATTTGGGCCGCTAGAACGACCGTTCACTGCCGTTGGCGGGACAGAGCTTACTAGACCGCTAGAGAACCGCTAACTGGTGCTGACGAGACCGCTGACGAGTGGTTCCGGGGGCTGACGGGTGTTGGCTGGTGCTGGTGGGGGGCGGGGCGGAAACTTGTACTGGCGCTCTGTGTCCCAGTTCACAGTACCTCTCATTCATCCAGGTTAACGTAAGGTCATCAATGGGAGGTCGCAATGCTTCGTAAGGCTTCAAATACCTGGCACACTCGCACCGAACACGCAGTAACCATGATACACCCAGTTGTGCGTATCTTGCGTCATTGCACCCAGATGCAACGCCAAGTGAACCGCTACTATTGAATTCGAGCGCGGGTAGGCCGACCGGCTGACGACCGTTTGTTGACATTGATGAAGTGGCTGACCGTTGGCGCAGAAGCGGACGTTCGAGCGGGCAACGGCGAATGACCGTATCGAGCCCGAAGCTGACGCTCGCGGTGACAGATCTTACTACAGTCAGTCGGGCAATCCCGCTGCTGACAATTGCTCCGACAATATCGCGTTGGCGCTAGGGGCACCGGCGTAGCCCATACCCCCAACGGCAACCCCGACGGTCATGTTGGGGTACAAATCCAAAAGGTCTTTCGCCGAGCGTACGGCGCTGTCCTTTTCTTGCAAGCCTATGTTGCTGGCAACCTGGAATACCTGGCAAGCCGAATAGCCTGGTGTTTTTGCCAGACAGTCATTCGCCGCCTTAAGCGATGCATCGTAACTTCCCTGCCCCCAAAGTGCGCGACTTAGTGCGGCGTCGTAGTAACTTGGCCTGATTGGGTTGAGTGCGAAGGCTTTAAGGGCCGTTTCGACTGCCACGTCGAACGCTCCGATATTCGCAAAGGCGCGGCCAAGAAACAGAATGTTGTCTGCATCTCCTGGACCAAGCTCAACAGACCTCTTTGCGGCCTGCAGCGCGCCTTCGGTGTCGCCGACCCATGAACGAAGAATGCCAAGGGCTTGGTACGCCGTCGCCAGCGTGGGATCTATCTCAATCGCTTTTTCGATTTTGGAAATTGCCCCTGGCAGGTCCGACGGACCAAGATCCGATGCCCAACCGAATGCGATGGCTATTCCTTCCACCCATCCGAGGTACAACCAGGCCGGTGCATAGTCAGGGTCCAGTTCGATGGCGCGGGCCAGATCTTCGCGAGCCAGAACGGAGTCCGATGGGTTCAGGCGGTGCTTTCTGGCGACGCCTCGCAGGGCTAGTTCGTAAACATCCAAGCTCTCAGGCGGATTGCGTAGGATTGCGTTTTTTTCGATTTCGCGGACCTCCGAGAAAAGCGAGCCGACAATTCTTTCGACAATTTCGTCCTGCGTGTCGAACACTTTGGCCGCGGTGCTGTCATATGCCTCGGCCCAGACGTTGTTTCCGCTTTTTCCGTCCACCAACTGCGTAGTGATGCGCAAGCGATCTTCGCTCCGCCGGACGCTCCCAGTCAGCAGATAATACACACCAAGTTCGCGCGCGATTTCAATTGCATCGTCGGTCTTGTTCGCCACGGCGAATGACGCTGATCGCGCCATCACCGTAAGTTCCGCATTTCGCGCGAGCTGTGTGATGATGTCTTCCGAAACACCATCGGCTAGATAGCGATAATCCTCGTCGCTGCTGAAGGTTTCGAACGGTAGAACCGCGATCGAAGGTCGGTCGGGCAGCTGGAAATTGCGGCGATCCGCTTCCACAGCAGAGTTCAGTTGCCACCAGAAAACCACGCCAGCAATCAACAAGAAAACCGCAGCGGCGCTCGCGACGACTTTGCCATCCGCATGAAATTTCCACCGCAGTGAGGGTGCTCCGACATTCCCTTCAGTGGTTTGGAATCGGAAGACACGAATGGGATCGGCTACGTTCTTCAGTGTCTTGCGGCCAAGATCATCAAAGTCGCCATCGACCTTACCTTTGACTTGTTCGTAGGCACTCTGGGCCAGCAATATGCCTCCAGGGTCAGACAATGCTTCCAACCTAGCGGCTATGTTAACGCCATCGCCGTAGATGTCGTTGCCCTCTACAATCACGTCTCCAATGTTGATACCCATACGGAATCTTATGCGCCGCCGCTGTTCGATCTCCTCATTTCGACACTGCATGCCTTGCTGAATTTTCTGGGCGCACTGCAAGGCGCCGACGGCACTGTGGAACTCGGCCAAAATACCATCGCCCATGAGCTTCACGATACGTCCGCCGTGTTCAGAGACGAGGGGCGAAATGAAATCCTCAACATGGGAGCGCAAAGACACCAAAATGCCGGCTTCGTCCTCGCCCATCAGGCGCGTGTATCCGACTACATCCGCCGCAAGAATTGCAGACAGCCTACGTTCCATTCTCTTTCCCCCACTCACAGAGGCTAACCGAGGTGGCATTTCTACGCCAGAATGAAACCCTGAGATCTCATCCGATCTGCTTTGCGTCGAGGAAAGTCTGAAACAAAGCTTGGGGTGTGTTTTAAGGCTAGATTTCTAAACAGCCTTGTAGACCTGCCAACTTTCAGACAGCCCCTTCAAGTCCCGTGTTCCAAGGCTTTCGAAGTCGAGCCCGGATCCTGCCACCAGATCCTTGACCGTTCTGGAGACAACAATGTCGCCGCCTTCGCCCAGCTCGGCAATGCGCGCCGCAATATTCACGGCAATTCCGCGTACGTCGTCCGCTGATACCTCTACCTCGCCGGTGTGAACCCCAATGCGGACCTTTAAACCCAGCTTGGACACAGCATCGCCTATCGCTTTTGCGCAATGGATGGCCCGCCCGGGGCCGTCAAATGTGGCCAGAAATCCATCACCTAAAGACTTAACTTCTTGCCCACGAAACTCCTTTAGCTGTTCCCGTACTGCCGCGTCATGCTGTGCCAACGTCGCGTGCCACGCCTCATCGCCTAGTTGCTCAGCGCGTGAAGTGGACTCTACGATGTCTGTGAAGACGACTGCGGCCAACACCCGATCGAACACCGGTTTGGGCTTGGAGCCCGTAACAAAAGCTTCGATCTCGCCTAGTATCTGTTCTTTTTCGTCGCCGACGAATGCAAAGTGGTCCCTGCCCGAGAACTCAATGATTTTGGCGCCGGGGATCAAATTCGCCAGCGTTCGGCCTCCTTCGATGTCGATCAGGGCATCTTCTGTTTTGTGCAGTACAAGCGTCGGCGCCTTTATGGTCGGAAGAATCTCCGTGATGTCGATTTGGCTGTTCACCTTCATGATTTCGATGAGATCACGCGGCGATGCGCCCGTTCTTTCATACTTCCCCCACCATTCCATGAATGATGGATCACTGCCTGTATCCGGACAGAACAGCGGGAGCGCAGCGCCGCTGCCCCAATGCTCTTCCGCATATTCGAACAATTGGTTCAAAGCCTCTTCGGTTGGAAACCAGGACTCAAACTGTGCAAATGCTCCGTAGAGGACCAGACCGTCGCAGCGTTGTGGTTGATATGCAGCGAACACTGAAGCGAGAGAACCACCTTCGGAAATTCCCATAACGTAGGCCGTTTCCATTCCGGCGGCATCCATAACGGCACGAATGTCATCCATTCGTTTATCCATGTCTGGCACCGCAACACCCCGGTCAGACAAGCCTGTCCCACGCTTGTCAAACATGGCTACCTTTGAAAATTGCCCTACGCGCTCAAGCCATTTTGCAAAACCAGGATGTTCCCAATAGGTTTCGATCTGAGATACGAAGCCAGGCACAAGAACGAGATTTTTCGCACCCTCGCCGTAAACTTGGTACGCGACGTGCACGTTGTCGCTCTTGGCATATTGAGTTCTTGGCATCATTTTGCCACCCCCCGGAAAACACGTCGGTGCGGACAGGCTATGAGGCCTGCGGATTTCAATCAACATTCCTTAGCTACGGGTGCGGAGCCCAAGGTGAAATTTGGGGGGGGGATACTTTTGGGAATTTTCCCACTAGCTTTAGCGAACCGGTCTTTCGTGGCAGGACGCAAAATGGCCGCGCGCAGCCCAAAGACGTAACCGCCCCTCTCGTCGCTTCAACGAGCAGAAAGAAACCCCTTGCTGGAAAAGCGCCGTCGGTACTCTGCAGGGCTTAGACCGGTCATCTTTTTGAATAGTCGGCGGAAGGCGCGCGGGTCCGAATATCCAACCGCCTCAGAAATCGCATCAACACTCTGGCCATCCATTTCAAGGAATTGCTTTGCTTCCTCGACCCTCAGGGATTGTACGTAGTCCTTGGGGCTGTATCCGGTCGCAGCGCGAAAACGACGATCGAAGGTGCGTCGCGGGAGGCCCGAGCGAGAGATCATGCTTCCGACGGCGTCACTCTGTGTGTAACCGTCTGCAAGCCACGTCTGGCAATCTTGGATGATGGCGTCCTCGCTTTGCAGGCGTCTCATGGGCGCCGCATAATGCCGCTGACCATCTGGCTTTGGGTCCACGCAATAGAACCGGGCCGACTTGGCTGCGTGCTCAGGGCCGATATATCGCGCAATCAAATACAATGCGAGATCCTGCCAAGAGGCCATGCCGCCCGACATAACGATCGAGTCTCCTTCACCTGCGAAGGTAAGTGTACGATCTGGACAGAAGTCCACCCTTGGGTAGCGCTGTTGAAATACTTCGCTCATGGACCAGTGCGCTGTGGCCTCTTCACCATCTAGAAGTCCAGCGTCCGCCAATAGTGCAGAACCTGAACACGCGGTTGCCAGCCGCGCTCCGGAGGCGTGTTGTTCCACCACCCAGTCAATCTCTGGACCGAGGACGTCCCTTGGCGGGGTCAGCATGCCGATCCTGAAATTGGGCAGGCAAATGATCTCTGCATCATCTGCTTCATCTAGTGTCGCGTCCGGCATAACGGGCACACCGCTTATGCAGCGAAATGGTTCCTTGGTTCTTGCGACGACCCTGACCCGCGTCATAGGCGGCGTAGGTGTCCCTTCAGTGAGATAAGACCATGCTGATCCAACAGAGGTCAGCAAGTCGTACAGGCCGTAGAGAATGGCGCCTCGGCAACTCTCTGCTGCAAGTACGTCAATCCGAAGCGGATCGGCCGTAAAATCCCTTGCGTTCATTTTCCGTCACCTCCCTGTCGAACCAATGGCCGAATTGGCCCTGTTGTGGCCAGACTGACCCTAACCCGGCGCTAGTTTTCACAGCATTTTGGAGAAACTTACGAAACATTGTGAGAAAATTCATGACTTTTGAAGCATTCAAATTTGCAGAAAAGGAAGGCTGGGACGCACGGGCGGCAGCTTACGACGATTTTACAGGTCGGGTGACGACCGGAGCCATCCCCACGCTTTTGGCCATGGCTGAAACAGCCCCCGGCAAGCACGTTCTCGATCTGTGTTGCGGTACCGGGCGTGCCGCGGGCGCTGCAAGCGCGTTGGGCGCGATTGCCGAAGGCCTAGATGTCTCCCGTGAGATGGTGGGCGCAGCGAAGGCAGCCTTTCCTACGGTGCCGTTCGGTGTTGGCGACGCGGAAGCCATCCCGAAGGACAATGATCTCTATGATGCGGTGATTTGCTCGTTCGGGGTCATGCATGTCGGTAGCACTGAGGCGATGTTCAAAGAGATTGCACGGGTTTTGAAACCCGGTGGTCGCGTGGCCCTTAGCCATTGGATTGGGCCTCCGGAATCTCCGCTTTTTCGGATCGTCTTTGGGACAATGCAGCGTCTTGCAAACATGACAGTTGTACCACCGTCACCGCCGCCGTTTGCATTGTCCTCAGAGGACGCCATGCGAAACGCGCTAAAAACAACCGGCTTTGATGAGGTATCCATTGTTCGGCTCCCCCTTGTGTTCAAGGCGCCAGAGGGACAATTCGCCGAACACTTCAGGAGGTTCGCTGCGAGAGCGGCTGTGATCCTCGATAAGCAGGCTGAAGACATTCTGGAGGAAATATACGCTGCTTGGGACTCGCAATTGGAAGAGTTTCGGATTGGGAACGAGTATCAGGTCCCTATGCCCGCACTGGCCGTATCGGCAGTTTGGAAAGCGTAAGTCCTACGAGATCCTTAGCTCGCCAAGATCGGCTATTCGTCTTCCGGTTCCGGGTGGCAGCTTTGTCCGCAAAGCGGTCATTGCCATGTTTTCCGCCCACGTCTGCCCTAGTCAAAGCAGCCGTTGACGCTGGAACCTCTTCAAACGCCCAGAGCCCTCGCATTTCAGACGAAGCTAACTGGCTTCAGATAAGGGCCGATGCAAGGTTTGCTGCAGAAGCACTATAAAGGGCGTAGGCAATCAAAACTAAAAGAACGAAAACTGGTCCAGCTATTTCAAAGAAAGCTCGTACAGGTGTTTGAGAGCTTTTCCCAACTGAGACATATTGGGAGAGATTACTTTCTGTTTGGAATAGCTTCCATTTACTCAGGTTTACCATATTCAACTCGCACAAAAACAACGGTTAAAAATTAGCACTCGTAGCCCTGATCGCATAAGGATATCGTGTTTTTCAGAGATTGTACGGCCCAGATGGCAAGATGAGTGCACATTCACGATCCAACAACACGCATTGTTAACCTTTGCGGGAATGTTTGGTGTTTTTAGACCATTTGGGACACCACTCCTCAAACTTCCAAACTCAGGAAAGACTTGTCGCGATCTGGACAATTGGAGCGTACTTTCACCCGCCATCCGCGCAGAAAACCTGAACGTCCGCTCCCCCAGAAACCGAGCAACTTCCTGCATCTAAATAAAGAAGCAACTGCAGGAGTTTGATCCATGAAGTACCTGTCTGCCCT
Source organism: Ruegeria sp. BHSC276 (assembly GCF_059612945.1). Lineage (NCBI taxonomy): Bacteria > Pseudomonadati > Pseudomonadota > Alphaproteobacteria > Rhodobacterales > Roseobacteraceae > Ruegeria > Ruegeria sp. BHSC276. The sequence goes on along the minus strand of NZ_JBXWRP010000009.1, from coordinate 28,812 downwards.
CGGCGTTCTCGTCGGGGGTTTTCTTTTGCGCCCACCACCCAAGGCCGTCCTGACGACGATGCTCTGGGTAGTTGCGCGGTCACATCCCGCTGTCGCGGCGCTGGTTCTGCTAGCGGTCCTCTGGACGTGGAGGTCCCACGATGACTGAGCTGGAGCTGAACCCCGGTGACGTCGTGATCATCCGCGCCTTCGATGACGTCCCTGAACATCTGTTCCGCGTGGAAGAGGTGTTCGAAGACTGCGTAACGGGCTTTGCTGTCACCGGCCCTCTGGCTGGGTCATTCGGCGAACCGGCACTCGAGATGATCGTTCGACTCGTCTCAACCAACTGATCCCATCCCACATTTCAAATCTGAAAGGAGGAGACAAATGTCTGCTCACATTCGCTATGCCTATCTGAAGGGCCACACGTGGCTCTACAGACGCAACTATCCCGTTGACGTGGCTCTCGCGCTGGGCGCTCAGGCGCTGAAGCAGAGCCTCAAGACCGGGGATCGTAACACCGCCCGCGTCCGAGCCGCTGAAGTCAATGTCCGGTTCGAGACACTGGTGGAGCAGGTTCGATCGCAGGCAGAAGAAGCTCTGTCTGCCCCAGAGAGCACCGCTGACGTTCCTGATTGGGTGGATCAACCGGAGTCGTCTCTCGTTCGTCTCCGGGCCACTCTGGAGGACTCTGGATGCAATCTGGAGCGGTCTGCCTTCACCCGACCCGTCGTGCCGGTAAAGGTGGCGGTCCGTGACCTGAGCCGCGCCTATCTTGCCCAGCGCAGTAGTCAACTGCGACCCAGCGGGTTCAAGTCGGTCCGATACTCCGTCGGGCTGTTCACGAGCCGATATGGTGACCGATCGGTTTGCAGCCTGACGCGGGTAGAGGGGCGAGAGTTCCTGTCAGCGATAGCTCAACTGTCTCCAATGATTGGCAAGTCGGAACGGACTCGGGGGTTAACCCTGGACCAACTCGTTACCTACTCGTCTCGGGGGTCGTTGACGATAACCGCCAGAACCCAGCGGCGCATCTGGTCGCAGGTCAATCACTTCCTCGACTGGGTGGTCTATGAGGGGCATCTGGAGGCCAACCCGTTCCGGACGGTGCCCTTCGATCGCAAGGTGCGTCCTCAACCCTATTCGCGGTAAAGCTCATTCGTTTTTTTGTGTGCGTCGCCTTAAAAACGATGAGACTCGTGAGAAAGCGTTCGACCCGGCGTTCGGTTCATAGCCTCTGCCAGCAGAGGGGATGTCGGAAGCGACCGTTTCGTGACGTTTCGGCTCACTATCTGGTTGCTCTTCTTTCGCAACAGGCCCTGAAGGGTCGATGTTCAGACTTTTCCTTGCTCGCTCGAATGCCGCATCGATAGCGGCATGGAGCGAAGCATCGTCCAGGGCAGAAAGCATCCGGATTTGATTGTTCAGTCGGACAGCAATCACAGCACGCCTCATTATAGCTTCCATCGCACCGCGACCTACTCGTCGCGACATTCGCACCCAGCCCTCGGCAAGTGCCAGCGCGATACGACGATCGCCGCCAATAGATGGGCGTTCAACTATTTGAACAAAAGCATCTTCTGTCAGCTCGCTGATTAATCCCCAGCGATCATCGGCATTCTCTCCTCGGTCCAAAGACCACGCGCGCAACCACAGTCGCTGAAAGGCATTTCTGACACCTCCGTGAAACCGCTCGCGCGCCGAAGCACTGAATCTCCAAGAAACGATGTCCGGAGCGACCACGGTGGCAATGAAAGCCCAAACATCGTCTCGAAGCGCATCCGGCGTAGAGAAGAGAGAATTTTCTCCGAGATACTTGGTCACTTCGAGGTCAAAAAGCGCTCTCTCCTTAGCGGCAGCCCGATTGGGAAATCCAAATTTCTCAGCTGAAGCTAGAAGTGACAGGCGTATCTCAGGTATTTTCCCCTTCTCTACAGGGCTGCCGCCGCTAGCCGCATAACTCATGGTGTCCGGGAGCTGGCTTACGAAATCAAGGGAAGTTTTGAGATCAAGCTCGTCCCCCTTTTCATCGAGTACTGCATCAACGGCGATCTGGTTCAGGCGCGGGAGGAGGATGACAGTCATCAATCTAGCTCTCCTGTCTCTGCGGCCGCAAGAACAGCGGCATGGAATTCCCCTGGTCTGCGATCAAGCTTGCTGCGGACGCTTTCGATACTCTCTCCGGGGAAAGCAAGCTTTATCCAGCTACCCACATAGCCTGCAATTGTTCCATCTTCGGCTTGGCCAATCGTCTCTTCGGCTTCGTCCATACGAACAATTCGAGAAATTAGCTGCGTCATGACGTCCGCCATTATGGTTTGAAGTACAACGGGGTCATTTGCTGTAAGCCGGTCCAGAAAATCCTCCCGGTCGGCATTTATGTAGAGACGAACGGCTCCACCAAAATCTCTGTGAAAGCTGCCTGGCGACCAGTGAAGGTACCAGAGCGAAGAGGCATGTGGTCGGCCAGGGAACAGCCTTTCAAAACTGACAGTCTCCATTGGGAATCGTGGTTCGGTTCCTTCCAGCAATAAGTTGAATTCACTATTCCAGACTTTCGCGCCACTGATAGTTGGTGCGAGCTTTTCCGCAGCGTCCGTAACACTGAACGAAAGTATCGAGATTTCAAGCATGAGCCGGCCGGACAGTTCAGACCCAGGCAGTAACTCGTCGATCTCGAATTCCTCGTAGGTTTCTTCAGCGTTTTTAGGCTCGATTTTCCTTGTACGTATCCATGCGCGAGGAAGGCTTCCTGGACCAGTGCCTACGCGGAGTATAGCGCTCAATCTGAGATCCGCTTCCGGAATGCCAAGATGCACAGCGGCAATTTCGCGATTGACCTTCAGAACTCGCCTTAAGCGTAGAGATCGAAGGTAGTCCCAGTCTTCGATGTATTTCTGGAGCGGGACTGATTTTCCATTATCGGAAACCAATTCCCAGACTGTACTCTCTATCGCGTCGGGCCCCAGTGTTAAGAACGGAAAAGCAATGCGGCTCATGCTGCTTCTCCTTCAGGTTTTTCCAGAGACGCCTTCAAAGTCACTGCACTATCTTCTGGAATGGATACTCGTATCTCCAGATCACCTGAATATCCACGCAGCAGCAGACTATCCGTCTCACTCACAACCGTGCCATCGGGTCGGGTCCATGAAATCACTTCCGGTGCGGTTGTGGCCCACGCGCCATCTGCTGATGCACCGCCGTCCATAACGAGCATTGGTTTCGCTACAGCTTTTAACTCTTCGTGTTTTCCATCGTGATGCACAGTGGTTTCGAACACTGCAATACGCTGGTTTCCGTGACCTTCAAGCTTCAGGAAAACCGGTGTAGAAATTCGGTTGTTTTTCCGAGTGGCTTTTGCTGAAGGCTTTCGGCGCTCAGGACCGGCACCACCCCCAATCGCTGAATCGAGTAATCGACCGAACTGCCCTGATACGCGAGCGAGTGAAGGACCAGCGTCGCCTTTACTCTGTGTGCCAAGGGAGGGCGCGGCAACTTCCTTCGCGGCTTCTTTGATTTTAGTAACCGCAACATTAACAAATGTGCGTCGCGCACCTTTTGGCAAAATATTTGGCTGCCAATCATCATGTGCTGGAGGTTCCGCGGAGGCGAAAGCAGCTTCTACTTCCGGGTCGCCATCGCTGATGAACACACCTGCCCATTCAACGCGGGGATCAGGCAAAGGCTCGTCTTTGTAGTAACGGACAACAAGCTCGACAGGTCGCATCACGGCGATATGAGCCGCTGTCTCTGGTATTATCGATAATTCCTCAGGGGTAAGGCGCGTCCGCGGCGCACGTACGCCTTTGCGTATTGCCAGCTTTCCGAGAAGCTTTTTGGGCCGGCTGCTGCTGATTTCCTGTACAGATGAACTTTCGTTCCGCAGTTCACGGATCGCCGCGGCGAAGTTGTCGAGTGGCGGAAAATCCTCGGGCTTGGGAAGCGTGTAGTGCTGATGGTCCAGTTCCAGGTGTAGGCGGATTTTTTTCTTTGGATTGGTGTCCGCCAGCATTCTCGGCCAGAAGTACCACAACAGCGCCTCGCCGATCATTCCCATAAGTGTCTCGGGAGCTACACCTTCTTCACCGAGAAAAACCGGATCGATTATCATAACCGTGGTTCCGGTGCGTTCAGGCGAGCGGGGCAAGAAACCCAATGCGTCAGCGAGGGTCCTCGCATCTTCACCTTCGATGGGATCAGCAATTGTGCCGTCCTCAGAAGGTATGCCCCACCAGTGCCGGCCGGTGCGGCGTTCAGAGCTGCCATCTGCGGCTTTAACTTCATGCGCTGACCCAAGGTGACAACCCAACATCCGGCGTACATCCCGGTCAAGGAAACTGGTCTGGGTGTCTACGAGGATCGTTGAACAGCGGCTACTCAAATAAAGCGATGTTTTGCCGTAACCGTATGTTCCACCACCTTGATCGGTATCTCGTGGGGATCCGACGTTTCTGAGAAAATCGATGAAGTCTGTCTCTACATTGCCTGCCGGAACCCGGTCGGCGCGTGTCGGTCCGGCAAGTCCAATTGTGTTGAAATCACAGATTTCGAGAACCCAGGGGTTTTCTTTTTCAAGAAATTCGCGAAGCGGCTCACCGGAGCTATTTGGCTCAGGGAGGCCTTTGAAGACATGCTGACGGAGGGTTGAAAGCTGGGCTTCTGTCAGCCGTCTCAGCCTGAAATGAATCTCCGGGCCGTGTCCGAGTTTTGCTGCGTCGCAACAGTTTTGGGTGGCCTCTCTGACAACCGTCTGAAGAAGATCGAGGCCCGGTGTGCCGAGTAGTTTTTTGAACCCTTCAGCTGCGAGTCCACCAGTGGCTGAATAGTTCTCAGAATGGAGTACGAGATCAGGTAGCATTATCCGGCAATAGTCTTTTCGATTTTCATGATTTCGTCGCTGCTGATGCAGAAGTCGGCCGCCAGTGACAGATCGATAGTATATTCCAGAGCTGTAATACCGTTGGGCAAAGCTCCGGAAGTGAAAGACGACGAAGAGATTTTGGGAAAACCCTCGCGAACCTCAAAATAGGCTGTTGCTTCCTCTGAGAAGGCAAGCCGGTTCCAGCTTTCGGCTTCCGCCTCAGAGCATCCGAGCAGCGCGAGGCGCTCTCTTATCTTTTCCGGGTCGGCGGCCAGAGACTTTGCAATTTCAACGAGCTTAGCGACACTTACCGAGCCGCTTGGGTCCCGTTCCAGAATGATATGGACCAGATGCAGTCGTCCTCCGCCTGGTGGATCCAGCTGATCGATCGCAGATATCTTTACTGAGTGATCTGCAATCCGGCTGGTTGTCTTTACTTCAAGAGAATGATTGTTCCGCCGAAAATCATGTCGTTCGCCTTCCGGACCTCTCCATGCTTCGGTGGCCTCCGAATTAAGCCGCAGTAGTCGGCAAAGAACCAAGAGCTCACCCACAAGGCCAGTAATTTCACTGTCACTTATCTCCCTGGAAGGAGGGTGCAGTAGCAGTGAGCGAAAATCATGCAGGGTTGACCGGACTGCACTCTGGGCAGGAGCGCCATTCCGAATTCTTTTCAACAGCTCTTCGCCGACTTCCGAAAACACGCTGTCCAGTTCGGGTGCCATGCAGGTCATGTCAATGAACCGGATCGGCTGACCATTTTGCTGGTACGTCGCCTCAGACACACGCAATGAAGGACTGTCGCTGAATGATTTCAATTTTTCATGCATGCCAATCGGAACCAGAAGGCGTGCTTCGCCTTCCGTGCCGAGTGCATGCCGCACCGCTCCGTTATTTGTTTCGACATCAGAAGCTACAGTTGGGATAGATATTCCATAGGCTTCATGCTGACCTTTGCGCAGGCGTGACCACGCCTCTTCGGGGGTGCCGGACTCAGAGGACATCTCCAGCCTCCTGCCGTTCGTTCACCTCTTCATCAAGCGACTCGAGTTCATCTCCGGAGGGGGCCTCCAGCCGGACACTCACATATCCACCTGCTCCATCCTCGGAGCCCGGGAAGACTATTCCAAAGCCGAGCAGATCACCTGACGCGTCAAGCTTAGTGCGGTACTTCGATGGCCGTTGGGGCTCCGAGTTGCGATCAATGGCATACAGAAGAAGTAAGGGAACTGGTCCAAGGCATTCCTGACGCCACTGTTTGAGACCTGACCAGTCATCTGCTCTGTCATTTGGCAGATCACGGTCGCAGTCGAACAATATGTCACGCTTTGACATAAGGGCTTTGATGTCCGCCATGTCCTGTTTTTTATCATCGATCATCGCACGGTTCGTCAGACGAGCATGGCCGGCAACGCCAAAGGCCTTCTCGCTTTCGCGCCCGCCTCTTGGTTCATAAACTCCCACATTCCAGGAGTTAATAGTTTCCTCCAGTTCGTCGAGGTACTTAAGAAGCAGGGAAGAAGACAATTCCCTGTGGCTTTCGTGAACACTGTAGTTCTTCAGAAAACGGCTGATAAGACTGGCCGGCACGCCGCGGTAGAGACGTTTTTCCGAATTCGTATCCCGAGTTCCAAGCCTTTCAGCACTTGAGAGAAGTTCGGCCCCGGCAGACCAGTTACCGTCGATCACAGTGCAAGTTTTATGATCAAACCGAATAGTCTGGATATGCTGGCCGGCATAGCTGATGTCGCATACCTGGGCATGCCGCATCTTGCTTGCTGCCGTGATCGCCATTCCGGGTATGGAGCGAATGCGGACAGCAAAAGCCATCGGTGTCACTTTGCGATTTACGTATTCCTGAATGTCGGCCCTGATCTCCGCTTCAACACCAGCGAGCATACGGAAAGAGCGGCGTAGCTCTGTTGTCATCCAGATACGAGGCAGATCTTCATAGCCATGGCGGTAACCAAACCAGCGACCCATCTGAAGCAGAGTGTCGTATTGCGACGTTGTTCGCAGAAAATAGCTTACCATCAGGCCTTCAAGCGTAAGACCGCGCGCGAGAACCGTACCACCAACGACGATGTAGATTCTTGGGCCGTTCTCATAGTCTATGCGATTTTCGCTGAAACCGTTTTCGACCGCTGCTTCGATCCTTTCAAGGACAGTCCCTATGTGTTGGCACAGATCTTCGAAGCAGACTGATGTTTCATTGGTTATTGAGGCGGGAAGTCGGTTTGCCTCTCGTTCCCAAATCTCTTTCATGCGTGCGCCGATCGGTCCGCTGGCGTCACGTAGATCATCATTGTGCTTTTCTATCCAGCCCTTGATCAGCGCCGAAACCCGATCGTGCAGAATGGTGTAGACGGATGTGTGGATGAGCATAGTCATATGCTTGTCGCCATGCCCTCGTTCCAGACGCGCCGCACATGATGCAATGAAGTACAAGACGGCCTCTTCAAGGCTTGGCGTCATACTAGGGTGAAAGTCATCCTTTTCGGCCCGCGACGGTGGCTGGAGGAACGGCAGCTCTTCTTCCGCGACTTCGCGTATCATATCCAAGCCCTCTTCATCAGGCTGGATTTCATCAGCATCTATCGGATCTCGCCCAAAAAGCTGTTCTGCGCCAAAGTAGCCTTCAGGGCGTTCCAGAGCAGTAATAAAATTTCGCGGATAAAGGTCGTCGAGTTCGTCGCGGTTTTCCGGATAAGGGTTGATAAGTACATTGGCAAAGGGCGTTGCCGTGTATCCCACATAGGTCACAGCAGGCAGCTTCTTAATGATCGTGCGTATCCGTTCATTAATTGCGGTCATGTCCAGTTCTTTGGATGCCGCGTTCACGCTGGCTGAATCACATTCATCATCAATCAGCAGGACCCTTAGCTGCCGCAATGTTGAGGCCGGGGTGCGTTCCAGTGTCTCGATGAAGTGCTTCAGAGGCGACACATTCTTCTTGAGAACGCACAGTTGGACGAGGCCGGGAGTCGGTGTTGCGAATGATTTATTGGGGGGAATCCGAAAGTCCCCGTTATCGTCGCTGCTCGTCCATCTCAACCAATCATCCGGATAGCGAGCGACCAGATCGCTTTCCATCCTTCTTTGTGTCTGCTGGCGGAGTTTGTTTGTCAGACCGGCGAGCACAACAACCATGTTGTAGCCCTCATCGATGGCCTTTGCGATTACGGCAGTCATGTTTGCGGTTTTTCCGGACTGCACATACCCGACAACAAGCCCACGATACTGGAATTTCGTTTTTCGAGGGTCGGCAAATAGTGACACAACTTCGTCAGAGGACCCGTGGATCTTTTCAGCGGTTTCCTCGCCCCAGCCCTTTGTTTCGGCAATGAATGTGCGAAGTGCAGGCCAGTGCTTAGAGTGTACGCCTGTACCTGTGTACCACCGATCATGTGGCGTCAGTATGGAATGCTGCTGCAGCACTTCGATTGGCTTCAAACCTTCCTCGACCAGTTTCCTCGCTGCGTTCAGCGCATCAATCTGATCCTGAGAAAGAGATGCCCCCATAATGTCTTCAATGTCCTGTCGGACGCGCTGAGCAGCATCCGCAACACTATTGGATGTCGCAAGCAAGCTTCGGATTTGTTTCTGAAAAGCGGTTATCTGTGGAGATGTTTTGGTCATATGCCCTTCAAAGTTCGTCTTTCAGTTATCGGACGTTTTTTGTTGCCTGTTTTTTCGAAGTCGCGGTTCAGCACGCGGCGTTTCTGAGAGGTTTTTTGGGCCAGAGTACGATTTTTCGATTCAGCTTCAAGTTGCTTCGATTCAGGCCAGGGCTGCAAGTGGATTTCCATCCATGCGTTCTGCCGGAAAAGTATTGACGCAGATTGATCATTTCGATTCACTGTCTTTGTGAGTGTCCCCGGATTCGCAAGTGGGTTCATGGGACTGGCTGGATGGCCGTAGCGCACGCTTGCAAAAGTCCACAGCCTGGATGGGCCCGTGGCGGCACGCTCTGGAAAGAGCACTGTGCAGTCAGCTTTGGATGAAGCGACTGCGATCAACTTCATAAACCGCGCCTCACGGGCGCTTGTCATGAATGCCGCTTCGCGCAGTTCTCTGCGCACGCATCCAGGAGTAGACGCAATGTCTCTGTCTGTTGAATACGTCGCTCTGAGCGACCTCGTTCCCTCAAAGCGCAACGCGCGCACCCACGACGCTGGCCAGATCCGGCAGCTCGTTGAGAGTATAAAGTCCTTTGGTTTCACGAACCCGCTGCTGGTTGATGATCACAACGAACTCATCGCGGGCCATGCGCGTCTGGAAGCCGCAAGACGATTGAAGATGAAGCATGTGCCGGTCATCCGCCTTGTCGGTCTGTCAGGCGCGAAAAAGCGGGCGCTGATGCTTGCCGATAACAAGATCGCACTCAATGCCGGTTGGGACCTCGACCTTCTTGCTGCAGAACTCGCTGATCTCTCCTCGATGACCCTCGATTTCGAGATCGAGGCCACCGGGTTTGACGTGGGCGAGATCGACCTGATTATCGAACATCAGGAGGAGCGGTCGGTACCCGAGGAAAGTGATGTTGTTGCAGAACCGGACCGGTCTCTGCAGACGATCTCAAGGCGCGGGGACCTCTGGCGGCTCGGCGAACACCGGGTGCTCTGCGGGGATGCGAGGAACCCGGATGACTACACGCTGCTCATGGATGGTCAGGTTGCGGACATGGCGTTCACCGACCCGCCCTACAATCTCGTCATTGATGGCCATGTCTGCGGCAAAGGAAAGACAAAGCACCGTGAGTTTCACGAAGCATCCGGAGAAATGTCCCCGGCAGAGTTCGAAGCCTTTCTGAAAGAAACCTTTGAGCTCGGCGCAGAGCACAGCAGGAATGGCGCGGTCTGGTTTGTTTGCATGGACTGGCGTCACATTGGGGAGATTCACAGCGCCGGAACCGAAGTTTTTGATGCCCTGCTGAATCTGTGCGTCTGGGCGAAAACAAATGGCGGTATGGGCTCGCTCTACAGGTCGCAGCATGAACTGGTGTTCGTATTCCGCAAGGGACGCCACCAGCACCGCAACAACGTCCGGCTGGGGAAATTTGGTCGCAACCGTACGAATGTCTGGTCCTACCCAGGGGTGAACACGTTCCGCCAGGGCCGGATGAAGGAGCTGGTAGCACATCCGACTGCGAAGCCCGTAACGATGATCCGGGATGCCATACTCGACTTGTCAAAACGCGGTGACATCGTTCTCGATCCCTTCCTCGGCGCCGGCGCCACGGTGATCGCCGCGGAACGCGTCGGTCGCTGCGCCTACGGGTTGGAAATCGACCCGGCGTATGTCGATGTCATCCTCCGCCGTTGGCGCGACGAAACGGGGGATGAGCCCATACGCTGCGCAGATGGGCGTGTCCTGCATGATCTCGAGCAGGAGGCGGTCCAATGAGCGATGATGGCTATGAAGTCGGTTATGGCAAACCGCCAAAGCACACGCGGTTTCAAAAGGGTCAGTCCGGCAATCCGAGGGGTCGTCCGAAGGGACGGCGAAACTTCAGCACGGAAATCAAGAAAGTGCTTGAGGAGCGCCTTATCGTGTCGACGGGCGGGCGCAGGACGAAAGTTACCGCCCGTGAGGCCGCATTCCGGCGGCTTGTTGCAAAGGCGCTGAGCGGCGATATGCGCGCATTTGCTCAGATCGTGCCGCTTGCGGATCGTGTCGAAGACGAGGAGCGTGCGAATGCCACCCGCCGGCTTTTAACGAGAGATCAGGAGATGCTGGATCGCTACATGCAGAAAAAGCGGCTCGCGGAGGCAGCGGATAAGGCTGAGGAGGGTGAGCAAGATGACGATTGAAGATATCGAGCTGGCAGCGTTCGAAGCCATGTTGCGGACGGATCTGTCGGCTTTTATTGAGAAGAGTTTCGGCACGGTCGACCCCGGCGGCTCTTTCCTACATAACTGGCATATTGAGGCCATCGCACATCACCTCGAGCGGATTGAAAATGGTGAGATTAACAGGCTGATCATCACGATGCCGCCGCGGTCGCTGAAGTCAATATCGGCGTCTGTGGCTTTCCCTGCCTGGTATCTCGGCCGCCACCCGAAGAAACGCATCCTCGCCGTGTCTTATGCGGAAAGCCTCGCAGAAAAGCTCGCGCTGGACTGCCAGAAGGTCATGCAGGCACCCTGGTACCGCGCGTGTTTTCCGGGCACGCGCATCTCGAAGAGCCGGCGGGCGCGACATGATTTTGAGACCACGCTGGGTGGCGGGCGATACTCGACCTCTGTCAGCGGGGCCGTGACGGGCCGGGGAGGGGACATCATCCTGATCGATGACCCGCACAAACCTGAAGACGCAAACTCCGATGTAAAGCGCAGCGCGGTTATTGAATGGTTCCGCTCGACTCTGCTGAGCCGCCTGAATGACCCGGCCAGGGACGCTATTGTTCTGATACAACAGCGGGTGCACGAAGACGATCTGGCCGGCATGCTGCTCAGGCGGGGTGGCTGGATCCATCTCAATCTCCCTGCGATTGCCGAAGAAGAGATGGTCGTTGAAATCGGCAGCGGCCTGAAGAAACACCGGGAAGAGGGTGACCTTCTGCATGCTGAAAGATTGCCGGGCGATCTGCTCGAGCGCCGTCGCGAAGAACTGGGTAGCTATGTCTTTGCTGCGCAGTATCAGCAGAGGCCGGCTCCGCTCGGGTGTGGCATTGTCAAATGGGCGTGGTTCAAGCGACACGAAACCCCACCCGAGCGCCGATCCGGCGACCTGATTGTTCAAAGCTGGGATACGGCCTCAACAGCCTATGAAGCGAGCGACTATTCTGTTTGCACAACATGGCTGGTCAAGAACCGCCAAAATGCCTGGCTGCTCGATGTGTATCGCGAGAAACTGGAGTTTCCGGACCTTCGACGGCAGGTCCAGCGAGAGGCCGACAATTGGAAGTGCGACCTGATCCTGATTGAACATGCAGGCTCGGGCATTCAGTTGATCCAGGAGCTGAAGCCAACCATGTACTGCAGCATTCGCGGGATGAAGCCAAAGCTCGACAAGGAGACCCGGATGATGTCTGTAACGCTGGCAATCGAAGGCGGGCAGGTGAGCATCCCGCGGGAAGCGCGGTGGCTGGCAGACTTCCAGCACGAAGTCGTCCGGTTCCCTAAAGCGAGACATGACGATCAGGTCGACAGCCTGTCCCAGTTCCTCATCTGGCTGACGGAGAAGCGCCCCACAGCCATGTACGGCACGTACGGGTGATAAGTATCTACCGGGTGCCGCAGTGCCATCAGTTGGAATGCGCCCGTATCCGTTGCCATGTCACCATTTCTCCCCTTTTAGCCTTCGCAAATAGCCGAAATGTCGCAAAAAAACGTTCTTGTTTTGTCTTCTTTTGCGCCCTGGATAGGGTAGGCGTTTGGAAAAAACACACCATATGTCCGCAGAATATTCTTGATGAGGGGGCGACGTCCCGCCATAGTGTCAGAAAAATTCCCAGGGTGGTGAGCAGAGATGACGGATTTTGAAATCCTTCTCCGGAAGGCAGGCTATTCGGTACCCCAGGCAGCAGAGCATCTCGATTATTCAGAGGGTCATATTTACCGTTGGATCCGGGGCGAAGAGAAGCCTCGGGACGGGATAATCCGGCTGCTCGAGCTGGAAGTTGATCGTCGGCGCAAACCTGATAGCAGTGGTGGTTTTACCTTCATCGATCTGTTTGCCGGTATCGGCGGGCTGCGTAAGGCCATGGAGAGCGTGGGCGGGCGCTGTGTGTTCACCTCAGAATGGGATAAATACGCGCAGCAGACCTATCTGGCGAATTTTCCTGACAACAGGCCGATCGCGGGGGATATCCGTGAGGTCGACGCAGCCGCAATCCCCGATCATGATGTGCTCGTGGCAGGGTTTCCCTGCCAGCCATTCTCGATCGCAGGGGTTTCAAAGAAGAACGCGCTGGGCCGACTGCATGGTTTTGATGATGAAACCCAGGGCACGCTCTTCTTCGACGTGCTGCGTATCCTGATGGCGCACCGCCCGGCGGCTTTCCTTCTTGAGAATGTGAAAAACCTTAAAAGTCATGATCGCGGCCGGACCTTTGAGGTGATCCGCCGCAAGCTTGAGGATGAACTGGGCTATACTCTGCAGACGCGTATCATCGATGCGGCGCATTTTGTTCCGCAGCATCGCGAACGCATCGTGATTGTGGGTTTCCGCGAGGATGTGCCATTTACCTTCGACGACATGCAGCTGCCGCAGCGCGGGCATCGCGTCATGAGCGATATCCTGCACCCCGAGAATGGAGACGAAGTTCCTGAGCGGCATTACACGGTCGGCGATAACGCGGTGGTGAGCGACAAATACACCCTGACCGATAAACTCTGGAAGTACTTGCAGGACTATGCAGCCAAGCACCGGGCGAAGGGCAATGGCTTTGGTTTTGGGTTGGTGCACGGCGATAGTATCGCGAGGACCTTGTCCGCCCGCTACTACAAGGATGGATCCGAGATCCTTGTCAGTCGGGGTGAGGGTCGGAACCCGCGCCGCCTGACGCCGCGGGAATGCGCCCGCCTGATGGGCTATGACGAGGACTTCCGTATCCCGGTTTCTGACACGCAGGCGTATAAGCAATTTGGCAATTCGGTCGCCGTGCCGGTATTTGCAGAGGTTGCACGGATTATGCATCCGCATATTCTGAATATCACAAGCAAGCAGGTGGACCCGGTAATCAGAGTTGGCTGACGTTCATGACACAGCAACCCGCAGCCGAAACATGGCGGCGATACGGGGGGCTGATACGAAACCGGAATTGATGATCCGCCGCGGGCTTCATGCCCGAGGTTTCCGTTTTCGGCTGCACGATAGGAAATTGCCCGGGCGCCCTGACCTCGTCTTCCCGAAGTATCATGCTGTTCTTTTCGTTCATGGATGCTTCTGGCACGGCCACAACTGCCATCTGTTTAAATGGCCGAAGACGCGGGAACACTTCTGGCGCGAAAAAATCGAGGCCAATGTCGGGAGGGATAAGTCCGCAATCGATGCGTTGCATGAGGCTGGCTGGCGGGTCGGGATCATCTGGGAATGCGCCGTTAAAGGTCGCATGCGCAAACCTCTCAACACGGTTCTGGGTGAAGTCGCAGATTGGTTGAGAACGTCTGATGGTGATCTTGAGCTTGAGGGATTTTCCGAAAGTCATGCCATGGAGGTTTCCCCGTGAAATTCGGTGCTCTGGCAGATCTGTTCGAGGGCGCTGGTGCCAAGGTGCTCACAGAGGTCGAGATCAACCGTCAGCGCTCAAACCAGCATGAGTTTCAGGGCGTCAGCGGCTTCCGGGCGTTTCTGGGGACGCCGGCAGAAAAAAAGACCTTTCCGGCCACCTTCTACTGGCTTGAGGACGATGAAGAGGCTGAACCGGTCCGCCTCGAGTCCTTCTGCACCTGGAGTGATGTCCGGCGAGGTAAGGCGGGACGCAGCCCTGAATATCATCTTTATTACGCGGCAGAGTCAGAGCCGGTTGTCCATCGTGCGCGGGCTGGAGACCAGGTTGTGATTGCCCGAAGAAAAGACGGGGATCTGATGGTGCTGGTGACGCCGAAGGGTTCAACCATTGGACAACAGCTCTTGTGGCTGTTTGGGCTTGAGCTGTCTGAAGGAAGGTCTGTTGCACGTCGCCTCGAGCCCGATGATGCCGTCGAGCTTGGCCTCGCGGCGCGGAACGTTCTGGCAGACATGGGTATTGAGGTAGAGGAGCCTGAACCCGACGCCTTTGAGCTTTTGATTGAGCGGTTCGGGAGGCAATTCCCCGGGACAGTGCCATTGTCGCTATTTGCCCGGGAGACGCTTCCCAGTGTTGATCCGCTGGAGGATCCGGATGGGTCACTAATAGCCTGGATGGAGCACGAGGAAGCTCTCTTCCGACATCTGGAACGGGAGATCGTCTCCGACAGGCTGAAGGCAGGCTTCACTCAGGGCGAGAAGGCCGACGTCGACGGTTTTCTTGATTTCTCGTTAAGCGTACAGAACCGTCGGAAATCACGCGCTGGCTACGCTTTTGGCCATCACGTTGAAGCTATCCTGCAGGCACACGCGATCAGCTACACCCGCGAAGCGACAACCGAAAAACGAAACGCCGCGGACTTTCTGTTCCCGGGAGAGGATGACTATGCCGACCAGCAGTATCCCGAAGATCAGCTCAAGATGCTGGCGGTGAAAACAAGCTGCAAAGACCGGTGGCGGCAGGTTCTTGCGGAAGCGGATCGGATCCAGACCAAGCATCTGCTCACCCTCGAACCGGCAATCTCACAAATTCAGACCGCTGAGATGCAGAACGCGGGCCTGCAACTGGTTCTGCCTGCCTCTCTGCACAGCACCTATCGATCTGACCAGCGCGCGTGGCTGATGAGTGTCAGAGGGTTCCTCGAGTTGGTGCATGATTTGCGGGGGCGGCAGCAGTTGCTGATTTGACCGCTGTAACGTTCCGTCAAGTCGCTGCGCTGGATAAAATTCATAGGTGTACAAATACTTTAGGAGAAAGAATGTCAGGTATCCGCTTCACTAGCTTCCCGCGAACCATGCCTCCGCCGGAGTTCACAAGCCAGCTTGTTGGCGTCTTCACTGAAGCTGAACATCGAGTAGGAACTACGGTACTTGAAAAGGGCCTGACCAGTGATGGTGTGCTAGCTGAAATTCGACCCCATCTGCTTGAAATCGGCTTTGAGGTTGAGCAGGGAAAATTAGCGGAAGACAAGGTTAGACGACCGGTTTTCTTCGGCGAAAATGGCACGCCAGATCTTCAATATGAAATAGATGCCTTCCACCCTGCATGGAGGTGCGGTCTTGAAGTTGAAGCAGGACGGGCTTGGATGGGAAATGCCATATACAGAGATTTGATACAGGCATTGGTTATGGTTCAAGTTGACGTTCTGGCTTTGGCTGTACCCCTTCAGTATCGATATAAGTCTGGGGGAAGAGCGACCTCGAGTAAGGACTATTCGAATGCATGCTCAGTCGCTGATGCGCTTTACGGACATAATCGTATGACCATGCCGTACAGGCTATTGTTGATTGGTTATTAGGCTCAGGACTTCGGTAACGGGGCCGTCCCAGTCAAGCCGTTTTGCGCAAAACAATAGATCCGCCATAGCGGTTCCTTTGATAATTTTTGGTGACCGCCCTGGCTTTTGTCGCGGCTATTGGCTGAGGTCCTTCGGGTACATGCTTCGGTTCGTGGTATCGACGCACATATCAGGCGAGTGCCACTCAAAAGCTGTTCGTGATCAGTAGTCGAAAGCGTCGAACAGCGATGAAACGTCGAATGACGAGTCATATCCCGGTGCCTGCACGCCTTCCAATCCGAAGGTAAAGAAATGCTTCCTTGCTGCTCGCCAGCCGCGAACCAAGCTAGGAAAGATCGCCTCAACATCCTCGGCAGTATCATTCTCGTCGCGCCACGCGGATTGATCAAACCAAGTTCCAAGTATCAACTCTTCGTTGGATGGTGTTGGGCAGTTTCTCCCATACTTCGTTCTAAGAATACGCCTGCGCTCTACGCACGCGCGGCGCACAATATTGACAACCCAACCATCTAAGTCCTTCAAAACTCGCGGGTCTTCGATAAGGCAATAAAAGCCCATCAGGCCGCGCATCGTTTTTAGCTTTCCCTGGTGGTATAAAAAATCGCGAATATCCTGCTCTCTTAATCCACCGTAAAAGCCCCGGCGAAGCTCATAAACTAGCCCCAACAAGTCCCAATCGTATTTTCTTCGCCGGTTGGCACGCTTCGTATTGAAGCCGTGAGATAGGGAGTTGATGAGATAGATGTTGATGAGGCGAGAAACCTTTTGTTGAAGTTTTCGCTTGGTCTTGTCCGGCATGGTCAAGCCGGAATCCCTGAAACCGTAACCCAAGTAGGTGAAATCGTTTATCGTTCGAATTTCATGTGGATAGTCGGAGATAACCGCGATCCCCGGCGACTTTCGTCGATTGATGATTAGTCCGCTATCCGAGCAATGCCGATCAAAACAACGCTCTAAGCGTTGCGCTTCCTCGTAGCTGCCACAAATGGCAACTACGTCGTCTGCAAATCTGACAAATTTTCCAGACTCGGCCGAAAGCTTTCTGTCCAAGTCATGATTGGCAAGGTTCGCTAGAAACAGTGATGCAGAGGAGCCTTGAGGTGTGCCTTTCACCTTTCTTTTGAAGGTCGATGTTCGATGGGCTTCCGAATTCCCTAAGCGATGGTGAAGGAACGCTTCAAAAACGTGGCGCTCATGAGGTGTGAGGCTAATTGTGGTGCGATCAGAAATTTTTCTTTTGAGATAGCTAGCGGGAATGTTGTCGAAGTATTTCTCAAAATCAATTTGAACCGCAAACAGCTTGCCATCCTTGTCAAAATCACGAAGTGCAAGAATTGCATCGAAAACGTTCTTGTCTGGATGATATGCGTAAGAATTTGGTGAAAGCCTCTTTTTGTTTCGGTTGACTGTTCGGCGAAGAAGAACATTCGCTACTGCCGCGTCCGGTATCCCAAACGCAGTAACTTCCCGTTTTGATCCGTCTGGCTTCGGAAGTTCGAATATCAGTGCGGGTTCGGGATCGTAGTTCTTATCAAGGATCTTGTGCCAAATTGCAGTGGCGATGGCGTTAGCATTGCGCTTGCAGTGTTTAGGGTCGAAATGGCGATGCAACGGTGTCCGCGCTCTCGTTGCAGGAACACCTGCCACACCCCCAGTCCTCCGCTCAAATTTCTCTCTGTACTTTTCTTCTTTTTCCGCCTGCTTTCGATCTTTGTCGAAGGCTTTTTTACTGAGGCGCTTGATTTCAAATTTTATCTCGTTCCGCATCAATTCATCCATGAAATGTCGGTGAAATGTCGGTGAGGCGCATAGAGTAAGGGGAAACGACGATTGTGATCGCCGATACCGTCCAGTAGTTCTCTCAAACCACTGTCGCCAAATCAGTTTCCCGAAATGGACGTCATCGACCCCATAAAGGCCGGGTAGGACGCGCCTCACCTAGGCTCCACGCCCTTCACACATTTGGATCAAAAGCCTAGAGGGGAGTCAATCATAGATTGCAGATTAAAAAGTCAGGAGGCTCTTCAAGTTCGTTCGGGCCGATGATGGGTGATTGAAGGAGGTCGCACCTGTGGCAAACATCCGCTTCCCGCCCAAATCACCCATCAAATGCGTGCTAAGCGGAAAAGTGTAACACTTCTTACTGGACTTCCACACTCCCTGGAGCGGTACTGGCCGTGCGAATACGCAGCCCGGCACGCCCGGGCTCCACTCAGTACAAGGCGCCGGGTCGGCCGGCGCTGTAAGAGTGGAGAACCACCATGCCCAACAAATCCCACATCACTTCTGCTAACGCAGGTCCGCGGCCCGCGCGGAAGACGCTGACCCGGCAGGAGCAGCTGCGCAAGTTGCTGACCCGGAAGTCGGGCGCGACCATTGCACAAATCCAGAAGGCATTCGGCTGGCAGCCGCATACAGTGCGCGCCGCGATCTCGGCGCAGCGCAAGGCCGGGCACGTGATTGCCCGCAGCGATGGCGATAAAGGCGCCGTCTATCGTCTTGTCAAAGACGGCAGCCCGCAATGAGCGCGGATCAGATGGAAAAGGTGGCGGGCCTGATCATCGAGATCGAAGCCCTCGATCGCGCCGGATGCCTTGACCGCTGGAGAGAGAGCTTCGGGCGTCCGCCGCCCAAATACCTCTCACCGCAATTCATGCAGCGGGTGCTGATCTGGGAGGTGCAGACCCGGGTGCTGGGCGGCGTCTCCGCAAAGACCGCCCGACAACTGCGCCAGATCGCATCGGGAAAGGCGACTCCCGCACGCGCAAAGCCAGGGTCCCACCTGGTCCGGGAATGGAACGGGCGCACCTATCAGGTCGAGGTGGTCGAGGGCGGGTATGTCATGGATGGCAGGACCTGGCGGTCCCTGTCCGCCATCGCCCGGCACATCACCGGCGCCCACTGGTCCGGGCCGCGTTTCTTCGGAGTGCAGTAATGCGCCGAATCCGCTGTGCCATCTATACCCGCAAGAGCTCTGAAGACGGGCTGGAACAGGACTTCAACTCTCTCGATGCCCAGCGTGAGGCCTGCGAAGCCTATATCGCAAGCCAGAAGCACGAGGGCTGGGAGTTGCTGCCGGATCGCTATGATGATGGCGGCATCTCCGGCGGGCACCTCGAGCGCCCGTCGCTGCAGCGGTTGATGCAGGCGGTCGACGAGAAGCGCGTGGACCAGATCGTCGTCTACAAGATCGACCGGCTCACGCGCTCGCTGGCGGACTTTGCCAAGCTCGTCGAACGGCTGGATGCGGCAGGCGCGTCCTTCGTGTCAGTCACCCAGAGCTTCAACACCGGTACCAGTATGGGACGGCTGACGCTCAACGTGCTGCTGAGCTTTGCGCAGTTCGAGCGGGAGGTCACAGCGGAACGCATCCGCGACAAGATCGCGGCGTCCAAACGCAAGGGTCTCTGGATGGGCGGCAACGTGCCGCTTGGCTACCAGGCGGATGGCCGGACACTGAAGATCGACGCGGACGAAGCCGCGACGATCCGGCGCCTCTATGAACTCTATCTTGAGCATGGTGTGATCCGCACCGTCCGGGAGCAGGCGGAAGAGCTTGGTCTCCGCTCGCGCTCTCGGAAGAAGGCCGATGGCACGATCTCTGGCGGCAAAGCGTTCGATCGGGGCCACATCCATCACATCCTGACAAACCCGGTCTATGCCGGGCGCATCCGGCACAAAAAGCAGGTCTACGACGGACAGCATCCCGCGATCATCGCTCCGGTGGTCTGGGACCGGGTTCAGGACATGCTCGCGGGCGAGGCGCAAAAAGTCCGAGGGACGCCGCGCAAGGCGACGCTGTCGCCTCTGGCCGGAAAGCTCTTTGATGAAACGGGTGATCGGCTGACGCCCAGCCACAGCAGAAAGAAGGGCAGGCGGTTGCGCTATTACATCTCCCGCAGGCTTGTAACGGATCGCAGCCACACCCATCCGAACGCCTGGCGCCTGCCGGCAGAGCAACTGGAGACCCTGCTGGCCGACCTGATCCGCAAATATCTGGCCAAACCTGGTATCGCCGCCCAATTACTCGAAGGCATGTCCGCGGCAGAGATGGCCGAAACCGCCAAACGACTTCAGCAGGCGCTCGATACAGGCCAGTGCCTTTCCCTCATCGTCCGGGTCGATCTGTGTCAGGGAGAACTGACCATCACCTTGAGCCGCAATGCGCTTGCCACCGTACTCGCCTGTGATCCGGATCGGATCAACAGAGCGGGACTCACCCTAGAAGCCCCATTCCGGATGCGCCGGCGCGGCGTGGAGTTGAAACTGCATCTGGGCGAGGCGCCACAAGAGATCGACCGCACACTGGTGCAGAACATCGTCAAGGCACAGCGCTGGCTGGCGATGATTCTTGACGGGACAACCTTCAGCGAAATCGCCGATGCGGAAGGCGTCTCCAGACGCCGGGTGCAGGACGTGGTCGATCTCGCGCTGCTCGCGCCGGAGGTCCTCGACGCGATCGCCGATGGGACGCAGCCCGATGGCCTGACATCAGACTACCTCATCAAGTCGGGTGTCCCGGCATCCTGGACCGAGCAGTGCCAGCGCTTTGCTGAACTGTAACCGCGCGCTTTCAAAACCTCTCCAAACTCGTACCGCCGGAAATGCAAACTGAGACTGCGGCCCGAAATCGGCCCGTTCTGCTATGTGATGACGGTCTCTGTGGGTGGCAGCGCGACACAAGTGCCCGGAAGCACGCCGTAATTCTGCGGCAAACTCTCAGCGGCGGAAACTTAGGGAGTGGGTGGCTGTGCTTGCAGTCTTCGGCTATCCGGTCTGGGATTAGAATCCCTGTTTACAGGGAATTTACAGGGAAAATCCTCAGTTTTGGCCACGGAAACGCCAATTCCGGCGATTTCTGCTCTGATTAAATAAATTATTACAGGGGTTTAAGGGGCAATTCCCTGTTCTTTCAAGAACAGGGAATTTTGTAATCGCGAACAGGGAAGCTCCGGGAATGAACAGGGATGATTTCGGCGGGAACAGGGTAGTCGTGGCAACGCCGGGCAATGTGCAGTTAACTCACCTAAGCTCTTTGCGGATCAGATTGTTCATGTTATGTTCTCATTGGGCGATTCTGCGCTATGCACCGTCGCTCGAGAAACGAAGAGAAGATGAGACCAACCCGGACGGACACGATGCCTTCGACAGGATGCGTCACCCGGATGGGAGTCTAAGCTCGCCGCATCTATGCGGCCTCGTTGTCCGCGAACATCATCGCGGCTGCGTCTCCGCCGAGTTAGTGCGAGCATTTCCATACATAGCGCCAGTTGTTTTGCTGCTGGCATAAATAATCATCGCGCACATGAGCTGACAGGAGGCCTGAACATGGCGTCTATCGAGACAGTAGAAATCAAGAAACTCAAACCCTGGGCGCGCAACGCCCGGACACACTCTAAGAAACAGGTGCGGCAGATTGCTGACAGTATTGATCAGTTCGGGTTCACAAACCCGGTGCTGATCGATGAAAATGGCACCATCATTGCCGGGCATGGCCGGGTTGCGGCGGCGAAGTTGCTGGGTATGGATAACGTACCGTGTTTGCGCTTTGATCATATGACCGAGGCGGAGAAACGCGCCTATGTGCTGGCGGACAATAAGCTGGCGTTGAATGCAGGCTGGGACGAGGACCTGCTGGCGGCGGAGCTTGGAGCGCTGATGTCCGACGATCTTGACTTTGATGTAGAGCTCACCGGCTTCTCGATTGTTGAAATCGACACCCTGATGGAAACTGTGGCGCCGGAAGAAGAGGGCGATCCGGCCGATGAAACCGTGCCGGATGACCAAAGAAGAGAAAAAGGAACTGGATTACTGGCGCAAAAAGCTCCCTGACCTCCGTGCCAATATCGACGATCTGCGTGAAGCACTGGTTCACGAGACCGACCCTGACGAGATCGCAGACCTCGAAGGCCATATCCGGACAGGCGAAGATTTGTACGACCGGATCAGCACCGCCTTGGCGGTGGTCGAGTAATCCGCTTCGGAGTGATCGCTAGTTCACACGGGTCGCCAATGCCTTCTTAGAAGCGCAAAGCGGTCATCTGACAACAGGACTCAGATGACCGCGTTGAGCCCATGGCGGACGCTGGAAGCGAGGCACCGTTTGCAGCCGCAGCAAAGCGCGGTCTAGAGTCACATCGGAGAACCTCTCCCATCCCGATGCGAAGCCAAATTCCCCAACCCTTTTTTCAGGGCACAAATGGGTGCCGACGAAAATCGACCGATCTACACGCTGCGGGCAATCCCTCAATGATTTCCAAGAAGAAGCTTCAGCATGTCGGACTGATAGATTGACTTTTCGGCTGAGTAAGGCGTGCCACCGCGCTCCAGATCGCTCTTTTCATACTTCATCAACTCGTCAATCACGTAGGCATAAGCGCGTCCCTGCTTTTCGAGCACTTCAGGTCGCACCAGATTGTTTTCATAATCTGCTGTCGTGTGATAGTACCGGGTTCCCGTGGCCCAGCCCGCCGAAATAATGTCTGCATCGAAGTAAGGCGGATGAAAATTCGTCTCATCACTGGCCGGCTCCGGGTAGACATACTCCATAGTGGCAATGTTGTAGAGTGTCGCCGCACTCTGAAACAGATCGATCAGCAACGGGCTGCGATTTGTCACCATGAGCATCTGTGGCGTCATGACATTGGTGGGAACGCTCGAAATCCAACCTTCGTCCAACTCCTGAACAAGGCCCGGTTTTTCCGGACGCAACACGACAAGAATGTCATTTTCCATGAGTTCCCTGTTTGCATCGACAAACTTGTCCGTAGCCCCGACACCGGGATTCTCGTGGTCTCCGACAAAAAGGAAAATCAATCCATGACGCCGTTGATCTGCCGGCAATGAGGCATAATGCTTGGCCATGGCCATCTGCATCGCCACTCCGCCGCCATTGCAATGTTGGGCGTACAAGAACCCATCGATATGCGTCACATGCAAAATATATTTGCCAGATTGACCCGGAAGAATGCCGTAGACATTGTACGAAAACCGTTGGTCCGGTCCCTGTTCTTCGCCTTGAACGTCAAGCCGCATGCGTACCGGCTGATCTTCAGTTGCGCGGTCCAGCAACTTGCGCAGATAATAGCCATCCTGATTGTTGATCACGGTCCATGGCAACGCGAGGCCCAGGTTTTCGCCACCACCGATGGCCCCGACCCGCGTGGCCACAACCGATGCATTGGGCACATCGGACCAGACGATCACCCCCGCAGGTTGCCCGTATTCGCCGATTGCAATGCGCGAATACGCTGTACGCGCACTGTGGAAGAGACCACCCGGCAACCCGCGCGAACGAAGCAGAACAAGCTTGTCTGTCAGGTCGCGGCCCATCAGTTCGGCGGGCGTGCCTTCACCCACAAAGATGACTTCCGCTTCGACCCCTCCGATGGGAGTCGTGGCTGACTGGTAGCTCGTCAGAGCGTTTTCGAACGTGTAGGTCTCGCCCTCCCCGAATGAGGGAGCGGCAAGGATGGTCAGTTCAAGGTGTTCAAGATACCAAAGCGGGCGACGTGCCGGAACGAGGTCTTTGCGCACATCTTCAAAGCCAAACTCCTTGAGCTTGCTTTCGACGTAGTCAGATGCTTCGCGCTCGTATTTGGTGCCCTGAATGCGCCCCCAGATCAGATTCCCGTCGTTCTTGGACTTTATGGAGATACCGGTCAGATGATCGAGGTATTCACCGATATCGCGGGCCACAATGGTGGCGCGGGGATCCATGCGCGGATCCAGAATTTGGGGCGTCTGCGGAATGTCAAACGGCTGGATGAGCCCGGACAACTCCGCCTGTTTCTTCGCGGCCATTTCCTCAGGGGTCAGGAAGGAGACTTCGCCAAGACTTCTGATCAAAGCTTCCGGGCTGTCTGCCATTCTCTGATCGGACAAATTGCCATCCGCGCTCACAGCGTGTGGGAAACCGAAAGCCAAGATCCCAAGGACAAAAGTTGCGGCAGAAAGTCGAAATGAATGCATATGCTGGTTCCTTTTGCTTGGATGAAATTGATTTTCCCCACGGGCCCGTGGTGAGTACTTTGGTATCAAACCGGGATGTACTTGCATGAATAAGGTGCCCAGCGGTCTTTCCAAGGGCGCGCCTCTTCCAGTTCGAAAGCCAACTCGTAGAGCAAACGGTCGTTGCCCGTGGCCGTCTGGAACATCGATCCGATCGGCAGACCCGTCTCCGGATCCCAGTTCAGCGGCACCGACATGGCCGCATGACCTGAGACGTTTACGGGTGCCGTGTATGACAAACCTGCCTGCAGAAAGTTGACGACGGACTCGTTGACCATCGTGTCGGGTGACAGTGCATTCGCGTCAATGGACAAAAAGGGCATGCAAGGTGACAACAAAAGATCGACGTCACTGAAGACCTGAGTGAAAAGCCCCGGCACCGTCGCGAGATACTCCAGACCTGCCGCCTGTACGTCTGCTGGTATATTGCTGCCGTATTCGATCAGGCTCGCCGTAAAGACATCAAGGAGACCACTGTCCATCGCGTTGGTTCCAGTAATCGCTCTCGCCTGATCGGAGAACACGCCAAACTGGCCGAGGAACGCGCCGTTGAAATTCGTGAAGAATTCGGAGGCATTTATTGGAATGGCCGCCTCGACAACTTCGTGGTCCAGGTCCCGCAGCAACTGCGCCGTATTCTCTTGGGCGGCGGCAACTGCCGGATGAACCGGTTCGCCGCCATTCAGCGTGAGGGCAAATCCTATCCTGAGCCGATTTGTTGACGGTCCCGTGACCAGCCCGATCGTAGGAAACGGCCCGTTCGGGTCTTCCGTGTGCACAAACAACGCAGCACTGTCTCGAACCGTGCGGCTGATTGCCTGATTGGTCTTGAATGGCCCGTGCATGCCGCCAGCTTCGCCGGGCAGCATGCGTGCCCGGCTCGGTTT
The DNA here is from genome assembly GCF_059612945.1 of Ruegeria sp. BHSC276. Lineage (NCBI taxonomy): Bacteria > Pseudomonadati > Pseudomonadota > Alphaproteobacteria > Rhodobacterales > Roseobacteraceae > Ruegeria > Ruegeria sp. BHSC276. Next base: position 4,039 of record NZ_JBXWRP010000009.1, on the reverse strand, counting down.
TATACCGAACAAACCCTGCGCGCCGGTTGGCAAACGATTAGAGCCGCCTCCATCCGTACCGTGGGCCAAAGGCACCATGCCCGAGGCGACCGCAGCTGCGGCCCCCCCGGAGGAGCCAAGAGCGGATACGGACAGATCCCAAGGGTTGCGCGTCGCGCCGAAAGCCGAGTTGTTCGTGATGATACCCAACTGCGCGAACTCCGGCACATTCGTCATTCCGATGATGTTCATGCCGGCGGCTTCAACCCCGTCGATGTAGGGAACGTTTTCAGCAGGGATATTCGACAACATCATTCGCGACCCGTCCGTCCGACGCACGCCGCCGACGTCAATCATGTCCTTGATCAGGATCGGCATGCCCGCAAATGTCGTATCCGCCGAGATCGTTTCTGCCTTCTCGAAGGCTCGTTCATAGGTGCGGGTCGTGATCGCATTGACGATGGGTTCCACCGCCTCAATCCTGCGGATCGTGATTTCGACTGCTTCACGAGTGGAGATTTCACCTTTCTTGATCAACTCGGCCATGCCTAGCGCATCGTAGTCAATGAATTCATCACTTCGTTTTGGAGCGGCCTGTGCAGGTTTGGAAACAGCCGGTGTAAACGCGGCGTACGACACCGTGCCAATCATATTTTTCAAAATCCTGCGCCGTGACGGCATTCCAAGACCTCGATCGTAGCCTGACAACGTAAGCAGATTACTCGGCCACTTTTGGAAGTAAACGCATAGAAATAAGTGAGTAAGCCGCAAGGTTGGATATGGCGGGCGTGTGCGACCGCTTCGTACGCACCGCGGTCATCAATGCGAACCGCGGAGAATGTCTGCGTTGAGCACAAAGTAAACATCACTCGTTTGTCGGAGGTCTGAAGATGTTTCACGCTTGACCAAGTCGAGTTTTATTGAGGAAAACGGTCCAGTCGAACCTAAGAGGCCCATTCATGTTGCACAGTTTAAAGCGCACATTCGTCGTCCTGCTCACAGTAGTTGTTGTAGAACCCGCCCTTGCGCAGCAGACAACGCCTCTCGACGATGCGACGATTGCCGACGCTTATGTATACCTGCTGGGTCGTGCGCTTGTTGACCGACAAGAGAAGACAGACATTGCCGAGGATGGGGTAGACTACAACGTCATCAAGTATAACCCTGTTGGTGCCGCCGACTTCGTGAACCCCAACCTCGATGTAGCCTATCTCGAAGCCTGGATTGCGGTCGATGATCAAAGCGCCGTCTTACTGGCGGTTCCGCAGGTCGAAGGCCGCTACTATACGGTCCAGATCTGCGATGAGTGGGGCAATGTTGTCACCAACATCAACGAGCGCGACTATCCTCTGAACCCTTACGGAACATATGCCTTCGTGACGCCCGACACGGTTGCCGAGATACCGGAGGGCGCCGTACCTGTCGTGCTGCCCTCCCGAAAGGCAAAGATGCTGGCGCGGGTCGAGCTGCAAACGGATGTGGAAGGTGCAGTTTCCCTACAACGCCAATTCACGATGTCCACTCTCGGCGAACCTGCGATTTCGACTCCTTCAAGCTTGCCTATCTTCGATAACCAGTCACTGATCGGTGTGGAGATTTTCGATCATACAGATGAATTACTCTCAGCGGCGCTGGATAGCATTCCGGTTGCGCCACAGATGCAAGCCAAGGTTCGGGCCGTGGCGCGTGTAGCCTCTGATCCAGCGCAGCGGGACGCCCTTGCAGGCGCGATTCTTGAAACCGTCATTCCGCAATTTTTGAAGTTTGCGGTGACCGAAGCAGGTTCCTTTCAGAACAACTGGTTGGGCGTCTTGGTGGGCGGCATCTACGGCGACGACTACTGGATCAGAACAGCGGCCAATCTGGTTGGGATCTGGGCGAACACAACGCATGAAGTAATCTACTTCGTCGCCACTACCGATGGGAACGGCAAGCCGCTGGATGGCAGCAGCACCTATGTTATCGAATTCAACGAAACTAGCAGTCCCGATGCGGTAGTGAACGGATACTGGTCGGTTATCTTAGTGGATCTACCCGATTACCGTGTGGTTCCAAATGCAATCGATAGGTTCAATTTCAACTCCTATTCGCCGCTTAAGAAGGACGCGGATAGTGGTGTGTCCATGTTTATCGCCCCGGCGGAGAACGGTTCTTTTCCTTCCGCGAATTGGCTGCCCTCCGCTGAAGGAAAACCGTTTTCGCTGACGTTCAGGGCCTATGTTCCGAAAGAGATTGTAAAAGCGGGCAACTGGTTTCCGCCGAAAATTCGGAAGCTGAATTGATTGTCGGCTTCGTCCGCGAATCGGTCATTAGCTTGTTTTCATCGGACGTCTGACTTGATCAGAAGCGGCCATTGAGTGTGTTGCACTAATGTTTTAGATGGGCGCGATCGGTTTCTATGATGGCAACGACAGTAAAGTGCGCTGGTTGGCAGGGTGCCGATGCCTGGTGTGGGAGGGCTGGATGGAGACTTCACTATGTCCAGTATTCAGTTTCTAATAATCAGACCGTCTCGGCCGCCGTGGAACAAGAACCGACTAATTGGCCAGAAACGTCCACTCCTGCCAAGACAGGTTTGGGCAATTCGCGCGCGGCTTGAACTCGCCGGGAACCCGCGCAACCTCGTGCTATTCAATCTCGCTATCGACAGCAAACTTCGCGGATGTGATCTTGTTCGTCTGAAAGTTGCGGATCTCGTCGTTACCGGAGCAGTTCGAGACTGCGTATCGATCGTCCAGAGCAAGACAGGCCAGCCTGTTCAGTTCGAAGTATCCGAGAATACGCGAAGATCGGTTCTTGAGTGGGTCAGATCCGGCCTCGCCCGCCGTGGCGCCGACAAGGACATAGATGCCCGCGCCCACCGTGACCCCCAGACCGTAGAGTGCGAGCAGCGGCGTGTTGAGCGCGCGGCGCAGCTTCGGTGGGTCGGTGGACATCTGGTGTTTCTCCTCGGCGGGGATGTCGGGCGGGTTGTTACCCCTGCGCGGCGGGCGCGGCACGCCCCCACCAGGTCTCCGTCTCCACCCGCCGGCGCACCAGCGGGCTGAGGCCGATTAAGAGAATGGCGATGGACAAAAGGCACCAGACCGCGGGCATCTCGTTGGGATTGTCCGTGAGCAGATGCGCGAGCACCGGGCCCGCGAAGGCATGAACCAGCACGAACCGTCAGGCTCCGTAGAGGAGCGGCAACGCGAAGGCCGCGATCATGTAGGTTGGAAACCCGATGCTGGCGTTGAAAGCGGCGTCGATCGGGACCATCAGCGCGTTGTAGGGTATCTCCCATACGGTTGTTTAATTGGGATGGCAGCTTCGCTGCGTCAAGCAGCCTTTCAAGATTGAAAATTCGAAGTTTTGGATCTGAATGACGGCTTTCTTCAGCACCGGACGTTCGCTGCCGAAAGACGCAATGTCTCAGTTGCGGACCAAGCAGCCGCTCGGCAATAGCCGGTTTGTGTGTTTCGGAGGAACTCAGCCAGATCCCCGAGCGCGTTACGGTTCATCGACATGGTGCGGAGGGTTAGTTCCTAGTATCGGGGTGACCGACCGCCAACATCCCTTGCAATGCTGGGAGATGTCGAACCGCGAGTTTTCGATACTGCCGCTCGAGGATGCCTTTGCGTTCGAATTCCGTCAGCAGATCACCGATCGTCGATCGGGAAAGGTTCGTCATCTGGGCCAGTTCGTTTTGGGTCACGTCGAGTTCGGTGGTAACGCCAGCCGGGTCGGATGGGATGCGCGCGCCGCACAACCGCAGAAGGACCGCGGCAAGGCGTACATCCGAGGCACGGATTGTCAGGTCGTCGAGGCCGGCCACGGCCAGCGCAACGTGTTCGGCTGCAAGGTGACCAAGCGCCCGCCAGATCTCCGGTCTTTCCCGAGCAAGGTCTTCAAGAACTCTCATCGGGAGAAAGAGATAGCGCGACGGGCGTAGCGTGGTCAGCGTGGTAAGGCGGGAAATTCCTGAGAACAACTCGACCTCACCCAGCCAAGACCCGGCGTGGAAATGACTCAGCATCGTTGGCCCGTGATCGGATTGGAAGGTGTCCATGCGGATGCAACC